>DATAZG010000133.1:0-25881 GCA_036272155.1 Pseudonocardia sp.
GCCCAGAACGCCTCCCGGTCCGCATCGGCGCGGGCGTACATCTCCTCGGTCGCGTTCGCCTGTCCCGCAAACTCCGCGCTCGGCGGGAAGCTGCGAGTCTCGGTGGACAGGTTGCTCAGGGTCTCGTTGGAGCCGGTCACCCGTTCCTCCTGGTATTGGTGCTTGTCCTGTCGTCGGCCTAGTTCTCTCTGGCCCGGCGCGGCTGTTCCGGTGGGATAGCCGCGGCTCACGGGTGGAAAACAAACCTGTTGCCGACCGTAGCGGAGCGCCTACCGCTCGGCCGACCGGACCGGTCTCGAATGGCGGAATCCGCGCTGGTGGGCTCGGGTTCGGTGGCCTGGGGTCCCCCGGTCGGCGGGCCTGGCAGGATCGGGACGTGAGCTCCGTGCGCGGTACCGCCGACCCACTGGCCCCACTGGTCGAGCTGCCCGGGGTGGCCGATGCGGTGACCCGCGCCCGGGACGCGGTGGCCAAGGCACACGCCCACCCCACCAACCGGCGTGGCTGGCCGGCCACCGCGGCGGAGGCCAGCGTGCGGGCGGCGCGGGCCTCGGCGGCCCTGGACGGCGGCCGGGCCGAGCTGCCCGGCGACGGCCTGGTGTCCGATCCGGTGCTGGCCGGCGCGCTGCGGGTGTCCGAGGAGCTCGGCAAGCTGCTGCCGGTCTGGCGGCGCGCGCCGCTGCAGGCGCTGGCCAGGTTGCATGTGCTGGCCGCGACCGACCTCGTGCCGACCGCTGACCGCGACGAGGTGCTCGGTCGGCCCCGGTCGGTGGCCGGCGTGACCGAGCGGCTGGAGCTGCTGGGCCGGCTCGTCGGCACGAGCACGGTGCCGGCGCCGGTGCTGGTCGCGGTGGTGCACGGCGAGCTGCTCGCGGTGTCGCCGTTCGAGCTGGCCAACGGCGTGGTGGCCAGGGCGGCGGCCCGGCTGACCGGCCTGAGCACGGGGCTGGACCCGAAGGGGTTGGCCGTGCCCGAGGTCGGCCACCTGCGCAAGGCCAAGGAGTACACCGAGGCCGCCGCCGGGTTCGTCACGGGCACCCGGGAGGGCCTCGGCCGGTGGCTGCTGCACTGCTGTGCCGCGTGGGAGCTCGGCGGCCGCGAAGCGTTGTCCATCGCCGAAGCGGCGTCCTGACGTCTGTTGCCCCTGCCGTCCTACCCAGAATATGAGTCGGGCGGCGCCCCCGGAGGAGCACCGCCCGACGCGTATGAATATCCGGGTTCCAGGCGTGCACTACGTGTCGTGCTCTTGGCCTCGGCGTCCGGCGTCCCAGTACGCAGGCCCACGACGACATGCCTCCCGCGGCGTGCTGTGCGTGGAGTGCCCGGTATTCATACCCGGAGCCCTGGCTGGGGTGGACGAGGCTTCTCTGCCGCCTCGCCCCTGGCCGACCAGAGGTCCGTGCCCTCATTCCTACTGGGTGGCCGCGGTCACATCAAGAGGCCATGGGAAGTGCACCGTTACAGACACGCTCGGTACCTGGTCGTTGTGCCCCGACCGATGAGTAGTCATCCGTTCAGGGCCTTGTGACCATGTCGTTGGCGAGAGTTAGTCGGCTGGTCAGCCGAGGTTTGCCGGCCGGACCGCGACGCTCTGCCGGCCGAACCACCGGGCGCCAAGGACCGCGACGAGGACCACCCCGCCGACCGCGAAGGCCATCGAAGCGGCCGGGGCCGGCAGCAGCGAGCGGACCCGCGAGCCGAGCCGGATGTGCAGCGGGATCGGGGCGACGAAGTTGAGCACCGGCCAACCCTGGGCGCGGGCGGCGCGGCGCAGCGCACGGTCCGGGTTGACCGCGTGCGGGTGCCCGACGAGCTCGAGCAGAGGCAGGTCGGTGATCGAGTCGGAGTACGCGTAGCACTCGTCCAGCCGGTAGCCGTGGCGCTGTGCGAGCTCCCGGGCGGCGACCGCCTTGCCCTCTCCGTAGCAGTAGAAGTCGATCTCGCCGGTGTACCGGCCGTCGGCCACGGCCATGCGGGTCGCGGCGCAGTGCTCAGCCCCGAGAGCTGCGGCGATGGGCTGCACCATCTCCTCGCCGGAGGCCGAGACGACGATCACCTGGTGGCCCTCGCGGTGGTGTCCGGCGATCAGTGCGGCGGCCTCGGCGTAGATCATCGGCTGCAGGATCTCACCGAGGGCCTGCTCGATCACCGTGCGGACCTCGGCCACCTCCCAGCCGATGCACAGCGCGCTGATCCGGTCCCGCATGCGCTCCATGAAGTTCGCGTCCGCGCCGGCCACCATCAGTAGCAGCTGCGCATAGCCGCTGCGCAGCAGGGCCCGCCGGCCGATGAGCCCCCGGTCGCGCAGCGGGCCGCTGAAGGCCAGGGTGCTGGACCCCGCGATGATCGTTTTGTCCAGGTCGAAGAAGGCGGCGACCTGCTCGCCCGCGACCGGGGAGGGATCTTCGCCCGGGTCGCGCGCTGGCCCGGCCGGGCGGGGATACCTCGGCGGCGTGGTCGGACGGGGTGTCGAGAGGGGCGCTGAACTGGGCGTTTGGGTACCGCCTGACGTGCTAGTCGGCGCACTCGTTCGGGTAGTCGGCGGGGCGCTGGACGGTGTTGCCTCGGTGACGCCCTCGGCGGTAGGCGCCTCGGCGGGAGTCGCCGTGGCGCTGTCGTCGAGACCGGGCTTGCTCAGCGGCCCGGCCGGTGTTGCGGGCGAGGGCGGCCGGGTGGTGTCCGGGCTCGGTGATGGGGTGCGACCGTACACACCGGCGAGCATAGAGCGGGGTCGGTTGCCCGGGTCGCGGCGTCGGTGCTCCGACGTTGATCGTGTGTTGATCGTGCCTTGGTCATGTCTAGGCCGTGCCTCGGCCGTGCCTCGATGAGGCCGGCCGGATACGGATCTGTATCTACGCACAAGATTTCGGGCGAGTTGGCCCAGATGGCGCTACAGTACGTAGGTCTGGCTCCGGCCGGATAGGTTCAGCTCGACCCCCCGGAGCTGAACCGTACGACGACCCCCGCCTACCCCCCTGGCGGGGGTCGTCCTTTTTTCGCGGCTGGCGGGTACCCGACCGGTGCGGGCGGAGCAACCGGTCGGATGTTGCCACCGACGCCATTGGCGTCACGCGGGCGTCGTCGCCCCGAATTGGCGTTTCACAGTTGTCTGACAGCATGCCGTGTGAGTCCACGAGAAGGACACGATTATTGAGGTGGGCAGCGAAGTTTTTTCCGTGTGCTACACGGCAGTCACGTGTTGTTCACTGAGCAATGTCTGAGGTGTGACGGTCGTCTCGAACTCGGCGGAAATGTTTGGCAGACTCGAAAACCGTAGCCCGACTGCCTCGAATCCGCCGGTTGTCGCTGAGCGCGCGATACGCGCGGTCGGGGGTTCCCCCGTTCGGGGTGCCGACCCAGGTCTGGACCTGGCGGGGAGCCGCACGGTCGGGTGTAGCCGGGCGCCCGGCGAAGGCGGCTGGCGAAATCGTAGATCGAATGCGTTTACGGCTGGTGAAACCGTAGTTCGACAGGCGGGCGATCTGGCGGAACCGTAGCCGGTTGGACGACTCCGGTGTCGATTGGTCGATCGCCCCAGGTGGCCGGGCCCCTTCTCGTCGGCTCGTGCCGGTTTGCCGGTCGCGAGCCGCATCACCAACCTCACGCGTATCGAAAACCTCACTGGTATCGGAATGTCTAGGGCATGAATCAGGTGCGGCGCCGCCGATTCGACAGCGACCGCGAATTGCTGACACCGCGTGGGGCGGATGCGTATTGGCCCGGTCGGCGTCGGTGCCCGACAGTGCCGGCGTTGTGTCGCGCGCGCGTATGGGGAACCCCCAATTCGAGCATCTCGCGGCGCACCGACAGTTCTGGGGCACCGGGCCGTGTGCGGGCCGAGTTATCCACATCCGCTCCGGTTATCCACAACTTGATCAATGGCACTACCCGCGCCCTCCCATTCGGTCGACCGTGGAGTCATCACCTGAGCGCCAGCCACCCCCGGCGGCGCCCGAGCCGACCGGGAGGTCACGGCATGGATGAGCCGCGTGCGCTGGTGCTGATCGCCGAGGGCGAGCTGCTGGACGATGTGCTGCGGCTCGGCGCCGCCGCCGGCTGCGAGCTGGAACGTGTTCCGGATGTGGCGGCGGCGCGGTTGCGCTGGTCCTCGGCGCCGATCGTGCTGCTGGACGAGGCCGCCGCGCAGAGCTGTGCCCAGGCCGGGCTGGCCCGCCGGCAACGGGTCGTCGTGGTGAGCCGGGGAGAGCCGCCGGGCGATCTGTGGCAGCACGCCGTGGTGGTCGGCGCCGAGCACGTGATCGCGCTGCCGGAGGCGGAGGGGTGGCTGGTCGCCGCCCTGGCCGATGCCGCCGAGGGCGTGGGGCACCGGGGCCGCGTCGTGGCCGTCGTCGGGGGCCGCGGTGGTGCGGGCGCCTCGGTGCTGGCCACCTCCGTCGCGATCGCCGCGATGGCCGACGGCGAGCGGGCCATGCTGGTGGACTGCGACCCGCTCGGCGGCGGGCTGGATCTGCTGCTCGGTGCCGAGGACGTGCAGGGTCTGCGCTGGCCGGATCTCACGTTGTCGCAGGGCCGGGTGCCCTCGGCGGCGCTGCGGGCCGCGTTGCCCCGCCCCGCGCTGGGTGGGCGCCCTGGCGAGCTCACCGTGCTGTCCTGTGATCGGGGCGGTACCGGGCCGCGGCCGGGCGCGGTCGCCTCGGTGCTGGACGCCGGCCGCCGAGCCGGTGAGACCGTGGTGTGCGACGTGCCCCGGTACCCGACGGAGGTCGCCGTCGCCGCGCTGGACCGGGCCGATCTGACGGTCCTGCTGGTGCCGGCCGAGGTGCGCTCCGCGGCCGCCGCCGCCCGGGTCGCCGGCATGCTGCGGCAGCGTGGTTCCTCGGTCCAGCTGGTGGTGCGCGGCCCGTCACCGGGTGGGCTGTCCTCCCGGGATGTCGCCGCCGCACTCGGCCTGCCGCTGCTGCATTCGATGCGCCCGGAACCCGGGCTCGGCCGCCAACTCGACAAGGGGGTGCCACCGGGCAGCCGGAAGGGCCCGCTGGCCACCGCCGCGAAGGCCGTGCTCGACGAGCTGTACCACCAGGTCGGCCAGTTCGGTGCGTCGCCGATCGGCGAGGCGTCGGCATGACGGCGCCCGCACTGGTCGACCGGGTGAGGGAGCGCCTGGCCAGCGCCGGTGCCGAGATCAGCTCGGCGGTCGTCGCGGCGGCGGTGCGCGCCGAGGCGGGTGGGGTGGTCTCCGACGTCGAGGTGCTGTCCGCGCTGCGTCTGTTGCACCAGGAGTTCACCGGCGCCGGCCCGCTGGAGCCGCTGCTGCGTGACTCGTCGACCACCGATGTGCTGGTCACGGGACCGGACGCGGTCTGGGTGGACCGGGGTGACGGCCTGGTCCGCACCGAGGTCCGGTTCGCCGACGAGGCCTCGGTGCGGCGGCTGGCGCAGCGGTTGGCGCTGGCCGCCGGCCGCCGCCTCGACGACGCCAGCCCGTACGTCGACGCCCTGTTGCCCGGCAGCGGGGTGCGGCTGCACGCGGTGCTCGCCCCGATCGCCGCCGACGGAACCTGCCTCTCCCTGCGCACGCTGCGCCCCGCCGTGCACGACCTGGCCACTCTGCGCCGGCTCGGCACGGTCGACGACACGGGATGGCACCTGTTGCGCACGATCGTGGCCGCGCGGCTGGCCTTCCTCATCGCCGGCGGCACCGCATCGGGCAAGACAACGCTGCTCTCGGCGCTCATCGGCTGCGTGCCGGGGCACGAGCGGGTGGTCTGCGTCGAGGACGCCGAGGAGTTGCGGCCCGCACACCCGCACGTGGTCCGGCTGGTCGCCCGGCCGCCCAACATCGAGGGGGCCGGCGAGGTGGTGCTGCGCGACCTCGTCCGCCAGGCGCTGCGGATGCGGCCCGATCGGCTGATCGTCGGCGAGGTTCGGGGCGCCGAGGTCTGCGATCTGCTCGCCGCGCTCAATACCGGCCACGAGGGCGGCGCGGGCACGGTGCACGCCAACTCGACGCGGGAGGTGCCGGCCCGGCTCGAGGCGCTCGCCGCGTTGGGTGGCATGACGCCGGCGGCCCTGCACAGCCAGCTGGCCGCCGCGGTCCAGGTTGTGCTGCACGTGGTGCGGGCAGCCAGCGGAGTGCGGCGGCTGTCGGCGGTCGCGGTGCTGGGACGGGCGGAGGACGGCGGCGTGGTGGCCCACCCGGTCTGGGAGTACGGGCGGGGTTGGGGCGTCGGGCGGGCCACCCTGGATGCGTTGCTGCGGGAGCGCGGGGTCGAGCCGCCGTGCTGAGCGCTCCGCTCGACGCGCGTTCGTCCTGGATCGGTGCCGCGGTGCTGCTGGCGTCGGCGATCGGCTGCTGGCCGGCCTTCCCCGCGCGCGGCCGGCTGGTCGCGCTGCTGGGGCGGCCGGGTGCGCCCGAGCGCCCGGTTGGGCGGCTGCTGCGTTGGTCAACTGTCGAGCCACGGCGCGCCGTCGTTGTCCTGTCCGGGGCGGCGCTGGCCGGCGGCGCGCTGGGCGGTCCGGGTGGGGCGGTCGCCTCGGCCATCGCCGCCGGCGTCGGGTATCACCGCTGGCGGTCCTCGGCGCTGCGCCGGCGGCACGCCGAGGAGGTGTCCGCCCTGCTCGACGCGGTGGGCGTGCTGGCCGCCGAGCTGCGGGCCGGTGCGCATCCGGCCACAGCGGCAGCGGCGGCCTCGGCCGGCACCAGGGCGGTGCACCGTGTGTTCCGGGCGGTCGCCGCCGGTGCCGCGCTCGGTGCCGAGATACCCACGCTGCTGGTTCGGCACACCGGCGGGGAGCCCGCCATCGCCGACGAGCTGAGCCGGGTCGCCGCCGCCTGGGCGCTGGCCGAGCGGCACGGTGCCGCGTTGGCGGAGCTGATGGAGGCGGTGCGTACCGACCTGGACGTCCGGCTCCGGCTGGCCGGTCAGATCAAGGCCCAGCTCGCGGGCCCGAGGGCGTCGTCCTCGGTGCTGGCCGGGCTGCCGGTGCTCGGGGTGCTGCTCGGCGAGGGCATCGGGGCCGGTCCCTGGCACATCCTGACCGGGACGCCCGCCGGCCAGGCCCTACTGGTGCTGGGCACCGGCCTGTCCTGCGCCGGCATCCTGTGGAGCGGTCGGATCACCGCCAGGGCGGTGCCCCGGTGATGTCGCTGCTACTGCTCGCGGCGGCGCTCCTCGTGGCGCCCTCGTCGTCGCCGGGGCGGGCGCGGCTGCTGCGGCTGCGTCGCTCGGTCGACTCGAGCCCCGGCGCACCGGGGTCGACGGGGCGCTGGACGCTGCCGGCGCTGTCCGGTGCGGCGGTCGCGCTGCTCGCCGCCGCTGTGGGCGGGGTCGCCGGTGCGGTGGCCGGGGTGGGACTCGGCGTCGGTGTAGCCGTCGCGTGTCGGCGCGTGCTGGCCAGAGACACCGCGCCGCCGCCGGATCCGCTCCGGTTGGCGGGCGGGTGGGACCTGCTGGCCGCGTGCCTGCGCTCCGGCCTGCCGGTGCCGGTCGCGGTCCGTGCGGTCGCCCAGCACATGCCGAGCCCGGCCGCCGCCGAGCTCGCCACGATCGCCGACCGGCTGGCCCTCGGTGCCGATCCACACGCGGCGTGGGAGGTCCCGGAGTCGTCGCCGGTGCACAAGCTCGCCAGGGCCGCCCGCCGCTCCGCGCACAGCGGCGCGAGCCTGGCGACCGTGGCGCAGAGCGTCGCCGCCGAGGTGCGCGCCGGTGCGCTCGACCTCGTGGCCGCCCGAGGGCAGCGCGCCGGCGTGCTGATCACCGGCCCACTTGGCCTGTGCTTCCTGCCGGCCTTTCTCGCGCTGGGCGTGGTCCCCGTGGTCATCGGCCTGGCGAGCGGCCTGGCGGTGGCGTGGTGACCACCTCGAGTCCACTCGGGCCACCTGGCCCGGGGTCAGCTGGGCCGCCACTCGCGGCCCGGTCCGAACCAAGCCAAGGAGAAGATCATGGGTTCAGTGCGGCAACGGCTCGGCCACCGGTTGCGCTCGGCGCTGGCCGGCGACGCCGGCATGAGCACCGCCGAGTACGCGATCGGCACGATCGCCGCCGCTGCCTTCGCGGCGGTCCTCTACGCGGTGGTCCGGGGCGACGGCGTCGTCAGTGCGCTCACGGCGATCGTGCAGCGCGCGCTGTCGGTCAACTTCTAGTCATCGCCGTCTCAGGATCCCGGCGCCGGGATGCCGACCGCGGTGCCGTCACGGTCGAGGCGGCGCTGGCGCTGTGCTCCCTGGTGCTGGTCCTCGTCATGGCGGTGGGTGCGGTCGCGGCCGTCGGGGCCCAGCTGCGCTGCCTCGACGCCGCCCGGGAAGGGGCCCGGCTGGTGGCCCGGGGTGAGCCCGACCGGGCCCGGCAGGCCGCCGGTGCCATCGCCCCCGGCGGCGCGCTGGTCGACATCCGGATCGCCGGGGACGAGGTGACCGTTGAGGTGTCCAGTGGCGTGGTGGGGCGGTTGCCCGGGCTCACCGTGTCGGGTCGAGCCGTGGGTGTGTTGGAGCCGGGGGCGCTCCTCGGTGGCCTGTCCGAAGGTGTGCCAGCCATCCCGGCCCCGCCGTGAGGTCGGACGCGGCCGGTGGGCCGGACCCAGTGGGTTGGCCGGACGCAGTCGGTGGATCGGACGCGGCCGGCGCCCGGCCGGATGTAGGGGAGCACGACCGGGGCATCGCGACGATCTGGGCGGCGGGCGCCATGGCCGTGATATTGGCGGTGATGGTGTTCGGCGTGCACCTGGGGGCGGCCGCGAGCAGCCGACACCGGGCCGAGGCGGCGGCCGACCTGGCCGCGCTGGCCACCGCCAGCCACGCCGGCGACGCCGAGCCGGCCGCCTGCGCCTACGCGGCGCGCGTGGCCGACGGCATGGCCGCGCGACTGGTCAGCTGTCGGTTGGCGGGCTGGGAGGCGACGGTCGAGATGGAGGTGGCACCGCCGCTGAGCCTCGGCGGGTGGGGTGTCGCGCGAGGTCGGGCACGGGCGGGGCCGGTGCCTGGTGATCAGTAGGCAGGAGTTGGTAACAACGGAGCGGTTGCCGTCACAACGGGCGGTAAGTGGTCGAACCATTTCGCCGAGCGGGCGAACAGCGGAACGTTCGGTGGAGGTCGCTCATTGGCGGCGCGTTCGCCCGCTGATCCATCTCGACAGCGGCGCTCGTCGTCGACACCGCACCAATCGGCGACATCAGCTGGCGTGCACCCCCCGCCGCCCCTTGACTATTGCCCGCGCGGTTTGCTTGGTGGCCGACGCACACATGAACGACGGAGGACGCGGCAATGTCGTGGTGGGACAGCTACCGGGCGGTGTACCGCGCCGAGCTGAAGGCCAGTGCATTCGAGCTGGCGGATCACGGTTGGCCGGTTCTGCCCGGCAACTACTGGCAGGCGGATCGTTGGCTGGGAGCCGACGGAGCTGAGGCGCCCGGCCTGGCGCCGATCGAGGGCGACGGACAGGCCCGGGCTACGCGGGAGCCCGAGGAGGTTGACGCGTGGTGGTCCGAGCGGCCGTACTCGGTGCTGCTGGCAACCGGCTCGGCGGTCGACGCCATCGAGGTCTCGGCGCTGGTCGGCCGGCGGGTGTGCGCGATGCTGCGGGAGACCGACCTGGTGGTGCCTGTCGCGGCCACCCCGACCGGCCGCTGGTGGTTCGCCGTCCGTGCGGGTGAGGCGCTGCGCCCGGAGCTCGCTTCCCGCACGGACGTCTTGCTGCACGGCCGGGGCGACTGGGTGGCCGCGCCGCCGTCGGAAGGACCGCAGGGCGTCGTGCACTGGCGGGTGCCGCCCACCGCGTGCGGCTGGCAGCTGCCCAACCCGTGTGACCTGCAGGTCACCTTGCTGGACGTGCTCGGGCAACGCTCCGTGCTCGCCCCGGTCGACACCGGTCTCGGCTCGGTGGGGACCGGCCTCCGCTCCTGACCGGGGTCCGCTCAGCCGGACCGTGCGCCGGCTCCTTCGGTCCATTCCAAGCGTCTGCCCAGCTTCAGGCGCGTGCCGGTGCGGGTTTCATCGGGTCGGCGGGACGGCGTGGCCGAGCGCACCGAGCACGATGTCGAGCACGATCACCGCACCGGCCTTGTCCAGCGGGTTGTTGCCGTTGCCGCACTTCGGTGACTGCACGCAGGACGGGCAGCCGAACCGGCACTCGCAGTCGGCGATCGCGTGCCGCGTCGCGGTGAGCCAGGGGACGAGTTCCTGGTAGCCGCGTTCGGCGAAGCCCGCGCCGCCGGGGTGGCCGTCGTGCACGAACACCGTCGGCACCCCGGTGTCAGGGTGCAGGGCGGTGGACATGCCACCGATGTCCCACCGGTCGCACACCGCGAACAGCGGCAGCAGCCCGATCGCGGCGTGCTCGGCCGCGTGCAGCGCGCCGGGGATCCGCTCGGCGTCCAGGCCGGCGTCGAGTAGCAGCCACTCCTCGATCGTGTACCAGACCGCGCGCGTGTGCAGCGTCTGCGCCGGCATGTCCAACGGCACCGTCTCGATCACCTCGCCACTGGGTCGCCGCCGCAGGTACGACACCACCTGCGAGGTCACCGTGACGTCCCCGAGCCGCACCGTCACCCCGCGCGCCGGATCCGCGCATCCCGCGCCGCCCGCATCTCCGCCAGCCGGATCCACGCCGTCCGAACCCACGCCGTCCGAACCCACCTCGTCCGAACCCACGCCACCGGGATCCCCACCGACCGGGTCCACGTCGACCACCGCGACGTCGACCACCGCGACGTCGACCACGGTGCGCGCCGATGTGTTCCAGTCCGGCTCCTCCGCGTGCACCAGCGCGAGGCCGTCGTCCAGGTTCAGCTCGTCGACCACGAAGCTGGCGCCCCGGTGCAGGTACACCGCGCCGGGGTGCAGCGTGGCCGGCGCGGTGGCCGCGTCGACGGTGCCGAGCATCCGCCCGGTGTCCGCCTCGACCACGACCACCTGGCCGGCGCCGGAGCCCCGGATGTCCACGCCGGCCGCCGGCCGCTCGGACGGTAGCGGCCAGAACCAGCCGGCCGGGCGGTGCCGCAGCACCCCGTCCTCGGTCAACGAGTCGAGCACCGCGCGCGCCCGCTCCCCGCCGAACACGGTCGCCACCTCGGCCTCGGTGACCGGCGACTCGGCCGCCGCGCAGACCAGCTGCGGCGCGAGCACGTACGGGTTCGTCGGATCCAGCACGCAGCTCTCCACCGGCCGGCCGAGCAGCGCCTCCGGGTGGTGCACCAGGTACGTGTCCAGCGGGTCGTCCCGGGCGACCAGCACAACGAGCGCCTCCCGCCCGGCCCGGCCGGCGCGCCCCGCCTGCTGCCAGAACGACGCCCGCGTGCCGGGGAAGCCGGCGACCAGCACCGCGTCCAGCCCGACGATGTCGATGCCGAGCTCGAGCGCGTTGGTGGACGCCACGCCGAGCAGCTGACCGGAGCCCAGCGCCGCCTCCAGTGCCCGCCGCTCCTCGGGCAGGAACCCCGCCCGGTACGCCGACACCCGCGAGACCAGCGACGGATCGACCTCGGCCAGCGCCCGGGCGGCGCGCAGCGCGGTGACCTCCGCGCCCCGCCGCGAGCGCACGAACGCCAGCGTGCGCGCTCCCTCCACAACCAGGTCGGCGAGCATCCGGCCTGCCTCGGCACCGGCCGACCGCCGCACCGGGGCACCGTTCTCGCCGGTCAGCTCCTCCAACAGCGGCGGCTCCCAGAGCGCCACGGTGCGGGGCCCACGCGGAGAGCCGTCCGCCGTGACCGCCGTGACCTCCAGCCCGGTCAGCCGGCCGGCGGACTCCTCCGGCCGCGCCACCGTCGCCGAGGCCAGCACAAACGTCGGGTGCGCCCCGTACCGCGCGCACAGCCGCCGCAGCCGACGCAGCAGCAGGGCGACGTGCGAGCCGAACACCCCCCGGTAGGCGTGGCACTCGTCGATCACCACGTAGCGCAGCCGGCGCAGGAAGCTGGCCCACTTGGCGTGCCGGGGCAGGATCGTGCGGTGCAGCATGTCCGGGTTGCTGAACACCCAGCGGGAGTGCGCGCGCACCCAGTCGCGTTCCTCCCACACCGTGTCACCGTCGAACGCCGCCGCCCGCAGCTCGTCGAACCCGCAGTCCAGCACCGAGCCCAGCTGGTCGGCGCCGAGTGCCTTGGTCGGCGACAGGTACAGCGCGGTCGCCTTCGGCTCGGTGAGCAGCGCGGTCAGCACCGGCAGCTGGTAGCCGAGCGACTTGCCGGACGCCGTGCCGGTGGCCAGCACCACGTGCCGCCCACCGTGCGCCAGCGAGGCGGCCTCCACCTGGTGCGACCACGGCCGCCGCACGCCCAGCTCGGTCAGCGCCGCGACCGCCCGGGGATCAGCCCAGGCCGGCCAGTCGCTCTCCCGGGCCGGCCGCGCGGGCAGTTCGGCGACGTGCGTCAGCGGCGACTCACCGGGCGCCACCCCGGCCAGCACCCGGCCGAGCAGTCCACCGGGCACCCCGCCGACCAGTCCACCGGGCACCGACCCCGAGCCTCCCAGCACCGGCCGTGCGGGCACATCCGCGCGGCCAGGTGGCGGCGCGGTGGGACAGGGACCGGGGAGCGCGGACATCGCCGCCATTGTTACCCCGCCACCCCGACAACCTCACGCGCAGCGGCCCGACAACCCCACGCGCAGCGGTCTCCGACGACCTCGCACGCATCGGCACCCGATCAGCCCGCCACGGCCGCCGATCGGCCGCCGAACGGGGTCAGCAAACGTTCCGCCAAACCCCCTGCCAAACCCACAGGATTGACACCGACTCGGGTGAATTGTGGGCGGCGCGAGAAGGACGCTGGACACGTTTTGACACCCATGCCTACACCCGTCCTCAGCTGCCTGAAGGCACCCCCATACACTGCGGCAACATCGGGGTTCGCTGACTAGCGGCACCGTCATGAACAACGTGAGGATCGGTCCAGGGTCAGTACTGATCTCGCCGTCCCCCCGTTGGCGAATGCGATTCAACCAGGAGGACGGATGTCCCGGCTCATCCTCGCGGAGGGCCTCGAGCTCTCCTCGAGTGACCGCGCCCTTGTAGGTGTGGTCGCCGTGGTCGCCCTGATTGCACTGGTGATCGGTTTCGTGCTGCGCAAGGAGGTACTGGCCGCTGGCCAGGGTACCGAGCGCATGCAGGAGATCGGCCGCGCGGTGCAGGAAGGCGCTTCGGCCTATCTCAACCGTCAGTTCCGCACACTCGGCGTATTCGTCGTGATTGTTTTCGTGCTGTTGTTCGTGCTCCCCGCGGACACAACAGGAGAGCGGATCGGGCGGTCCATCTTCTTCGTGGTCGGGGCCGTTTTCTCGGCCACGATCGGCTACCTCGGCATGTGGTTGGCCACCCGGGCGAACATCCGGGTCGCGGCCGCGGCACGTGAGGACGGCGGCCGGGAGAAGGCCATGCGGGTCGCGTTCCGCACCGGCGGCGCGGTCGGCATGTTCACCGTCGGCCTCGGGCTGTTCGGTGCCGCGCTGGTCGTCATGGTCTACGCCGGCCAGGCACCCAAGGTGCTGGAGGGCTTCGGCTTCGGCGCCGCGCTGCTGGCCATGTTCATGAGGGTCGGCGGCGGCATCTTCACCAAGGCCGCCGACGTGGGCGCCGACCTGGTCGGCAAGGTCGAGCAGGGCATCCCGGAGGACGACCCGCGCAACGCCGCGACGATCGCCGACAACGTCGGTGACAACGTGGGTGACTGCGCCGGCATGGCCGCCGACCTGTTCGAGTCCTACGCCGTCATGCTGGTCGCCGCGCTGATCCTCGGCTCGGCGGCGTTCGGCCTGCAGGGACTGCTGTTCCCGCTGATCGTGCCGGCCATCGGTGTGGTCACCGCGGTCATGGGTGTCTACATCACCCGGGCGAAGACCGGCGAGGGCGGCCTCAAGGCGATCAACCGCAGCTTCTACATCTCGGCGCTCTTCTCCGCCGTGCTGTGTGTCGTCGCCGCGTTCGTCTACCTGCCGAACAGCTTCGACAAGCTGAACGGGCCGACCGACACCACCGTGGTCACCGACGCCGCCGGCGCCAACCCGCAGGTCATCGCGTCCGTCGCGGTGATCATCGGCATCGTGCTGGCCGGCATCATCCTGTGGATCACCGGCTACTACACCGGCACCGAGCACAAGCCGGTCAAGGACGTCGGAGACTCCGCCCGTACGGGTGCGGCCACCGTGATCCTGTCCGGCATCTCGATCGGCTTCGAGTCCGCCGTCTACACCGCGCTGGTCATCGCCGCCGCGGTGTTCGGCGCGTTCCTGCTGGGCGGCGCCTCGGTGACCGTCGCGCTGTTCGCGGTGGCGCTGGCCGGTACCGGCCTGCTCACCACGGTCGGCGTGATCGTGGCGATGGACACCTTCGGCCCGGTGAGCGACAACGCGCAGGGCATCGCGGAGATGTCCGGCGACGTGACCGGCGCCGGCGTGGAGATCCTCACCGAGCTGGACGCGGTCGGCAACACGACCAAGGCCATCACCAAGGGCATCGCGATCGCCACGGCCGTACTGGCCGCGACCGCGCTGTTCGGCTCCTACCGCGACGCCATCACCAGCACCCTGGCCTCGGCCGGGCAGGCGGCGGCGACGCTGCCCAGGGCGTTCATCTACCAGGTGTTCAGCCCGAACGTGCTGGTCGGTGTGATCATCGGTGCGGCCGTGGTGTTCATGTTCTCCGGGCTCGCCATCAACGCGGTGACCCGAGCGGCCGGCGCCATCGTGTTCGAGGTGCGCCGTCAGTTCCGGGACAACCCCGGGATCATGGAGGGCACCGTCCGGCCGGAGTACGGCCGGGTCGTGGACATCTGCACGCGGGACTCGCTGCGCGAGCTGGCGACCCCGGGTCTGCTGGCGATCTTCGCGCCGATCGCGGTCGGTTTCGGCCTCGGCGTCGGCCCGCTGGCCGGCTACCTGGCCGGCGCGATCGCCTGCGGCACCCTGATGGCCGTGTTCCTGGCCAACTCCGGTGGTGCCTGGGACAACGGCAAGAAGCTGATCGAGGACGGCGTGCACGGCGGCAAGGGTTCGCCCGCGCACGAGGCCACGATCATCGGTGACACCGTCGGTGACCCGTTCAAGGACACCGCCGGCCCGGCGATCAACCCGCTGATCAAGGTGATGAACCTGGTCTCCGTGCTGATCGCGCCGGCCGTGGTGGCTCTGTCGGTGGGGGCGACGCAGTCGACCCCGCTCCGGCTGGTCATCTCGCTGATCGCCATTCTGATCATCGTGGCGGCGGTGGTGGTGTCCAAGCGGCGCTCCACCCAGATCGCGGACACCCCGGCCGAAGAACCGGTTCGCTAACCGGTTCTTCAGTCGGTTCGAGAGTCCCGGCCCGACATCTGGGCTGGTCACAGTAGTTCCGCGCCGCCTGGTCCCCGTACGGGACCAGGCGGCGCGGTACGTTCGCGGCCGGTTGCGGCGGGGCCGGCGCGACGGGTGTGTCGGCCGTCCGGCCGCGAGCCTGGCGAGAGGAGGCCCGGTGGTTCGTCGAACCAACCCCGGTCGGATCGGTACCGGGCGGGTCGCCACGGGCGCCGTCGTGGCCACGCTGGCGGTGCTCCTGACGGCCGGCTGCGGCGGTCCGGGCGCGGGCGGTGGCCAGCTGCCCACCGCGGACGACCCGGCGGCCTGGGCCGGTCGCCTGTGCGCCTCCCTGCAGCCCCTGGGCGCGCTCAAGGGCCCGTGGCCGAAGCTGGACCCGAACAACCCCGCCGCCGGCCGGGACGCGCTGATCAACTATTTCAGCAGCGCCGAGGACGCCGCCGGGCAAGCCCTGGAGGGACTGAAGCAGGCCGGGCCGTCCCCGATCGCGGGTGGCGACGACGCGGCGACCAAGGTGCACGGCGCGCTACTGCGGCTGCAGGCGGCCTACCACGACGCGAAGGTCAAGCTCGACGCCGTCGACCCGAACGACCCGGTCGGCCTCGGCACCCAGCTGCCCGGCATCTTCCAGGCGCTGGCCGCCGCCAGCAACGACAAGGACCTGGACGCCGTCGGTACCAACCAGGCGCTGAACGACGCGGTCAAGCAGGCGCCCAGCTGCCGGCTGGTGCCCGCCGCCACGAACTGACCACGGGGCCAAATCTGCCCCGGAAGCCCCGCCAGCCACTCGTCCGGGTGTGACGTCCGGCGCATTTCTGACGTCGCTGGACGCTGCGGGGCTCGGCCAATCGGTTGTTCTTCGCGGCTCAACCGGTTGAACTCTGGTCCGTCGGTGCGTCGAATGCCGAGGTACCGGCGCGTCGGTGGACCGAATCGAACGGGTGTTCTACGGTGATCGCCGTGGCGCAGCTGTCCTTCTTCTCCGCCGAGGCGAGCGACGCCCGGCTGGATGATCTGGCCGGGCTGCTCTGCGGACCGGCGCAGGTCGTGCGCTTCGGCGCGAGCGACACCGCCCGGCTGAGCATCGTGCTCACCGACACCCGGCGGGCCCCCGCGCTGGCCGCCGAGGCGGCCGCCAGGGGAGTCGTCACCGAGCTCGCCAGCAGCGAGAACGGGTCCCCGGTGCTGCGTACCGCGTTTCGCCGCGATCTGGTCGAACTGGCTGGTCAGTGGTGCCGGGGCGCGGTCAAGTCGGTGCCCGAGGGGTTTGCCATGGACGGGGCGCTGCTGCGTATGTGGGTGCTCGGCGCCGGGTTGCCGGACCGACGCTCAGGCTACCTCCTCGGACTGGATCCGCACGCGCCCCAGACGCACGAACCGCTGGCCGCGGCGGTCACCAGGCTGGGCCTGCCGGTGATCCGGTTGGGCCCGCGCGGGGCCGGCCCGGCGCTGCGTATCTCGGGCCTGCGCCGGCTGCGGCGGTTGGCCGAGCTGGTCGGCGAGGTACCGGACTGCGCCCCGGCGGGGCACTGGCCGGATGCGCTGCTCAGTGTCTGACCGGGCGAGCCCGGGTGAGCTGGCCTGACCCCGAGGGCCGGACCGGGTGGGCGCGGCATACCGGCTGGTTGGGGGGCGTGAGCTTGCCGACGCGGGGCCGCCGGCCCGGAAGGTGCGGCGGCCGGGCCCGGTTGGTTCGTCCGGGTGCGGCCACTCGGGGTGCGGACGTGAGTGGTTGAGCCTGATGGGGCGGCTGGTGCGGGTTGACGGGCTGGTTACGCTGCCGCTCGACTCTTCGGCTCTGATCCAAGGCCGTGTGCGGCGACCGCCTCGGATGTGTCAGTCTGGCGAGAGCTGCTTGTGGGGGGTAGCTGGTGGCGCGGCGGTATTGAGCGCCAAGAAGAAGGGAACGGACGCGGAAGTGGCAGCGGCAAGGACTAGTGGAGGCTCGGCCCGTAAGAAGGGCGCCGGCAACGGCGCCAGCAAGGGCACGGGCGCCAGCAACGGCAACGGCACGGCCGCCCGGCGGCTGGTCATCGTCGAGTCCCCGGCAAAGGCGCGGAAGATCGCGTCCTACCTGGGCTCGAACTACGTCGTCGAGTCCTCGCGAGGTCACATCCGAGACCTGCCCCGGGGCGCCGCCGATGTGCCCGCCAAGTACAAGGGCGAGTCCTGGGCCCGGCTCGGCGTGAACGTGGACAACGAGTTCGAGCCGCTCTACGTGGTCACCCCGGAGAAGCGCGCCACGGTCACCGAGCTGAAGGACGCCCTCAAGGACGTCGACGAGCTGCTCCTCGCGACGGACGGTGACCGCGAGGGCGAGGCGATTGCCTGGCACCTGCTGGAGACGCTGAAGCCGAAGGTGCCGGTCAGCCGGATGGTCTTCCACGAGATCACCGAGCCGGCGATCCTGGCCGCCGCCGCGAATCCCCGCGAGCTGGACCACGACCTGGTCGACGCGCAGGAGACCCGCCGCATCCTGGACCGGCTCTACGGCTACGAGGTCTCCCCGGTGCTGTGGAAGAAGGTCATGCCGAAGCTCTCGGCTGGCCGGGTGCAGTCCGTGGCGACCCGCATCATCGTGCAGCGCGAGCGCGAGCGGATGGCGTTCGTCTCCGCCGGCTACTGGGACATCGCCGCCGTCTTCGCCACCGACCCGAAGTCCGCCGGTGACAAGGACGCCGGGGAGCCCCGCACGTTCGGCGCCCGGCTGGTCAGCCTCGACGGCAACCGGGTCGCCAGCGGGCGGGACTTCGCCCCCAACGGCCAGCTCAAGGCGAACGCCGGCTCGGTGACCACGCTGGACGAGGCGAGCGCCCGCCGGCTGTCGGAGGCCCTGGACGGGCGGGACTTCTCGGTCCAGTCCGTCGAGTCGAAGCCGTACACCCGCCGCCCGTACGCGCCGTTCATGACGTCGACTCTGCAGCAGGAGGCGGGCCGCAAGCTGCGCTTCACCTCCGAGCGCACCATGCGCTCCGCGCAGCGGCTGTACGAGAACGGCTACATCACCTATATGCGTACCGACTCGACCACGCTGTCGGACACCGCGATCAGCGCGGCGCGCGCCCAGGCCCGCGAGCTCTACGGCGACGCGTACGTGGCCGACAAGCCCCGCCAGTACACCCGCAAGGTGAAGAACGCCCAGGAGGCGCACGAGGCGATCCGGCCGGCCGGTGAGTCGTTCCGCACCCCGGGGCAGATCGCCCGCGAGGTGGACGGCGACGACTTCCGGCTCTACGAGCTGATCTGGCAGCGCACGGTCGCCTCGCAGATGGCCGACGCCCGGGGCACCACGGTGTCCATCCGCGTCACCGGCACCGCCGCCACCGGCGAGGAGGCCACGTTCGCCGCCTCCGGCCGCACCATCACCTTCGCCGGCTTCCTCAAGGCGTACGTGGAGACGGTGGACGAGCAGACCGGCGGCGAGGCGGACGACGCCGAGCGCCGGCTGCCGGCCCTGACCGAGGGTGAGGCGCTGTCCGCCGAGCAGCTCAACCCGGAGGGGCACAGCACCAACCCGCCGGCCCGCTACACCGAGCCGAGCCTGATCAAGGCCCTCGAGGAGCTGGGTATCGGCCGTCCCTCCACCTACACCTCGATCATCAAGACGATCCAGGACCGCGGCTACGTGTGGAAGAAGGGCAGCGCGCTGGTGCCGTCCTGGGTGGCCTTCGCGGTGGTCGGGCTGCTGGAGCGGCACTTCGGCCGGCTGGTCGACTACAACTTCACCGCCGCCATGGAGGACGAGCTGGACTCCATCGCCTCCGGTGACCAGCAGCGCACCGTCTGGCTGTCCGGCTTCTACTTCGGCCGCGAGGCCGCCGCCGGTTCGGACGGCGCTTCGGCCGAGGAGTCGGTGGCGCAGTCCGGTGGCCTGAAGAAGCTGGTCGGCGTGAACCTGGAGGAGATCGACGCCCGCGAGATCAACGCGATCCCGCTGTTCAGCGACGCCGAGGGACGCGAGATCGTGGTCCGGGTCGGCCGCTACGGGCCGTACCTGGAGCGGATCGTCCAGGACGCGGCCGGCGCCCCGACGTCCCAGCGGGCCAACCTGTCCGACGAGCTGCCGCCGGACGAGCTGACCGCCGAGATCGCCGAGCAGCTGTTCTCGGTGCCGCAGGAGGGCCGCTCGCTCGGCGCCGACCCCGTCACCGGGCACGAGATCGTCGCCAAGGAGGGCCGCTACGGCCCCTACGTGACCGAGCTGCTGCCCGACCCGCCGGAGGACACCCCGAAGGCGAAGCTGCCCAAGCCG
Organism: Pseudonocardia sp.; assembly: GCA_036272155.1. Lineage (GTDB taxonomy): Bacteria > Actinomycetota > Actinomycetes > Mycobacteriales > Pseudonocardiaceae > Pseudonocardia. Next base: position 19,494 of record DATAZG010000133.1, read on the forward strand.
CGCTCCGGCTCGCTGTTCAAGTCGATGTCGCTGGACACGGTGACGCTGCCGGACGCGCTCAAGCTGCTCTCGCTGCCCCGGATCGTCGGTACCGACCCGGAGTCCGGTGACGAGATCACCGCGCAGAACGGCCGGTACGGGCCCTACCTGAAGAAGGGCACCGACTCCCGCTCGCTGGCGAACGAGGACCAGCTGTTCACCGTCGAGCTCGACGAGGCGCTGAAGATCTACTCCCAGCCCAAGCAGCGCGGCCGCGGCGCCGCGTCGTCCACGCCGCCGCTGCGTGAGCTGGGCACCGACCCGGTGTCCGGCAAGCCGATGGTGATCAAGGACGGCCGGTTCGGCCCGTACGTCACCGAGGGCGAGACGAACGCCTCGCTGCGCAAGGGCGACGAGGTCGAGTCGCTCACCGACGAGCGGGCCGCCGAGCTGCTCGCCGAGCGGCGCGCCAAGGGCACCGTGCCCAAGCGAGGCGGCGCGGCGCCGAAGCGCGGCGGCCCCCGGCGCAAGGCCAGCACCCCGGCCTGACCGGCGACAAAACCGCGGCGCACCGTCAGGGACTCACCCTGACGGTGCGTTTCGCGTCCCCGGATCGACCGAATTCCCACGGAAACCGCAGGCCCGGAGCTAGGCTGCGCGGCTGTGAGCACCGATCCGAAGTGGGCTGGCGACGGCGCTGTGTCGTCGGAACCGCACACTGATCCGATGCTGCCGGTGATCACCGACGACATGCTGCCGCCGCTGGCGAACCCCCGGGTCCCCACGCTGGACGACCGCACCCTCGCGCAGCTGCTCGCCGAGCTGGAGGGCGAGGAGAACGCCCTGCTCGGTGCCGATTCCGGTGCCGGTCTCGACCCCGACGCGGACCCGCTGGACCCGGTCGACGCGCTGGAGCGCGCCCGGCCCAAGAGTCCCGTCCGGGCGCTCGGGGGCCCGCCCGCCCCGCCGCCAGGTCCGTCCGCCTCGGCCCAGCCGTCCGTTGGGGCAGAGGCGCCGCCGACTGCGCCGCCGACTGCGCCGCCGACTGCGCCGCCGGCCCAGCCGCGGCCCGCCCAGCCACAGCAGGCCCAGCCACGGCAGACTCAATCGCGGCCGACTCAACCGCCGCCGGCGCGCCCGCTGGACGAGCCGGAGCCCCGGTCGCGCTACGGCGACTACCGCCCGCCCGTCGGGGGCGTGCAGGACGAGGTGCCCAGCCTGATCGGGCTGACCAGGCGGTCCCAGAGCAAGCTCGGCTCCCGGCTGTTCACCATCGCCTTCATAGCGATCTTCGTGCTGATCGTGATCCAGACGATCGCCAGCGTGGTCAGCGCCGGACACTAGCCTCCGCCGCCGTCACGAACGGAGCGCCCGCCGGGGTCCCGATGCTGGTGGGACGGGTTGCGCGCCGGTGCCTGACGGAGGTCACATCATCGACGGCTACCCTGGAATGACTCGGAAGGCCCTACGGTGCGGCTCGCCGCCAGCGAGGAGGTGAGGCGCGATCGGTTCCGATTCTGCGCCCACCGGCGCGGCCAGTGGCCCGCCCGGCGCCTCCGATCACGCATCCCTCGGCGGTCTCGACCTGTCCTCCTCGGTCACGCACCGGGTCCGCGGTGTGCTGGCCATCCCGTCGTTCCGCCGCCTCTGGCTGGTCACCGCGCTGGCCTCGACCGGCGACTGGCTGTCCCTGCTCGCGCTGTCCGCGCTGGCCACCCAGCTGACCACGAGCTACCAGGCACAGAGCTTCGCGCTCGGCGGCGTGGTGGCCACCCGGCTGCTGCCGGCGCTGCTGCTCGGCCCGATCGCGGGTGTGCTCGCCGACAAGTTCGACCGGCGCAAGCTCATGGTCATCTGCGACCTGGCCAGGTTCCTGCTGTTCTTCTCCATCCCGCTGGTCGGCTCGCTGTGGTGGCTGTTCGCGGCCACGTTCCTGATCGAGATCTGCTCGATGTTCTGGATCCCGGCCAAGGACGCCTCGATCCCGAACCTGCTGCGCCGGCCGGACCAGGTGGAGACGGCCAACCAGCTCAGCCTGGCGATGACCTACGGCGTCGCCGTGCTCACGGCGTCGGGGCTGTTCACCGTGGTGTCCACGGTCGGCAGCTTCCTCGGTGACCGCCCGAGCCCGACGACCACGGTCTACATCGCCCTGATGATCAACGGCGCCGGTTACCTGCTGACCGCGCTGACGGTGTGGTTCCGCATCCCGGAGATCTCCGGGCGCTCGCCGGGCCGGACCAGGGAGGGCGACGCCGGGCTGCTCGCGCTGCTGCACGACGGCGCCCGGTTCGTCGGCTCGACGCCGCTGATCCGCGGCCTGGTGATCGGCATCATGGGGGCGTTCGCGGCCGGCGGCGCGGTGATCGCGCTGGCCAAGCTGTACGCCACCAGCCTCGGCGGCGGTGACGCGGCGTACGGCATGTTGTTCGTCTCGGTGTTCATCGGGATGGCCGCCGGAATGGGTGTGGTGCCCACGCTGGCCCAGCGGCTGCCGCACAACCGGCTGTTCGGCGCCGCGATCGTGGCCGCCGGGCTGAGCCTGGTGCTGGTCGCGGTGGCGCCGCACCTGTTCTTCGCGCTCGCCGCGGTGGCGATGGTCGGCTGCTGCGCCGGGGTCGCGTTCCTGACCGGGCTGACCATCATCGGCGCGCAGGTGGCCAACGAGGTGCGGGGCCGGGTGGTGGCGTTCGTGCAGTCCATCGTCCGGCTGGACCTGCTGGCCTCGATGTCGGTGGTGCCGCTGGCCGTCGGCCTGGTGCAGACCCGGGTGATCAACGTGTTCGACCACCCGTTCCACGTCGACGGCACCCGCACGGTGCTCGGGGTGGCCGGGCTCATCGCCTCCGTGGTCGGCGTGCTGGCCTACCGGCAGATGGACGACCGGCGCTCCGAGCCGCTGCTGCCCGACCTGCTCGGTGCGCTGCGCCGAGGCGCCCGGCGCCCGACCGGCGGCGTGCTGATCGCGGTCGAGGGGGCCACCTCGGTGGAGTCCGCCGAGCAGACCCGCCGGCTGGTCGGCTTCCTGCGCGAGGAGGGCTACCAGGTCACCCAGCCCGGCGAGTACCGCGAGGACGCCCCCCGGCTGACCGGCGCGGTGCTCGGCGCCGACCTGACCGGCACCAGGGCCCGTGCGCTGGCCGCCGCCGCGGTCCGGGCCGACGTGGTGGAGCGCGAGGTGCGCCCGGCGCTGCAGGCCGGCGAGATCGTCGTGATGGACCGGTTCGTGGCCAACCCGCTGATGCAGCTCGGACTGGACAAGGCGGCGGCCGACGCGGCGGGCGGGGTCGGCGCCACCGGGTCCGACGGAGGCGATGACCTGGACAGCAACGAGCTGCACAGCCTGACCAACTGGGCCACCGGCCGGCTGCGCCCCGACGTCACCGTCCTGCTGGACCGGGCACCGACCGACGGCCCGACCGTCGCGGGCGCCCGCCGCCCGCTGGCCATGGGCGAGGAGCACCTGCGTGTGCAGCGCTGGCTGACCAGGATGGCCGCCGCCGAGCCGCACCGCTACGTGGTCGTCGACGCGGACGCCGCCCCGGACACCGTCGCGGAACGGATCCGCGAAGGCATCCAGCCGCTGGTGCACACCGCCGCGCTGCGCCAGGCGAAGAGGCGGCCCCGGCTCGGCATCGTCCTCGGCCAGCGGCGGTAGGGAACGGTAGGAATGGTCGCGGTGGCATCCGTCGGCGGGGTGTGGGCGCAGGTGGTCGGCCAGGACCGGGCGGTCACGGAGCTGTCCGGGGCGGCGGCAGATCCGAAGGCCATGACGCACGCCTGGCTGTTCACCGGCCCACCCGGATCCGGCCGCTCGGTCGCCGCCCGGGCGTTCGCGGCCGCCCTGCAGTGCCCGACCGGCGGCTGCGGCGAGTGCCAGTCCTGCCGCACCGTGCTCGCCGGCACCCATCCCGACGTGCGCGAGGTGGTTCCCGAGGGGCTGTCCATCTCGGTGGCGGAGATGCGCGCGCTCGTCCAGATCGCCGCCCGCCTGCCGAGCACCGGCAACTGGCAGATCGTGGTCATCGCGGACGCCGACCGGCTCACCGAGGGGGCGGCGAACGCGCTGCTCAAGGCGGTGGAGGAGCCGTCGGACCGCACGGTGTTCCTGCTCTGTGCGCCGTCCGACCACCCCGACGACGTGCCGGTGACGATCCGCTCCCGGTGCCGGCTGGTGCCCCTCGGTACCCCGCCGCCGGCGGCCATCGCGGCGGTGCTGGCCAACCGGGACGGCATCGACCCGGAGACCGCCGAATGGGCCGCCTCGGTGTGCGGCGGCCACGTCGGCCGGGCGCGCCGGCTGGCCAGGGACGCCGACGCCCGGCAGCGCCGGGAACAGGTACTGGCGCTGCCAATGTCCCTGCGCGGCTTCGGCGAGGTGTTCCGCGCGGCCGACGACCTGATCGGCTCCGCCGAGGCGGAAGCGGCCGACGTCGCCGGCTCCCGGGATGCCGCCGAGCGGGAGGCGCTCTCGGTGGCGATGGGCTCCGGCGGCACGGGCAAGGGCGTAGCCGCGGCACAACGGGGCGCGAAGGCCGCCGAGCGTGAGCTGGAGCGACGGCAGAAGTCCCGGGCAACACGGAGCCAGCGGGACGCCCTGGACCGCGCACTGGTCGACCTGGCGGGCTTCTACCGCGACGTGCTGGCGCTGCGACTGGGGGCCAACGTGGCCGCCACGCACCCGGACCGCGCCGCCGATGCCCGCTCGGCGGCCACATCCTGGTCGCCGGAGTCCACGCTGCGCCGCCTCGAAGCGGTGCTGAGCTGCCGCGAGGCACTCGAGCTGAACGTGAAGCCCCGCATCGCCGTGGAGGCCATGCTCACCGTGCTCCACCGAGGCTGACCCGGCACTCGACCCGCGCCCGGCCGGTCCGGAGCCGGCAGCTAAGCTGGCTCAGCACGACGCCGCCTTAGCTCAGTCGGTTAGAGCGACGCACTCGTAATGCGTAGGTCCGGGGTTCGACTCCCCGAGGCGGCTCCACAGGAACACCAGCTCAACGCAGGTGTTCCAGGCCTTTCGTTGATCGACTTGATCGGAATCATGGAATCCTTTGTGGAATCCCTGGTTTGTCGGGTCTACCTTCGCGCTCATGGCGACCGGACACGTCGAAGTCCTCAAGAGCGGCTTCCGAGCCGTCGTCTATGCAGGTAAGGACCCCATCACGGGGCGCAAGAGCTACCTCAAGGAGACTCATCCGACCCGGGATCTGGCTGTGCAGGCCAAGGAGCGCCTCGTTGCCCAGGTCGAAGCCGATCGGATTCCCGACCAGAGCGCCACGCTCGACCACCTCCTGAGGCGGTGGCTCGAGGTCGCCGATCACGAGCTGTCCACGAGGGAGACCAACGAGGGCTACATCCGACGGACCCTCGGGCCGGCACTCGGTGACATGCAGCTGCGCAAGCTGCAGCACAGGGTGGACATCGTCGACCGCTTCTACACGCATCTGCGCAGGTGCAATGCGCTCTGCGACGGCCGACCCTACGTCGAGCACCGGCGGACCGACCTCCACGACTGCGAGAGCGCCAAGTGCCGGCCTCATGTCTGCAAACCGATGAGCCCTGGCGCGGTCCGCCGGGTCCACGCCATCCTCTCCGCTGCGATGAACTACGCAATCTCCTGGGGATGGGTCGACCGCAACCCCGCGCAGTACGCCCATCCGCCGAAACTCGCGCGGCGCCGACCGAAACCACCCGAGCCGAGCCGTGTTGCCGAGCTGATCAACAGCGCCTGGGCGGACGATCCGGAGTTCGGTCTCTATCTCTGGCTCGCGGTCACCACAGGGGCTCGCCGTGGCGAGCTCGCCGCCCTCAGGTGGGCCAACTGTGATTTGGAACATGGCGAGCTGCTGATCGAAGACAACTACGTGGTCCGTAATGGGGAACAACGCATCAAGGGCACGAAGACCGACGATCCCCGTCGGCTATCGCTCGACACGTTCAGCGTCCGCCTCCTCGCCGACTTCAGAACCGCCCGCAACGCCGCACTGCGGCCTGCCGGGATCGAGATCGCCCCTGACGCCTTCGTGTTCTCGCCCGATCCGGCGGCCAGGCGACCTTGGCACCCCGATCACTTCACGCACGCCTACGGCAAGCTGGCGACGGCCGCCGGCGTGGCGACCCCGCTCCGCAACCTCCGGCATTTCAATGCCACCCAACTACTGAGCGGCGGCGTCGACCTGCGGACCGTCGCCGGGCGCCTGGGGCACAGCGACGGCGGCGCGACGACGCTGAGGGTGTACGCCTCCTGGACAAAGAACGCTGACCAGCGGGCCGCGGAGATGCTCGCCGGCGATCTTGACGAGCTACGGAGGAAAGCCGCGGCCGACGCACCGGCTGACATCACCGCGAAGCTCGCACGTCGGCTGGCCGGCGCGAGCCTGCCGGCGGCGAAGTTGTTCCCCGAGGGCCG
>DATAZG010000134.1:0-12985 GCA_036272155.1 Pseudonocardia sp.
CTGGCCGCCGGTGAGCATCTCCTGGACCTGCACGCCCTCGATCACGGCGTGCTCGTCGTAGCGCCTGGCCGACGCCAGGATGCCCGCGTAGGCCTCCCGGACGGCCGCCTCGCCGGTGACGCCGACGCGCACCCCGCCGGCTTCGGTCTTGTGCAGGATGTCCGGCGAGACGATCTTCATGACCACCGGGGCACCGAGCTGTGTGCCGATCTCGGCGGCCAGCTCGACGGCCTGCTCCACGGTGCTGGCCAGGCCTTCACCCGGGGTCGGGATGCCGTAGGCCTCGCAGATCTGCCGGCCCTCCGGCGCGGTCAGCGAGTCGCGGTTCTCCGCGAGTGCCTTGTCCAGCACCTCGCGGACCGCTTCCCTGTCGTATGCGGAGCTCATGCCTAGACGACCCCGCTCTTCCGCAGTTCGGCGAAGCGTTCGGGTGCGATGCCCAGCTCACCGACGTAGACGTCCTCGTTGTGCTCGCCGAGCAGCGGCGAGGTCTGCACCGAGACCGGCGAGTCCGAGAGCTTGATGGGGCAGCCCACGGTGGTGAAGGCGCCGCGCTCCGGGTGGTCCACAGTGACGATCATGTTGTTCTCGACCAGTGAGGAGTCCGCGATCAGCTCCTCGGTGGACAGGATCGGCCCGCACGGGATGTTGTGGGCGTTGAGCTTCGCCAGGACGTCCCACTTGTCGTAGTTGACCGACCATTCCTCGATCAGCTGGAACACCTTGTCCAGCTTGTTCAGCCGGGCCTCCGGGGTGCTCCACTCCGGGTCCTCGGCCAGCTCGGGCCGGCCGATCAGCTCGCTGATCGGGGCCCAGCCCGGCGGCTGCACGATCACGTAGATGTAGTCGTTCGGGCCGCCCGGCTTGCACTTCACCGCCCAGCCCGGCTGGCCACCGCCGGACGCGTTGCCCGAGCGCGGCACCTCGTTGCTGAACTCCTTGTTGGGGTACTCGGCCAGCGGGCCGTGGGCCAGCCGCTGCTGGTCGCGCAGCTTCACCCGGCACAGGTTGAGCACGGCGTGCTGCATGGCGACGGTGACCCGCTGGCCCCGCCCGGTCTGGCCCCGCTGGACCAGCGCGGCCAGGATGCCGGCGACGGCGTGGATGCCGGTGCCGGAGTCGCCGATCTGCGCCCCGGTGGCGACCGGCGGGCCGTCCTCGAAGCCGGTGGTGCTCATCGAGCCGCCCATCGCCTGGGCGACCACCTCGTAGGCCTTGTAGTGCGTGTACGGCCCCTCGCCGAAGCCCTTGATCGAGGCGTAGATCAGCCCGGGGTTCAGCTCCTGCAGCAGGTCCCAGGTGAAGCCCATCCGGTCGACCGCGCCGGGGCCGAAGTTCTCCACCATGACGTCCGACTTGCGGACCAGCTCGGTGAAGAGTTTCTTGCCCTCTTCGCTTTTCATATTGAGCGTGACGCTGCGCTTGTTGCAGTTCAACATCGTGAAGTAGAGGCTGTCGACATCCGGGATGTCGCGCAGCTGCTTGCGGGTGATGTCGCCGGTCAGGGCTTCGACCTTGATCACGTCCGCGCCCAGCCAGGCCAGGATCTGGGTGGCCGACGGACCGGACTGGACGTGGGTCATGTCAAGGACGCGGACACCTGCTAAAGCCTTGCTCATCACTGCACTCCCTGGCGAGTCAAGCAACGTCCATACTGCATACCGTATGCCCAAGATTGGTACTCCACGTCGGACCGGATGTCCAGACCTCGTGCTCGGCCGAAAGGAATCCTTGACCCGTCTGTCGCATACTGCATACTAGATACAACTTACGACGGGAGCTCACCATGAGAGTTGCTGTGCTCGGGGCAGGGGCGATCGGCGCCTATGTCGGGGCGAGCCTCTGCCGTGCCGGTGTCGAGGTGCATCTGGTGGCCCGGGGACCGCACCTCGCGGCGCTGCGTGCACACGGGGTCCAGGTGCTCAGTCCGCGCGGGGACTTCCAGGCCCACCCGTACGCCACCGACGACCCCGGGGAGATCGGCCCCGTCGACCACGTGTTCCTCGGCCTCAAGGCGCACGCCTACGCGACGGCCGGCCCGATGGTCGAGCCGCTCTTCGCCGAGCACACCACCGTGATCGCCGCGCAGAACGGCATCCCATGGTGGTACTTCCACCAGCTGAAGGGGCCGTACGAGGGCCGCCGGGTGGAGAGCGTCGACCCGGGTGGAGCCGTGACCAGGACGTTGCCGCTGCACCGGGCGGTGGGGTGCGTGGTGTACCCCGCCACCGTGATCGAGTCACCCGGCGTGGTGCGCCACCTGGAGGGCACCCGGTTCTCCATCGGCGAGCCGGACGGCTCCGTGTCCGACCGGTGCATCGAGTTCGCCGACGCGATGATCGCCGGCGGGCTCAAGTGCCCGGTCGAGCCGGACCTGCGCAACGATATCTGGATCAAGCTGATGGGCAACATCGCGTTCAACCCGATCAGCGCGCTGACCAGGGCGACGATGGCCGGCATCTGCCGGCACCCGGGCACCAGAGCACTGGTCAGCGACCTGATGGAGGAGACCCTCGAGGTCGCCCAGCTGGTCGGCGCCCGGCCGACCGTCTCGGTGGAACGCCGCCTGGCCGGCGCCGAGCGCACCGGTGAGCACAAGACCTCGACGCTGCAGGACCTCGAGAAGGGGCGGCCGATGGAGCTCGACGTGCTGCTCACCGCGGTCGTGGAGCTGGCCGACATGGTCGGTGCCCCGGTGCCAACACTGCGCTCCGTGGCGGCCCTGGCCGACCTGCTCAACCGGCAGGTGGCGGCCGGAGCGTAGGTCGGGGCCCGGCCGAGGGGGTGGCCCCCGGCCGGGCCCTGACCTACCGCCGGTGGGGATGCCGCCGCGCCAGCCCGTGGATCGTCACGGGGCGAGCGCGGCGGCATCCCCCGTCTGGCTCGCCGTGCCGGCGCGGCGGGTCCGCACCAGCACGACCGTGACCGCGGCGACCAGCGATGCCGCGGACAGCCCGTACAGCCCACCGGTGGTGCTGCCGGTGGCCTGCTCGAAGTACCCCAGCGTGGCGGGTCCGAAGAAGCCGCCCAGGTTGCCCAGCGAGTTGATCAAGGCGATGCCGGCCGCCGCGATCTTGAGGTCCAGGTTGTGCTGGGTCATCGGCCAGAACGCCGACGCGGCGCACTTGAACCCGGTGGCCGCCACACACATCGCGGCCAGCCCGAACCAGGGCGAGCCGAGGGTGGCCAGGAAAGTGCCCACCGCGCCCACGACGAGGCCGACGGCCACCCAGGGCCGGCGCCGGCCGGTGCGGTCGGTGTACCAGGCCAGCGTGTACATGGCGGCGATCGCGATGATCCACGGGATGGCGGAGAGCAGGCCGATCTGGAAGTCGGAGAGCCCGCCGATCTTGGCCACCGTACTGGGCAGCCAGAACGTGATCGCGTACCCGGTCAGCGACATGGCGAAGAAGATCCAGCACAGCAGCAGCACCTGGGGGTCGGCGAGCAGCCGCCACCGCGACACCCGCTCGCTGGCGGCGTCCCGGCGGGCCAGCTGGTCCTCCGCGATCGCCGCGCTGAGCGCGTCCTTCTCCACGTCGGTCAGCCACTTGGCGTCGCGCACCCGGGAGACCAGCAGGAACCCGGCGCCGATGCCCACCGCGATGGAGAGCGCACCCTCCAGCAGGAACATCCACTTCCAGCCGGCGAGCCCACCGGCGCCGTGCAGCTCCAGCAGCGCGCCGCTGATCGGCCCGGTGACGATGTAGGCCGACGCCGAGCCGCCCAGGAAGATCGCGCTGGCCCGGCCCCGGTCGGCGTTGGGCAGCCAGGTGGTGAAGTAGTACATGACACCCGGGAAGAAGCCGGCCTCGGCCACCCCGAGCAGGAACCGCATGAAGTAGAACCACTCCGCGTTGGTGATGAACGCGGTCGCGACCACCACCAGACCCCAGGTGATCATGATGCGGGTCAGCCACACCCGGGCGCCGAACCGCTCCAGCAGCATGTTGCTGGGCACCTCGAACAGCGCGTAGCCGACGAAGAACAGGCCCGCGCCCAGCCCGAACGCGGCCGAGCCGATGCCCAGGTCGACCTTGAGGTGGGCCTGCACGAAGCCCACGTTCGTCCGGTCCATCTGGTTGACCACCAGCATGAACACCAGCAGCGGGAGCATCCGCCGTGAGAACTTGCGGACCGCGCTACGGCAGGCGGGATCGTCGATCGACAGCGGCATCGGTGTCTCCTGGTCCGGGTGAGGGTCCGGGTGCGGTTCGGTGGCGCGGGTCCGAAGTCCGGTGGGGGAGGGCTACCAGCGGGGCAGCTGTGGGGTGACCCAGTCCGGGTGCACCCGGCGCATCGCGGCGGCGTCGTCCCGGCCGCGCACGTCACTGTCCAGCCAGCGCTGGTGCAGCGCGGCCAGGCTGTCGCGGTCCAGCTCGATGCCCAGCCCCGGCTCGTCGGACACGGTCAGCGCGCCGTCGGTGAACGTGTGCGGCTCGGTGATCACGTCCTCGGTCTGCCACGGCCGGTGGGTGTCACAGGCGTAGCGCAGCTCGGGGATGGTCGCGCCGACGTGCGTCATCGCGGCGAGGCTGATGCCCAGGTGGGTGTTCGAGTGCATGGACAGCTCCACGCCCCAGGTCCGGCACACCGCGGCCAGGTCCTGGGTGGCGCGCAGCCCGCCCCAGAAGTGGTGGTCGGACAGCACCACCTGGACCGCGTTGCTCGCGAACGCCGCCGGGATCTCGTCGAACGAGGTGACGCACATGTTCGTGGCCAGCGGCAGGCTCGTCTTCTTCGCCACCTCGGCCATGTTCGCGGTGCCGCTGGTGGGGTCCTCCAGGTACTCGGCGATGCCCTCCAGCTCCGCCGCCACCTCGAGGCTGGTGGGCACCGACCAGGCGCCGTTGGGGTCCAGCCGCAGCGGCTGCCCCGGGAACACCTCGTGCAGGGCCTGGATCGCGGCGACCTCCTGGGCCGGCTCGAACACACCGCCCTTGAGCTTGAACGAGGTGAAGCCGTAGTCCCGGGCGAACCGCTGCGCCTGGGCCACCACGCCGGCCGGGTCGAGCGCGGCGCCCCAGTCGTCGGTCGGCTCGCCGGGGCCGGGGTGCTCGGCCCACCGGTAGAACAGGTAGCCGCTGTACTCCACCCGGTCCCGGACCTTGCCGCCGAGCAGCGCGTGCACCGGCAGCCCCAGCTCGTGGCCCAGCGCGTCCAGCAGGGCCACCTCGAACGCCGACACCACGCTGTTGCAGACCTTGGGCAGGGTCCGGCTGCCGCGCAGGCCCTCCGCGTAGACCCGGTTGTCCAGGTCACTGACCTGCACCCGCTCGGCGGCGGCCAGCACCTTCGCGTACAGCCCGTTCACGCCCAGCCCCGCGCCGACCAGCTCGGGCGCGAACGCCTCGGCCACCCGGACGTAGTCGGCGTCGCCGTAGGTCTCGCCGAGCCCGTGCGCGCCGTGCTCGGTGACGACCTCGATGATCGTGCGCGGGGTGTAGGGCTGGTGTACGCCCTGCACGTTCAGCAGCGGCGGGTCGGAGATCAGGATCGGCGTGACCCTGACCTCGGCAATCCGGAACTTCGTCGTCTCCTGGGTCACGCGTCTCCCTAGGTCGGGCTCGCTCCGCTCCGATCGGCGCGGTGGTCCGGGTGCGGCTGGTCTGGGGTCAGGGTCTCGGGTCAGTCGAGGGCGAGCGTGCCGTCGACCCGGCGGGGCGTGCCGGTCGCGCCGTCGCGCAGCACCTCCGGCAGCAGCTCGGCCGGCACGTCCTGGTAGGACACCGGGCGCAGGAACCGCTCGATGGCCCTGGTGCCCACCGAGGTGGTCCGCGAGTCCGAGGTGGCCGGGAACGGCCCGCCGTGGACCATCGCGTGGCCGACCGTGACGCCGGTGGGCCAGCCGTCGAACAGCACGCGGCCGGCGAGCCGCTCCAGCACCGGCAGCAGCCGCGCGGCCAGCGGGTAGTCGCTCGGCTCGGCGTGCACGGTCGCGGTCAGCTGGCCCTCCAGCGACCGGGCCAGCTCGACCAGGTCGTCGGGGCTCGCCGCCCGCACCACCAGCGAGGCGGCGCCGAACACCTCCTGCTCGAGCGACTCGTCGCCGGTGAAGTGGTCCGCGTCCACCGCGGCCAGCACCGCCTGGCCGCCGGCCGCCGCATCGGCCTGGTGGCCCCGCGCCAGCACGGTGACCGCCGGGTTGCCGGTCAGGCGGGCGGCGCCGTCCTGGTAGGCCTGGGCGATCCGCTCGGTGAGCATGGGCGCGCCCGCGTTGGCCTCCACGCCCTTGGCGGCGGCGTCGAGGAAGCCGTCCAGCTCCGGGCCGCCGGCGGCGAAGACCAGCCCCGGGTTGGTGCAGAACTGGCCGGCGCCGAGGGTCAGCGAGCCGGCGTAGGCGGCGCCCAGTTCGGCGCCGCGGGCGGCGAGCGCCCCGGGCAGCACGAAGACCGGGTTCACGCTGCTCATCTCGGCGTACACCGGGATGGGCCGGGGCCGGGCGGCGGCCGCCGCGACGATGGCCAGGCCGGCGCCGCGCGAGCCGGTGAAGCCGACCGCCTGGATCCTCGGGTCGGTGACCAGCTTGGCGCCGACGCCGGGCCCGTCGCCGTAGACCATGGAGAACACGCCGTCCGGCAGCCCGGCGGAGCGCACCGCCCCGGCGATGGCCCGGCCGACCAGCTCGCTGGTACCCGGGTGCGCCTCGTGCGCCTTCACCACGACCGGACAGCCGGCGGCGAGCGCGGAGGCGGTGTCGCCCCCGGCCACCGAGAAGGCCAGCGGGAAGTTGCTCGCGCCGAACACCGCGACCGGGCCGAGCGGGATCTGGCGCTGCCGGATGTCCGGGCGGGCGGAGCTGCCGGGGTCGATCCGGGCGCCCTGCCAGCTGCCCTCCCGCAGCACCTGGCCGAACAGCCGCAGCTGGCCGGTGGTGCGGGCGAGCTCGCCGGTGAGTCGGGCCTCGGGCAGGCCGCTCTCCAGCACGGCCCGCTCGACGAGCGTGGCGCCGAGCGCCTCGATGTTGGCGGCGATCGTGTCCAGGAAGTCGGCCCTGGCGGCGACCGGCGCGCTCCGGTAGCCCTCGAAGGCCTGTTCGGCGAACTGGCAGGCGCGGTCCAGGTCGTCGGGGCCGGCGCCCGGGTAGCCGGGCTCCAGGCGGTCGCCGGTGCGCGGGTCGACGCCGTGGACCGGCTCGCCGGTACCGGTCACCGGGGTGCCGCCAATGATCATCTGTCCGGTCAGCTCAGCGGGGTTGGACTGCGTCATGGGTTACCTCCTCCGGCTCAGCGGGACACCTTGTTGATCAGGGTCGTGAGCGCGGCAAGTTCGTGGTCGTCCAGGTCTACCAGGGGCGGGCGCACCGGGCCGGCTGGGCGGCCGATGGCGCGCATGCCGGCCTTCACGATGCTCACCGCGTAGCCCCGGCCCCGGTTGCGCAGCTCGGTGTAGGGCAGCACGAACTCGTCCAGCATGGTGAGCACGGTGTCCCGGTCGCCGGCGCGCACCGCGCGGTAGAAGGTGAGCGCGAACTCCGGCAGGAAGTTGAAGATGGCCGAGGAGTAGGTGCTCACGCCCAGCTGCAGGTAGGGCAGCGCGAACATCTCGGCGGTGGGCAGGCCGCCGACGTAGATCAGCCGGTCCCGCAGCCGGGTGTAGATCCGGGTCATCTGCTCGAGGTCGCCGGCGCCGTCCTTGAAGCCCACCAGGTTCGGGCAGTCGTCGGCCAGGCGGGCGACGGTGTCGGCGGAGTAGATCGCGTTCGACCGGTTGTAGATGATCACGCCGAGGTCGGTGGACCGGCAGACCGAGCGGACGTAGGCGTACAGGCCGTCCTGCTCGGCCTCGGTCAGGTAGGGCGGGAACAGCAGGATGCCGTCCGCGCCGGACTGCTCGGCCGAGCGGGCCAGCCGGACCGCGGTCGTGGTGCCGTGCCCGGCCGGCGCCAGCACCGGGGTGCCGGCGGGGGCGCTCTGCGCGGCGGCGGCGACCACCGCCTCCGTCTCCTCCGGGGCGAGGGAGAAGAACTCGCCGGTGCCGCCGGCCGCGAACAGTCCGGCGACCTCGTACTTGCTCAACCAGGCGATGTTGTCCCGGTAGGCGGTCTCGTCGAAGGACAGGTCGTCACGGAAATGCGTCACCGGGAACGAGAGCAGCCCGGAGGCGACCTTCGTGGCGAGTTCGGCGGGGGAGTACCCAGACACGCTGCTCTGATCTCCAAAGGTTCGGCGAAGGCTCTGCCTCAACCGTAGGGAGACCAACCGATATAAGTCCAACACTCGTTTTGGATAGTTTGATACCTAAACTGTATTGGTGTTCACCTTCGACCAGCTCGAGAGCTTCGTCGCGGTGGCCGAGGAGCTGCACTTCGGGCGGGCGGCGGGCCGGCTGTCCATGACGCAGCCGCCGCTCAGCCGCCGGATCAAGCTACTGGAGGACGAGCTCGGGGTACGGCTGTTCGACCGGACCCACCGCTCGGTGAAGCTGACCCCGGCCGGGCGGGTGTTCCTGGCCGACGCGCGCCAGCTGCTGCATCTGTCCCACGAGGCCGCGCTGTCCGCCCGCCGGGTGCCCCGGGGTGAGTCGGGCGTCGTCACGCTCGGCTTCACGGCGACCACGGCGTACTCGTTCCTCGAGCACGTGCTGAGCGCGACGAGCGAGCGGCTGCCCAGGGTGGAGCTGGTGCTGCGCGAGATGGTCAGCTCGACGCAGCTGGAGGCGCTGCTGGCCGGCAGCATGGACCTCGGCATGATCCGCCCGCCGGCCACCGGGGCGGACCTGGTCACCATGCCGCTGATCCGCGAGCCGCTGCTGGCCGCGCTGCCCGTGCGGCACCCGCTGGCGGCGCGGGCGGCCGACCCGAGCCTGCGCGACTTCGACGGCGAGCCGTTCGTGATGTACTCGCCGGCCGAGGCGCGCTACTTCTACGAGGTGCTGGTGAGCATCTTCCGGGGCGCCGAGTCGACGCCGGACTACGTCCAGTACCTGGGCCAGGTGCACAGCATGCTGGCGCTGGTGAAGGCCGGTATCGGGCTGGCGCTGGTGCCCGCGGCCGCCACCGCCCTCCGCTACGAGGGCGTGCTGCTGCGCCCGGTGCGCGACATCGACCCGCGCCCGGTGAAGCTCGACCTGGCCTGGCGGCGGGGCAACGACAACCCCGCGCTGGGCGGCCTGCTCACGGTGATCCGAGAGGTGGCCGAGGACCAGCACCTGTGGTGACACACGCGCCGTTCCCCGGCCACCGCCCGGCCTGGCCGGGATCCGGTCAGGGGGCCTCGGCCGGCACCAGGTCCGGCACCGGCTCGTACTCGGTGATGTTGTCCAGCGAGGCGCCCATCGCCGCGTTGGCCTCGCGCTCGACCATGATCTCCACCAGCACCGGCAGCTGGGCGGTCTCGGACTCCAGGGTGGCCCAGCGCAGCGCGTCGGCGATCTCCCCGGGCTGCTCCACCCGCCGGGCCGGGCAACCGAACGCCTCCATGAGCTTGACGTGGTCGATGCCGCCCTCGCCGTAGTGCAGGTCGACCGCGTAGTTCATGTCGTAGCCCAGCTCGGCCTGCCGGATCAGCCCCAGGTACTCGTTGTTCACCATGACGATGACAAACGGGATCCGGTACTGCGCGGCGACCGCGATCTCCTCCATCAGGAACTGGAAGGAGTAGTCGCCGACGACCACGACCACCGGCTTGTCCGGGTAGGCGCACTTGACCCCGATCGCCGCCGGGATCTCCCAGCCCAGCGGGCCGGCCTGCCCGCAGACCAGGTAGTGCCGGGGGCGGAACGTCTGCTGGAACTGGCCGGACCAGATCTGGTACAGCCCGATCGCGGTGACGAACGTGGTGTCCGGGCCGAACACCTCGTTCAGCTCGCGGTACACCCTCGGCGGCTTGATCGGCACGTCGTCGAAGTCGTCGCGGCGCAGCAGCGTGCCGCGCAGCTCGGTGACCCGCTCCGCCCACGGCCCCGCGTCGCGCCGGGGGGTCCGGTGCCTGGCGTGCGCGTCCAGCGCGGCCAGGGTGGGCTTGGCGTGCCCGACGATGCCGAGGTCCGGCTCGAACACCCGGCCGAGCTGCATCGGCTCGATGTCCACGTGGATGAACTTGCGGCCGCGCCGGTAGGTGTCCAGGTCACCGGTGTGCCGGTCGCCGAACCGGGCGCCGATCGCCAGTACCAGGTCGCTCTCCAGGAACGCCGCGTTGCCCCAGCGGGTCTGCGTCTGGATGCCCGCCATGCCGGCGAACAGCGGGTGGTCCTCCGGGAAGGCGCCCTTGCCCATGAGCGTGACCTGCACCGGCACCTGCAGGTACTCCGCCAGGTCACGCAGCTCCTCCCAGGCCTCGCCGCCGATCACGCCGCCGCCGGCCAGGATCAGCGGGCGCCGCGCCTCGAGCAGCATGTCGATGGCCGCGCGCACCGGCTCGGAGCGAGGCTCCTGCTGGGTGACCGGCAGTGCCGCGTCCACCGCCGGGTAGAAGCAGAGGCCGCGCTGCACGTCCAGCGGCAGGTCGATGAGGACCGGGCCGGGCCGCCCCGAGCGGGCGATCCGGAACGCCTCGCGGAACACCCACGGCGCCTGGCCCGGCTCCTTGAGCTGCACCGCCCACTTGGTCACCGGCTTGGCGATCTCGACGATGTCGACCGCCTGGAACGCCTCCTGGTGCAGCTTGGCGCGCGGGGCCTGGCCGGTGATGCAGATGATCGGGATCGAGTCGGCGAGTGCCGTGTACAGGCCGGTGATCATGTTGGTACCGGCAGGGCCGGAGGTGCCCAGCGTCACTCCGACCTTGCCGGTGGCTCGGGCCCAGCCGTCGGCGGCGTGCGTGCCGCCCTCCTCGTGGCGCACCGTCAGGTGCTTGATGCCGCTCTTCCGCAGTGCGGCGTAGAGGGGCAGGATCGCGGCGCCGGGGATGCCGAAGACCGTGTCGACGCCCTCCGACTCCAGCACCTGGGCGACCGCTTCCATGCAGGGGATCTTGCTCATGCCGGTGTCCTTCCGGAGGCGTTCTCGAGCACCTTGAGCAGCGCCGAGTGGTCGAGCGAGCCGTAGCCCTGAGCCCGGGCGGCGGCGATGAGCTGGGCGACCAGGGCGGTCACCGGCAGCGAGACCTCGGCCTGGCGTGCCGCCGCGACCGCGATCCCCATGTCCTTGTGGTGCAGGTCGATCCGGAAACCGGGGGCGAACTGCCGCTCCACCATGGACTTGCGCTTGAGCTCCAGGATGCGGCTCCCGGCCAGGCCGCCGGCGAGCACGTCGAGCCCGCTGTTCGCGTCCACTCCGGACGCCTCGAGCAGCAGGATCGCCTCGGCGACGAGTGCGTAGGTGCCGCCGACGACGAGCTGGTTGGCCGCCTTCACGGTCTGCCCGGCACCCGGCCCGCCGACGTGCACGATCGTCTTGCCGAGTGCCTGCAGTACCGGCAGCGCGGCCTGGAAGTCCTCCTCGGCGCCGCCGACCATGATGGACAGCACCGCGTCGATCGCACCCTTCTCGCCGCCACTGACCGGGGCCTCCACCGCCCGGACGCCCCGGCCAGCGGCCTCGGCGGCGACTGCCCGCGAGGTATCGGGCCTGATCGTGCTCATGTCGATCAGGAGCAGGCCGGGCTTGGCGTGCTCGAGGACCCCGTCCGGACCGAGCACCACCTCCTCGACCTGCGGCGAGTCGGGCAGCATCGTGATCACGACGTCGGCGTCGGTGGCCTCGGCGAGCGAGCCGGCGGCCCGGCCGCCGGCGGCGACCAGCTGGTCGCGGCGGGCGGGGTCGAGGTCGTAGCCGGTCACGGTGTGGCCGGCCTTGACCAGGTTGGCGGCCATCGGGGCGCCCATGATGCCCAGGCCGATGAAACCTACGTTCATCAGACGTTCTCCTCGATCGGCGCGGCGTTGTCGGTGGTGGCGGCGGCCCGGTTCCCGGTGGGCAGCCAGCCGAAGCTGTCCGCGCTCGGGCCGACCGGCTTGTACTCCAGGCCGACGTAGCCCCGGTAGCCGTGCCGGACCAGCGCGCCGAGCACGGGCTCCCAGTCCAGCTCGCCGGTGCCGGGCTGGCCGCGCCCCGGTACGTCGGCGATCTGTACGTGGCCGAACCGGGTGGCGTGCTGCTCGACGAGCCGCTGGACCGACTCGCCCATCCTGGCCAGGTGGTAGAGGTCGGCGAGGAACCCGACGTTGCCGACCTGGTGCACCACCCGCAGGTAGTCGACCAGCTCCAGGGCCTGGCGCGACGAGGTGATCGGGTAGCGCGGGTTCTCGTGGCTGTTCAGCGCCTCGATCACCACGGTGGCGCCGATCCTGGCCGCCGCGCGGGCGGCCAGCACCAGGTTCTCGGTGGCCAGCTCCCGCTGGACCGCGCGGCTGACCCCCGGCTCGGTGTTGCCGTACAGCGCGTTGAGCGTCGTGCAGCCCAGCGACCCGGCGAAGTCCACCACCGCGTCGATGTTGATCCGGAACCGGGCGCTCTCGTCGGGGCGCGACAGCAGGCCGCGGTCCCCGGCCGCCATGTTGCCGGCGTCGAAGTTCAGCCCGACCAGCTCGGTACCCGCGTCGACGAGTGCCCGGCGCAGGGCGTCCAGCTCGTGCTCGGGCGGGTCGGGCTCGCCGAACGGCCACCACAGCTCCACCGCGGTGAAGCCGGCCGCCGCGGCCGCCGCCGGTCGTTCCAGCAGAGGCAGCTCGGTGAACAGGATGGACAGGTTGACGTCGTAGCGCAGCGTTTCACCGGGCATCCGGTCGCTCCCTCGAGGTGGCGGTGTGAGGAGGTGGGAAGGGTCAGGCGGCCGTGCCGGCCAGCTCGCCGAGCAGGACCTTCATCAGCGCGGCGGTAGCGCTGGGCGTCTTGCCGACCTTGACGCCGGCCGCTTCGAGAGCCTCCTGCTTGGCTTGGGCCGTTCCGGTGGAGCCGGAGCCGGAGCCGGAGACGATGGCGCCGGCGTGGCCCATGGTCTTGCCCTCGGGGGCGGTGAAGCCGGCGACGTAGCCCACGACGGGCTTGGTGACGTTGGCCTTGATGAAGTCGGCGGCGCGTTCTTCGGCGTCGCCGCCGATCTCG
>DATAZG010000135.1:0-18321 GCA_036272155.1 Pseudonocardia sp.
GGCCCGGGAGTAGTCCTCCCACCTGGCCACCGACTCCAGGTCCATCGGCGACAGCTTCCAGCGGCGCATCGGGTCGTCCAGCCGGTCCTGGAACCGCCGCTCCTGCTCCGCGTCGCTGACCGAGAACCAGTACTTGCGCAACATCACGCCGTCCTCGGCCAGTAGCTTCTCGAACACCGGCGTCTGGTGCAGGAACCGGCTGTACTCCTCCTCGGTGCAGAACTTCATCACCCGCTCGACGCCGGCCCGGTTGTACCAGCTGCGGTCGAACAGCACGATCTCGCCGGCCGCCGGCAGGTGCTCGATGTAGCGCTGGTAGTACCACTGGCCGCGCTGGCGCTCGGTCGGCGCGGGCAGCGCCACGGTCCGGCAGACGCGCGGGTTCAGGTACTCGGAGACCCGCTTGATCGCGCCGCCCTTGCCGGCCGCGTCCCGTCCCTCGAAGATCACCACGAGCCGGGCGCCGCTGGTCCGCACCCATTCCTGCAGCTCGACGAGCTGGCCCTGCAACCGGAACAGCTCGTCCTCGTAGAGCTTCTTCGGCACCCGGTGAGCGGGCGCCGCGGCGGTGTCGCCATCCTGCTCGTCCCGGTGCGACTTCTTGCCCGACTTGCTCATGGTGCGCCACCTCTACGTTGCGGCCCCGCCGAATAACCGCTGGACACCGGCCGTACCACCGGCGTCTGGCAGGTAACCACGTCGCCGTCGCCGACGCCTCCACCAAGCGGTGTGTTGCGCAAAGATAGCCTGGCGGGCATGAGTGACGGGGTGTACTTCCGGCAGCTGCTGTCCGGGCGGGACTATGCGGTCGGCGACCCGATCGCCACCCAGATGGTCAACTTCTCCTACTTCATCGGCGACGAGTCCAGCCGCGAGGCGGTGGTGGTCGACCCGGCGTACGCCCCGGCGGACCTGCTCGACCTGCTCGCCGCCGACGACATGCGGCTGGCCGGCGTGCTCGTCACCCATCACCACCCGGACCATGTCGGCGGTGACCTGATGGGCAACCCGCTGTCCGGGCTGGCCGACCTGTTGGGCCGCGCGCCCGTCCCGGTGCACGTCAACCGCAACGAGGCGGAGTGGGTCCGGCGCACCACCGGGGTGTCCGCGACCGACCTCACCTCGCACGACCACGACGACGAGGTGCTGGTCGGCACCGTGCCGATCCGGCTGCTGCACACCCCCGGCCACACGCCGGGCAGCCAGTGCTTCCTCGTCGACGGCAAGCTGGTCTCCGGCGACACGCTGTTCCTGCAGGGTTGCGGGCGCACCGACTTCCCCGGCGGCGACCCGGACGCGATGTACACCAGCCTGCGCCAGCTCGCCGAGCTCACGGGCGACCCCGTGGTGCACCCCGGGCACCAGTACTCGGCCGAGCCGAAGGCGCCGCTGTCGGAGGTGCGCCGGACGAACATGGTCTACCGGCCGAGCTCGCTGGAGCAGTTCCGGGCGATGTTCGGCTAGTCGGGCGGACCGGGCTAGGGCTGCGCTCGCCGGTGGGTCAGGGCTGCTCGGCGAGCCAGCGCAGCGCGAGCGGGTAGCCGGCCACGCCGAGCCCGATGATCACCCCGGTGGCCACCTCACTGATGAAGCTGTGGTGGCGGAACTGCTCACGGGTGTGCACGTTGCTGATGTGCACCTCGATCAGGGGCGCGGTGAGCGTCGCGCAGGCGTCCCGCACGGCGATCGAGTAGTGCGTCCAGGCACCGGCGTTGAGCACCACCGGGGTGCTCGCGTCGGCGGCCCCGTGCAGCCAGCCGATCATCTCGCCCTCGTGGTCGGTCTGCCGGACCTCCACCGCCAGCCCCAGCTCCGCGCCGCTGCGCACGCACAGTTCGACCAGGTCGGCGTGGGTGGTGGCCCCGTAGATGTGCGGCTCGCGGGTGCCGAGCCGGCCCAGGTTCGGACCGTTCAGCACCAGCACCGGCCGCCCCGGCGCCTCGCTCACCGGGCGGCCCCGGCGGTGGCGGCGTACGCGGCGGTGAGCAGCTCCTGGCTCGGGCCCTCCAGCCGGCCCGGCCGCGCCAGCCCGTCGAGCACCACGAACCGCAGCTGGCCGGCCTTGACCTTCTTGTCCAGCTTCATGGTCTCCAGCAACTCGGGCAGCGCGTCCGCCCGGTAGCTCACCGGCAGGCCGATCGCCTCGAGCAGGGTGCGGTGCCGGTCGGCGGTCGGGTCGTCCAACCGGCCGGCGGCGCGGCCCAGCTCGGCGGCGAACACCAGCCCGACGCTCACCGCGTCGCCGTGGCGCCAGCGGTAGTCCTCCCGGCGCTCGATGGCGTGCGCCAGGGTGTGCCCGTAGTTGAGCACCTCGCGCAGGTCGGACTCGCGCAGGTCGGCGGACACCACGTCTGCCTTCACCTGGATCTTGCGCCGGACCAGTTCGGGCAGCACGTCGCCGGTCGGGTCGACGGCGGCCGCCGGGTCGGCCTCGATCAGGTCCAGGATCACCGGGTCGGCGATGAAGCCGCCCTTGACGATCTCCGCCATGCCCGGCCGCAGCTCGGCGGCGGGCAGGGTGAGCAGGGTGTCGAGGTCGACGAGTACGGCGGCCGGTTCGTAGAACGCGCCGACCAGGTTCTTGCCGGCGGCGGTGTTGATCCCGGTCTTGCCGCCGACCGCCGCGTCCACCATGCCCAGCAGCGTCGTCGGCACCTGGACCAGCCGCACGCCCCGCATCCACGTCGCCGCGACGAACCCGGCCAGGTCGGTCACCGCGCCGCCGCCGAGCCCGATCACCACGTCGCCCCGGGTGAGGCCGACCTGGCCGCAGACCTCCCAGCAGAACCCGAGCACACCCAGGGTCTTGGCGTCCTCGGCGTCCGGCACCTCGGCGCGGTGCGCGTCGATGCCGGCGCCGGCCAGCTGGGCGCGCAGCTCCTCGGCGCGCTCGGTCAGCGGCGCCTGGTGCAGGATCACCGCCTTGGCCGCCCCGCCGAGCGCGGCCGTCAGCTCCTCCTCCGGGATACCGCGGCCGATGATCACGTCGTACGGCCGGTCCGCGCTCACCCTGATCCGGGCGGCGCTGGCGTTCGCGCCGGTCATGACGCGGCCGTCGGCAGGGCGTCCAACACGTCGGCGAGCACGTCCGCCGGGGCCCGGCCACTGGTCGACACCGTCGCGCTGGCGACCGACTCGTACACCGGCCGCCGCTCGGTGAGCAGCTGGCGCAGGTGCGCCCTCGGGTTCGGCAGCAGCCACGGGTGCAGCGGCAGCAGGCCCTCGCGGCGCAGCAGGTTGTCCAGGTCGACGTCGAGGAAGACCACCGCGCGGCCGGCCAGCAGCTCGGCCGCGCCGGGGGCGGTCGGCGTGCCACCACCGAGCGCGAGCACGCCGCCGAAGCTACCCAGCACCGCGCGCAGCGCCTCGACCTCGAGCTCCTGGAACCGCTCCCGCCCGAGCTCGACCACCAGCTCGCCGGCCTCCAGGCCGTGCGCCTCCCGCAGATCGTCGTCCAGATCCTTGAAGGCCACGCCGAGGCGCGCGGCGGCCTGCCGGCCCACCGTGCTCTTACCTGATCCCGGCGGCCCCACCAGGATCAGTACCGGTTCGGTCACGTCTACCACCCGCACAGCGTATCCAGCGCCCGCCGCCGCCCACCCAAGCCTCCGCGAGTCGGGGATTTCGTCAGGGTGAGTCGCGGATTCCGTCAGTGCCGCGGCGTCCGGATACGGGGGCGCGGGGCAGCAAACCGGCGCGCGGAGCAGCGGCCGGCATGCGGGGCAGCGGCCGGCATGCGGGGCAGTGGTTGGCGCACGGGCAGTGGTTGGCGCTCGGGCAAACGCGCGGGGCGCAGACCACTACTCACTTCGTGATCAACAGGGCATCTGGGCTGCCTGGAGCATGATCGAACAGCCCTGAGGTCCTGTTGATCACGGAAACCGGGACGGGTAGGCGGGCGATGTGGACGCAGAGGGCTACTGGTTGATCGGGTTGACGAGGGCCTGTTGTTGTCGGGCTACACGGGAGGCAGGCCACGAGCGCCGAGACCCTCCCGGCTGTGCAGCTGGGTAACAACAGGCCGCGTCGGACCGCCAGTCGCGTCAGCGAGTTGGCACCGCCGGCCACTTGGCAGCGCCGGCCAGCTTGCACACCGCGGACTGACAAAATCCGCGACTCACCCTGACGGAACCCCGACTCGCGGAGTCTGGAGTGGGTGCCGCCGGCCGGTTCTCCGCGCGGGTCGGCCCGGGGCGGCGGGGCAGTTCGGGGCAGCGGGGCAGTTCAGGATGGCGGTCAGGTCAGGGCGGCGGGTCGGCTCAGGACGGCGGTCAGTTGGTGGCGCTCTCCTGGAGCGCTTGGCGCTGCAGGGCGCGGGCCGCCCAGCGCATCACGTCGGTCGCCTCGGCGGCGTCCATCCCGCAGGCGTCGCGCGCGGACACCATGGCCTCGACGCCGCACACCAGCATCGTCGCCATGATCAACCTCCGGTGCTCGGCCACCGAGAGGACACCCGTGAGCGGCTCGAGCGCCTTCTCGACGGACTCCAGCCGGTGGCTGCCCCGGATCGGCACCCGATCGCGCTCGGGCACGTCGACCTGGGCGAGCCAACGCTCCAGGATCGACTTGAGCACCGAGCGCCACAGTGCCTCGTTCTCGAACTGGAACGCGGTGACGGTGGCGAGCAACGCGTCGATCCGCTCCTCGGGGTCCTCGGGCAGCGCGGCCAGCGTGGCGTCGATCTTCGGCTGCGCCTCGCGGGTGGCCACCTCGAGCATCAGGGCCTGTGTGTTCGGGAAGTACCGGTACATCGTGGCCGGCGAGACCAGCGCGGCCTCGGCGACCTCCGTCATGGTCGGCGACTGGCCCTGCTGGCCGAGCGCCACCGCCGCGTCGACGATCGCCCGCCGGGTGCGCTGCTTCTGGTTGGCCCGACCCGTCGTGAGGGAATTGTCTTGACGTGAGAGAGCCATCTCATAACGCTAACACCCTCGCACTGACGCTCCGAGGGGATACCTGAGATGCAACCTGCTGACATGGACGAGATCATGGCGCGGCACTACGCCGCCGAAGCCGCGCACGACCTGGACGCCCTGATGGCGACGCTGGTCGACGGCGTCGAGCACGACGTGGTCGGCCACCCGACGCCCGTGCTGCACGACCCGGAGGCGATCAAGGCGCGCTACGCCGAGCTGTTCGCCGACCTCGGGGACGAGCAGGTCGAGCCGATGCGTCGGCTCTACGGCAACGACTTCATCGTGGACGAGGCCATGGTCACCGCGCGGGCCACGGGCATGATGCTGGGCATTCCGGGCAACAACCGCCAGGTGACCTTCCGCCTGATGCACGTGTGCGAGTTCCGGGAGGGCGGGATCAGCCGGGAGAACGTCTGGATGGACGTCGCGGCGCTGATGCAGCAGCTCACCGCACTCGAGCCGGCCACCGAGCAGGCGGCGGCGCACTGACCGGCGGCCGGCGGCCGGGCGCTCGACCGCCCCGGTCGCCGGCCAGCTCCGTCGGGTCAGGTATCCGCCGGGTCAGGTATCCGCCGGGTCAGCTATCCGTCGTCCCGGCCACTCAGCCGGCTCAGCCGCTCGTCGGCTCAGTAATTGAGCTGCTCGGCGGCGGCCGCGAGGTAGCTGCGTACGTTGCGGGCGGTCTCCCCGATCGAGTCGCCGCCGAACTTCTCCAGCGCGGCGTCGGCCAGGATCAGCGCCACCATGGCCTCGGCCACCACGCCGGCGGCGGGCACCGCGCAGACGTCGGAGCGCTGGTGGATGGCCGGCGCCACCTCGCCGGTGGCGACGTCGATCGTCCGCAGCGCCCTGGGCACCGTCGAGATCGGCTTCATCGCCACGCGGACCCGGACCGGCTCACCGTTGGTCATGCCGCCCTCGATGCCACCGGCGCGGTTGCTCAGCCGCGTGACCGGGGCACCCGGCACCATCTCGTCGTGCGCCGCGCTCCCCCGCCGCCGCGCGGTGCGGAAGCCGTCACCGATCTCGACGCCCTTCATGGCCTGGATGCCCATCAGCGCACCCGCCAACCGGGCATCCAGCCGACGGTCGGACTGCACGTAGCTGCCCACCCCGACCGGCATGCCGTACGCGATCACCTCGACCACGCCGCCCAGCGTGTCGCCGTCGCGCTGCGCCGCGTCGACCTCGGCCACCATCGCCTCGGTCGCCGACTCCGCGTACGCCCGCACCGGGCTCGCGTCCACCCGCTCCAGGTCACCGGGGCCGGGCAGCTCGTCGTCCGGCGCCTCGACGCTGCCCAGTTCGACCACGTGGGAGACGATCTCGACGCCGAGGCCCTGGCGCAGGAACGCCTTGGCCACCGTGCCCAGCACCACCCGGGACGCCGTCTCGCGGGCGCTGGCGCGCTCCAGCACGGGCCGGGCGTCGTTGAAGCCGAACTTGGTCATGCCGGCCAGGTCGGCGTGGCCGGGGCGCGGGCGGGTCAGCGGCGCGTTGCGGGCCCGGTTCTCGATCAGCTCGAGGTCCACCGGGTCGGCCGCCATCACGGTCTCCCACTTGGGCCACTCCGTGTTGCCGATCCGGACCGCGACCGGCCCGCCCTGCGTGATCCCGTGGCGGACGCCGCCGATCACCTCGAGCTCGTCGGCCTCGAACTTCATCCGGGCACCCCGGCCGTAACCCAGCCGGCGGCGGGCCAGCTCGGCGGCCAGCTCCTTGGTGGTGATCTCTACGCCGGCGACCATGCCCTCGAGCACCGCAACCAGCGCCGGACCGTGCGACTCACCCGCGGTTATCCAACGCAACACGGCCCAATCCTCTCACGTGCCGAGCAGCGCGCCGCCGGTGCCGGCGGCGGCCAGGACCAGCCACCCGGCGGCGAGCATCGGCGGACCGTGCGGCACCCCACGCCCCCACCGGGGCACCCCCGCCGCCGATGTCGCGGCCGAGGGCGCCGACCGGGTCCGGGCAGGCAATGTCACAGCCACCGGCGTCACGGCGGGCAGCGTCCGGGCCAGCAGCGCGCCGGCCATGGCGAGGCCGAGGGTGAGCACCGAGGCGAGCAACGCGCCGATCGGCACCGCCGACCAGGAGACCGCGCCGAGTACGGCACCCAGCGGCGCGGCGAGCTTCACGTCACCGGCGCCGAGCGCGGCCGGCGCGACCAGCCGCACCAGGAGGTAACCCGCGGCCAGCCCCGCCGCGCCGAGGGCCGCCCGCAGCACGGCGGGGCCACCCAGCGGCACGGTCAGCAGCAGCGCGGCGGGCAGCGCGGGCAGGGTCAACGCGTCGGGCAGCCGCCGGTGCACCAGGTCGACCGCGCCGGCGGCCACCGCCAACCAGCCGAGCCCGAGCAGCAGCGGCAGCCACGCCGGATCCAACCGGCCGACCGACCACCAGAAGCCACTCACCGCCCACAGCGCGCCCAGCACCAGCTCACAGTGCGGCGGGGCGACCCGAGCGCCTCGGCGCAGCCGACCGAGCAACCACCGGGCGAACGCGCCGGCCAGCATGCCGAGACCACCGAAGAAGACCAGATGTGCCATGCCCTCGAGCGTGCCGGGCGGAAGGCCAGTTCGGGGGCGAGGTGGCGCCGCCTGTGGACAACCCTCGCCGATGTGGACTACTCAGCCCGGGGCGGTCGCCGGCACCGTGGCGCCGTCGGACCCGGCCGCTACCGTGGCGCGGGGAGCCCCGCCGCTGAGCACCCGGGACAGCGCGACCGGGTCAGTGCCCAGCGCCACGACCAGCCAGCCGGGACCGGCGAGCTCGTGGCGGGCCCAGCGCAGCCCGGCACACTCCCCCACCGGGGCCCCGTCTCGAAGATCGGCCGCGACTTCAAGATCAGCCGCGGCGGCCAGTCCGGCCAGGCGGTCGGCCTCGAAGGCCCCGACCTCAACGCCAGCACCGAACCCAGCGCCCGCCCCGAGCAGGGTGCCGACCAGCCGCTGCCCGCCGGTCCCGCCGGGGCCGGTCAACGCGGGGTCGGCGCCGTCCAGCACGGTGCTGTGCCGGACCAGCGGCGTCCCGGCGTAGTCCGCCGCGAGCAGGCCCCGGTAGCGCCCGCCGCGCTGCCCGTGCCGCCCCAGCTGGACCTGCTCGCGGACCAGCGCGCCCGCGCCCTCGTCCATGGTCAGCCGCAGGGAGGCGTGCAGCTCAGCGCCGTCGCACACGACCGTCGGTTCGGGCAGCCAGCGCAGCCGGGCGCCCTCGGCGAGCTCGGCGGTCACGGTCCAGTACGCCGGCCCGGCACCCGGCCGGCCGGGCTGGGCGACCGTGGCCGCCGCCGTGGCCAGGGTCAGCTCGGTGCCGGCGGCCAGCGACAGCCGCAGCTCCAGGTGGTCACCGCCGAGGGGGCCGCCGGCGGCCTGGACCAGGTGCATCCGGGTCGGCCCGGTGCGGCGCAGCACAACGGGCGGCTCGGCCCGCCAGCTGATCCGCTGCCCGGCCAGCACCGTCAGCTCGCCGGCCGCCCTCACGCCCCCACCGCGGCCCCGGAGGCACGCCCGCGTCCGCTCATCCGACCGGCACGGCCCGCCGCTCGCGCACCCAGCTGACGACGTCCGGGATGTCGGGCTGCTCGCGCAGCGAGGTGAACAGGGTCGGCCGGCCGTCCCGGACCCGCTCCGCGTCCGCGCGCATGACGGCCAGGTCAGCGCCGACCAGCGGTGCCAGGTCCACCTTGTTGATCACCAGTAGGTCGGAGCGGATCACCCCGGGGCCACCCTTGCGCGGCACCTTGTCGCCGCCGGCCACGTCGACCACGAAGATCTGCGCGTCGATCAGTCCGTAGCTGAAGGTGGCGGTCAGGTTGTCGCCACCGCTCTCCACCAGCACCAGCTCGGGGTCGTGCGCGTCGATGAGCTCCTCGACGGCGGCCAGGTTGGCGGTGATGTCGTCGCGGATGGCGGTGTGCGGGCAGCAGCCGGTCTGCACCGCGCGGATCCGGTCGTCGGGCAGCACCGCGTGCCGGCGGAGGAACTCGGCGTCCTCCTCGGTGTAGATGTCGTTGGTCACCACCACGATCGACAGCTCGTCGCGCAGCTGCGCGCACAGCGCCGCGACCAGCGCGGTCTTGCCGCCGCCGACCGGGCCGCCGATGCCGATCCGGTATCCCCGGCGCGGGCCGGCGGGCAGGGTACCGGCGAAGTGGTCATGACTCAGGTCGTCACGATGCAAAGAGGGTCACCTCCGAGGCGTGGTGCAGTTCGGCCAGGATCTCTGGCAGGGGTGTGGCGTCGGCCGGCAGCAGGTCGGGGTCGTCGGCGGCCACCGCGAGCGCGGCGGCCTCGGTGGCGGCGCCGGCCACGCGGTCGGCCAGCGGGGCGAGCGAGGCCTGCGCCGCGGCCGCGGCCAGCGGGTCCAGCCCGAGCAGCCGTACGGCGGCGGATGCCGCGCCGCCGCTCAGGTGGTGCAGCGCGAGCGCGGCGGCCTGCGCGGGGCTCGCCCCGGCCGCCTCGGCCGCCGCGCCGAGCACGAGCGGCTGGTGCGGCCGGCGCAGTTCTGCCAGCTCGCGCAGCGCGACGGACGTCGGCCAGGCGCGGGTCGAGGTACGCAGCAGTGCGGCGCCCTGTGCCCGGGACGCTTCCCGCAGTGCCGCCGACGGGGTGCGCACGTCCAACCCCGCATCCCACGCCGCCCACCCCCGTGAGTGGCGAGTGGGGCTATGGCCCAACTCGCCACTCACAGGGGTGCCAGCGGCGGTGCCCCTCGGAGCGGCGGCTTGGCGGTCAGCGGCGGTGACGTTCAGGGCGGCGGCCTGCCGGTCGGCGGCGGCCACGGAACAGGCGGACGCCGCGAACGACGCCGCGACCAGGCCGGCGGTGCGGATCCGGGCGGCCAGGAACAGTGCGAGGTCGGCCACCGAGGTCAGCAGGCCCCGGTCGACCAGTGCCTCGACGCCGCCGGAGTGCCCGTGCCCGCCCGCCGGCAGCCGCGAGTCCGCGAGCAGGAACAACCCAGCCGGAACCGCCATCAGAACAGGAAGTAGCGCTGGGCCATCGGCAGCTCCACCTGCGGCGCCTCCTCCACGACCTCGCCGTCGACGCGCACGGTGAAGGTCTCCGGGTCGACCTCGATGCGGGGCAGCGCGTCGTTGTTCGGCAGGTCGGCCTTGCGCACCCCCCGCGTATCGCGGCACGGCACCAGCCGCCGCCGCACGCCCAGCCGGTCGGCCAGGTCGGAGCCGTCGGACAGCGCGCCCGGGGCCACGAAGTGCACGGACGTGTCGGACGCCCCCTCCGGCGAGGCGCCGAACATCGGCCGGGGCAGCACGGGCTGCGGGGTCGGGATGGAGGCGTTCGCGTCGCCCATCGCGGCCCAGGCGATGAACCCGCCCTTGATCACGAGCGAGGGACGGACCCCGAAGAACGCGGGCTGCCAGAGCACCAGGTCGGCCAGCTTGCCGACCTCGACCGAGCCGACCTCACCGTCCAACCCGTGCGCCACGGCCGGGCAGATCGTGTACTTGGCCACGTACCGGCGCGCGCGCATGTTGTCGGCGGCCCCGTCACCGGGCAGCGAGCCCCAGCGCTTCTTGCCGACGTGCGCGGTCTGCCAGGTGCGCAGGATGACCTCCCCCACCCGGCCCATCGCCTGGCTGTCCGAGCCGATCATGGAGATCGCGCCGAGGTCGTGCAGCAGGTCCTCGGCGGCGATGGTGGACGGCCGGATCCGGCTCTCCGCGAACGCAAGGTCTTCGGGCACCGACGGCTTGAGGTGGTGGCAGACCATCAGCATGTCGAGGTGTTCGGCCAGCGTGTTCACGGTGTGCGGGCGGGTCGGGTTGGTGGAGCTGGGCAGCACGTACGGCTCGGAGGCGACGGTGATGATGTCCGGCGCGTGCCCGCCGCCGGCGCCCTCCGTGTGGTACGCGTGGATGCCCCGGCCGGCGATCGCGGCCAGCGTGTCGGCCACGTAGCCGGCCTCGTTCAGCGTGTCGGTGTGGATGGCCACCTGGACGCCGGTCTCGTCGGCCACCCGCAGGCAGGCGTCGATCGCGGCCGGTGTGGACCCCCAGTCCTCGTGCAGCTTGAAGCCGGAGATGCCGGCGGCCACCTGTTCGCGCAGTGCCTCGACGCCGACCGTGTTGCCCTTGCCCAGCAGCGCCACGTTCAGCGGCAGCGAGTCCATCGCGCGCATCATCCGCGCCAGGTACCACTCGCCGGGCGTCACCGTGGTCGCCTTGGTGCCGTCGGCCGGCCCGGTGCCGCCGGCGATCCACGTGGTCACCCCGGAGCCGATCGCCTCGGGCGCCTGCGTCGGGCTGATCAGGTGCACATGGCAGTCCACCGCGCCGGCGGTCAGGATGAGCCCGTTGCCGGCGATGATCTCGGTGCTCGGGCCGATCACCAGCGCGGGGTCGACACCGTCCATGATGTCCGGGTTGCCGGCCTTGCCGAGCCCGACGATCCGCCCGTCGCGCACGCCGATGTCGGCCTTGACCACACCCCAGTGGTCCAGCACCAGCGCGCCGGTGATCACCAGGTCCGGGGCGCCGTCGGCGCGCGTGGTGCGGGACTGGCCCATCGACTCGCGGATCACCTTGCCGCCGCCGAAGACCACCTCGTCGCCGCCACGCGGACCCCGGCAGCGGTCCTCGGTGACCTCGATGACCAGGTCGGTGTCGGCGAGGCGGACCCGGTCACCGACCGTCGGGCCGTACAGCTCCGCGTACCGCGCGCGGTCGATCTGCCAGGTCATGCCGGTCCTTCGTGCAGTGGGGGGCTGGGCAGTCGAAGGCCGGGCACCGTGGCGGTACCGCCCAGCGGGGTCAGCCGGACGACGCGCTCCAGCCCCGGCTCGAAGCGCACCGCGGTACCGGCCGGCACCGCCAGCCGCTTGCCGTCGGCGACCGCACGGTCGAAGTGCAGGGCCGGGTTGGCCGCCGCGAAGTGGTAGTGCGAGCCGACCTGCACCGGCCGGTCACCGGTGTTCACGACGGTCAGCTCGACGGTCTCACCGTGCACCGGGATCGGTTCGGCGGCCAGCAGGTACTCGCCAGGCACCACCCCGCCGCTGGACACGCCGTCGGTCCTGAGCACGCCGTCGGCCCCGCTCACTGGATCGGCCGATGCACGGTGACGAGCTTGGTGCCGTCCGGGAAGGTGGCCTCGACCTGCACCGAGGTGACCATCTCGGGCACGCCGTCCATCACGTCCGCCCTGGTCAGCACGTGCTGGCCCGCGGCCATCAGCTCGGCGACCGAGCGGCCGTCCCGCGCGCCCTCGAGCACGAACGAGCTGATCACCGCGACCGCCTCCGGATAGTTCAGCCGCAGGCCGCGCTCCCGGCGCTCCGCCGCCAGCCGGGCCGCCAGGTGGAGCAGCAGCCGCTCCTGTTCGTGCGGGGACAACAGCACCGCGATCTCCCTTCGCCGCCGGGAACGCTAAGCAGCGCGTGTCACCGCGAGGTGTCCGCGGTGTTACGGCGGAGCGCGCTCCCGCCGCTCCTGGCCGCGATCATGCACTACCGCCCCACCCGTCGCGCCCGGGCGGCCCGCTCCGGGTCGTGCCATCGGCTGTGCAGCCGCCACGTTCGTGGCCACCTCACCGGACCAGCCGGACGGGGGAGGAAACATGTCCACTCCGGGAGATACCGGCCACCCGGAGCCGGCCCTAGAGTCTTCGACACCGCCGGCCTGCCAGGCCACAGGACTCCCCCAGAGCACCTGCCGTCCCCAGCGGCGGGCCGGCGGTCCCCCTCCCTTCCGAGGCCCCCGGTCTTACCGAGGACCCAGCCTGTCCGAGGCCCGAGCCTTCTCCCAGGACCCAGCCTGTCCCAGGACCCAGCCGAGCACCGCGACCGAGTCAGCGGAAGCTCGTGGCCAACACCCGCCTCGGTACCCCGTCGTCGTCGTAGCTGATCGTGCGCACCCGCACCTGGTACAGCTCGCTGAGTGCCCGGTCGGTGAGCAGGGTGTCGGCGGGGCCGATCCGGACGTCATCGGGCCCCATCATCAGCACGACCCGGTCGGCCAGGTAGAGGGCGTGGTCGGGGTGGTGCGTGGTCATCAGGATGGCCAGCCCCTGCCCAGCCAGCTCGCGCAGCAGGTTGAGCACCTGGCCCTGGTTGCGCAGGTCCAGGGCGGCCGCCGGCTCGTCGAGCACCAGCACCCGACTGCCGGAGGCGACCGCGCGCGCGATCAGTACGAGCTGGCGTTCGCCCCCACTGATCGCCGTGAACGGGCGCTCGGCCAGGTGCAGCAGGCCGACCTGGTCCAGGGCGGCGACGGCCAGGTCGTGGTCGCGCTCCTTCGGGCTGGCGTAGGCCTTCAGGTGCCGGGCGCGCCCCATCAGCACCATGTCGATCACCCGGTAGGCGAACGCCGACGAGTGCACCTGCGGGACGTACCCGATCGCGGCACACCCGGCGACCCGGCCCTCGGTCGGCCCGAGCAGCCCGGCCGCGCAGCGCAGCAGGGTCGTCTTGCCGCGCCCGTTCGGCCCGAGCACGCCGACCACGCTGCCCTCGGCGACGGTCAGGCTGACCTGGCGGAACAGCCACTGGCCGGGCGTGAACGCGAAGCCGACGCGGTCCAGCTCAAGCATCCGACCACGCCCGGTTGCCGGTGCGGCGCAGCAGTGCGAAGAAGACCGGCGTGCCGATCACCGCGGTCAGCACGCCGAGCGGGATCTCGCCGGCCGTCAGGGTGCGCGCCACGGTGTCGATCACGGTGAGGTAGCCGGCGCCGAGCAGCAGGGTGACCGGCAGCAGCAGCCGGTGGTCGGGCCCGACCCACATCCGCCCGAGGTGCGGGATCACCAGGCCGACCCAGCCGATCACGCCGCTGACCGCGACCGCGCCGGCCACGATCGCCGCCACCGCGCAGAGCAGCACCCAGCGCAGCCGCTCCGGCCGCAGTCCGAGCGCGGCGGCGTCCTCGTCGCCGAGCGACAGCACGTTGATCCGCCAGCGCAGCGCGAGCAGCACCGAGGTGCCCAGCACGATCGGCACCGCCGCGACGACCACCTTGGCGTACGTCGCCGTGGCGAGGCTGCCGAGCAGCCAGAACACGATCGCCGGCAGTTGGCTGTACGGGTCGGCGACATACGTGATCAGCGAGACCAGCGCACTGAAGAACGCCCCGATCACCACCCCGGCCAACACGATCGCCAGCACCCCGGACTGCCCGCGCCCCCGCGTGAGCAGGTACAGCAGCGCGGCCGCCGCCAGGCCGAAGACGAACGTGCCGCCGACGAGCAGCACCGAGCCGACGCCGAACAGCAGCGCCAGCGCACCGCCGAGCGACGCCCCCGAGGACATGCCGAGCACCTGCGCACTGACCAGCGGGTTGCGGAACACCGCCTGCAGCGCGGCCCCGGTCAGCGCCAGGCCCGCGCCGATCAGCAGGGACAGCAGCACCCGAGGCAGCCGCACCAGCAGCACGACCCGTTCCTGGCTCTCCGTCCAGGTCGGCGCGAGCCCGAACACCCGCCCGGCCAGGATCCGGCACACCTGGTCCAGCGGCACCGAGTAGCGCCCCAACGCCAGCGCGCCGAGCGCGATCAGCGGCACCACAACGAGCAGCACGAGCACCGGCAGCAACCGGCGCGGCCGTGACCACACGGGCGCCCCCGCCGCCACGGTCGGGGCCGGCAACCCGGTCCCGGCGCCCGTCTCATCCGGCATAGAGCCGCCGGTAGTTGGCCGATCCGCCGTTCATCTCGGTCCAGAGGATCCGGTGCACGTCCGCGTCGGTGAGCTCGTAGTTGTAGAGGAACCGGTAGTCCTCCCCCAGCTGGGCGCGCAGTGGGCCGGGGCCGGCCTCCGGGAAGGCGATCGAGCGCAGCCACTGCCACATCAGCGGCGACTCGGCGCACGGCGGGTCCCACCGGTAGCCGCCGAGCGGCACCTTGTACACCCGTCGGAACCGGACCGCGCTCATCGACTGCCAGACCGGGTTGCCGTACACATCCTCCGGGGTGGCGGCGTCGAAGTTGCCGACGAGCACGACGTCCGGGTCCCAGGCCAGCACCTGCTCGGGGCCGACACCGGCCTGGCTGCTCAGCCCCGCCGCCGGGTTCGTGCCGCCGACGAGGTTGATGCAGAAGTCGTTGTACGAGCCACCGCCGCCGATGG
The DNA here is from genome assembly GCA_036272155.1 of Pseudonocardia sp. Lineage (GTDB taxonomy): Bacteria > Actinomycetota > Actinomycetes > Mycobacteriales > Pseudonocardiaceae > Pseudonocardia. Next base: position 15,000 of record DATAZG010000135.1, read on the forward strand.
TCAGCCCGCCGCGCATCCGGTTGAAGTACAGGATCTTCGGCTTGGCCGCGCCGGCCGGCGGTACGGCGGAGCGGATGGCGGCCAGCCGGTCGTGCATCCGGCCGACCAGGGCGGCGGCCCGCTCCGGCTTGCCGAGCAGCGTGCCGAACAGCCCGATCCAGGTCTCCAGGTCCTCCTGCGTGCCGTACTTGAGGCCGAGCACCGGGATGCCGGCGTTCTCCAGCGGCGCGATGATCTCCGAGCCCCGGTCGCCCCACTGCACGACGACATCGGGGTTCAGCGCGACGATGCTCTCCACGTTCGGCGCGAAGCTGTCGTCGGCGACGTCGCCGGCGATCGCGGCGGCGGCCGGGAAGATCTGGCCGAGGATGCCGTCGTGGATGGCGGTGGCCGCGCTGGAGTTCATCCCGACCAGGCGCCCGACCCCGGAATCCAGCGCGATCAGCATCGAGGCGGCCGGGATCACGATGGTCGCCACCCGCCGCACCGGGCCGGCCAGCTCGAGCCGCTTGCCGCGCTGGTCGACGACGCTGAGCCCGGCCCCGGTCGGCGCGGCGGCCGGCCCGGGTGCACCGCAGGCGCCGGCCGCGAGCACCGCGGCGCCGGCCCCGAGCCCCCGCAGCAGCGAGCGGCGGGACACGCCCCCGGACCGGCACCGCGCCGGCGGGACCCGAGGACGCGCGGCCGGTGCACGGCGTTCGGTGCGCGGCATCGGGTTCCCTCCGGCGACGGTCACTCAGTTAGGTGAGGATAACCTACTCTTTTCTGACGCCGGCGAAGGGCGCGTCCACCTCGCTGGCCCAGTCCGGATACATCCCGACCTTCCGGTGGTGCCTCGCGTAGACCGCCTGGGACAGCTCGGGGTCGGGGTCGTCGGACAGCCGCACCGCCGGCAGATTCGCCAGCCGCCCGAGAATGAACTCGTCGCCCTTCAGATGCACCGGGTCGTGCATGTACCGCTCCAGCGCGTCCAGGTCGGGGATCGCCGCCAGATAGGCATGGGTGAACCCCTCGGAGGTGCGGCCGGACGGGCGAAGGGCCGGATCGACAAGCGGCACGCGATCCTGGCCGCCGCGTTCACGATCTTCGCCAGGGACGGTTACCACCAGGCCGGGATGGATGCGATCGCCGCCGAGGCGGGGGTCGCCAAGCACACGATCTACAACCACTTCGGGGACAAGGAGAACCTGTTCCGCTCGGTGGTGCCCGACCTGTCCGACCGGGCCTTGACCAAAACCCTCGTCGCCGTGGAGTTGCTCCGCGAGCGCGGCGACCTCGCCGGGATGCTCACCGAGACCGCACTGCGGCTCGTCGAGTGCTACTGCGACGAGCGGCCGGCGGCGCTGCGGCGGCTGCTGCACGCGGAGCTCGCGAACCTGCCAGACCTGCCGGACCTGCCGGACCTGCCGGACCTGCCGGACCTGCCGGACCTGCCGGACATCGTGCGGGACCGGGCGGCGGACCGGGTCAACGACGCGTTGGCCGCGCGGCTGGCCAGGCTGGCACTGGCCGGCCGGTTGGACCTCGGCGGCGACCCATCCATCGCCGCCGAGCAGTTCGGCGCCCTGCTCACCGGCCCGTTGGAGGCCCTCTCACGCCTGGGTGCGCGGCGGATCCCGCCGGCCGAGCGACGCGAGGTCACCGAGCACGCCGTGTGAACCGTCCTCCGCGCCTTCGGTACCGAGTCCGCCCCACAGGGCACGTCCCAGGGGGCCGGAACAATGCATGCTCTGCTGCGCGGCGCCCGCTACGAGCGGCATCATTCAGGACCCTCCTAGACTTCACGGGACCTCATCCGGCACGGGCCGGCGACCTGTCCGCCCGGCACGCTCGAACCTCGGGAATCACCTGTGACCTGGTTGTCCTCGGCCTACGTCGACCCGTCCGTGCACGAGCTCTTCCCGGACTACCGGGCCAGCCTGATCGTCGCGGACCACCTGCAACCGGGCCCGAGCGACGAGGTGAGCGGGAAGCTGCTGGCCGACGCCGAGGCCCGCTACCAGGGCGAGGACGCCGTCGAGTGGGACGGGCACCCCCACCTGGCCGCGTGGCGGGCGGCGTTCCGCGCGTTGGGGGCGAAGCCGCAGCGGTTCCGCCCCAGCGTCGACGCGCTGCTGCGCCGGGTGCCCGCCGGCCTGCCCAGGATCAACCGGCTGACCGACGTGTACAACGCGGTGTCCATCGCGCACGTGCTGCCGATCGGCGGCGAGGACGTGACGGCCTACCGGGGTCCGCTGCGCCTGGTCAGGGCCACCGGCGAGGAGGAGTTCGACACGGTCGCCGCCGGCGAGCCGGCCACCGAGCACCCGGAGCCGGGCGAGATCGTCTGGCGGGACGACCTGGGCATCACCTGCCGGCGGTGGAACTGGCGCCAGTGTGTGCGCACCCGACTAACCGAGGAGACCACGCACGGGGTGTTCATCCTGGACGCCCTCGGCGCGATGCCCGACGCGGACCTGGCGGCCGCAACCGCCGCCATGGTCGACGTGCTGCGAGCCACCAGCCCGGACGCCGACATCACCACCCGCACACTGAATGAAGCCGACTAGCTCACGGATACGAGTGTGCGGGCGTTGCGGCGTGGTGTTTGGTGGTGGTCGTACCATTTCGGTGGAATGAACTCCGGTTGACCGTGGCGTATTCGGATGGTCCATTCGGAGTGGTGGACCACGTTGTGGTGGGCGCGGCAGAGCATCACCAGATTGTCGATATCGGTTCGTCCGCCGTGAATCCAGTGAATGATGTGATGCACCTGGCACCAGTTGGGGGTTTTGTCGCAGCCCGGGTGGGCGCAGCCCCGGTCGCGGGCGGCGATCGCCTTGCGCTGGGCCGGGGTCACACACCGCTTCTCGCGACCCACGTCCAACGGCTGCCCGTCGCCACCCAACACCACCGGAGTGATCTTCGCGTCGCACATCAACCGGCGCAGGTCGGCCGCCGTGGTCATCCCGCCGAACTCCAATTGGACGCCCCGGGCCTGGGTGCGCTGGGCTTCGAAGTCGATGATCGCGCTGATGTGCGGCCGCTCGCCGCCCTCGGTGGGGAGATACCCGTCGTCGAGGGCGTGTTCGCAGATCGCGCCGAGTGCCTCGGCTTGGCGTTCGCCCAGGGACTTGTCGCGCCCGAGTGGGTCGGGCTCCACGGGCGGCAGGCTGGCCCGGATCGCCCGCTTGACCGCGTCGAACGTTGCGGCGTCGAGCTGGCCCTTGATCCGACCACCGCCGCTGGTGCGGGATGTGGTCAGGTGTAGCTCGTTGACCAGCTGATCCGCATCATCAGGCGCTGGTCCGTCCTGATCGAGCAGCTCGATCAGAGTGGCACC
>DATAZG010000136.1:0-8548 GCA_036272155.1 Pseudonocardia sp.
GGTGACGCACGACATCCGGACTGCCCGCAAGGTCAGCGACTATGTGGGTTTGATCTGGAAGGGCAAGGTTGTGCACTACGGCGAGGCCGAGGAGGCGTTCGCGTCGGAGGACCCGTTCGTCCGCCAGTTCCTCTCCGGCGAATCCGCCGGCCCCCTCGGCATGGACTGACGATGCCGCGCGACCGCGGGGTGGCGATGACACCGGACGAGGTGGCCGAGCTGCTGGAGGATCAGCGCACGGTCACCCTCGCCACCATCGGCCCGGACGGGCTGCCGCACCTGGCCGGCATGTGGTTCGTGCCGGACGGCCCCGACCTGCTGATGTGGACCTACGCGACCAGCCAGAAGGCCCGCAACATGGAGCGCGACCCCCGGGTCAGCGTGATGGCCGAAACCGGTACCGGCTACGGCGAGCTGCGGGGTGTCTGCCTGGACTGCTCCGTCGAGCTGCTGCGCGACCCGGAGCAGGTCTTCCAGGTCGGCCGGGCACTGCTGGGCCGCAACCTCGGCCTCGACCCCAACAGCCCCGAGGCCGAGGCCGGCGTGCGCGCGCAGGCCGGCAAGCGCGTCGCCATGCGCCTGCACCCGGTGCGCACCCGGTCCTGGGACCACCGCAAGGTCCGCAACCCGGTCGGCTGAGCTCAGCCGACCGGGGCCGCTGCCGGCCGGGTCAGCTCAGCTCGCCAGCGTGGCCTCCAGGAACGAGTACGGCGACGCGGTGCCGATGATCCGGTCCAGAGTGAAGCCGCCCGCCGCGAACAGCGTGCGGTACTCGTCGGGGCTGCGCTCCCGGCCGGCGGTCGTGCCGAGCATGGTCAGGTCGATCATCTTGGCCAGGTGCGGCTCCGGGCCGTCGGGCACGACCAGCTCGATCACGACCAGCCGCGCGCCCGGTGCGGCCGCCGCCGCGATACTGCGCAGGATGCGCAGGCAGGACTCGTCGTCCCAGTCGTGCAGGACCTGCGACACGACGTACACATCGGCGGCGGGCGCCGTCTCGAAGAAGCTGCCACCGACGATGTCGACCCGGTCGGTCAGCCCGGTCTGCTCGAGGGTGCGCCGCGCTCCGGACACCACCTGGGGCAGGTCGAACACGATGCCGCGCCGGTCCGGTTCGGCCGCCAGCAACCTGGTCAGCACGGTCCCGTCACCGCCGCCGATGTCGGCCACGATCGGGCCGGCGGGGAGCCGATAGTCGTCGAAAAGCCCGATGCGCAGGGTGGTGGTCAGGCCGGCCATCGCGTTGTTCAGCAGGCCGATCCGGTCGGCATCGGCGCCCAGCCAGTCCATGAAGCGCATGCCGAGGTGGTGTTCCGCGGCGGGTTCGCCGGTCAGGGCGGTGTGCAGCAGGTCGCCGAACGAGGCGTAGTGGGTCTCCATCCAGAACAGCGCCATCGCCCGGCAGGACTCCGGATGCTCCTCGGCGAGCGTGGCGCCGAGCGGGGTGACCTCGGCGATGCCGTCCGGGCCGAGCCGGAAGACGCCGACCGGGGCCAGGGTGCGGATCAGCCGGAGCAGCACCACGGGGTCCGCGCCGATGCCGGCGGCGAGGGTGGTGACCGACTTCGGGCCGTCCAACAGCGCCGAGGGGACACCCAGCTTGGCCACCACGTAGAGCGCCTGGGAGATCTGGAACCCGGCCAGCAGCTGGTTCATCTGTACCGACTCCGGGGGAGCGGCGGACTCGGTTCGCGAAATGGTCACGCTGGCACCCCTGTGGTCCTCGGACATGGTGGCGCGACCCTACGGCGGACCGCTTGACATCCGGTGGACGTACCGTCGACACCCCCGGAATACACCGGTCCGGTACCTGGTTCGGCCAGGCATGAAGGCTGTGGGCGTATGGGAGTACGGCGGGCCGGAGGCCCTGAGCGTGATCGAGCTGCCGGACCCGGAACCGGGTCCGGGTGAGGTGCTGATCCGGGTGCACGCGGCGGCGGTGAACCCCACCGACACCCTGCTGCGCGCCGGTGCGCACGCCGCGCGGCTGACCGGCGTCGCGCCGCCCTACCGCCCGGGGATGGACGCCGCCGGTGTGGTCGAGCGGCTCGGCGCCGGCGTGCCGGAGCGGCTGCGGGTCGGCCAGCGGGTGATCGCGCTGGTGCTGCCGACCGGTCCGCACGGCGGGGCCTACGCGGAGCGGATCGTGGTGCCGGCCGAGTCGGTGGTCGCCGCCCCGGCCGGCGCCGACGACCCGGCGGCCGCCACCCTGCTGATGAACGCGCTGACCGCCCGGGTCGCCCTGGACGCGCTCGCGCTGCGGCCCGGGCAGGCCCTCGCGGTGACCGGGGCGGCGGGCGCGTTCGGCGGCTATGTCATCCAGCTGGCCAAGGCCGACGGGCTGCGGGTGATCGCCGACGCCGCGCCGGCCGACGAGCGGCTGGTCCGCACGCTGGGTGCCGACGAGGTGGTGGCCCGCGGCGACGACGTGGCCGACCGGATCCGTGCGCTGGTGCCGGACGGCGTACCCGGGCTGGCCGACGGCGCCGTGCTCGACGAGCGCGCGCTGCCCGCGGTCGCCGACGGTGGCGGGCTGGCCACGGTGCGCGGCTGGTCGGGTGGGTCCGAGCCGGTGCCGCGCGGCATCACCGTGCACCCGGTGCTGGTGTCCCGGCGCGCCGACGACACCGCCGCGCTGCAGCGGCTCAGCCGCCAGGTCGAGGACGGCGTGCTGACCCTGCGGGTCGCCGGGGTGCTGCCCGCCGCCGAGGCCGAGCGAGCCCACCGCCAGCTCGCCGCCGGCGGCCTCCGCGGCCGCCTGGTCCTCGACTTCACCGCCTGACAAATTCCCCGACTCACCCTGACGGATTCCCCGACTCGCCGAGGACTGTGGTGCGCCGCCCCCTCCCCGCGAGTCGGGGATTTTGTCAGGGTGAGTCGCGGATTCCGTCAGCCCGCGGCGCGCCCGCGACAGTCAGCGCGAGTGTCCAACAGGTGTGGGCCAACGCTGTTGGCCTACACTTGTTTCATGGCGTTCACCGCGCGGTCCGAGCCGACCAGGACAGCCATCCTCACCCACGCCAGGCGGCTGCTGGCGGAGCGCGGCTACGAGGGCACCACGATCCGGGCGGTGGCCGCGGCGGCGGGGGTCGACCCGTCGATGGTGATGCGCTACTACGGCAACAAGGAGGGGCTGTTCGGCGCGGCGGTCGACCTCGACCTGCACTTCCCGGACCCCGCCGGCTGGCCGCGCGACGAGATCGGCGTCCGGCTGGCCCGGCACTTCGTGGCGCGCTGGGAGGGCGAGCTGGCCGACGAGCTGACCCAGCTGCTGTTGCGCTCGGCCACCACCAACTCGGCGGCCGTCGAGCAGATGCGCGCGGTGTTCGGCGGCCAGGTGCTGCGGTTCGTCCAGCAGGTCACCGGCGCCGACAGCCCGGAGGTGACCCGGCGGGCCTCGATGCTGGCCACGCAGGTGCTCGGCGTCGCGCTGTGCCGGTACGTGCTGGCGCTGCCGCCGGTGGTGGTCATGGACGCGGACACGCTGGTGGCCATGCTCGCGCCGGTGGTCCAGCACTACCTGACCGGCGACCTCGCCGCCGCCGTCTGAGCACCCCTGAACCGGCGCCCCCCCGGGAGGGTCAGGTCCGGAAGTAGTCGCGGGCCCAGGCGGGGAACTGCTCCGCCGTGCCGACCCAGCCGAGATAGCCGTCCGGGCGGACCAGCAGCAGCCGGTCCAGGGGTCGGGCGGGGGCCACCGCGTCCACCTGGGCCGGCAGGGTCAGCTCGCCGGCGTCCCCGACCAGGACGAACCGCCCGCCGTGCAGCGAGTCGTAGAGCCGCCCGGTGCGCAGCGCGAGGTTGGGTACCCGGACGCCGACCCGCCGGTCCGCCCCGCGCGGCGCCGGGTAGCGGAACCCGATCGCCGAGATCGAGCCGGCCACCGCCGCCCTGGCCGGGGGCAGCCGCAGCAGCAGGCCGGCCAGCGTATTGCGGGCCGCGCGACCCCACCGGGGCCGGATCATGGCGAGCCGGATGATCGCCCCGCTGCTGCGCAGCACCGCGCGGCCGACCGGGTGGCGCTCGCTGTGGTAGCTGTCGAGCAGGGCGTCGTCGCCCCAGCCGCGCACGGCGGCCGCCAGCTTCCAGCCGAGGTTGGCGGCGTCCTGCAGGCCGGTGTTCATGCCCTGGCCGCCGGCGGGCGAGTGGCAGTGCGCGGCGTCGCCGGCCAGGAACACCCGCCCGACCCGGTAGCGCGGCACCTGGCGCTCGTCACTGTGGAACCGCGACAGCCAGCGCGCCTCGCCCATGCCGAAGTCGGTGCCCAGCGCACGGCGGGTGACCTCGCGGACCTCGGCCAGCTCGAGCGGCGCGGTGTCGTCGACCTGGTGCTCGCGGTTCCAGGCGAACACGCGGTACCAGCCGTCGCCGAACGGGGCGACGAAGGCGAATGCGTCGCCGACCGCGTTGACCGTGAGCACGCCCGCCGGCGGGGTACTCAGCCGCACGTCGGCCAGCATCATCGACTTGATCACGGAGTGGCCGGGGAACGGCAGCCCGAGTGCGCCACGCACGGTGCTGCCTACGCCGTCGGCGCCGACCAGGTAGGCGGCGCGGTGCTCGGTGGTGGTGCTGTCGGTGTCCTGGGCGGTGACGGTGACCCCGGCTGCGTCCTGCGCCAGGCCGACCACCCGCACACCCGCCAGCACCGGCACGCCCAGCTCGTCGACACGCCGCCGCAGCACCCGCTCGGTCTGGTACTGGGGCGTGACGAGCAGCGAGCCGAACTCGGTCGGCAGGGTGCCCAGGTCGACCCGCACGTGGTTGAACAGCCGCAGCTCCCGCACCGAGGTGCCGGTCTTGGCCAGCTGGTCGGCGAGGCCGCGGATCTCCAGCTGCTCCATGGTGCGGGCGTGCACGGCGAACGCCCTGGTCATGTTCGACTCACTCGCGCGCCGCTCCAGCACGGTGACCCGCACCCCGGCCTCCGCCAGGTCGCCGGCCAGGAGCAGGCCGGTCGGGCCGGCTCCGACGACCAGTACGTCCGTGTCCATGGCGGAACCTCCCAAAGTCAACAACCGTTGGCAACTTGGTGTCGACGGTAGCCCGACTCCGGAGCGTTTGTCAACGAACGTTGGCCAACGTTCGTTGTCGTCGAGTTCGGCTCGCTGTGGTCCCGACCACCGGTGTGGTGGCGACCTCCCTACCAGGCAATGCGCATAAACCGGAGTAGTCGAATAGGCCATTTGGCCCATATCTCTTTTTCGGTTACTGGCAGGCTCCCGAAAGGGCACTGGCTGTGACCGGGTAGAAAGGTGCGGCCGCGATTTGACGACCGGGGCGCAGTGAAAGTGGAGGGGCCGCTTGTTGACCGCATTCGTGAAGAGCTTGGTGGAGACCCACTCCCATCGCCCGGCACGTTCCGGCTGCCCCGTCAATGGGCAGACCAATGGGCAGAGCAATGGGCAGGTCAATGGTCATATCGCCCCAGCTCAGCGCACTGCGTCACCGGATACCGAGCCCGTCTGCCCGCCGGTCGACGAGGCCGAGGCGCACGCGTTCCTCGAGCAGTTCTACGCGGAGACGGCACCGTTCGAGCCGTTCGAGCAGCGGCTGCGGCAGGTCCGCGACGAGATCGCCGAGACCGGCAGCTACCAGCACACGCCCCAGGAGCTGACGTTCGGCGCCCGGGTCGCCTGGCGCAACTCGGCGCGCTGCATCGGGCGGCTGTACTGGCACGGCCTGCGGGTGCGCGACCGCACGGAGCTGACCCGGCCGGAGGACGTCGCCGCCGAGTGCGTCGAGCACCTGCGGCTGACCACCCGGGGCGGCCAGATCCGCTCCACGATCACCGTGTTCGCCCCGGACCGCCCCGGCCGGCCCGGGCCCCGGATCCACAACGAGCAGCTGATCCGCTACGCGGGGTACCGCAAGTCGGACGGCGTTGTGCACGGCGACCCCCGCAACGTCGCGTTCACCGAGCGGGTCAGCGCGCTGGGCTGGCAGCCGCCGACGCCGCCCGGCCGGTTCGACCTGCTGCCGCTGATGATCTCCGGACCGGGCGCCCGCGCCGAGCTGTTCGAGGTCCCCCGGGACGCCGTGCTCGAGGTGACACTGCGGCATCCGGACCACCCGCAGTTCGCTGACCTGCAGCTACGCTGGCACGCGGTGCCGGCGATCAGCAACATGCCGCTGGTCATCGGCGGGATCCGGTACTCGGCGGCACCCTTCAACGGGTGGTACCTGAACACCGAGATCGGCGCCCGCAATCTGGCCGACGCGGACCGCTACGACATGCTGCCCGTGGTCGCCGAACTGCTTGGCCTGGACACCAGCTCGGTGCGCACCCTGTGGCGGGACCGGGCGCTGGTCGAGCTGACCCGCGCGGTGCAGTACTCGTTCGACGCCGCCGGGGTGCGGATGGCCGACCACCACACCGAGTCGGAGCGGTTCCTCACGCACGTGGCCAACGAGCGCGCGGCCGGCCGGGCCTGCCCCACGGACTGGAGCTGGATCGTGCCGCCGCTGTCCGGTGGGCTCACCTCGGTGTTCCACCAGTACTACGACGAGCCCGACCCGGACCTCCGGCCGGCCTTCCTGCCACCGGTGGCGCCCGTGCGCTGAGCGCGCTGCCCCTTCGTGAGCCACCTCGGACGGCCCGGGAACTGTCGGTCGGGTCGCCTAGGGTGATCAGCATCAGGGTGTGCCGGTCGAAGGGGATCAGTCGACGATGTCAATGCCTTTTGCTGAGAAAAAGACCGCTCTCGTCAATGGGCGGCGCATGGCGTACGTCGAGCACGGCGAAGGTGCGCCCATCGTTTTCCAGCACGGTAATCCGACGTCGTCCTATTTGTGGCGCAACATCATGCCGCACCTCGCCGGATTGGGTCGGCTGATCGCGTGTGACCTGATCGGAATGGGCGACTCGGAGAAGCTGGAGCCCTCCGGGCCGGACCGGTACGGATACCTGGAGCAGCGGGAGTACCTGTTCGGGCTGTGGGACCAGCTCCGGCTGGACGGCGACGTGGTCCTGGTGCTGCACGACTGGGGCTCGGCCCTCGGCTTCGACTGGGCCGAGCAGCACCGCGACCGGGTTGCCGGCATCGCCTACATGGAAGCCGTCGTGATGCCGATCAGCTGGGCCGACTTTCCGGACCAGGGGCGACGCATCTTCCAGGGCTTCCGATCCCCCGCCGGGGAGAACCTGGTGCTGGAACGGAACATGTTCGTCGAGGGCGTGCTGCCCGGCTCCATCCTGCGCACGCTGAGCGACGAGGAGATGGCGGCCTACCGCGCGCCGTTCGCCGACCCCGGGGAGGGCCGCCGGCCCACGCTCGCCTGGCCGAGGCAGATCCCGATCGACGGCGAGCCGGCCGAGGTGGTCGAGATCGTCCGCCGCTACGGCGCCTGGCTGGCCGGGTCGACGGTGCCGAAGCTGTTCGTGAACGCCGAGCCGGGCTCCCTGCTCGTGGGACGGGCCCGGGAGTTCTGCCGGAGCTGGCCGAACCAGGCGGAGCTGACGGTGCCCGGCTCACACTTCATCCAGGAGGACAGCCCGGACCAGATCGGCAGCGCGCTGGCCGAGTTCGTCCGCCGGGTGCGGTGAGTGGCCCGGCCGGGTGAGTCCGGGAGTCTGACGGCGCCGGGTTGGGTGTCGCCGAGCTGGTGAGCCGGGGAGACACGCGGGTGCGGTACCCGAACGTGGCACGGCGTTTGCGCTGCCCGGCGGGCTAACCTGAACTCGGCGCCAGCACACCGAGCGGCCGAGCCGCGGCCCGTCCCGACCGCGAGGGAGCCGACGATGGCGATGATTTCGGTAGACATCGATGAGTACATCCTGCCCAGCGAGCGCCGCATCCTGCGGGTCCGTGGCCACTGGGCACTGCTGGTCAAGGACATCGCCGAGTCCGCGCTGGCGATGATCGTGCTCATCGTGGCGGACTCCTACCTGCCGGACAGCGCCGTGATCGACACGCTCACCTGGTACGGCGGTCTGGTGGTGTGCATCCGGCTGAGCATCCTGATCGCCGACTGGTGGATCGAGCGGATCGTGATCACCGACAAGCGGGTGATGATGTCCACCGGGATCATCACGCACCGGGTGGCGATGATGCCGCTGCGCAAGGTCACCGACCTGACGTTCCAGCAGAGCGTGCTCGGCCGCACCCTGGGCTACGGCACGATGGTCGTCGAGTCGGCCGGCCAGATCCAGGGCCTGAACCGGATCGAGTACATGCCCCAGCCGGACGAGGTCTACGAGGCGCTCACCGAGATGATCTTCGGTGACAAGAAGCAGACCCGGTCCCACTGGCTGCCCAAGCCGCGCCGCTAGCCTGCGCGTATGCGCGTACACCACCTGAACTGCGGGACGATGCGCCCGTTCGGCGGCTCGCTGCTGGACGGCCGGCCGGGGTGGCGGCGCCCGGCGGAGCTGGTCTGCCACTGCCTGCTGCTGGAGACCGACGCCGGGCTGGTGCTGGTCGAGACGGGCATGGGCAGCGGTGCCACCGACCGCACCGACGACTGGCTCGGCCGGCCGTTCGTGCTGGTCGCCAGGCCCACGCTGGCTGCCGAGGAGACCGCGGTGGCGCAGGTCGAGCGGCTCGGC
>DATAZG010000137.1:0-45174 GCA_036272155.1 Pseudonocardia sp.
GCACGTCACGCCGGCCCGAGCGGTCGAGGGGCGGTTCACCGTCGAGGTGCGCTACGTCGGCAACCCCGCACCGGTGTCCAGCCGCTGGGGCGACGTCGGCTGGGACGAGCTGACCGACGGCGCGCTCGTCGCCAGCCAGCCCGTCGGCGCGCCGTCCTGGTTCCCGTGCAACGACCACCCCTCGGACAAGGCGACCTACCGCATCGCCGTGACCACCGCCGCGCCGTACACGGTCGCCGTCACCGGGGTGCTCACCGCGCGGCGCCGCTCGGCCGGCACGCGGACCTGGGTCTTCGAGCGGGCGGAACCCACCGCGTCGTACCTGGTCAGCGTGCAGATCGGGCGCTACGACGAGGTCGAGCTCGCCGCCGGCGGAGTGCCACAGGTCGCGCTGGTCCCGGCCCGGCTGCGCAAGACCGCCACGCGCGACCTCGGCCGGCACCCCGCGATCATGACCGCGCTGGAGGGGTTCTTCGGCCCGTACCCGTTCGCCAACTACCAGCTTGTCGTCACCGACGACGAGCTGGAGGACCCGATCGAGGCCCAGGGGATGTCGATCTTCGGCGCGAACCACATCGACGGCCGGCGCACCCACGAGCGGCTCGTGGTGCACGAGCTCGCGCACCAGTGGTTCGGCAACAGCCTCACGATCGCCGACTGGCGCCACATCTGGCTCAACGAAGGTTTCGCGACGTACGCGGAGTGGCTGTGGTCGGAGGTGTCCGGCGGTCGGTCCGCCGCCGCGCATGCCCGGGACTGGCACGGGCGGATGGCGGCGAAACCGGCCGACCTCGTCATTGCCGACCCGGGGCCGGGGCGGATGTTCGACGAGCGGGTCTACAAGCGCGGCGCCCTGGTGCTGCACGCGCTGCGCGGTCGGCTCGGCGACGAGCCGTTCTTCGCCCTGCTGCGGGACTGGGCGGCGCGGCACCGGCACGCGACGGTGACCACCGAGCAGTTCGTCCAGCTGGCCGGACAGCACGCCACCACCGATCTCTCGGCGTTCTTCACCGCGTGGCTGCACCGGCCCGCGCTCCCCGGTATCACCGCCCGAGACCGCTGACGTCCGAACGACCAACCGGCCCGTGCCATCGACTGTGCAACAAAGCGGCCGGTTTCCGTAGCACGATCGGCCGCTATCTGGTGACGTGCCGGAGGAGACGGGAGAGGCGCGATCGGGGACGATGGTTGTCGTGGCTACCTCGTCAACGAGCGTTGCAACGCCGTCCACGGCCCCTGAGCGGGTCGCGATGCAACTGCGCGACGAGTTGCTCGACGGCCAGTACGCGGCGGGCACACGCCTGCGGGAGGGTGAGCTCGCGGAGCGGTTCGAAGTCGGCCGGCACACGGTGCGGTCCGCGATCCGCCTGCTGGTGGACCGGGGCCTGATCGTCCACGAGCGCAACCGGGGCGCCGTGGTGCCGCCGCTGACCCAGCGCCGGATCGACGAGATCTACGGCTTCCGCAAAGTGCTAGAGATCGGTGCGCTGCGCATGGCACTCGCGAACGGCGCCGATCTCACACCGGTGGCGACGGTGGTGGAGGAACTCGAAGGGCTGGTCGGCCGGGATCCGGCGCCGTCGTGGGGGGAGCTGACGGAGGTGCACGCCCGTATCCACCGGGCGATCGTCGCCGCGGCGGACAACTCACACCTGTTGTCGGCCTACGGCCGCTGCGAGGACCAGACCCGGACCCTGCTCGCCGTCCTGCATCCGGACTTCGACGCCCACCGCCTGGCCACCCTGCACCGGCAGCTGCTGGACAAGCTGCTCATCGGCGGCGACGTCGCCGTCCAGGCTCTGGCCGACGACCTGGAGCTGGCCGGGCGGGCCGCCCTGCTGGTGGCGCTCCGCCGGGCCGAGGCGGTCGCGCGCGCGTTGTCCCGCTGACGGCCCCGGGCTCCTTGACTGGGTCGGATTGTTACACAATACGCGCGCTGTTTGTTGCTCAAGTCTTCGAGGCGGAGGGCCGGCATGACCGCACGGACCGTGCACACCCAGGACATCGACCAGCTCCTCACCGCCTCCGTGGACTCCGGCGAGATCGCCGGCCTGTCCGCGCTGGCTGTCACCTCGGCCGGCACTCGGTACAGCGGTTCGTTCGGTGCTCGCGCCGACGGGGCACCGTGGACGGAGCACACCGTCGCCTGGCTCGGCTCGATGACCAAGATGATCGTCGCGATCGGGGCGTTGCAACTGGTCGAACAGGGCCGGCTCGACCTGGACGCCGACCTCGGGACCTTGCTGCCCGCGCTGGCCGAGCCGAAGGTCCTGCTGGGTTTCGACGACACCGACCGCCCGAGGGTCCGCCCGGCGAACGGTGCCGTCACGCTGCGCTCACACCTGTGGCCTGGACTTCAGGAATGTCGTGCGGGAGAACATGTACGTGACGTCGATCGACGATCTGCTACCGCACATGGGGTACCGCAAGAGCATCTACGGGGACGGTCCGTTCCCGACCTCCACCACCGTCGAGGTGCAGAAACTCTTCGCGCCGGGCCTCGTCATCGAGATCGAGGTGACGGCCGCCGACGGGTGACCCGGGCACGGCGTCAGGTGTGCAGGCCCTTGGTGTCGAAGAGCCAGACGGCCGAGGTGAACCAGACCGTGACCAGTGCGGCGAACAGCAGCCCGCCGAGCAGCGGCAGCGCCCAGCCGGGCACCCCGGGGCGGGTCAGCGAGAGCATCTTGGCCACGAACGCGCCGTACACCACGCAGCCCACCACGGAGTGCACGAGCACCCGCACGCTGTACGTCTCGAACCCCAGCGCGAACAGGCAGTGCACCACGACGGGCACGGTGAGCAGCAGCGCGATCCGGCCGGACCAGCGGTGCAGCCCCGGTACCCAGCCGGGGGTCCCGGCCGGCGAGTACATGATCCGCGCGGTGACCACCTGGACCACGGCGAGCAGCACGGCGACCGTCGCCAGCCACGCCTTGGCGTAGGCCCCGCTGCTGAACCCGGAGACGTTGACCGAGAACCCGGTCGGCTCGTGCAGGCTGCCGTACACGCCGAGCAGCACCGCGACCAGGCAGCCGACCAGCAGCGGCAGCAGGAAGCCGGCCGCCTTCGGGTCCGGCTTCGGCGGGGCCGCGAGCTGCCCGTCCGCGACCCCAGGGGCCGGCTGGAGCGGCGGGCCCGAGCCGGAGTGCCGGGGCGGGGGTTGCTGGATCGGCACCGGCTGGGTCGTGGGCTCCGGTTGCGGGTAGGGCTGCTGTGGTGGTGGGAAGGGCGGGTTCGTCATCGGAACTCTCCTCGGTCACTGCCTGGCTGGCGCGAGCTACTGGCCGACGACCTGGTCGCCGCCCTCGACCGCCGTGGCGGTGCCGGGATCCAGCGGCGGTGCGGGCCGCACCGTGCCGCCCTCATTGGCCAGGCCGGTGACCTGGCCGTTCGAGTCCTTGATCCAGCCGACAGTGGCGCTCGGGGTCTTCGACCGGTACAGCCCGGCGGGCGCGGCCGAGGGCGCCGCGGTGTAGGACCAGGACTTTCCGCCGGCCGACACGGTGCCCGACAGCGTGCCGCCGGACAGCGACCCGGTGAGCGTGTTCGTACCGTGCCCCCTGGCCTGCACCGACCCGCCGGCCGCCGTGCCCTGGTACCAGCCCTCGACGCTCCTGCCGTCACACAGGTACGCGGAGACCTTGTCGTGGCGCACGGTGACCGCGATCGCCGCCCTGCTGCCGTCGGTGTGCCCGGTGTACTTGGCCTGCGCGGGGAACGGCTCGGCGGCGGCGCCCGGAGCGGCCGGCGGGACACCCGCCGCCACCGGCGGTGCGACCGCCTCCGGAGCGGCCCCAGCAGCCGGAGCGGGAGCGGGAGCGCCAGGAGCGGGAGCGGCGGTACCGGTGGGCGAGCCCTTGGACAGGTTGACCACCAGCAGGACGGCGGCCAGCACCACAATCACGAGCAGGGTGACGAGCGGGCCGCGCGATCTCATCTGCGCTCTCCTCGACGGGTGGGTCGCGAGCAAGCAGTTCTACGCGGCCGCACGGCAAACGGCACCATCAAATACGCCGA
The DNA here is from genome assembly GCA_036272155.1 of Pseudonocardia sp. Lineage (GTDB taxonomy): Bacteria > Actinomycetota > Actinomycetes > Mycobacteriales > Pseudonocardiaceae > Pseudonocardia. The sequence continues at coordinate 4,021 of DATAZG010000137.1, forward strand.
ACATGATGCTGAGAACCGACTGAGCCGTCCAGCCCGGCTCGGCGAGCGGTCGCGCGGCCCGAGGGCCGGGGCCCGGGCGGTCGAACCGCCAGGTCAGTCCCGCAGCGCGGCCGTCAGGATCGCGTTGACCTGCTCGGTCTCCACCAGGAAGCCGTCGTGGCCCCGGTCGGAGTGGATCACTATCGGCGGTACACCGAGCAGCTCGGCGAGCTCGACCTGCTGGTGGAACGGGTAGAGCCGGTCGGAGTCCACCCCGGCGACCGTCGGCACGGCCCGCAGCCGGGACAGCGCCGCCCGGGTACCGCCGCGCCCCCGGCCGATCTCGTGGCCGTTCATCGCCGAGGTCAGCGACAGGTAGCTGTTCGCGTCGAACCGGTTGCGCAGGCCGTCCTCGGCGTGCCGCAGGTACGACTGCACCGCGTACCGGCCGCCCCGCAGCGGGTCCACGTCGTCCTGCCAGCTCCGGCCGAACCGGTCGTCCACCGAGGCCGCCGTGCGATACGTCAGGTGGGCGATCCGCCGGGCGATGCCCATCCCGACGTGCGGGCCGACCGGGTCGTCGTAGTAGTCGCCGCCGAGCCAGTGCGGGTCGGCGCGGATCGCGTCCAGCTGGATCGAGCAGATCGCGATCTGATCGGCGCTGGCCTCCGTGTTGGCGGCGAGCACGATCATCCGCTCGACCCGGTCCGGCGCCGCGACGGCCCACTCCAGGGCGCGCTGGCCACCCATCGAACCCCCGACCACGGCGGCCCAGGAGGAGATGCCCAGCGCGTCGGCGAGCGCCAGCTCGACGCTGACCTGGTCGCGGAGCGTGATGTCGGGCCACCGGCTGCCCCAGGGCCGGCCGTCCGGGGCGGGTGAGGCCGGCCCGGTGCTGCCCTGGCAGCCACCCAGCGAGTTCGGGCAGATCACGAACCAGCGGTCGGTGTCCAGCCCGAGGCCGGGGCCGATCACGCCCTCCCACCAGCCGGGCGTGGGGTGGCCGGGGCCGGCGGCGCCGGTGGCGTGGCTGTCGCCGGTCAGGGCGTGCAGCGCGAGCACCGCGTTGTCCCCCGCCGGGGACAGCCGGCCCCAGCTCTCGTAGGCCAGCCGCACGCCGGGCAGGGTGTCGCCCAGCTCGAGGGTCAGCCCGGGCAGGTCGACGAACCGGCGGTCGCCGGCCGGGTCGCCGTCCAGCCAGGCACCGGTCACCCGCTGCGCGGTGGAGCTCATCGGGCGGTCCGCCCCCCGCTCACCGGGCCACCCGCCGTGAGCTGATCACCCCGGTGTCGAAGCCGGCCAGGTGCAACCCACCGTGGAAGCGGGCGTGCTCGATCTTCAGGCAGCGGTCCATCACGACGGTCAGCCCGGCGGCCTCCGCGCGCCGCGCCAGCTCCGGCTCGAACAGCCCGAACTGCAGCCACCACGCCTTCGCCCCGACCGCGAGCACCTCGTCCAGCACCGTGGGTAGGTCCTCAGCACGGCGGAACGTGTCCACCAGGTCCGGCACCACCGGCAGGTCGGCCAGCGACTTGTACACCGGTCGGCCGAGGATCTCGGTGGCGTTCGGGTTCACGAAGTAGACGTCGTAGTCGGTACTGGCCAGCAGGTACGTGGCCACGAAGTTGCTCGGCCGGGCCCCGCTGGCCGAGGCGCCGACCATGGCCACCGTGCGCGTCCGGCGCAGCAGGGCCAGCCGGGCGCTCGGTGACGGGTTGACCCACTCGGCGGTCTCGCCCTCGGTCTGCGTGCTCATCCCGTCCCCCCGTTCACGACGTCCTTGGTTGCCGCGGCGAGCGCCTGGTCGAGGTCCCAGAGGATGTCGTCCGGGTCCTCCAGGCCGACGCTGATCCGGACCAGGTCAGGCGGCACCCCGCCGGCGCGCAGCTGCTCGTCGGTCAGTTGCTGGTGCGTGGTCGAGCCGGGGTGGATGACCAGCGTGCGGGCGTCGCCCACGTTGGCCAGGTGGCTGCACAGGTCCACCGACTCGATGAACGTCTGCCCGGCGGCGCGCCCGCCCTTCACCCCGAAGGCGAACACCGCGCCCGGCCCGAGCGGGGTGTAGCGGGCGGCCCGGTCGTGGTGCGGGTGGTCCGGCAGGCCGGCCCAGCGGACGTAGGACACCCTCGGGTCGGCGGCCAGCCACTCGGCGACCACCCGGGTGTTCGCCAGGTGCGCCTCCATCCGCTGCGGCAGCGTCTCCACGCCCTGCAGCAGCAGGAACGCGCTGTGCGGGGACAGGGCCGGGCCGATGTCGCGGAGCTGCTCGGAACGCAGCTTGGTCAGGAAGCCGAACTCCTGGAAGTTGCCCCACCAGCTCAGCCCGCCGTAGGCCGGGATCGGCTCGGTCATCTGGGGGAACCGCCCGTTGCCCCAGTCGAACCGGCCGGACTCGATCACCACTCCGCCCAGCGTGGTGCCGTGCCCCCCGAGGAACTTCGTGGCCGAGTGGATCACGACGTCGGCGCCGTGCTCGATCGGCCGGCACAGGAACGGTGTGGCCAGGGTCGCGTCGATGACCAGCGGCACCCCGGCCGCGTGCGCCACGTCGGCCAGCGCGGTGATGTCCGCGATCTCGCCGGACGGGTTCGCGATCACCTCGGCGAACACCAGCTTGGTGCGCTCGGTGATCGCGGCGGCGAAGTCGGCCGGGTCATCACCGGCGACAAACGTGGTGTTCACGCCGAACCGGCGCAGCGTGACGTCGAGCTGCGTGATCGTGCCGCCGTACAGCCCGGCGGCCGCCACGATCTCGTCGCCGGCCCCGGCCAGGCAGGCGAAGGTGAGGAACTCGGCGGCCTGCCCGCTCGCGGTGGCCACCGCGCCGAGCCCGCCGTCCAGGCTGGCCAGCCGCTCCTCCAGCGCCGCCACCGTCGGGTTCGCGATGCGGCTGTAGATCGTGCCGTACTTCTGCAGCGCGAACAGGCTGGCGGCGTCCTTCGTGTCCTCGAACACGAAGGAGGTGGACTGGTAGATCGGCACCGCGCGGGCCCCGGTCGTCGGGTCCGGCGACGCGCCCGCGTGCACCGCTCGGGTCCGGAACCCCCACTGGCGGTCGGCCATCAGTTCTCCTCGCGCCGGTGAGCCATACTATTTTCCTATCACATCGGTGGGCTTTGAGACGGTCCGCTCGGGCGCCGCCAACCGGTCCGGGCCGTACCGGGCCCGCACCCTGGCCTGCAGGTCGGGGTCGGTACGCGGCACCGGCTCCAGGAAGATCTCGTCCAGGTCGGAGAACTCCCCGCGCAGCTCGGCATCGATCCGCACGCAGGCCCGCTCCAGGTCGGCTGTGGTCACCGAGTCCACGAAGTCCAGCCGGGCACAGACCAGGACCCGGTCGGTGCCGGTCAGCATGGTGAGCAGGTCGACGACGGCCTCCACCTCGGGGGCGGCGGCCAGCCGGTCCCGGATGGCGTACACCAGCCGGGGGTCGGCCTGGCGGCCGATCAGCAGGTTCATGTTGGTGCGCCCGAGCAGGTAGGCCACCAGCACCAGCAGCACGCCGATCAGCAGCGAGGCGATGCCGTCCCACACCGGTGAGCCGGTCAGCTGGGTCAGCCCGAGCCCGCCGAACGCCAGCAGCAGGCCGACCAGCGCCGCGCTGTCCTCGTAGAGCACGGTCTTCACCGTCGGGTCGTCGCTGCGCTGCAGGTACAGCCACAGCGGCAGGTCGTCCTTGGCCTGCTCGCCGCGCACCTGCCGGATGGCCTGGGTCAGCGAGATCGACTCCAGCACCGCGGACCCGGCCAGCACGAGGTAGCCGACCAGTACGTCCCTGTGGTCCTCCGGGTTCCCGGTCAGTGTCTCCACGCCCTGGTAGAGGGCGAAGAGTGCGCCGGCGGTGAAGATCGACACCGCCGCCAGCAGCGACCAGAAGTAGCGCTCCTTGCCGTAGCCGAACGGGTGGCTGGCGTCCGCCGGCTTGGCCGACCGGCGCAGCGCGGTGAGCAGGAACAGCTCCGTGCCGCAGTCGGCGACCGAGTGGGCCGACTCGGAGAGCAGGGCGGCGCTGCCGGTGAGCACCCCGGCAACCGCCTTCGCCACCGCGACCGCCACGTTCGCGCCCAGGGCCAGCAGCACGGTGAGCAGGCTCTCGCCGTGTTCCGACTCACTCTCCGACTCCGACTCGACATCCCGCTCGGACGTCTGCTCAGCCATCGAGATGCTCCCGGAAGAACGCCACGACCCGCTCGCGGGCGTCCTGGGCGCTCGGCTCGTGCAACCCGAGGCGCAGCGGGGTGTACGGCCCGACCAGCTCCATCACCCGGTTCGGCAGCTTCGTGTAGAAGGAGTGGCCGGCCTCGGGATACGTCTTCACGTCGTGCGGCACCCCGAGCTCGGCCAGGTTGCGGCTCAGCCGGGCCGGCTGCCCCTTCATGGCGAGATCCTTGCCGCCGTAGCTGGCCACCACCGGGCAGGACCGGGGCATCTGCTTCGGCGCCGCGCCGTAGAACGGCGCGCTGGCCTGGTACTTCCCCGTCATCGCGAGTAGCAACGCGAAGCCGCCGCCCATGCAGAAGCCGATCACGCCGACCCGCTCGGCGTCCACCGAGGGCAGCGCGGTCAGGTAGCGCCGGGCCGCCTCCAGGTCGTCCAGCGCGGGGCCCTTCCCGGTGGCCACCGTCTTCAGGCAGCGCGCCACGCACAGCGGCTTGCTGCCCCGCGCGAACAGGTCCGGGATGAGCACCGTCCAGCCCTCGCCGGCCAGGTCCTCGGCCACCTTGGCCATCTCGTCGTTCATCCCCAACGCTTCGTAGATCAGCAGCAGGCCGGGCCGGGGCGCGTCCGGCTGGCCGTCCGGCGTGGTCAGCACACCGGGCATGACGAGGCCGTCGTCACACCGGAAGGTCACGTCGCTCTGCATGCCGCAGACCCTAGCTCCGCGGCGCCGGTCGCACAGCGCAGCCGACCCGTCAGTGCGCCGCCAGCTAGTCGGTGCGGCGATCCGTCAGTGCCCGATCCGGACCAGGCCCTCCTGCACGGTGGTGGCCACGAGCCGGCCGTCCTCGGTGAAGAACCGGCCGGTGGCCAGCCCCCTGGCCCCGGAGGCGACCGGCGAGTAGCACTCGTAGAGCAGCCACTCGTCGGCCCGGAACGGCTGGTGGAACCACATCGCGTGGTCCAGGCTGGCGCGGCTGACCTCCTCGTCGCGCACCGGGATCTCGTGCCGGGCCAGCACCGAGTTGAGCAGGGTCAGGTCGGAGGCGTACGTGAGTACGCACACATGCAGCAGCTTGTCGTCCGGCAGGGTGCCGTCGGCACGCATCCAGACCCGCATCGGCTCCTTGGTCGGCGTGAACCCCGGCAGCCACACCGGGTCGTGCACGTACCGGATGTCCAGCGGGCGCGGCAGGCGCTGGAAGGGGCCGACAGGCACCCCCAGCTCGACGATCCGGCTGCCGACGTCCGGCAGGTCGCGCGGGTCGGGGATGCCCTCGGGCATCGGCTCGGTGTGCTCGAGGCCCGGCTGGGGCAGCTGGAACGAGGCGGACAGCGAGAAGATGGCCTCGCCGTGCTGGACGGCCAGCACCCGCCGGGTGGTGAACGAGCGGCCGTCGCGGACCCGCTCCACCTCGTACACGATCGGCACCCTCGGGTCGCCGGGCCGGATGAAGTAGGCGTGCAGCGAGTGCACCTCGCGCTCCTCCGGCACGGTCCGGCCGGCCGCCACCAGCGCCTGCCCGGCGACCTGGCCGCCGAACACCCGGGGCGGCGACTCCGGCGGGCTGACCCCCCGGAACAGGTTGACCTCGATGCGCTCCAGGTCAAGCCGGGCGACCAGCCGGTCCAGCACCGCCTGCCCGGTCGGTACCCCGTCCGCCCCGAGCACCTCGGTGCCTGCCACGCCAGGTACCGCGGCGCCGGGGTCGGGTACCTCGGTGCCGGGGTCGGTGTCCGTCTCGGACTGCGTCATGACCGAGCAGTCTGCCGTATCGGGATACCGCCCCGGCGCCGCGATCAGGCCAGGTCTTCCTCGCCGAGCCGGTGCACCCGGATCAGGTTGGTGGAGCCCACCGTCCCGGGCGGCGAGCCGGCCACCACGACGACCAGGTCGCCCGGCTCGGACCGCTCGATGCTCAGCATGGCCTGGTCGACCTGGCGCACCATGGCGTCCGTGGAGTCCACGTGGTCGACCAGGAACGTCTCCGTGCCCCAGGTCAGCGCCAGCTGGCTGCGCACCGCCGGCACCGGGGTGAAGGCCAGCAGCGGCAGCTTGCTGTGCAGCCGGGCCAGCCGCCGCACGGTGTCGCCGGACTGGGTGAACGCCACCAGCGCGCGGGCACTGAGCCGCTCGCCGATGTCCCGCGCGGCGTAGGAGAGCACGCCGCGCTTGGTGCGGGGCACGTGGTTCAGCGGCGGCACCCCGAACGAACCGGCCTCCACCGCCTCGACGATCTCCGACATGGTGCGCACGGTCTTGATCGGGTACCGGCCGACGCTGGTCTCGCCGGAGAGCATCACCGCGTCGGCACCGTCCAGCACGGCGTTGGCCACGTCGGACGTCTCGGCGCGGGTCGGCCGGGAGTTGTTGATCATCGAGTCCAGCATCTGGGTGGCCACGATGACCGGCTTGGCGTTCTCCCTGGCGATCTGGATGGCGCGCTTCTGCACCAGCGGCACGTGCTCGAGCGGCAGCTCGACGCCGAGGTCACCTCGGGCCACCATGACGCCGTCGAAGGCCAGCACGATGGACTCGAGGTTGTCCACCGCCTCCGGCTTCTCCAGCTTGGCGATCACCGGCAGCCGACCCCCGCCGACCCGGTCCATCACCTGGTGCACCGCGTCGATGTCCGCCGGGCTGCGCACGAACGACAGCGCGATGAAGTCGACCCGCAGGCTGAGCGCGAACTCCAGGTCGGAGATGTCCTTCTCGCTCATCGCCGGCACCGAGACGTTCATGCCGGGCAGCGAGATGCCCTTGTTGTCACTGACCGTGCCGCCCTCGACGACCTTGCAGACGACGTCGAGGCCATCCACCTTGATCACCCGCAGGCCGACCTTGCCGTCGTCGACCAGCAGGCGGTCGTCCGGGCGGGCATCGTCGGCCAGGCCGCCGTAGGTGGTGGACACGCGGTCGTGGGTGCCGACCACGTCCTCCACGGTGATACGCACCTCTTCACCGGTGCGCCACTCCACCGGCCCGGCGGCGAACCGGCCGAGGCGGATCTTGGGGCCCTGCAGGTCACCCATGATGCCCACCGCGCGGCCGGCCGCATCGGCGGCCTCCCGGACGAGCTCGTACACCCGCTTGTGGTCATCCCGGTTGCCATGGCTGAAGTTCAGCCGGGCAACATCCATCCCGGCCTGCACCAGGTCCCTGATTCGTTCGGGGCTCGCCGTGGCGGGCCCCAGGGTACAAACGATCTTCGCACGACGGCTCACATCGCAAAAGCCTAGCCCTCGCCCGTACCCGGTCCGGCTACTTCGAGGTGAACGTCTAGTCAGGGGGACGGTGGGCGGGGGTCCGCGCCCGGCTGAGGGACCCGCGCCGCCGCACCCCGGTGACCTGGTATTTCGTTCCGCTACCGGTGTCTTGAGCGGTGGTCCGATTACGACTGAGGAAACACTGATCAGGCCATTTGCGCCATTTTCCGCAACCGAGGGGAAACGGCGAGTTCCGCCGGCCCGAGCTCGCGGCGGTGCGCAATCTGCCGATGGTCCACCGGGCGCGGTCAGTGGCGCGGTTCACATCCCCGATCGGTTGGCCGCGCGCTCGGACCGGGACTCCGGTCACAGCTCGGGTCAGCGCCTGGGGCGATCGGTGGGGCCGACGTGGTCGGTCAGCCACTCGACCAGCGGGGTGAGCCGGCGCCAGTGGGCCGCCACCTCACCGGCCAGGTCCTGGCTCAGCATCAGGTCCTCCCCCGCCCAGCGCCGCCACGCGTAGATCGACCGGTGCCGCAGCAGCTCCAGGCGGGGGTGGCCCGGGTCGATCCCGCGCGGGCGGGTGGCCAGCTGGTCGCCGGCCACGGTCAGGCCGCCCTCAGTGAGCGCGGTCAGACGGCGGCGCAGGTCCTCGCCCCGGCGCTCCTCGTCGACCGCGACCCGGTAGCGGGCGACCTGGTCACCGGCCATCTGGTAGTACCCGCCGGCGATCATGATCCCGTCCGCGCCGGCCTGCACGTAGTAGCCGCCGACGATCGCGCCGCAGTGCGTCTTGTACGGCGTCTTGTCGGCGCTGAACCGCACGTCCCGGTACGGCCGGAAGATCTTCCCCCGGCCGAACTCGGGCTCCAGCTCGGCGAGCAGGGCCGTCATCGGCGCCTTCACCTGCCCGTCGTAGACCACTTTGTGGTCGGTCCAGTACGCCTTCGAGTTGTCCGCTTCCAGCCCGTCGTAGAAGTCGACCAGCTGCTCCCCGAACCCGGCAAAACCCATGACAGGCAGGCTATCCCTCGTAGTCATCGGGGTAACCCGGGTCCTCGGGTGGCTCCTCGGGCCAGCCCGGGTCGTCGTCCGGGCCACCCCAGGACGCCGCCCCCGGCGCCGGGGCCTTGGGCGCCGGCGCCTTCGAAGCCGCCGCCTTCGGCGCCACGGCCTTCGAAGCGGGCGCCTTCGGAGCGGGCGCTGCCTTCGGCGCCACGGCACTCGGTGCCGGCGCACTCGGTGCCGCGGCCTCCGGCCGGTCGGGTGCGTCGGCTGGCTGGTCGGGCGCCTCGGCTCCCTCTGCCGGCGCACCGGCGAGCACACCGAGCACGCCCTCGCCGTACTTCGCGAGCTTGTTCTCCCCGATGCCGCTGATCGTGCCGAGCGCGCCGAGGTCGGCCGGCATCCGTGCCGCGATCTCCCGCAGCGTCGCGTCGTGGAAGATCACGTAGGCCGGCACGCCCTGCTCCTTCGCGGTGGCCCCGCGCCAGGCGCGCAGCCGCTCGAACACCGGGGCCGCCTCACCGGACAGCTCGACCTGTGCGGCGCCGGCGCGACCCGAAGCCCGGGTCCGGGTGCGGGCCTGCTTCGGCTGTTCGCGGCGCAGCATCACCTGGTGCTCGCCACGCATCGCCGCGCGGCTGGACTCGGTGAACACCACCGTCGAGTAGGCGCCGCCCACCGCGATCAGCCCCTGCGCCATCAGCTGGCGGATCACCCCGCGCCACTCACCGTCGGACAGGTCGACCCCGATGCCGAACACGCTCAGCGAGTCGTGCCGGAACTGCTCGACCTTCGGCGTGCGCTTGCCGCGCAGGATGTCGATGATCTGCCCGGTGCCGAAGCTCTGGTTCCGCTCGCTCTTCAACCGGAACACCGTCGAGAGCACCTTCTGCGCCGCGACCGTGCCGTCCCAGGACTCCGGCGGCGTCAGGCAGGTGTCGCAGTTGCCGCAGGGCTCGCCCGGCTGACCGAAGTAGTTCAGCAGCTGGACCCGCCGGCAGCCCACCGTCTCGCAGAGCGCCAGCATGGCGTCGAGGTGCTGGCCGAGGCGCTGCCGGTGGGCGCGGTCGCCCTCCGAGTCGTCGATCATCTTGCGCTGCTGCACCACGTCCTGCAGCCCGTAGGCCAGCCACGCGGTGGACGGCAGCCCGTCCCGCCCGGCACGGCCGGTCTCCTGGTAGTAGCCCTCCACGGACTTCGGCAGGTCCAGGTGCGCGACGAACCGCACGTCGGGCTTGTCGATGCCCATGCCGAACGCGATGGTCGCCACCATGACGACGCCGTCCTCGCGCAGGAAGCGCGACTGGTTCCTCGCACGGACCCGCGCGTCGAGCCCCGCGTGGTACGGCAGCGCCGAGATGCCCTGGGCCACCAGGAACTCGGCGGTCTGCTCGACCGACTTGCGGGACAGGCAGTAGACGATGCCCGCGTCGCCGGGGTGCTCGGTGCGCAGCAGGTCCAGCAGCTGGCGGCGCGGCTCGTCCTTCGGCGCGATCCGGTACTGGATGTTGGGCCGGTCGAAGCTGGCCACGAAGTGCCGGGCCCCTCGCGCGGGGCCGGCACCGCCGCCGGGGGTCTCGACCAGGTTCAGCCGGGTCGCGATCTCCGCGTGGGTGGCCTCGGTCGCCGTCGCGGTCAGCGCGATCCGGGGCACCGCCGGCCAGCGCTCGTGCAGCTCGGACAGGGCCAGGTAGTCGGGCCGGAAGTCGTGGCCCCACTGCGCGACGCAGTGCGCCTCGTCGATCGCGAACAGCGAGATGGTGCCCCGGTCCAGCAGCCGCGGCGTGGACTCCACGCGCAGCCGTTCCGGCGCCAGGTAGAGCAGGTCCAGCTCGCCGGCCAGGAAGGCCGCCTCCACCTCACGGCGCTGCTGGCCGTCCTGCGTGGAGTTCAGGAAGCCGGCGCGCACGCCCAGGGCGGTGAGCGCATCCACCTGGTCCTGCATCAGGGCGATCAGCGGCGACACCACAACGCCGACGCCGTCCCGGACCAGTGCCGGGATCTGGTAGCACAGCGACTTGCCGCCACCGGTCGGCATCAGCACCAGCGCGTCACCGCCGCCGACGACGTGGTCGATGATGTCGGCCTGGTTGCCCCGGAAGGCGTCGTAACCGAAGACCCGCTTGAGCACGTCGGCCGGAGCGGGAGCGATGCTGGGGGGAGCCACGCCCCGATGGTACGAGGGTGGCCCGACCGCCCGTGGCCGAACCCGGCAACCGTCCCGTTCCCCTGCCGCCAGGCCCGGACGGGCGCCGCACTCTGAGAGCGTCTCACTCTGAGTGCGTCTCTCAATTTCGTTCGGCTAACTATTGACTTCGATAAGTACCCGATGTGAATGTGGTTGCGCGACGCAAGGATGTGTCCCAGACAGGTTCCACTCGTGGGATGGCCCCGGAGGCTAGTGATGCGTGCCTGCATCCCCGACAGGTCCGATGACGTTCTGCTGGCGGGTCTCGCCACCGGAGACCCCCAGCTCTCGCTGGCGTTCGTACGCCGGTTCCAGCGGACCGTGTTCGGCATCGCGCTCGGCCTCACCCGTGACCCCGGGCTGGCCGAGGACATCGCCCAGGCGGCGTTCGAGCGGGCCTGGCGGTCCGCCGACAGCTATGACGCCCGGCGGGGCTCGGTGCGCGTCTGGCTGGCCCGCATCACCCACAACCTCGCGGTGGACGCGATCCGGATCCGTCGCCCCACTCCCCTCGACCTGACCCTCGATCTGACCGAGTGGAACCCGTACCTGGTCAGCTCGACCGAGAGCCCGGAGCAACGGGCCCTCGCCAGTGAGACCTCCAGCCAGCTGCGCGACGCACTCGCCGCCCTGCCGCCCGAGCAGGCGAGGGCCGTGGTGATGGCCGCCGCGCACGGCATGACCGCCCACGAGATCGCCGACCTCGAGCACATTCCGCTGGGCACCGCCAAGTCCCGGATCCGGGCGGCGATGACCAAGCTGCACGGCCTACGCGGGTCAGACGATGGCCAGCGGCAGCGCGGTGGGGTGTACCGGCGAGGGCAGCTGGGACGTGCCGACCAGGAACTCGTCCACGGCGTGCGCCACCGCCCTGCCCTCGGCGATCGCCCACACCACCAGCGAGGCACCCCGGTGCGCGTCGCCGCAGACGAACACGCCGGGCGCCTCGGTCTGCCAGTTCGGGCCGCAGGCGAGGCTGCCCCGGGGCGTGCGGTGTAGGCCCAGCCCGTCCAGCAGCGGCATGTCCTCGACGCCCGCGAAGCCGATCGCCAGCAGCGCCAGGTCACACGGTAGGTCGATCACCTCGTCCGACTGGGGCACCACCTCGCGCCGACCGGTCGCCGGGTCTTTCTCCACCCGGACCTTGCGCAGCCGCACCGACCTGACCTGACCGTGCTCGTCACCGACGAAGGCCTCGACAGCCACCTCGAACTTGCGCTCGCCGCCCTCCTCGTGCACCGGGTAGGTGCGCAGGATCCACGGCCACACCGGCCACGGGGACCGGACGTCGTCCCGCACGTCGGGCGGGCGGGGGTACTGGTCCAGCTGGTGCACCGAGGCGGCGCCCTGGCGCAGCGCGGTGCCGTAGCAGTCCGCCGCGGTGTCGCCGCCGCCGATGATGATCACATGCTTGCCGCGCGCGGAGATGGAGGTCGGGCCGTCGCCCTCGCACTCCCGGTTGGCCGGCACCAGGTGCTCCATGGCCAGGTGCACACCGGCCAGCTCGCGGCCGGGCAGGTCCGGGGCGTCCCGGCCGGCCAGCGCGCCGACCGCGAGCACCACCGCCTCGTAGTCGGCCCGCAGCCGGTCCACCGACAGGTCACCGGGCGCCGAGCCGCCGACCTCGCAGGACGTGACGAACCGGGTGCCCTCGGCGTGCATCTGGGCCAGCCGCCGGTCCAGCACCGACTTCTCCAGCTTGAACTCGGGGATGCCGTAGCGCAGCAGACCGCCGAGCCGGTCGTCCCGCTCGAACACGGTCACGTCGTGCCCGGCCCGGGTGAGCTGCTGGGCGGCGGCCAGCCCGGCCGGCCCGGAGCCCACCACCGCGACCCGCTTGCCCGACGCCAGCCCCGGGCTCTGCGACACCACCAGGTCGCGCTCCCAGGCGATGTCGGCGATGGACTGCTCCACCCGCTTGATCGTCACCGCGCCCTCGGCCGCCGGGGTCAGCGCCAGCACGCAGGCCGCCTCACACGGCGCGGGGCAGAGCCGGCCGGTGAACTCGGGGAAGTTGTTCGTCGCGTGCAGCCGGTCGCTGGCGGCCGCCCAGCTGTCGCGGCGGACCAGGTCGTTCCACTCGGGGATCAGGTTGCCCAGCGGGCAGCCGGCCGACCCGGAGTGGCAGAACGGGATGCCGCAGTCCATGCAGCGGGCGGCCTGCTGGCGGGTCTGCTCCAGCAGCGGCCGCTCGGTCTGGTCCCGATAGACCTCGCCCCAGTCGGCGGTTCGCTCCGGCTTCGGCCGCTTGGGAGCATCCACGCGCTGGTACTTGAGGAAACCGCGCGGGTCAGCCACGTGCCGCCTCCATGATCGCTTCGTCGGGGTCGCGGCCCTCCGCGGTGGCCAGCCGGACCGCCTCGAGCACCCGCCGGTAGTCCCGAGGCATGATCTTGGTGAACGATCGGGAGCGGCGTGGCCAGTCGCCGAGCAGGGACGCCGCGACGGTCGAGCCGGTGAGCTCCCGGTGCCTGGTGACGATGCCGTGCAGCAGCTCCAGGTCGGCCTCGGACGGCGCCTCCAGGTCCACCATCTCGCGGTTCACCCTCCCCGGGTTCAGGTCCAGCACGTAGGCGGTGCCGCCGGACATGCCGGCCGCCACGTTGCGCCCACACGTGCCGAGCACCACCACGGTGCCGCCGGTCATGTACTCGCAGGCGTGGTCGCCCACGCCCTCCACGACGGCCAGCGCGCCCGAGTTGCGCACGCAGAACCGCTCGCCGACGACTCCGCGCAGGAAGATCTCGCCGGCCGTGGCGCCGTAGCCGATCACGTTGCCGGCGATCACCTGCCGGTCGGCGGCGAAGCGGGCGTCCGGGTGCGGCCGCACGATCAGCCGGCCGCCGGAAAGGCCCTTGCCGACGTAGTCGTTCGCGTCGCCGACCAGCTCCAGCGTGATGCCCTGCGGCAGGAACGCGCCGAGCGACTGGCCGGCCGAGCCCTCCAGCCGGACATGGATGGTGCCGTCCGGCAGGCCCTGGCCGCCGTAGCGGCGCGTCACCTCGGCGCCCAGCAGGGTGCCTACGGTCCGGTTCACGTTGCGCACAGGCAGCTCGAGGCGGACCTGGTGGGCGTCCTCGAGGGCGGCCTCGGCCAGCTGGATCAGGGTCTGGTCCAGCGCCTTGTCCAGGCCGTGGTCCTGCTCGCGGGTCCGCCGCCGGGACGCGCCCGGCAGGTCAGGCACGACAAAAAGCGGCGTCAGGTCCAAGCCACGGGACGCCTTCCAGTGCTCGACCGCGGTGCCGGTGTCCAGCAGCTCGGCGTGCCCGACGGCCTCTTCCAGCGAGCGGAAGCCCAGCTCGGCCAGGTACTCGCGGACCTCCTCGGCGATGAACCGGAAGAAGTTCTCCACGAACTCGGGCTTGCCGGTGAACCGGGCGCGCAGCTCGGGGTCCTGGGTGGCCACGCCGACGGGGCAGGTGTCCAGGTGGCAGACCCGCATCATCACGCAGCCGGCCACGATCAGCGGCGCGGTGGCGAAGCCGTACTCCTCGGCGCCCAGCAGCGCGGCGACCACGACGTCCCGGCCGGTCTTCATCTGGCCGTCGGTCTGCACCACGATCCGGTCCCGCAGCCCGTTCAGCATCAGGGTCTGCTGGGTGTCGGCCAGGCCGATCTCCCAGGGCGCGCCCGCGTGCTTGAGCGCGGTCAGCGCGGCCGCGCCGGTGCCGCCGTCGTGCCCGGAGATCAGCACCACGTCGGCGTGCGCCTTGGCCACCCCGGCCGCCACCGTGCCGACCCCGACCGAGGACACCAGCTTGACGTGGATCCTGGCCCGGTCGTTGGCGTTCTTCAGGTCGTGGATCAGCTGCGCCAGGTCCTCGATGGAGTAGATGTCGTGGTGCGGCGGCGGTGAGATCAGGCCGACGCCCGGGGTCGAGTGCCTGGTCCTGGCGATCCACGGCCAGACCTTGTTCGGCGGCAGCTGGCCGCCCTCCCCCGGCTTCGCGCCCTGCGCCATCTTGATCTGGATGTCGTCGGCCTGCACCAGGTACTCGCTGGTCACGCCGAACCGGCCGGACGCGACCTGCTTGATCGCGCTGCGCCGGCGCGGGTCGTGCAGCCGCTCGACGTCCTCGCCGCCCTCGCCGGTGTTGGACCGGCCGCCCAGGTTGTTCATCGCGATGGCGAGCGTCTCGTGGGCCTCGGCGGAGATCGAGCCGTAGGACATCGCGCCCGTGTTGAACCGGGTCAGGATCGCCTCCACCGACTCGACCTCGTCCAGCGGCACCGCCGGCTGGGCCCCGGTGCGCAGCGCGAACAGCCCGCGCAAGGCGCCGCCCTCGGCGGCCAGCCGGTCGCACTCGGCGGTGTACTGGCGGAACACGTCCCGCTGGCCGGTCCTGGTGGCGTGCTGCAGCAGGAACACCGTCTCCGGGGTGAACAGGTGCAGCTCGCCCTCGCGGCGGTAGGCATACTCGCCGCCCACGTCGAGGCGGCGGTGCACCCGGTCGGTCGGGTTCTCCGGGTAGGCGCGGCGGTGCCGGGCGGCGACCTCCTCGGCGAGCACGTCCAGCCCGACGCCGCCCAGCTGCGACGCGGTGCCGCTGAAGTACTCGTCGACCAGCTCGTGGGACAGCCCGATGGCCTCGAAAGCCTGCGCGGCGGTGTACGCCCCGACGGTCGAGATGCCCATCTTGGACATCACCTTGAGCACGCCCTTGACCAGGGCCTTCACGTAGTTCTTGATCGCCGTCGCGGCGGCGATGCCGCTGATGTCCCCGCTGGCGATCAGGTCCTCGATGGTCTCGAAGGCCAGGTAGGGGTTGACCGCGGCGGCGCCGAAGCCGAGCAGCAGCGCCACGTGGTGCACCTCGCGGCAGTCACCGCTCTCCACCACCAGCGCCACGCGGACCCGCTCGCGCTGGCGGACCAGGTGGTGGTGCACCGCGGACGTGAGCATGAGCGACGGGATCGGCGCCATCCGGTGGTCGGAGTCCCGGTCGGAGAGCACCAGGATGCGGGCGCCCTCGGCGATCGCCTCGGAGGCCTCCCGACGGACCCGGTCCAGCGCGGTGGACAGCGCCGCCTCGCCGCCGTCCACCTCGTACAGGCCGCTGATCACGGCGGCCGCGAAGCCAGGCAGGTTGCCGTCGTCGTTGATGTGCAGGATCTTGGCCAGGTCATCGTTGTCGATCACCGGGTACGGCAGCCGCAGGTGCCGGCAGGACGCCGGGGTCGGCTCCAGCAGGTTCTGCTCCGGGCCCATCACCCGGGCCACGCAGGTGACGATCTCCTCGCGGATCGCGTCCAGCGGCGGGTTGGTGACCTGCGCGAACAGCTGGGCGAAGTAGTCGTAGAGCAGCCGGGGGCGCTGGGAGAGCGCGGCCACCGGGGTGTCGGTGCCCATCGAGCCGATCGGTTCGGCGGCCGAGGTCGCCATCGGCGCGAACAGGACCCGCAGCTCCTCCTCGGTGTAGCCGAAGGTGAGCTGGCGGCGCAGCACCGACTCGTGGGTCTGCACCACGTGCTCACGGGGTGGTAGGCCGCCCACCTCGAGCAGGCCGGCGTGCAGCCACTCGTCGTAGGGCAGCGCGGCGGCCAGCTCGGCCTTGATCTCCTCGTCGGCCACGATCCGGCCGGCCTCGGTGTCCACCAGGAACATGCGGCCGGGCTGCAGCCGCCCCTTGGCCACCACCTCGTCCGGCGGCACGTCCAGCACGCCGGACTCGCTGGACAGCACCACCCGGCCGTCGGCCAGCTGCCACCAGCGGGCGGGCCGCAGCCCGTTGCGGTCCAGCACCGCGCCGACCACCGTGCCGTCGGTGAACGTGACACAGGCCGGGCCGTCCCACGGCTCCATCAGGCTGGAGTGGAACCGGTAGAACGCGCGGCGGGCGTCGTCCATCTCGGCGTGGTTCTCCCACGCCTCCGGGATCATCATCAGGATCGCGTGCGGCAGAGCGCGTCCACCCAGGTGCAGCAGCTCGAGAACCTCGTCGAAGGAGGCCGAGTCGGACGCACCCTCGGTACATATGGGGTAGAGCCGGTCCAGGTCGCCGGGGATGACGTGGCTGGCCAGCAGCGCCTCGCGGGCCCGCATCCGGTTCCGGTTGCCCCGGATCGTGTTGATCTCGCCGTTGTGCGCCACGTAGCGGAACGGGTGCGCCAGCGGCCAGGACGGGAAGGTGTTCGTGGAGAACCGGCTGTGCACCAGCGCGATCGCGCTCTCCAGCCGCTCGTCGGTGAGGTCGGCGAAGAAGGCCGGCAGCTGGTGGGTGGTGAGCATGCCCTTGTAGACCAGGGTGCGGCTGGACAGCGAGGCGAAGTAGGTGCCGCAGCCCATGGTTGCGCTGTCCCGCTCGGCGCGTTTGCGCAGGCAGAAGGCGAGCCGGTCGAGCGCGACACCGGTGGCCGGTGCCTCGCCGTCGACCGGCTCGGCGGCCACGAACAGGTGCGCGAACCGCGGCATGCAGGAGCGCGCCGACGGGCCGACGTCGGCCGCGTCCGGGCGCACGGTCAGCTCCCGCCAGCCCAGTACCCGCAGGTGCTCCTCGGCGGCGATCCGCTCGACCAGCGCGATGGCCTTGGTCCGCTGCTCGTCCTCGACCGGCAGGAACGCCAGGCCGACTGCGTACGCCCCGGCCTCGGGCAGCTCGAAGTCGACCTCCGCCCTCAGCAGCGCGTCAGGAACCTGCACGAGGATGCCGGCGCCGTCACCACTGGTCGGCTCCGCGCCGGCGGCCCCCCGGTGTTCCAGGTTGGCCAGCGCGGTGAGCCCGTCGGCGACGATCGCGTGGCTGCGGCGCCCCTGTGTGTCGGCCACCATCGCGACGCCACACGCATCGTGTTCGGCAGCCGGGTGGTAAAGCCCCTGCGCGCGCGGCAGGCTAGAAAAAATCACCGCGAGTACCTCCCTCGACACTTGTGGCTACATGTCGGGACGACGGTGGCCCGCGGATTTCCGAGACTGTAACAGGCTGGAAACAGGCAGGCCCAGGCTTCGCCGATGACGAAACTCAGTCACCGGCGACCGCTGAGCCGAACCTCTGCACCCGCCTCGCGCCACCCCCGCGATCCGGCGAGCACCTGCCATGGACCCATCGCCACGGCGAGATGCGACCCGCGCCAACGATACGACAGCGGGGCTGATTTGTCCGGACCCGACAGGGGTCAGCTCTGGCCGGACTCCGGCTTGGACCAGGCGGGATCGGCGGCCAGCTCGGTCGAGGACGACTCGGTGGCGGCGCCGGCGGGCACGGGGGCCGGGTCCCCGGCGGCAGCGGCGGCCGACGCGTTCGCCGCCTTTCCGGCGGGTGAGTCCGCCGGTTTCCCGATTGGTGTCCCGGCCGCTTTGTCCGCCGGCTTGTCGATCGGCTTGTCGATCGGCTTGTCGGATGGCGCCGCGTCGGTGGCACCGGCCGGTTCGGAGGGGGCCTTGGCGGCCGTTTCACCGGCATTGGTCGCGACCGGGGTCGCGGTCGGGGCGGGCGTCGGGCCCGACGCCGCCGCGAGGGCGGCCAGGTCCTCGCGGGGCTTGCGCACCAGCACGAGGTAGGCGACCGCGCCGAGGAAGACCACGGCGGCCACCACGGTGTTGATCCGGATGTCACCGAACACCCGGGTCGCCGGGTCGGACCGCATCTGCTCGATGAAGAACCGGCCCAGCGTGTAGCCGGCCACGTAGACCGCGAACGCGCGGCCGTGGCCGAGGCGGAACCTCCGGTCCGCCCAGACGACGAGGCCGGCCACCAGCAGGTTCCAGATCAGCTCGTACAGGAAAGTCGGGTGCACCACCGCGACTGGTATCGCGTCGCGCGCGACGCCGCCCAGCGGGTCCGGGATCGAGGTGCCCGGCACCACTCTGGCGTAGATCTCCAGGCCCCAGGGCAGCGTGGTCGGGCCGCCGTAGAGCTCCTGGTTGAAGTAGTTGCCCAGCCGGCCGATGGCCTGCGCCACGACGATGGCCGGGGCGACCGCGTCGGCGAAGAACGGCAGCGGCACGCCGCGCCGGCGGCAGCCGATCCAGGCGCCCACGCCACCCAGCGCGACCGCGCCCCAGATGCCGAGGCCGCCCTGCCAGATCTTCAGCGCGTCGATCGGGTGGCCGCCGGGCCCGAAGTACGTCTCGTAGTCGGTGGCGATGTGGTAGAGCCGGCCGCCGACCAGCCCGAACGGCACCGCGAAGACCGCCACGTCCGTGACCGTGCCCGGCTGCCCGCCCCGGGCGACCAGCCGGCGCTCACCCCAGACCACCGCGACCACGATGCCGGCGATGATGCACAGCGCGTAGGCCCGGATCGGGAACGGGCCGACATGCCAGACGCCCCGGTCGGGACTCGGGATGTTGGCCAGGAACCAGGAGGTCAGCACGGTCGGCACCCGACCACCGTACTTGTCACGTTTTTTAGCGGATCAGGCCGGCTGGGTGGAAGGGTGCCGGACACCGTCGGCCAGCTCGGCGGCCAGTGCACGCATCGCCGCCTCACCCCGATTGGCCGCCGTGACCAGCGCGGATCCGACGATCACGGCGTCCGCGAAGCCGGCCACCTCGGCCGCCTGCGCACCGGAGCGCACGCCCAGCCCGACCCCGATCGGCAGCGTCGTGTGCGGCCGCGTGCGGGCCACCAGCTCGGCCGCGGCGGGCCCGAGCGCGTCCCTGGCCCCGGTCACACCCATCACCGACGCCGCGTACAGGAAGCCGCTGCCGGCCGCCGCGGTGCTCGCGATCCGCTCCTCCGACGACGACGGGGCGACCAGGAAGATCCGGTCCAGCCCGTGCTCCGCCGAGGCCGCCAGCCAGTCGCCGGCCTCCTCGGGGATCAGGTCAGGCGTGATCAGGCCCAGCCCGCCGGCCGCCGCCAGGTCACGCGCGAACCGGTCGACCCCGTAGCGGAACACCGGGTTGTAGTACGTCATCACGACCGCGCGGCCGCCCGCCGAGGCCACCCGCTCGACCACGCCGAACACGTCCTTGATCCGGGTCCCGCCGCGCAGCGCGATCTCCGCGGCGGCCTGGATCGTCGGGCCGTCCAGCACCGGGTCGGAGTAGGGCAGGCCCACCTCGACCAGGTCCACCCCGGACTCGATCAGCCCGGTCAGCAGCCGCGCCGAGCCCTCCACCGTCGGGTAGCCGGCCGGCAGGTAGCCCACCAGCGCCGCCCGGTGCTCGGCCCGGCACGTGGTGAACAGCTCGTCCAGCCCGCTCACTGGGCGCTCCCGTTGCTCTGGTGGCCGTGGCCCACGCCGCTGCCGGGTTCGCCGGTGCCCGCTGTGCCTTCTTCGCCCAGGTTGAACCACTCCGCGGCGGTGCCCATGTCCTTGTCGCCCCGGCCGGACAGGTTGATCAGGATCACCGCGTCCGGGCCCAGCTCCTGACCCAGCTTGAGCGCGCCGGCCACCGCGTGGGCCGACTCGATCGCCGGGATGATGCCCTCGGTGCGGGCCAGCAGCGCGAACGCGTCCATCGCCTCGGTGTCGGTGATCGGCCGGTACTCGGCCCGCCCGATGTCCTTGAGCAGCGCGTGCTCCGGGCCGACGCCGGGGTAGTCCAGGCCCGCCGAGATGGAGTGCGACTCCAGCGTCTGGCCCTCGTCGTCCTGCAGCAGGTACGACATCGCGCCGTGCAGCGCGCCCGGCGAGCCCTCGGTCAGCGTCGCGCCGTGCCGCCCGGTCTCCACCCCGTCCCCGCCCGGCTCGAAGCCGACCAGCCGGACCCCGGGGTCGTCCAGGAAGGCGTGGAACGCGCCGATCGCGTTCGAGCCGCCACCGACGCACGCCACCACCGCGGTGGGCAGCCGGCCGCACCGGGCCAGCACCTGCTCGCGCGCCTCCAGCCCGATCACCCGGTGGAAGTCGCGCACCATCATCGGGAACGGGTGCGGCCCGGCGGCGGTTCCGAGCAGGTAATGGGTCGACCCGAGGTTCGCCACCCAGTCCCGCAGCGCCTCGTTGATCGCGTCCTTCAGCGTCCGCGAGCCGATGGTCACCGACACCACCCGGGCACCGAGCAGCCGCATCCGGGCCACGTTCAGCGCCTGCCGTTTGGTGTCGACCTCGCCCATGTAGACGACGCACTCCAGGTCCAGCAGCGCGGCCGCCGTCGCGGTGGCCACGCCGTGCTGGCCGGCCCCGGTCTCGGCGATCACCCGGGTCTTGCCCATCCGCTTGGCCAGCAGCGCCTGACCGAGGACATTGTTGATCTTGTGGGACCCGGTGTGGTTGAGGTCCTCGCGCTTGAGCAGCAGCCGGGCCCCGCCTGCGTGCCCGCCCAGCTTCGTCGCGTCGGTCAGGGGCGACGGCCGGCCCGCGTAGTCCCGCTGCAACCGGTCCAGCTCGTTCAGGAACTCCGGGTCGACCCTGGCCTTCTCGTAGAACGCGGTCAGCTCGTCCAGCGCGGCGATCAACGCCTCCGGCACGAACCGCCCGCCGAAGCGGCCGAAGTGCCCGCCCTCGTCCGGCTCGTGCCCGCTACGGGTGGCGATGCCGCTGCTCGCGGTCGCGGTGACCAGCTCGGAGCGGTTCACCGCACCGCCCGCGAGCACGACGGGTGGAACCCGGCCGCAACGAGCTTGTTCACCGCGACGCGCGGGTCGACGCTGGTCACCAGGCCCTCGCCGACCAGCACCGCGTCGGCGCCGTAGCCCGCGTAGGTAAGCAGGTCACCGGGGCCGCGCACGCCCGACTCGGCGACCCGCAGCACGTCGGCGGGCAGCCCGGGGGCCAGCCGGCCGAACAGCGAACGGTCGACCTCCAGGGTGTGCAGGTTGCGCGCGTTCACCCCGATCAGCGAGGCGCCGGCCTCCAGGGCACGGTCCGCCTCCTCCTCGTTGTGTACCTCGACCAACGCGGTCATGCCCAGCGACTCCACCCGGTCCAGCAGCGAGGCCAGCACGTTCTGCTCCAGCGCCGCGACGATCAACAACACCAGGTCGGCCCCGGCGGCCCGCGCCTCGTGCACCTGGTAGGTGCCGACCACGAAGTCCTTGCGCAGCACCGGCACGTCCACCGCGGCCCGCACGGCGATCAGGTCGGCCAGCGAACCGTGGAACTGACGCCCCTCGGTCAGCACGCTGATCACCCGCGCGCCACCGGCCACGTACTGGCCGGCCAGCTCGGCCGGGTCGGTGATGGGCGCGAGCTCACCGCGCGCCGGACTGGCGCGCTTGACCTCCGCGATCACCCCGATGCCCGGCTTGTTCAGCACGGCCATCACATCCCGTGGCGGCGGCGCGGCCAGGGAGGCTCGCTTCACCTGCTCGAAGCTCACCACCGACTCGCGCTGCGCCAGGTCGACCCGGACGCCCTCCAGAATCGACTCCAGAACACTCACTGGTACTTCACCGTGCCGTCCATCTTGCCGTCGCGGATGGCTCGCGTACTCCGCTGAATCACGGAGGCGATCCCCCCTCTCGGGACCGACCTCACCGGTCGGCAGTCGTGAATGTGGCTGGCGAGGCGGGCCTTCAACATGGCGTTCCAGAGAATGCTAACTGCGCGCAATCAGCGCGAGGCTCCAGGGTCGCCCGGCGGCCCCTTCAGGGTGGGGTCCTCGCCCGCATCCAGGGCGTCCCACCACTGGCTGTCGCGGTCCGGCACCCGCCGCACGGTACCCGGCGCCGCGTACCGCGCCCCCAGCCTCGGCATCGCATCCGCCCAGCACACCATCCCGACACCGGCCAGCACCAGCAGGAGCCCGGCCGCCAACCCGAGCAGCGCAGCGGGGGTCGGTACCGGCGCGCCGACGGCGACCGCGTCGGCCGGCACCGCCGACCCCACCGCGCCCGCCCGGCCGCCCAGGGTCAGCTCACCGAGCGGCACCCCGCCCGGCCCGGTGCCGGGGGCGGCACTCGGCAGGCCGCCGCCCCAGACCCAGCTCAGCCGGACCGCCCACAGCCCGGCCGCCGCCACCAGCACCCCGACCACCCGGCGCGGCCAGCCCGACGTGGCCACCACCGCGGCGGCCGCCGCCACCGCGAGCAGGGCGATCGCGGACAGCTCAGGGCGCAGCACAGCGCCCGTGACGCCGACGGTCACCGGACCACGCAGCGGGCTCTGATAGGCCGCCCTCAGCCACACCAGGCGGGTCGCCAGCCACAGCAGGAAGGCCGCCACGCCCAGCGCGAGCAGCGCGGCGGCGAGCCGGCGCGGCGGGCTCACCCGCCGCCCACGCCGGACGGCGGTTCCAACGTCGCCGCCGTCGCTATCGCGGACAGCACGGCGCGGGCCTTGTTCAGGCTCTCGGTGTCCTCCGCGACCGGGTCGGAGTCGGCGACGATGCCGCCGCCCGCCTGCACGTAGGCCACGCCGTCGCGGACCAGGGCCGTGCGGATCGCGATCGCGGTGTCGGCGTCGCCGGCGAAGTCCAGGTAGCCGACGATGCCGCCGTACAGCCCACGCCGGGTCGGCTCCAGCCGCTCGATGATCTCCATCGCGCGCGGCTTCGGCGCCCCGGACAGCGTGCCGGCGGGGAAGCACGCCGTGACCGCGTCGAACGCGTTGCGGCCCTCGGCCAGCCGGCCGGTCACCGTGGACACCAGGTGCATCACGTGCGAGTAGCGCTCGACCTCGAAGAAGTTGTGCACCTTGACCGTGCCCGGCTCGCACACCCGGCCCAGGTCGTTGCGCCCCAGGTCGACCAGCATCACGTGCTCGGCGCGCTCTTTCTCGTCCGAGCGCAGGTCCTTCTCCAGCAGCAGGTCCTCCTCCTCGGTGGCCCCGCGCCACCGGGTGCCCGCGATGGGGTGCGTGGTGGCCTGCCCGTCCCGGACGGTGACCAGCGCCTCCGGGCTGGACCCGACGATGTCGAACCGCTGCCCCTCGGCGTCGGCCAGGCGCAGCAGGTACATGTACGGGCTGGGGTTCGTCGCGCGCAGCACCCGGTAGACCTCCAGCGAGTCCACCGAGATCTCCGTCTCGAACCGCTGCGACACGACCACCTGGAACGCCTCGCCGGCGAGGATCTCCTCCTTCGCCGCGACCACCGCCGCACAGTGCTCGGCCAGGCTGCGGCGGCGCACGAAGTTCGGCTGGGCCGGCCGGTAGACCGCCACCGTAGAAGGCGCGGGGGCGCGAAGTTCCTCGGTCATCCGGTCCAGCCGGGCCACCGCGTCGTCGTAGGCGGCGTCCACCCGTTCCGGGCTGTTGTCCCAGTTCACCGCGTTCGCGATCAGCGTGACCGCGCCCTCGTGGTGGTCCAGCGCGGCCAGGTCGGTGGCGAGCAGCATGATCAGCTCGGGCAGCTTCAGGTCGTCCTCGGCCAGGCTGGGCAGCCGCTCCAGCCGGCGCACGACGTCGTAACCCAGGTAGCCGACCATGCCCCCGGTCAGCGGCGGCAACCCGGCCAGCGGCTCGGTGCGCAGCTCCTCGATGGCGTGCCGCAGCGCGACCAGCGGGTCACCCCCGGAGACCAGGCCCACCGGCGGCGTGCCCAGCCAGGTGGCCTCGCCGTCCACCTCGGTCAGCGCCGCCGCGCAGTGCGCCCCCACGAACGACCAGCGCGACCAGGACCGCCCGTTCTCCGCCGACTCCAGCAGGAACGTGCCGGCCCGGTCCGCCGCCAGCTTCCGGTACAGCCCCACCGGGGTCTCGTCGTCCGCCAGCAGCCGCCGCGCCACCGGGATCACCCGATGCCCCTGCGCCAGCTCCCGGAACTCCTGCCGCGAGGGCGACACCGCACCCAGCGCGGCCGTACCCGCGTACACCGAACTCACGGTCATGCCGCCCCCGCGCCCGCCTGGACAGAACCGGTCGTGATGCCACTCATGTCTGCCATTGTGCCGTCCGCCCGTTCGAGCGGCCGCGCGCCTCTGGTGTCAGGATGAGGGCGTGAGCCCATCCGCCCCGGAGCAGCCGACCACGGGTCCGGCCGCGCCCCCGGGGCGTCGCCGGGGCCGCCGGCCCGCCGGCCAGGACACCAAGGATGCGCTGCTCGCGGCGGCCCGCGCCGAGTTCGCCGAGCGTGGTTACCAGGGCGCCCGGGTCCGCTCGATCGCCACCACGGCCGGCGTGGACGCGGCGATGGTGAACCACTGGTTCGGCGGCAAGGACGGCCTCTTCGTGGCCGCGATGGACCTGCCGATCAACCCCGAGCAGCTGCTCGAGCGGGTCCTCGACGGCGACCTGCAGACCCTCGGTGAGCGGATCGTGCGCAACTTCCTCACGGTGTGGGACACCAGCGGCGGCGGCGCCTTCGTGGCACTGCTGCGCAGCGTCGCCAACCACGAGCAGGCCGCCCGGATGATGCGCGAGTTCGTCACGCAGACGGTGTTCAGCAAGCTCGCCGCCGCCGTCGGCCCGGACCGGGCCGACCTGCGCGCCGCGCTGTGCGGCTCCCAGGTGTTCGGCCTCGGCATGGCCCGCTACGTGGTCAAGCTCGAGCCGCTCGCCTCGGCGGACGTCGCCACCCTGGCCGCGATCATCGGCCCCAACCTGCAGCGCTACCTGACCGAGCCGCTGCCCTGAGCCACCGGTCCTGAGCCGCGGCCCTCCGCTAGGCGTCGATCGGGGCGGCGGCGTCCTCGGCCAGCAGCAGGTCGGCGTCGAAGCATGTGTGGTCGCCGGTGTGGCAGGCCGCGCCCTGCTGGTCCACCACCAGCAGCACCGTGTCGCCGTCGCAGTCCAGCCGCACCTCGTGCACCCGCTGCGTGTGCCCGGACGTCTCCCCCTTGACCCATAACCGCTGGCGGCTGCGGGAGAAGTAGGTCCCGACACGGGTCGTGAGCGTCCGCTCCAGCGCCTCGTCGTTCATCCAAGCGACCATCAGCACCTCGCCGGTGCCGCGCTGCTGGGCCACCGCGCAGACCAGCCCGTCCGGGTTGCGCTTGAGCCGCGCCGCGATCTCCGGGTCCAAACTCACGTCAGTCACTCCTTGCCCTCCGGTGCCCCTCGCCGGCCCGCCCCGGACTCCACACGCTCACCGGCGCCCTCACGGTCAGGTCCGTGATCGGCACCGTTGTGATCGGCACCGTTGTGATCGGCCCCGTTGTGATCGGCCGGTTCGGCGGGTCGGTCGGTCTCCTGGTGGGCGGTCGGTTCTTCGGTTGTCTCGTCGGCCGGTTGTTCGGAGTCCCGCTCCCCGACCGGCTCGGTGTCCTCGGCGGCGGTCTGCTCAGTCTCGGGTTGCTCCGCCGCCAGTTCGGCGTCGGGCTCAGCCGCCGGTTCGGTGCTCTGCTCAGCCGACGGCTGCTCGGCCGCCGGCTGCCGCTCGGTCATCAGTGCCGTAGCGAGTTCGGGCGCCACCTCGGCCGGGTGGTCGGCGGGCTGGCGGAGGATGTCGGCGTTGCGCCTCGGCGCCGGCAGTGCGGCGTACGGCCCGGCCGCCGGCTCGTACGCGACCTCGCGGTCGTCGGCCTCGTCGTCCTCATCCTCGTCGTCGTACTGCTCGTGGGCGCTGAGCGCGAAGAACAGCACCAGCGCGCAGATGTGAGCGGCGGCCAGCAGCGCGGACCAACCCCGGATCATCCACGGCCCGCTGCGCAGCAGCACCAGCACGTGTACCAGGGCGCCGAAGATGGCCAGGCCCTGCGCGACCGGACGGATGGCGTACCAGCGGGTGACCAGCGCGCCGGCGATGACAAGATCGGCGGCCAGCAGCGCCAGCGGCAGCGTCAGCACCTCGATGCCGCCCTCGCGGAGCAGCCGGATCACCCCGGTCGCGGTGAACACCACCGCCCCGATGACCAGCACCCCGGCGGCCAGGCGCTCCCGGCCCAGTGCCGCCAGCCGGTTCACCGGACTTCCACTTCCTCGGCCCGTAGCGCCGCCTTGACCTCGCTGATCCGCAGCTGACCGAAGTGGAACACGCTCGCCGCCAGCACCGCGTCCGCGCCGGCCCGCACCGCGGGGGCGAAGTGCGCCAGCTCGCCCGCGCCGCCGCTGGCGATCACGGGCACGTCCACCACCGCGCGCACGGCGGAGATCATCGTCAGGTCGAAGCCGGCCCGGGTGCCGTCGGCGTCCATCGAGTTGAGCAGGATCTCGCCGACACCGAGCTGTTGCCCGCGCTCGGCCCACTCGACGGCGTCGATGCCGGTGCCCCGGCGGCCGCCGTGTGTGGTGACCTCCCAGCCGGACCGGGTCGGCGCGCCACCGGCCGGCACCCGCCGCGCGTCCACCGAGAGCACGATGCACTGCGCGCCGAACCGGCGGCTGGCCTCACCGAGCAGCTCGGGGCGGGCGATCGCGGCGGTGTTGATGCTGACCTTGTCGGCGCCGGCCCGCAGCAGCCGGTCCACGTCCTCGGTGGCGCGGATGCCGCCGCCGACGGTGAGCGGGATGAACACCTGCTCGGCCGTGCGCCGGACCACGTCCATCATGGTGGCGCGCTCCCCGGAGGACGCCGTCACGTCCAGGAAGGTGAGCTCGTCGGCGCCCTCGGCGTCGTACACCCGCGCCATCTCGACCGGATCGCCCGCGTCGACCAGGTCGGCGAAGTTGACGCCCTTCACCACCCGGCCGTTGTCCACGTCCAAACACGGGATCACTCGCACCGCAACCGCCACCCGGCCAGCCTAAGCGTCCGCTGATAGTGGCCTGATCCCGGTCCGCCCCGCCGGGGACCACGCACGGCGATCACCAGGGCGTTATGGTTCGCCGGTGGACGAGATTGCCCGGCTCGCGGCCGGCGCATACCTGCTGGTGACGACCTTCCGACGGGACGGCCGGGCGGTGCCCACCCCGGTGTGGGCGGCCCAGGACGGTGACAGCCTCATGGTCTGGTCGGCCGCCGACGCCGGCAAGGTCAAGCGCATCCGGCGCGACGGCGCGGTGCGGATGGCCCCCTGCACGGCCCGCGGCGTCCCGACCGGGCCGGAGGTCGCCGGCCACGCCGAGTTGCTCGACGCCGACGGCTCGGAGCAGGCCCGCCGGCTGATCGCCACCCGGTACGGACTGATCGGCCGGGTCGTGATGCTGGGCAGCCGGCTGCGCCGGGGCGCCAGCGGAACGATCGGCATCCGGCTCACCGTGGCCGCGGCCGGCAGCGCGGCCGGCAGCGCGGCAGGCAGTGCGGCCGACACCGGCGGAGCGGCCGAGGCGACCGGGGCCGCCGAAGCCGAGGCCCCCGAGCCGGGCGAACCGAGCGAGCGCGGCTAGCCGCGACCCCGCCCGGCCCGCGTTCGCCGACCGGGGTCGCGCAGGCCCGGGTCAGCGACCGCCGACCGGGACCACCGACCCCCGGTGCACGCCATTGCCGGCCGAGCCGTTCGTACCGGCACCACCGGCCACGCCGTCGTCGGAGTGCTCGACCAGCCCGGTCAGCCCGGCCGGCAGCGGGGTGCTGTGCAGCACGCCGAGCCGCTGGGTGGCCCTGGTCAGCGCGACGTACAGGTCGGCCGCCCCGGACCGGGAGCCGTCGAGCAGCCGACCCGGCTCGCAGAGCAGCACCGCGTCGAACTCGAGACCCTTGGCGCCGTGCGGGGTCAGCACCGAGACCGGGCGGCCGAGGCCGTCGGTCAGCGCGGTGCGCAGCCGGGCCGGCAGCGGGGTGCCGGACGGCGCGATCACCGCCAGGGTGCCCTCCCCGACCTGGCTGACCAGCTCGCCGGCCGCCGCCAGCAGCGCCTCGGCCATCCCGTCCGCCGGCACCGCCCTGGCCCACGCCGGCACGCCGGTGCGGCGGACCGAGGTGGGCGGGCGCAGCGCCGGGTCGACCTCGGCGAGCACGCTGGCCGCGACGTCCATGATGTCGGCCGGGGTGCGGTAGTTCACGGTCAGCTGCCGGTACGCCCAGCGGCCGGGCACGTGCTGGTCCAGCACCGCCGCCCAGGACTCGACCCCGGCGGGGGACTCGCGCTGGGCGAGGTCGCCGACGATCGTCATCGACTTGGTCGGGCAGCGCCGCATCAGCGCCCGCCAGTCCATCTCCGACAGCTCCTGGGCCTCGTCGACCACGACGTGCCCGTACGTCCAGTTCCGGTCGGCGGCGGCCCGCTCGGCCAGGCCACGCAGGTCCAGCTCGACCTGCCGTTCGGCGAGCTGGTCGGCGGCCATCAGGTCGACCGCGCGGAGCACCTCCTCGTCCGGGTCCTCCTCGGTGTCCAGGATCTCGAGCACGCCCTCGGCGTAGTCGAGGTGCTCGTCCTCCGGCTCCTCGACCTCGTCGTCCTCGTCGACGATCGGGGGCAGGTCGGTGCCGTCCGAGCCGACCATGTCCACGGCCTCGTCCAGCAGCGGCACGTCGGAGATCGTCCAGGCGTGCCCCTTCGGCCGGTACAGCGCCGCCCGGTCGGCCTCGGACAGCGACGCCGCCGCGGACTCCAGCCGGTCCGGCGAGCTGAGCAGGTCGGCGAGCAGGCGCTGCGGCGTCAGCATCGGCCACAGCTGGTCGAGCTCCCACTCCAGCGCGGAGCTGCCGGACAGCTCGGCGCGCACGTTCGCGGTGAGTGTCTCGGCCAGCCCGTCGTCCTCGGCCGGTTCGCCGAACTCGGCGCTGATCTGCGCGTCCATCGCGTCCGGCTGATCGGAGCCGAGCCAGCCGGCGCCGATCGCGGCCACCGCGCGCAGGGTCAGCGCCTCGATCACGTGGTGGTCGAACACCGCCCTGGCCTGGTTGTGCACCAGCCGGCTGGCCCTCGCGGCGTCCCGGGCCGCGCTCGCCACCTCGGTGTCCAGCCAGACCGTGACGTCGTCCAGCGGGATCTCCAGCGGCTCGTCGGGCAGCTCCTGGCGGTCCAGCACGGCCGCCTCGAGCACCGCGACCATCGCCGTACTGCCCTTGAGCCGGGCCGTTTCGGCGCCGTCCCGCGCGGAGGTGCGCACCCCGGGCAGCAGCTCCCCCGGCGTGGTGAACACGACGTCGGTCTCGCCGAGCGCCGGCAGGACGCCGCTGACGTAGTCCAGGAAGCCGGGGTTGGGGCCGACGAGCAGCACGCCGCTGCGGGCCATCCGCTCCCGGTGGCTGTAGAGCAGGTAGGCCACCCGGTGCAATGCCACGGCGGTCTTGCCGGTGCCGGGGCCGCCCTCGATGACCACGACCCCGGTGTCGCCGAGCCGGATGACCTCGTCCTGCGCGGCCTGGATGGTGGCCACGATGTCGCGCATGCCGTCGGTGCGGGCCGCGTTGACGGCGGCCAGCAGCGCCGCGTCCGAACCGTCCGGGTCGGCGCCCGCGTCACCGGAGAACGACTCGTCGTGGTAATCCAACAGGGTCCGGCCGCGGTTGCGGAAATGGCGGCGCAGCGAGATGCCCTCGGGGTTCGCACCGGTCGCGGTATAGAACGGCCGGGCAATTGGCGCGCGCCAGTCGGTGAGCAGTGCGCGGGACTCGTCGTCGGCGTCGGTGAGCCCGATCCGGCCGACGTGCAGGGGACCGTCGCGCTCGGTGTCGATCCGGCCGAAGCACAGCCCGTTGTCCGCCACCCGCAGCCGCCGGCGACGGTCCGCCCAGGTGTCGACAGTCGCGTCACGCAGCCAGCGGGACTCCGGACCGGTCGCGGAGCTGTCCGACATCGCCGCGTCCAGCGCCTTCGACACCCAGACCCGCTCGGCGTCCAACCGTGCGTACAACTGGGCCATATAGGCCTGCTCGGCGCGCAATTCCTGTTCGTGGTTCTTGTTGGACAAGAATTCCCCGCATCTGCTATAATGAGGTCCGATTTCGGTATTTCTTTATTACTCGGTACAGCCTCATTGAATAGTAGCTGCCGAAATTCTAAATTTCACCTTGATGTTGGCCGGTTTCCTGAGCCGGATCGGGTGAGCTACGCGTCGGCCACCGCGGCGAGCGCCTCGGGCAGGGTGAACCGGCCGGCGTACAGGGCCTTGCCGATGATCGTGCCCTCCACCCCGTCGGCGGCGAGGCCGGCCAGCGCGACCAGGTCGGCCACCTCGGACACGCCACCGGACGCGATCACCGGTGCCTCGGTCGCCTTGCAGACGTCGCGCAGCAGGTCCAGGTTCGGGCCGCGCAGCGTGCCGTCCTTGCTCACGTCGGTGACCACGTACCGGGCGCAGCCGTCCTCGTCCAGCCGGGCCAGCACCTCCCACAGGTCGCCGCCGTCGGTGGTCCAGCCCCGGGTGGCGAGCCGGTGCCCCTCGGCGGTGATCCGCACGTCCAGGCCGACCGCGATCCGCTCGCCGTGCTCGGCGATGGCGCGGGCACACCAGTCGGGGTGCTCGAGCGCGGCGGTACCCAGGTTGACCCGGGCGCAACCGGTACCCAGCACCCTGGCCAGCGACTCGTCGTCGCGGATGCCGCCGGACAGCTCCACCGCCACGTCGAGGCGGCCGACCACCTCCGCCAGCAGCTCGGCGTTGGAGCCCCGGCCGAACGCGGCGTCCAGGTCGACCACGTGGATCCACTCGGCGCCGGCCCGCTGCCAGGCGAGCGCGGCCTCCAGCGGGTCGCCGTAGCCGGTCTCGGTGCCGGCGGCGCCCTGCACCAGGCGGACGGCCTGTCCGTCGGCCACGTCCACGGCCGGAAGCAGTACGAAGCTCACCGCCGCAGCCTAGTTCGTGGCCGACGCGCCGCTGTCAGCCGGAGTGGCAGTGCCCGCCGGCCGGCTCGCTCGGCGGGAGGTCCAGCGCCGGGTTGCCGTCGAAGAAGCCGCTCGGCTTGAGCATGAAGCCGACGGTGCTCACGGGCATCACCGGCCAGTCCTCGGGCCGCACCACGTGGTGCGCGCCGAACGTGTACCAGACCACCACGTCGGCGCCGTCCAGGTCGCGGTCCCCCGCCGCGTACGCCGGCAGGCCGTCGCCGCCCGGGCTCTGGTTCGGGTAGTCGCCGGCCGCGAACCGCTGCGCCGGGTCGTACGCGGTGACCCACAGCTGGTGGTCGGTGAACCCGGCGCGCGGCGCGAACACGGCGTCCGGCGCGTACATCGGCGGCACGTTCGCCCCCGGCATCAGCGCGTACCCGGTCGGCGCGCCCAGCGCGGAGGTCTCGGTGGCACTCTCGATCCGCCAGTACCGCGCCCGGGTCGCCTCGGTCTCGCGTTGGGCGACCGCCTCGCTGGTCAGCGTGGTCTTGACGGTCTCCCAGGCGTTGCCGTGCGGGTTGTCCGGGCCGGCCGGGCTCGGCCGCGAGTCGACCTCGACCACCCGGTTCACCGGGCCGTCCACCGCCATGTCCAGCCGGAGGCAGAAGAAGTGCTGGTGGTTCGGCCCGTACAGGCCCGGCGCGACCAGGGTGCCGTGCGTGGGCACCTCACCGACCGGCACGGCGGCCGTCGAGATCACGCCGGTCAGCTTGACCTCGTACTCGATCGTGCCGTCGTTGTAGAGGTACCAGAAGTAGCCGTACTCGTAGTTGCCGACGGTGACGATCGTGGAGATCACCAGCCGGCGCCGGCGCCGCACCTCGACCGCGCCGGAGCGGAAGTCGGTGTGCTTCCAGGCGATGCCGGCGTCCTCCTCGTGCATGCACACCGCGTTCGGGATGGTCACCGCCGTGGCGTCCTGGTCGTTGACCACGCCGTCGAAGTAGTGGATGTGCCCGACGCAGTCGCAGCCCAGGGTGAGCGAGTTGGCGAGCCAGCCGACGCCGTACTCCCCCTGGTCGAACACGTTCTTGAACCGGTGGGTCGGCTTCGGGTCGCCGTAGGGCACGTACATCTCGGCCAGCGACGCCCGGTAGATCACCGGGCGCAGGGTGCCCCGGTCGCGGTAGCCGACCTGGTGCAGGACCAGCCCCTCGCGCGGGGTGAACCCGACCCGCAGCTCCCACTTCTGCCAGCTCACCGCGTGCCCGTCGACGGTGAAGCTGGGGCCGTCGGGCTGGCTGACCTCGATCGGCCGGATGCCGTCCCGGTAACCCTCGAACGCCGGCACGTTGTCCTTGTCGAACTGCCAGGCGGCCTCGTAGTTACCGGCCTTCGGCGGCAGCGGCACCACGCCGTGGTCGGTGACGTCGACCACCGCGCCCGCGTCCAGGTCGACGGTCACCACCAGCCCCTCCACCGGGCGGGCGTAGCCGTGCTCACCGGGCGCCGAGCGCATCCAGGTCAGCGGGCGGGAGATGCGCCGGGCCGACGGGTCGTCCTCCGGACCCGTCCAGCTCGCCGCCCACGGGTCGATCATGGCGAGCGAGAAGTCCTCCACCCCGCGCTTGCGCATGGCGGCCTGCCAGCGCGGGTCGGACCTGACGATCTCCTCGCACGACATGAACTCCTCGAACATGATCGGCGGCTGCACCCCGGGCACCGGCCGCCAGGACACGAGGTCGCGATCGGTCAGCGAGACGACGCCCTCGTACGTGGTGCGCGTGCCCTTGTCGTAGACCATCAGCTCGGCCTCCCGGGGCAGCGGCGTCGCGCCCGGGGTCCAGGCCAGCACGTCGGCCTTCGGCGGCTCGTGCAGCGAGATGAACACGAACCGCGCCGCCGGGCCCAGCTCGGCCAGCTCCCGCAGCAGCGCCCCGGCGGCCGCGACCTCCTCGGCGGTGAGCGGCTCGAGCGGGTGCCCGCTGGAGTCAACGCCGGTGCTGGTGCCGGTGCTGGTCGGGCGGTCGGAGACGGCGGTCATGCTCGGTGGCTCCTCGGGGGTCGGCTGGTCAGCGGGCGGCGTGCTTCGGGGCTTGCACCTCAACGGCGTCGAGCTCGGCAGTGTTGATCTCGGCGAGGGTGAAGTGCCCGAGGTCGGCGTAGCGGTCGGGCTGGCGGGCGCGCATCACCAAGGCGATCACGACGCCGGCCACGAACATGGCCACCACCATCCAGGGCAGCAACGTGATGAACGGGACGTTGGTGGCACCGGCCAGCGTGGTGCGGTTGCTGACGAGCAGGTAGCACGCGCCGACCATGGCCACGCCCCCGATTATCGGTGCCACGAGCGTGCTCCACCAGCGGAAATCGTCGCGGGCGGTGGTCAGGAAGTAGCGGATGATCGCCACGCAGACCAGCGCCTGGACGGCGAGGATGCCGAGCACACCGAGCAGCGGCGACCAGGTGCCGAGCTTGAGCAGCGCGCCCTCGGTGCTGGGGTCGTAGATCTCGAAGCCCAGCACGAACAGCGCCACCAGCACGGTCACCGTCATCGAGGCGGCCGCCGGGCTCTGATGCGTGGACGTGGTCGCCAGCCGGCCGGGCAGCACGCCCTCCCGGCCGAGCGCGAACAGGTAGCGGGCGCTGGTGTTGTAGAACGCCATCGCGCAGGCGAACGAGCTGGTGATCGCCAGCAGCTGGATGATCACCGTCAGCGGGTGGCCGACGAAACGGTCGGAGAGCGGGTAGAACGCCGACGCGAAGGCCCCGTTGAACTGGTCGGACACCGCCTTGACCGAGCCCTCCAGCCCCCAGCCGGTGACGTAGGCGTAGGACGAGAACATGTAGAACAGCCCCAGCCCGATCACCGAGCCGTAGGTGGCGATCTTGGCAATCCGGTTCGGGTCGCGCGACTCCTCGGCGTAGTTGGGCGCCATCTCGAACCCGACCCAGGACCAGAACGCCGCGAACAGCGCCACCCCGGACGCCGCCGCGCCGAACACCTTGATCGCGGCGCCGTTGCCGAACACCTCGGCCGGGTTGAACGGGGCCGCCGAGAAGCCCTGCGCGCCGCCGTGCACGAATATCCCGATGCCGAGCACCAGCAGCGCGAGCACCTCGGCGACCAGGCTCACCCCGAGCACCTTCGCGGTCAGCTCGACGTGGAACCAGGCCAGCGCGCTCATGACCGCGAGCCCGAACACCATGTACAGCCAGGCGGGCAGTGTGACCCCGGTCCAGGTCTGCACGCTGGTCGCCGCGAAGTCGCCCATCACTCCGATCACCGACGCGGAGAAGATGATGTAGCAGAGCCCGATCAGCAGGCCGGAGCCCACACCGACCACACGGCCGAGGCCGCGGCTGATGAACGTGTAGAAACCGCCCGCCGAGGTCACCCGCCGGCTCATCGCGATGTAGCCGACCGAGAAGATCGTCAGCGCGATCGTGGCCAGCAGGAACGCCGCCGGCGCCGCGTAGCCGCCACCCTGCACGGCCACCGGCACGTTGAACAGCATCGCCGTCAGCGGCGCCGCCCCGGTCACGATGCAGAACAACACCGACGGCAGGCCCAACGCCCCGCCGGCCAACTGGCCGGATGCGGGGGCGGTCGCCGGGGCGGCGGGGGTGCCGCCGGGCGGCATGATTACTTCGGTCATCTTGGCTCCACGGGGTGCTCGCTGAGCTATCGGGGTCCCTCCGGGGATTCTGGACACCAGGTGTGACACCGGAATCACGAACGAGTGACTGCTTTCGGCTGTTCGTGTCCAACTGAGAACCATGGCCGTGACCTGTCGGAAACATTTCGCAGCTGGTCCGGCGATGGCGGCGAACGGGGGTCACTCCGTCGGCCCAAGCACATCGTTGTAACTGGACTGAAAGGGTGACTCTCTAAGTTTTGCGCGATTAGTCCGGGGCGGCCCTGACGGGCCGTGCCCGGCGACCCAGGTGGAGGGACGGGATGGCAGTGGCACGGAGTTGGGGACGACCCGCCGGACAGCGGACGGGACCGGTCGGGGTGCTTGCTCTCGTCGGACTGACCGCACTCGTCGCACTCGCGCTGACGGCCTGCGGCGGGTCGGGACCCGCCTCCACCGGCTCCCCCGCCGCGACCGGTTCCTCGTCCGGTGCGTCGTCGTCCTCGTCCGGCGGGGGCTCGACGCTCGGCGACCAGGGCTACGCGGCCACCGAGTTCACCAAGCAGCCCTGCGAGCTGCTCAGCCCGGCCGAGGTCGGACAGGCGGTCGGCGGCACGGTGACGGCCACGCCGAGCACCAGCGCGACCGGGCTCAAGGTGTGCGAATGGACGCGGCCGGGCAACTCCAGCGGCCTCGCCGACCTGCAGCTGCACTACAACGGGGCGCCGCTGGCCAAGGCGTTCAAGGTCGGCCTGCAACAGAACCTGCTGGCCGACGACGAGCAGCGGGTCGACATCGGCGACGGCGCGGTGCTGAAGACCGGCCAGGGCGACGTGTACGTGCTGGTCGGCAACTCCGAGTTCGAGCTCAACGGCTCCAGCTCGAAGCCGGTGCCCGACACCGCCGTGCTCGGCCTGGCCAAGCTCGCCGCGTCCCGCCTGCCCTAGGGGCGGCGCCGCTCCGAGTTCGGCCGGACTCGGACGGAACCCGGTCGGCTCAGCCGACGACCTCGCGCAGCCAGTTGCGCAGCACCGTGGCGCCCGCGTCGCCGGACTTCTCCGGGTGGAACTGGGTGGCGGCCAGCGCGCCGTTCTCCACGGCGGCGACGAAGTCCTCACCGTGGTTCGCCCAGGTCACCAGCGGTGGCCGGAACGGCTCCTCCGGCCGCAGCTCCCAGCGCCGCACGGCGTAGGAGTGCACGAAGTAGAAGCGGGTGTCCGCGTCGAGCCCGGCGAACAGCGTGGACCCGGCCGGCGTGCGCACCGTGTTCCAGCCCATGTGGGGCAGCACCGGGGCGGTCAGCCGCTCCACCGTGCCGGGCCACTGCCCACAGCCCTCGGTGCGCTCACCGTGCTCCACCCCGAGCTCGAAGAGCACCTGCATGCCCACGCAGATGCCCAGCACGGGGCGGCCGCCGGCCAGCCGCTGGTCGATGATCTTCTCCCCGCCGGCCGCCCGCAGGCCCTCCATGCAGGCCGCGAACGCACCGACCCCGGGCACGACCAGGCCGTCCGCGTCGAGCGCCGCGTCCACGTCCGAGGTCACCCGCACGTCGGCACCCACCCGGTGCAGCGCGCGCTCGGCCGAGCGCAGGTTGCCCGAGCCGTAGTCAAACACGACGATTCTCGACACGCCCCCAGCCTAACCGGCCTCCGAGCCGGCGCTGCTCTGCCCGGCGGACGAGCGGGCCGGGCCCGACGGGGCGGCACCGGCCGAGGCGACCAGACCGTCGGCGAGGCGGCGCGCGGTGTCCCCGTCCAGCGGCGCGTGTCCGATCAGCAGCCCGATCGACCACCTGGTGGTGACGCTGAGCAGCAGCCGGGGCATGGGCAGGCTCGCCGAGCTCGAACGGGCCGAGCTGGCGGGCGCCTTCGACGGTAAGCTCTGGCCGACCTACACGATCCTGCGGGCGGCGCTGCCGGTACTTCGGCGGGACGGGTCGATCACACTGGTCACCGCGGCGTCGGCCGGCGGCGCGCTGCCCGGCACCTCGGGGCTGGCCGCCGTGAACGGCGCGCTGCGGGCGATGGTGCCCCCGCTGGCGGCCGAGCTGGCCCCGCTGCGGGTCAACGCGGTGTCGCCGGGTGTGGTGCGCACCCCGTGGTGGGACGGGATGCCGGCCGAACAGCGGCAGAGCCTGTTCGCCGGCATCGCCGCCGCCACCCCGGTCGGCCGGGTGGGCGAACCGGACGAGGTCGCCCAGGTGATCCGGCTGCTGGTGACCAACGGCTTCCTGACCGGCACCGTGATCCCCCGCACCGGCGGCGCCACCCTGCCCACCGGCGCACTCGGCCGTTGACAGACCAGCGCTGACAGAATCCGCGACTCACCCTGACAAGATCCCCGACTCGCGGGGAGGGGTCGGCGCCGGTGGGGAGGGCGGCGGGCGGGTTAGAGGACGCCCTTGGTGGAGGGGATGCCGGTGATCCGGTCGTCGGCGGCGACGGCGGCGCGCAGGGCCCGGCCGACGGCCTTGAACTCGGCCTCGGTGATGTGGTGTGGGTCGCGGCCACCGAGCACCCTCACGTGCAGCGCGAGCTCGGCGTGGAAGGCCAGCGACTCGAACACGTGCCGGTTGAGCACCGTCGGGTAGTGGCCGCCGATCACGAAGCCGGCCATCGACTCGGGCTCACCGGTGTGCACGCAGTAGGGCCGGCCGGACACATCCACGACGGCCTGGGCCAGCGCCTCGTCCATCGGGATCCAGGAGTCGCCGAAGCGCTGGATGCCGGCCTTCTCGCCGAGCGCGGCGCGGATCGCCTGGCCCAGCACGATGGAGACGTCCTCCACCGTGTGGTGCACGTCCACCTCGAGGTCGCCGGTGGCACGTACCCCCAGGTCCAGCGCGCCGTGCTTGCCCAGCGCGGTCAGCATGTGGTCGAAGAACGGCACCCCGGTGCTGATCTCGGTGCGTCCGGTGCCGTCGAGGTCGATCTCGACGAGTACCGAGGACTCCTTCGTGATCCGTTCCACCCGGCCGGACCGGGTGCCGTTCACCTTCACGATGCAATCTCCTTGGCAACCTGCAGAAAGATGTCGTTCTCCTCAGGCGTGCCGATGCTCACCCTCAGGTGCGCCGGGATACCCACGTCCCGGATCAGCACGCCACGGTCCAGGAAAGCACGCCAGGCCGCCACTGCGTCGTCGAAGTGACCAAACAGCACAAAGTTAGAGTCACTGGGTACCACCTGATAACCGAACGCCGCTAGGGCCGATACGACGCGATCCCGTTCGTTGCGCAAGACCGCGACCAGCGCGAGCGTCGCGTCGGCGTGCCGCAGCGCCACCCGAGCGGCCGCCTGGGTCAGTGTGGAGAGGTGGTACGGCAGCCGGACCAGCTGCAGCGCGTCCACCACCGCCGGCGCGGCCGCCAGGTAGCCCAGCCGGCCGCCGGCGAACGCAAAGGCCTTGCTCATGGTCCGGCTGATGATCAGCTTGTGGCCGTACTCGGCGAGCAGGCAGGTGGCGCTGCGCCGGTCGGAGAACTCCGCGTAGGCCTCGTCGACGACGATCATGCCGGGCGCCGCGTCGATCAGCTTGGCCAGCTCGTCCGGCTCGATGGAGCCGCCGGTCGGGTTGTTCGGGCTGGTCACGAAGGCCAGGTCGGGCGCGCGCTCGGCGAGTACCTCGGCGGCTAGGGCGGCATCCAGGGTGAAGTCGGCCCGGCGCGGGGTGGGCACCCATTCGGTGCGCGTGCCGGAAGCGATGATCGGGTGCATCGAGTACGACGGCTCGAAGCCCAGCGCGGTCCGCCCCGGGCCGCCGAACGCCTGCAGCACCTGCTGCAGGATCTCGTTGCTCCCGTTGGCCGCCCACAGGTTCCTCGTGTCCAGCGCCACGCCGGTGGCCCCGGACAGGTACCCGGCCAGGTCCGTACGCAGGGCGACGGCGTCCCGGTCGGGGTACCGGTGCAGGTCGGCCGCCGCCTTGCCGACCTCGATGGTCAGCTCGGCGACCAGCTCCGCCGGCGGCGGGAACGGGTTCTCGTTGGTGTTCAGCCGGATCGGCACGTCCAGCTGCGGCGCGCCGTACGGCGTGCGCCCGCGCAGGTCCTCGCGCAGCGGCAGCTGGTCCAGCGTGACGTCGGCCCCGGGAACGTTCATCAGCGGGCCTCGGTCGGGAACCGGGCGCTGACGGCCTGCCCGTGCGCCGGCAGGTCCTCCGCGGTGGCCAGCGTGATCACCTGGGCGGCCACCTCGCGCAGCGCGTCCTCCGAGTACTCGATGAGGTGGATGCCGCGCAGGAAGGTCTGCACGCTCAGGCCGCCGGAGTGCCGGGCGCAGCCGCCGGTGGGCAGCACGTGGTTGGACCCGGCGCAGTAGTCCCCGAGCGACACCGGTGCCCACGGCCCGACGAAGATCGCGCCGGCGTTGCGTACCCGGCGGGCCACCTCCGGGGCGCGCTCGGTCTGGATCTCCAGGTGCTCGGCGGCGTAGGCGTCCACCACCCGGAGGCCGTCCTCGACGCCGGCCACCAGCACGGTGCCGGACTGCCGGCCCGTCAGCGCCGTGCCGATCCGCTCGGTGTGCTTGGTGGCGGCGACCTGGCGGACCAGCTCGGCGTCGACCGCGTCGGCCAGCTCGGTGGAGTCGGTGACCAGCACGGACGCGGCCGACGGGTCGTGCTCGGCCTGGCTGATCAGGTCGGCGGCGACGTGCACCGGGTCGGCGGTGTGGTCGGCCAGGACGGCGATCTCGGTGGGGCCGGCCTCGGCGTCGATCCCGATCAGGCCGCGCAGCAGCCGCTTCGCCGCGGTGGTGTAGATGTTGCCGGGCCCGGTCACCACGTCCACCGGCTCCAGCTCGCCGCCGTCGGTGTCGGTACCGCCGTACGCCAGCAGCGCGATGCCCTGTGCGCCGCCCACCGCCCAGACCTCGTCGACGTCGAGCATCGCGGCCGCGGCCAGGATCGTCGGGTGCGGCAGGCCGCCGTGCTCGGACTGCGGCGGCGAGCACACCACCAGCGACTCCACCCCGGCCGCCTGCGCCGGCACCACGTTCATCACCACGCTGGACGGGTACACGGCCAGCCCGCCCGGCGCGTACAGCCCGACGCGGCGGACCGGCACGAACCGCTCGGTGACCGTGCCACCGTCGGTGACCTTGGTGACCACCTCGTCGCGGCGCTGGTCGTTGTGCACCAGGCGGGCCCGGTCGATCGAGGTCTGCAGCGCATCCTGGACGGCCGGGTCGAGCTCGCGCAGCGCCCGGGCCAGCTCGGCGGCCGGCACCCGCACGCTGGCCGGCCGAACCTTGTCGAACCGCTCGGCGAGGTCCAGCGCCGCCTCGACGCCGCGCGCGGCCAC
Source organism: Pseudonocardia sp. (assembly GCA_036272155.1). Taxonomy (GTDB): domain Bacteria; phylum Actinomycetota; class Actinomycetes; order Mycobacteriales; family Pseudonocardiaceae; genus Pseudonocardia. The sequence continues at coordinate 43,861 of DATAZG010000137.1, forward strand.
GTCGGCCAGGATCGGCCTAACCCGGTCCAGGACGGCGTCGACGTCCACCTCGGCTCGGGGCAGCAGCGCGCGCAGCGCCGCGGTCGGCGGCAGGCCACCACGCAGATCGGTCCGGGTCAGCATGGGGTGAATTCTAGAAGGCCGTAGACGATCACTCGATCGGGTGGCGGTTGATCAAAGCGCCACGCCGTGTGGGCCGACCCCGAACCATCCGATCATGCGTCACGAGCCGAGGCAGCGTCTCATCGGTCGCCGGTGCACGCGCGCGATGCTCCTCTGGATGACCCGGTGGGTTGCCGGGGCGACTCCCCTGCTGGCGATCGGCCTCGTGCTGGGCCTCAGTGCACCGACCGTGCCACCCGCACCGGACGGCACGGTCGGGATGGTGCGACCGGTAGCCCTGCTGAACCCACTGACGGGGGTGGCCGGCGGTCCGAACGGCGGCTCGGGAGGAGGGAGCGGGCCGGGTCCGAAGCCCAAGGCCGCCTCGAGTCCGTCCAGCGACTCCGGGTCGTCGGGCGGCTCGGCCGCGCCGAAGCCGGACAAGGCCAAGGCGCCGTCCGGATCGGCCGACACCGCACCGAAGCCCGGTCCCTCCTCGAAGCCCGACGCCACACCGGTCAAGAACAACGGGCTGGCGGACACCGGAACAAAGCCGGCCCGGGGTCCCGCTCCGAACGACTCCACCGCTCCGGCCAACAACACCGCACCGCCGGCCGCCCACCCCGGCGCTCCACCACCCGCCGCCCGCCAAGGCGCCCCCGCCGACCCCGCCGCGGCGGCCCGGTCGGTCCCGGCGAAGACAGGCCAGCCCGACCAGGCGGCCGCGGGCGCGCCGCGACCGCCGCCGCCCGCGCCCGGCGCGTCCCCGCCACTCGCGCAGCCACCCGGCAATCCCCCGCACCCGATCCCCGCGACGCAGACGGCCGCCGCCCAGGGCCCATGCGACGCGAAGGCCTGTACCCCAGGCCTGGTCCCGGCGACCCCGGCCAACCCGGGTAGCGATGCGCAGCAAGAACTGCTCTGCGGCACCGGCGGCGCGGCCTGCCCCGCCCCCCGACCGGCCCAGGCGGCAGGTTCCGGCACGACGTCCGAGGTATCCCCGGCCACGTGGAAAGAGGCTGGTCACACGGCGCTCGACGGTGCCGGCATGGTGCCAGGCATCCAGGAAGTCGCCAACGGCGTCAACGCCGTCTGGTACGCCACCGAAGGAGACTGGGCGAACGCCGGCATCTCCGCCGCCGGCATGATCCCGATCGCCGGCGATGCAGCGGTCGGCGCCCGCCTGGTCGCCAAGGGCGCAAAGGCTGTCAA
>DATAZG010000138.1:0-12530 GCA_036272155.1 Pseudonocardia sp.
CTGAAGCTGCACCCGTACACGTTCCGCAACGAGAACCAGTTCCTGCCGGCCGACCTGCGCAGCTCGGGGAACCCGAACGACTACGGCAAGGCGATCGACGAGGACGTCCGGTTCTTCAAGCTCGGCGTCGACGGCATCTTCACCGACAACACCGACACCGGCCTGGTCGCCCGCGCCGAGTTCCTGGCGAAGCACTGAGCCACCGCGCACTTCCGTGATCACCAGGACACCAGGGCCATGTGATCAAGCCGAAAACAGCCCTCAGGTCCTGATGATCACGGAAAGCGCGAGCGAGCGGCGGGGTCAGCGCTCGATGGTCTGCTCACGGCCGGGGCCCACGCCGATCGCGGACACCCGGGCGCCGATCATGCCCTCGAGCGCCAGCACGTAGTCGCGGGCGTTCTTCGGCAGCTCGTCGAAGGTCCGGCACTCGGAGAGGTCCTCCCACCAGCCGGGCAGCTCCTCGTACACGGGCACCGCGTGGTGCACGTCGGTCTGCGTCATCGGCATCTCCTCGCAGCGCCGGCCGTTGACCTCGTAGGCCACGCACACCGGCACCTTCTCCAGGCCGGACAGCACGTCCAGCTTGGTCAGGAAGAAGTCGGTGATGCCGTTGACCCTGGTGGCGTAGCGGCCGATCACCGCGTCGAACCAGCCGCAGCGCCGGGGCCGCTTGGTGTTCACGCCGACCTCGCCGCCGACCTTGCGCAGCCGCTCGCCCATCGCGTCGTGCAGCTCGGTCGGGAACGGCCCCGAACCGACGCGCGTGGTGTACGCCTTGAGGATGCCGATCACCCGGTCGATCCGCATCGGCCCGATCCCGGAGCCGACGGCCGCGCCGCCCGCCGTCGGGTTGGAGCTGGTCACGAAGGGGTAGGTGCCGTGGTCGACGTCGAGCAGGGTGCCCTGCGAGCCCTCCAGCAGCACGGTCTCGCCCCGGTCCAGCGCCTGGTTGAGCAGCAGCCGGGTGTCGACGATCCGGTGCTCGAACCGCCGGCCGGCGGCCTGCACGGTCTCCATCACCTCATCGACGTCCAGGGCACGCCGGTTGTAGACCTTGACCAGCACCTGGTTCTTGAAGTCCAGGGCGGCCTCGACCTTCTGCCGGAGGATCTTCGCGTCCAGCAGGTCGGCCGCGCGCACGCCGACGCGGGCGATCTTGTCCTGGTAGGCCGGGCCGATGCCCCGGCCGGTGGTGCCGATCTTGGCCTTGCCCAGGTAGCGCTCGCCGACCTTGTCGATCGCAATGTGGTACGGCATGATCAAGTGCGCGTCGGCGGAGAGCAGCAGCCCCGAGGTGTCCACCCCTCGCCCCTCCAGGCCGGTCAGCTCGTCGATCAGCGCGCCCGGGTCCACGACTACCCCGTTGCCGATGACGTTCTTGACCCCGGGGGTGAGGATGCCGGACGGGATGAGCTTCAGCGCGAAGTCCTGGCCGTCGGGCAGCACCACGGTGTGGCCGGCGTTGTTGCCGCCTTGGTACCGCACCACCCACTGCACCTGGCCACCGAGCAGGTCGGTCGCCTTACCCTTGCCCTCGTCGCCCCATTGGGCGCCGATCAACACAATCGCGGGCATGTTCAGCCCTCACTCCCGGCTTCGGTGTTAGGTCTACTACGGCGTTGGCGCCGCACCTGACCGGGGCCGCGCAGGGCCCCGCAGAGGGTAACTCAATGCGGCGCGATCGGCGGTATCCGAGCTGTGAGACGCTGCTCAGGCGATGCGAACCCCGGCCCGAAACCCGCTGACGACACCATGACGACCCTCGCGTTGACGTGCCCCTCCTGGGCGGCCGAGCTGCCGGCGCCGCTGTGCGCCGAGGTCGAGGTGCGAACACTGCCGGCCCGCCCCGGACGCGAGGACCTGGACCCGCTGCTCACCCCGGCCGACGGGCCGACGCCGACCCGGCTGGTGGTAGCCGGCACGGACGCCGACCTGGCCGCCGTCGTACTCCGGCTGCTGCGCACGGAGCGGCTGCCCGAGGTCGCGGTGGCGTACCTGCCGGCCGATCCCGACTCGGCGGTGGCGGCCATCTGGGCGCTGCCGACCGCGCCGGCGGCGGCCGCCACACTGGCCCTGCACGGCGAGCCGGACCGGGTGCCGCTGGTCCGGGACGACGCCGGCGGGGTGCTGCTCGGGCGTGGGGAGCTACGGCCGCTGCGTGGGGTGGTCTACTGCGACGACCAGCTCGTGCTGCGCGGGCAGGCGAACCGGCTGGTGGTGACGCCGGCGGCGCCGGACGGGGTGGACGTGCGGGCGTCGCGGGTCGGGCTGTTCGGCCTGCTGGGACGGCGCACGCACGCCGCGCTGGGCCGGGCGGTGCAGATCGGCTGCCTGGCGACAACCGTGCTCGCGGACGGCGTGCCGCACCCCCGCCCGGTGACCAGGTGGACCTGGTACAAACACACCGAAGACCTCCGCCTGATCCGAGGCCTCCCGTAACGGCCGCCCTTTGCGCGGGCCGCCGCCCTCCCGCGGCGTCGACGCCGGCCGCCGCCCTGGCGCTCGCCGCCGCCCCAACTCCCGCTCTCGCCGGCCGTCACCCGCACACTCGCCGCCGCCCCCAACTCCCGCAACTCCCGCTCTCGCCGGCCGTCACCCGCACACTCGCCGCCGCCCCCAACTCCCGACTTGTCGTGGCTAATTGCCCCGACAAGAGCCACTTGTCGTGCCCATTTCCCGCGACAAGTCGAACGGCGGGCGGCCCAGCCCGGCGACCCCTGCCCGCTTCGCCCGCTCCGCACCTAGCCCGCTTTACCCGCTCCGCCCGCTCCGCCCGCTCCGCCCGCTCCGCGCCTCGCCCGCCCCGCCCGCCTCGCGTCCGCCGCGGCTCAGTCGGGCTCGGGGGCGCCGCTTGAGCTCTGGTCGGGGCGGACCGTCCAGACGAACCACTGGAAGTCCGGCAGTACCGCCTGGAACTGGCCGGCGCTGGCGGTGAGCACCAGGCGGACGACCGCGCGGCGACCCGGCGCGGCGGTGTCGGGACCGGTATCGGGCGCCGCGCCGGGGCCGGTATCGAGCATGGCCAGGTACACCTGGGCTTGGACGAGCTCGCGCGGTTCGCCGTTGACCGTGGCCCGCAGCGTGAGCGTCTGCGTCAGGCCCGGTGCGTCGCCGGCGCCGACGTCGGAGCGGTCGGCGAGCGTCACGTCCGCGCCGCCCGCCCGCAGGGTCCGGATCGAGGCGTCGGCGAGCTCGGCGAGTGGGGCGTCGGTGCCGGCGGTGTCGAGCTCGCCGTCGATGGTGATGTTGGCGGTGAACCCGTGGTCCGGGTGCGGGTGCAGCGCGACGAACGCGACGCCGGGGGCGTCCACCTCGTCGGGCGGCGCCGGCCGCCAGCCCTCGGGCAGCCGGAACTCGATCGGCGTTGGCAGCGTGGTGGCCACGGTGACGTGCTCCAATCCGGGGGCCGGTGGCTAGGGGTTGAGGAACTTGCCGATGTCGCCGACGGCGTGGCCGACATTGTCCGCCGCCGCACCGACCGTGTCGCCGACCGCGTGGCCAACACTGTCCGCCGCCGCACCGACCGTGTCGCCCACCGTGCGGCCGACATCCTCAGCGGCGTGACCGACGGCCTGCGCGCCGGCACCGAGGGCGTCCGCGGCGTCCCGCGCGGTCTGCTCGACCTGCTCCGGGTCGACGGTCACCTCGAAGCCGACCGCGCCGCCCGCCCCCACCGCGACGCCGGCCGAACCGCCGAGGTGGAACTTCCCGTCCTCGGTGCGTTCGAAACCGAACTTCGCCTTGGCCCCGACGCCCAGCCAGCCCTCGGCGGTCGCCCCGACCGCGAGGCCGCCGAGCTCGGCCCCGCCGGCCACCTTGCCCTTGAGACCGGCGGAGGCACCGGCCTCGGCCACCACCGCCTTGGGGCCGATCTTGAGCCCGGCGCTGGCGTCCGCCCCGGCACTGCCGGTGGCGCGGCCGTACAGCCCGAGCTGCCCGTAGTCGACGTGGCCCTCCACCGAGGCGCGGGCGGCGGCGGACACCTCCGCCTTGGCGACCAGCCCGTCCCGGCCGACGGACGCCAGCGCGGTCGCCTGCGCACCGACGTCGAACCCGCCCTTGCCGCTCAGGGTCAGCTCGCCGAGCCGCACCCCGCCGGCCCAGGTGGCGCCGCCGAGCTGCGCGTACGCCTTGAGCTCCGCCAACTTGCCCCCCTGGGCCAGCGCCACGCCCGCGCCCGCCTTCGGGCCGTTCTTGGTGACCGTGCCCTGCCCCTTCCACCCGTCGGTCACGGCGTCGACGAGGTGGTTCAGCGAGCCCCCGGAGCGCAGGTCAGCGCCGGGCGTGCCCACCGCGCGGCCGGCGATCGCGATGGCCGCCTGGTTGCCGGCCTCCCGCAGCTGCTGGCGGGCCCGGTCGAGCTGCTCGCGGGCCCGCGCCCGGTACTGCTCGCCGGGGTCGGCGAACGGGGTGATCGCGGCACCGGCGGCAGCGGCCGAGACGGCCGCGCTCTGGTACTGGCCATAGGCGCGGGTGGTGACCTCGGCGGCCCGGTTCCACAGCGCGATCGCGCCGCCGGCCTCCTGCTGCGCCCAGCGCAATGTGCCCGCGTAGGACGTCATCGCGCCGGAGGTGGTGCTGATCGAGTCGGCGACCTTGAGCCAGCGCGGAGGCTCCTTGGCCCAGGTGTCGGCGAAACCGGTGCCGGCGGCGCCCGCCCAGTTGCCCACGTCGACCCGCCGCAGGCCCTGGCCGACCTGCTCGGCGCGCTGGCCGTGCCTGGTCAGCGCGGCGGCGTCGGCCTCGATCACCTCGGGGGCGCCCGGGACCAGCGCCCGGGGGTCGCCGGTCTGCCCCAGCTCGGCCATCAGCCGCCCCCGGACCGGCCGAGCCCGGCGCCCGCATCGGTGAGCGAGGCGGCGCTGTGCTGTTCCTGCTGGCTGTAGGCCCGCGCACCGGCGCGCAGCCCCTCAGAAGCGTCCTGTGCCTTGCGGACCAGGACGCCGGAGGCGAGCTGGACCGCCGAGCCGAACTCAGTGACGGCGGCGCCCAGCTGCGCGTGCCCGTAGGCGCCGCCGCCGGCCACGGCCGGCGGCGAGCCGACCTCTCCGCCCGCGACCGTGGCATCGATCGTCGACGCCGCCGCGGCGAGGAACTCCGGAGTGACAGAAAAACCTTCCATACCCGACCACCCTTCGCCGCGGCAGCGGCGGACTACGACAGCGGTTTTGGGCGCGGACCAGCCGCGCGACAACTCGGAAAAACGTGCGGATCAGACCGCTACAGTTTTCGGACGACCGTGTTGCAATACTCCCGGCCGGCCCGGTAGATGGCCCGGACCAGCGGTTCCCGCATATTCTCAGCCTTGTCGCGGAACTCCTTTGGCTGCTCGAACCTGAACCGGCCCTTGCGTTCTCCGGTGGCCCCGGGTAATAGCGGCCATCACAGGTCACCCTCGGGCACGGCCCGCCAGGTCCAGCCCGACTCGATAACCGCCGCGCGCAACTGGCCACGCACCGACTGGCTGGACAGCGCACGCGCGGCCCGATGCGGCCGGCTGTGCTCGAACACCCAGCTCTTCTGCTCGGGCAGCGGCTGGCCACTGCGCAGTGCCTCGACCCTGGCGTAGTAGAAAACGCCGGCCAGCTGCTCGACCTGGCATTCCTGCTCGTGCCAGCGCACCTCGGCGCGCGCCTCGTCGAGCCGCAGGAACACGCGGAACGCGGTGCGCGGACTCAGCTTGGCGAAGTAGCCGTACCAGTCAGGTTCGGCGAATTTGAGGTGGGCGACCAGATCGACGCCATCGGGCCGGCCATCGCGCACCGCGAAGTGGGCACCGGGTCGATTGACGGCGAGCAACGCCGCATAGAGAGCGGAGACCGGCCGGGGAACCAAGGCAGCGGCGGGCCGCCGCGTGCCGATGACCCAGTCGAGAAGACCCATACCGGCACGGTACGCAGGAGCGATTCCCGATGTGGCCGGTTTGCCAAAAATGAGCGGAACAGAAATTCGGCGGCCCGGTAATCAGCGCGACACTGCGCCGATCCCAGCCGATCCCAGCCGATCCCAGCCGATCCGGTTCGGTCCAGCGATCAGGACGCGGAGTTCGCCTTACGCGGGACGGGCGCGGGCTCCGGGGCCGCCTCCACCTCGTCCACCGCGCCGGACTGCAGGTCGAACACAAAGCCGCGCACGGTGGTGTCCGGGTACAGGAACGGGCTGGTCAGCAGCTGCGCCATGCCGTGCCGGACGTGCAGTGTCGGGTCGGTGAAGGTGCCCGGGCGCCACGTCGGCGGCTGGCCGGTGTCCTCGGCCAGCTCGGCGATGAACTCGTCGTCGGTGAACGAGAGCATGCCGCAGCCGGTGTGGGCCATCAGGATCACGTTGCGGGTGCCCAGCTTGCGCTGGCTGATCGCGAGCGACCGGATGACGTCACTGGTCACCGAACCACCGGCGTTGCGGATGACGTGGGCGTCACCGAGCCGGAGGCCGAACATGCCGAAGGCGTCGATCCTGGCGTCCATGCAGGTCACGACCGCCAGCCGCTCCAGGGGCTGGGCGGACAGGTTCCGGACCACACCGGCGGGGTTGGGGCGGCGAGACAGCAGCTCGTGCAAGCTCACAGTAGGGCCTCCTCGGCGCGCTTATCGGTGACTCGGGGCGGGAGAGTTCGCATCAACTCGACGGTCCGACACGGAACTCGGCATTGCTCTGACTCATCGCTAAACGGTCTCAGAACCCTCTCAGTTCCCTCGTACGGCCGAATGTGTTGTCACCCACTCGGCCGAGGGAACCACCTTGACGGTTAGCCCGCCGCGACAACCTCCGCAATTTCGTAGGTGTTCAGCGCGGCGCCCTTGCGGAGGTTGTCGCCGCAGATGAACAGGTCGAGGGTGTTCGGGAAGTCCAGCGCCTGGCGGATCCGGCCGACAAAGGTCGGGTCGCCGCCCACCACGTCGGCGGGCGTCGGCCACTGGCCGGCGGCCGGGTCGTCGCGCAGCACGATGGTCGGCTGCGAGGCGAGCACCGCGCGCGCCTTGTCCACCGACACCGCCGAGCCGAACGTGGCGTGCACCGCCATCGCGTGCGTGGTGATCACCGGGACCCGGACGCAGGTGGCGGACACCTTCAGGTCGGGGATGCCGAGGATCTTGCGCGACTCGTTGCGCACCTTCAGCTCCTCGGACGACCAGCCGTCGTCCTTCAGCGAGCCCGCCCAGGGCACCACGTTGAACGCGAGCGGCGCCGGGAACGGCGAGGCGGACGAGGGCCCGACCGGCAGGCCGGCCTCGGTCAGCGCGGCGGCCACGTCGCCGGCGTGCTGGCCGACGTTCTTGCCGGACAGCGCGGCGACCTCGGCGTAGAGCTGGTCGATGCCGGCCTGCCCGGCGCCGGAGGCGGCCTGGTACGAGGCCACCACGAGCTCGCGCAGCTCGAACGCCCGGTGCAGCGCGCCCATCGCGGCCATCATCGACAGCGTCGTGCCGTTCGGGTTGGCGATGATGCCCCTCGGCCGGTTGCCCGCCTGGGCGGCGTTGCACTCGGGCACCACCAGCGGCACGTCAGGGTCCATCCGGAAGGCGCCGGAGTTGTCCACCGCGACCGCGCCGCGCTCGGCGGCGATCGGCGCCCACTGCGCGCTGACCTCGTCCGGCACGTCGAACAGGGCGATGTCCACGCCGTCGAACACCTCGGGGGCCAGCGCCCGCACCGTGACGTCCGTACCGCGCACGCGCAGCACCTTGCCGGCCGAGCGGGCCGAGGCGATCAGCCGGATCTCCGACCACGGCACGGTCTCGCGCGAGTCGATGATGTCGATCATCGTGGTGCCCACCGCGCCGGTGGCGCCGACAATGGCCAGTACCGTCATTTCAGCGTCCCGTTCCGGCGTGCACGACCGCCTCTTCGTCACCGCCCAGCTCGAACGCCTGGTGCAGCGCGCGCACCGCGTCGTTGAGCTGGTCCTCCCGGCACAGCACCGAGATTCGGATTTCCGACGTATTCATCGTCTCGATATTGATGCCGGCGCGCGACAGAGATTCGCAGAACGTCGCGGTCACCCCGGGGTGCGAGCGCATGCCGGCGCCGACCAGCGAGACCTTGCCCACGTTGCCGTCGTAGAACACCTCGTCGAAGCCGATGTCGGCCTTGGCGCGCTCCAGCGCGGCGACCGCGGTCGCCCCGTCCGAGCGGGGCAGCGTGAACGTGATGTCGGTGCGCCGGTTGCTGGCGTGCGAGATGTTCTGCAGCACCATGTCGATGTTGATCTCGGCGTCGGCCACGGCGCGGAAGATCCGAGCAGCGTGCCCCGGCGTGTCCGGCACCCCGGTGACCGTGACCTTGCCCTCGGAACGGTCGTGCGCGACGCCGGTGATGATCGCCTGTTCCACGGGGATGTCCTCCATCGACCCGGACACGAGCGTGCCGGGCTTGTCGTTGTACGACGAACGAACGCGCAGCGGCACGTGGTAGCGCCGCGCGTACTCCACAGCGCGCAGGTGCAGCACCTTCGCGCCGCAGGCGGCCAGCTCGAGCATCTCCTCGTAGCAGACGCCGTCGAGCCGCTGGGCGTCCGGCACGATCCGGGGGTCGGCGGTGTAGACGCCGTCCACATCGGTGTAGATCTCGCAGACGTCGGCCTGCAGGGCGGCGGCCAGCGCGACGGCGGTGGTGTCCGAGCCGCCCCGGCCGAGCGTGGTGATCTCCTTGCTGTCCCCGCTCATGCCCTGGAAGCCGGCGACCAGCACCACCGCGCCGTCGGCCAGCGCGGACTTCAGCCGGCCGGGGTTGACCTCGATGATCCGGGCGTCACCGTGCTTGGACGTGGTGATCATGCCGGCCTGCGAGCCGGTGAACGAGCGGGCCTCCGCTCCGAGGGAGTGGATGGCCATCGCCAGCAGCGCGTTGGAGATCCGCTCGCCGGCGGTGAGCAGCATGTCCAGCTCGCGCGGCGGCGGGGCCGGGCTGACCTGCTCGGCCAGGTCGATGAGTTCGTCGGTCGTATCGCCCATCGCGGAGGCCACCACGACGACGTCGTGGCCCTCCTTGCGCGTCTGCACGATCCGTTCGGCCACCCGTTTGATGCGCTCGGCATCCTGTACGGAGGATCCGCCGTACTTTTGTACGACCAGAGCCACCGACGCCACCTCCAGGTCATGCGGGCAGTCCCGGCCGGGTGACCAGGTATGCCGCGCGCTGTGAACTGGTGACCCACCCTACCGACCTGAGGGCCTCGCACTAGCCTTGATGGTTCAGGCCACAGCGCAACGCTGACGGAGAACGCGGCACGGGGGTCGGGTGAATTGGCGGTGACCGGACGGGCGACGGACGTCGACCAGACCGACGCACCCCCCTCCTCACCAGCGCCTTCAGCCCCGCGCACCCCGCTGGGCACCCCCCGCGTCACCCGGTTGCTCGCCCTCGCCGCGCCGTCGCTGGTCTTTCTCGCGGTCCGCCTCGTCGGCTTGGTCACCCTGGCGTGGCTCGCCTCGGTGAACGGCAACCCACTGCTCACCCGGCTCTCGGTGTGGGACGGGCAGTGGCTGCTGGCCATCGCGGGCGGCGGCTACGACGGGGTGCCGCTCGGCCTGGTCGACGCGTTCGGGCACCGCAACCCGACCACGCCGCTCGCCTTCTTCCCCGGCTACCCGGCGGCCGTGGCGGTGGTCCGCTTCGTCACCGGCAGCGAGCTGGAGCTCGCCGGGCTCGCGGTGTCCCTGGTCGCCGGCCTGGTGCTGGCGCACGGGCTGGCCCGGCTCGGCGAGCTGGTGCCGGGCGGGACCCGGCGGGCCGGGCTGCTGCTGGTCGCGCTGGTCGCCGCCGCGCCGATGGGCGTGGTCTGGTCGATGACGTACTCCGAGGGGCTGTTCTGCGCCTGCGCGGTGTGGGCGCTGGTCGGGGTGCTACGCCGCGACTGGCTGCTCGCCGGCTGGTGCACCGCGCTGGCCGGCACCGTGCGCCCGACCGCCGCCGCACTGCTGCTCGCCGTCGGCCTGGCGCTGCTGATCACCGCGGTGCGCAGGCGGGACGGCTGGCGGCCCTGGCTGGGTGGGCTGCTCGCCCCGCTCGGCCTGCTCGGCTACCTGCTGTACGTGGCGTCGCGGACCGGTTCGGTGGACGGCTGGTTCACGCTGCAGCGGCGGGGCTGGAATTCGAAGTTCGACGGCGGTGCCGCCACCCTGGCGTTCACCCGCGACACGCTGGCCACCGGGCGCTCGGTGCTCGAGGTGGTCACGGTGGGCGTGCTGGCCGGCGGGCTGGTGCTGCTCGTGGTGTGCTGGCGGCAGAGCCGGCGCGGCGAGCTGCCCTGGCCACTGGTGGTGTACGCGGCCGGCGTGCTGGTGATGGACCTCGGCTCGAACGGGCTGATGAACTCCAAGGCGCGCCTGCTGCTGCCGGCCTTCACGTTGCTCGTGCCCGTGGCGGTGGCGTTGACCAGGCGGCGGCCCGGCACGGTGTGGGCGGTGCTGGTGGGCGTCGCGGTGGCCTCGGCGTGGTTCGGCGGGTACGCGCTGACCGGGTGGTCGTACGCGATCTGACCTGGCTTTCTTGCCCGTGGCGGCCGGGTGCGGTCAGCCGGGGCGATCCAGGTCGGCGAGCAGGTCGGCGAGCTGGGTGAGCAGCTTCTGGGCGGTGATGGGAGCGATGGTGACCGTGACGCCCTGGGTGTTGGTCGGGCGGCGCAGCTGCAGGCAGTCCCCCGCCTGCCCCCGGTGGAACCCGACGACCCAGCGACCTCGCCGCTGGCCACCGTTGGAGCCCTGGGTCGGCGCGCCGGCTTGAGCGGTGTGGCCGAGCTGGGCGGTGTGGCCGGGCTGCGTGTTGTGGCCGAGCTGGGCGGTGTGGCCGAGCTGGGCGGTGGCGCCGAGCTGGCCGGCGGCGGTGATGCCGGTGCACATCCGGGCCAGCGCGTTCGCGTCCGCCGGTAGTACCCCGTACTCGACGAGGCGGTCGGCCAGCGCCCACAGGTCGCCGTCCGGCACGCCCCGGCAGGCCAGGTCGAGCAGCTCGGCCGGCACGTTCACCGGCCGCGCCCTGGCCGGGGTGAGCGGGCCGATCAGCTCGACCAGCGCCGGCGGCACGCGCGGCCCCGGCACGGGCAGCAGGGCCAGCTCGCCGCCACCGAGTACCGCGACGACCCCGTGCTCCCTGGCCGCCGCCCCGACCGCGACCAGCTCGGCCGGCCAGTCGGCGGGGTTGTCCGGGCCGGTCGCGCCGGTCAGCCGCAGGTCGTACAGGTAGGGCGCGGTGGCCAGCAGCCGCAGTGCGCCGGCCAGCGGCACGACGGGGCCGGAGCGGTCGACCAGCCCCCGCCCGGCCAACCCCGCGAGGGCCGCCTCGTGGAGCCGCCGGTGCTCCGCCAGGGTGGTGCCGCTCGGGCGCAGGTCCAGTGCCAGCGGCGGGTCGCCCAGCCGCAGCGCCGTCCAGCAGGCCAGGAACTCGAGGGGGCTCAGGCGCACGGCGCGGGACCAGTCCAGCCCCGTGCGCGGCGCCGCATTGAGCTCAGTGCTCATCGGGGCTCATCGGGGCTCGTCAAGTTCGTCGGGCAGCCCGATGACCGAACCGGTGACGTCGTCGAAGTCCACCCGGAACGGCTCGTCGTCGGGCAGGTAGACGGTGTTGCGGTGCTCGCGGTCCTGACCGGCGGCCCCACCACCGGCGCCGCCCATCGGCATCCCGGCCGGCGCACCCGTCCGACCCGCCTCGCCGAACCCGCCGGCGACCGAAGCTCGGCCGGCTCCCTCGGCCAACGACCCGGCACCCCCGCGTGGCGCGAGCGAACGCGCCGCCCCGCCCGCGGTTCCCCCTCCCGTGCTGCCTGGCCCACCGCCGAAGCCTCCGCCGCCGCTGTACCCCGAGCTGCCCGCGTAGCCCGTACCGCCGGCGTAGCCCGGGGTCGCGAACCCGCTGTCCAGCGGTGGCAACGGCGGCGGCGGGGTCGAGCCGACACCCGGGCCGGCGGGCACATAACCGCCGGTCGGCCCGGGCTGCAAGGCGGGCGTCCCGGCGCTGGCCGGGGCGAGCGGGGTGAATGCGGGAGGAGCGGTGGGGGCCGGGGCGCCGGGGCCGGCGCCGGAATGACCCGCCCCGCCGACACCGCCCGGACCTGCCCCGGCCGCAACGCCACGACCCGCTCCGGAGGCGTGTCCGCCGGCCGCCGCGCCTGCCCCGCCGGCGAGGGCCGCCCCTGCCGCACGAGCGCCGCCCGCCGCCGGGCCACCGTGCGCGCCGGGCGCCGGCCCGCCGTGAGTTGGCTGGTCAGAGCCGGTACTAGCCTGGCTGAGGCCCGGAGCGGCGGCCGGCCCGGTGATCGCGTTCTGGTAGGCGGTGAGCACGGTTCGGCTGGTCGTCTCGTGCTTGTAGAGCGCGTCGTTGGCGGCCTGGTCGGCGGCCCGGTAGGCGGCGAGGCGCTTGGTGTAGTCCGACTGCACCCCGAACGTCGAGCCGAACGTGTCGTTGAGCGCCGACCCCGCTGCGTCCGCCTGCCCGCCCCACCAGCTGTTCTGACCGGCGTCGGGCACCAGCTGGATCGCGTTGCGGGTGGTGTTGAACGAGTCGCCGTACTGGTGTGAGGAGTCCCGCCCGGC
>DATAZG010000139.1:0-51113 GCA_036272155.1 Pseudonocardia sp.
CACGTTCGTCGAGCTGCGCACGATCACGCCGGTCACCGGCAGGCCGCCGAGCAGCCCGGACAGCGTGTTCGCGGCACCCTGGCCGATCAGCTCCCGGTCGGCGTTGGTCCGGGGCCCGTTGTGCATCCGGTCCACCGCCACGGCCGAGAGCAGGCTCTCCACGCTGGCGATGAGGGCGACGGTCAGCACACCGCCGACCACCGCGCCCCACTGGCCGTCCGGCAGCAGCGGCATGTGCACGGCACTGAGCAGGCCGCCGGGCAGCGCCACCCGGGGCACCGGGGTGCTGGAGAACGAGTTCAGCAGCAGGCTCAGCCCGGTGGCCGCGGCGACCGCGACCAGTGGGCCGGGCACCGCGCGCAGCGGGCCGGGCAGCCGGGGCCAGCCCAGCACCAGCCCCACGGTGCACAGGCCGACGATCACCGCCGCGCCGTGCAGGTTGAGCAGCTGGGCGGGCAGCTCGACCAGGTTCTCCAGCGCACTGGTCTGCGGAGTGCCGCCGAGCACGACGTGCAGCTGGGCCAGCACGATCGTGCCGCCGATGCCGGCCAGCATGCCGTGCACGACCGCCGGCGGGATGGCCTGGGCGAACCGCGCCAGCCGGCTCAGCCCGAAGCCGATCTGGACCAGCCCGGCGCCGGCCACGATCCCGGTGGTGACCTGCCAGCCGAACTTGCCGACCAGCTCGGCCACCACCACGGTGAGACCGGCGGCGGGGCCGCTGACCTGCAACGGAGAGCCACCGAGCAGGCCGGCGACGATGCCGCCGACGATGGCCGCGATGAGCCCGGCCAGGATCGGCGCGCCGGACGCGACCGCGATGCCGAGCGAGAGCGGCACGGCGACCAGGAAGACTACGAGGGAGGCGCCGAGATCGGCCCTGACCCCGGACCAGTCCGGTCGCCACCCTCGGGATGGGGCGTTGACCTCGGCGGTTCGGGCGTGTCGTGGGCCGGAGTTCGGCGGCGGGGCGGGCATGCGGCTCCTCGGATAGGGGATTGAGAGGGGTCGCCGGACCGCGGTCACCGTCGCCCGCACCGGCACCCCGCCAACGGATCACCCCGGAGCCCGAGTTCCCGTCACCCGGGCGTGGAACGTTCACAGCCGCTGTGAAATATCACGCCATGTATCCCCCTAACCTGACGATCGAGTGACGGCCGTTCCCGAAATGTCCCTCGATGTGCAGATCAGACTGGTCGTTCACCTAGTCGTAGATCCACCTCAGGGGTACCACGGGCACCATGGGGTGATCTTTGGTGGGCTGGCTCACAGCACTCGGTCCCGACCCCTTTCGGGAGTGCGGTGAGGCCTACGCCACACCCCGCGAAGCCGCCGCGGCGGCGCACACCGCGGTGGCGATCGTGGCGAGGTCCGCCGGCTCGGTGACATAGGGCGGCATGGTGTAGATCAGGTCCCGGAACGGCCGCAGCCACACCCCGTGCGCGGCCGCCGCCCCGGTGGCCGCCGCCAGGTCCACCGGCCGGTCCAGCTGCACCACGCCGATCGCGCCGAGCACCCGTACGTCCACCACCCCGGGCAGCGCGCGGGCCGGGGCCAGGCCGGCGCGCAGCCCGTCGGCGATGCCGGCCACCTCGGCCCGCCAGTCGCGGCGGAACAGCTCGGCGATCGAGGCCAGCGACACCGCCGAGGCCAGCGGGTTGCCCATGAACGTCGGCCCGTGCATCAGCACGCCGGCCTCGCCGCCGCTGATCCCCTCGGCCACCTCGGCGGTGCACAGCGCGGCGGCCTGCGTCAGGTAGCCGCCGGTCAGGGCCTTGCCGACGCACATCACGTCCGGGCTGACGCTCGCGTGGTCGGCGGCGAACAGCTCCCCGGTACGGCCGAACCCGGTGGCGATCTCGTCAAACACCAGCAGCACGTCGTGGGTCAAGCACAGCTCGCGCAGGACGTGCAGGTAGCGCGGGTCGTGGAAGCGCATGCCGCCGGCGCCCTGCACCACCGGCTCCACGATCACCGCCGCGAGCTCGTCGGCGTGCGTCTCGACGAGCTCGGCCAGCTCCGCCACGTACGCCGTCTCGAACTCCACCGGCGGCGGCCCGGCGAACACCTGCTTCGGCAGCACGTCGGTCCACAGCGAGTGCATGCCGCCGTCCGGGTCGCACACGCTCATCGCGCCGAACGTGTCACCGTGGTAGCCGCCCCGCCAGGTCATCAGCCGGTGCTTGGCCGGGCGCCCCCGGGACCGCCAGAACTGCAGGCACATCTTGATCGCCACCTCGACGGACACCGAGCCCGAGTCGGCGAGGAACACGTGCCGCAGTGGCTCCGGTGTGATCTCCACCAGCCGCCGGGCCAGCGTGACCGCCGGTTCGTGGGTCAGCCCGCCGAACATCACGTGGCTCATCCGGCCCAGCTGCTCGGTGACCGCGGCGTCCAGCGCCGGGTGCCGGTAGCCGTGGATCGCGGCCCACCAGGACGACATGCCGTCGATCAGCTCGGAGCCCGCCGGGCGCCCGTACGCCGGCCCGGCCAGCCGCAGCCGGACCCCCTCCGCCCCGGCCACCGGCACCGGCGCGGGATCGGCCGGGATCGACGCGTACGGGTGCCAGACGTGCGCTCGGTCGATGGCCAGCAGCTCTTCGGGGGTCACGGCAGGGCACTCTAGGAGGGTCGTGAGCAATGCCGCTCGCCGCTACTGGCGGCTCGCGTCCGGTGTGTGGCTGGTGGTCGCCGATACCGGGCGGTCTACGCTGGTCGAGCCATGACCAGCCCAGACTTCGACCCGTACGGCGAGGCCGGCGCCGACTTCGCGCCGCCGGTGCTCTCCCGGCGCCGCGAGCTCAGCGCGACCAGCGCGCGCTCGCTGCTGCTCACCGTGCTGGGCGAGTTCGTGCTTCCCCGTGACGAGGCGGTCTGGACGCAGGTGCTGCTCGACGTGCTCGGCGAGCTGGGCGTGGAGCAGAAGTCGGGCCGCCAGGCGCTGGCCCGCACCGCCGCCGAGGGGCTGCTCAGCTCGGACCGGTCCGGCCGGCGGGTGCGCTGGTCACTGACCGCGACGGGCAGCCAGCTGCTGTCCGCCGGCGCGCAGCGGATCTACTCGTTCGGCTCGTCGCCGGCCGGCTGGGACGGGCGCTGGCTGGTGCTGCTGGTCAGCGTGCCGGAGTCCCGGCGCCAGCTGCGGCACCGGCTGCGCACCCGGTTGGCCTGGGCCGGGCTGGGCACGCCGGCGCCCGGTGTGTGGCTGTCCCCCGACCCCGCCAAGCAGTCCGAGGTGGCCGAGGTGATCGACGAGCTGGCGCTGGAGGAGGTCACCTCGTCGTTCATCGGCGCGTTCGGCCAGATCGGCCAGGAGCGCGAGCTGGTCGCCCAGGCCTGGAACCTGGCCGGTGTCGAGGCCGCCTACCAGGACTTCATCACCACGTTCAGCGCCGCCGAGCCCACCTCGCCGAAGGACGTGCTGCGCGACCAGATCCACCTGGTGCACGCGTGGCGGCGGTTCCCGTTCCTGGACCCCCAGCTGCCCACCGAGCTGCTGCCCGGCGGCTGGGCCGGCGCGAAGGCCGCCGAGCTGTTCCACGAACGCCACGAGCGCTGGGACGCGGTCGCCCGCCGGCACTGGCGCGGCCTGCTCGACTCCGCCGGCTGACGCTCCTCGGCCGACGCCAGGGCCCTCGGTCAGGTGAGGCCGTAGACGCGGGCCGCGTTGCCGCCCAGCACCGCGTCCAGCACCGCCGGGGCGAGGCCGAGGTCGCCGACCGCCTTGACGTTGGCGGCGATGCCGGGAATGCCCGGCCAGTCCGTCCCGAAGATCCACTTCGCCGCGATCCGGTTCAGGTCGAACCGCTCGAAGTAGTGCGCCAGGCGCTTCGGCGGCAGGCCGGCGATGTCCAGCCAGAGGTTCTCCCTGGCCAGCGCCATGAAGCCGGCGGTCTCGTAGCTCCACCCCCGGCCGCCGTGGGCGAGCACCACGGTCAGGTCGGGAAAGTCCCGCAGCACGTCGTCCATCAGCACCGGGTCGCCGCGCCGGCCACTGGCCCCGGGGAACGAGCTCGGCCCGGTGTGCGTGATCACCGGGATGCCTCGGGCCTGGCACTCGGCGTAGGCGGGGTAGAGCTCGCGGTCGTTGGGGCTGAAGTTGCCGTGCACCGGGTGCACCTTCAGCGCCACCGCGCCCAGGTCCAGCTGCCGGCGTACCTCGGCGTCCACCGGGTAGTGCAGGTGCGGGTTGACGTTGGCCACCACGCGGAACCGCTCGGGGTTCGCCGCCACGATCGGCAGCATGTCCTCGATCGCCTGGATGCCGGTGACCCGGGGGCTGTACTCGCAGAACAGCAGCGCCCGGTCCACCCCCTCCGCCTCGAACAGCGCGTCGAACCGCTCCGGCACCACCACGCCGTCCGGGCCGTACACGCCGGTCACGGAGTCCCGGTCGGCCGCGCCGCCCAGCCAGTCGTCCCAGGTCAGCTTCAGGGTGTCCAGCCGCGCGGGGTGCACGTGTGCATCCACGATCACCGCCCGGACACCTCGGCACCGGACGCCACCGGACCGGACACCACGGCGCCAGACACCACAGCGCCGGACACCACAGCGCCGGACAGCGAGGCGCGCACCAGGTAGCGCTGCAGCTTGCCGGTCGCCGTCTTGGGCAGGGCGTCGACCAGGAGCACCCGGCGCGGTCGTTTGAAGGCGGCCAACCCGGCCCGGCAGAACTCCACGAGATCATCCTCCCGCACCGCCGCCCCGGGGCGCGTCACCACCGCCGCCACCGGCTTGTCCAGCCCGGCCTCATCGGGCACCCCGACCACGGCCACCTCGACGACCTCGGGGTGCTCCAGCAGCCGCGCCTCGACCTCGCTCGGACTGACCCAGATCCCACCCGCCTTGATCATGTCGTCGGACCGGCCCAGGTAGGAGTACGTGCCGTCGGCATTGCGCCGATACGTGTCCCCGGTGCGCAGCCACTCGCCCTGGAACGCGCGCCGGGTGGTCTCGGCCCGGCACCAGTACCCGCTCGCCACCGACTCCCCGGACACGTACAGCGCGGCCGGCGTGTCCGCCTGGGTGACCACCGAACCGTCCGTCTCGTCCCGCAGCTGCACCGCGTAGCCCGGCACCGGGACTCCCGTGCTGCCCGGCCGGACCGCGCCGGGGACGTTGGACAGGAATATGTGCAGCGCCTCGGTGGACCCGATGCCGTCCAGCACCTCGAAGCCGAACCGGTCCCGGACCCGGGTGAACAGGGTGGCCGGCAGCGGCTCGCCGGCCGAGGCCCCCCGCCGGACGCTGGCGAAGGTGTCGTCCGGGGTCCCGCTGGCCAGCAGCGCCGAGAAGAACGTGGGCACCCCGAAGAACAGCGTCGGCCGGTGCCGCCGCACCACCTCGGCGACCAGCTCGGGAGTCGGCCGGCGCGGCTCCAGCACGGCGGCGGCGCCCACCGAGAACGGGAAGAACAGCGAGTTGCCGAGGCCGTAGGCGAAGAACAGCTTGGCCACCGAGAAGCACCGGTCGTCCGACCGGATGCCGAGCACCTGCCGCCCGTAGGTCTCGCAGACGAAGCGGACGCTGACGTGCCGGTGCATGGCCGCCTTCGGGCTGCCGGTGGTGCCGGACGTGTAGAGCCACAGCGCCGGCGAGTCGGCCCAGCTGGGGTAGCCGGGCGCGGGCGTGCCGGCGCCGGCGGTGAGCAGCTCGGACCAGCTCAGCCCCGGCACCGCGAAGCCCTCGGCGGTGGTGCCGACGGTGATCACCCTGGCCAGGTCGGGCGGCGGCCCGGCGGCCGGCTCGCCCGCCTCGGCGGACAGCCCACCCGGCCGCGCGGCGAGCAGCTCGGCCACGGCGGCCCGCGCGGTGTCCGCGAACTCCACCGAGGTGACCAGCACCCTGGCCCGCGAGTCGGCGAGCAGCGTCGCGAGGTCGGCGGCGGTCAACATGGTGGAGACCGGCACCGCCACCGCGCCGGCGTGCATCGCGCCGAGCAGCCCGGCGACCAGCTCCGGCGAGTCGGCGGCGAAGAACATCACCCGCTCCTCGGCCCGCACCCCGAGCGCGGCCAGCCCGGCCGCCACCGCGCGGACCTGCTCGGACACCGCCCTGTAGGACAGCTCCCCGCCGGGGTGCACCAGCGCCACCCGGTTGCCGTCACCGGCCGCGATCCGCCGGTGCACCAGGTAGTCCGCCGCGTTGAACAGCTCGGGCGCGGTGCCGGGCGTGTGGCCGGACATGGGGCCTCCCTCGACAACCCGGCCGAATCGGGCAGGCATGTACAGAGCGTATCCGAACAGCTCACTCGGCCTTCCCCGCTCACCAGTCCGGGCCTAGTTTCCGCAACGCCGAGTGATCATCCCTGGTAGCCGGCTCGGCCGCCCGAGGGATGATTTGCCGGGTCCGTATTCTGACCCCCACCACAACGCAACCGGCGAGGGGATGAACCGTGTTGATGTCGGTGCGATGGTTGATCGCCACGGCCTTGGTGGGGCTCGTCTTCGCCCTGGCCTGGGCAATCAGCGCGAACGTCTACGACCTGGGCAGCGCGACCTCGATGGAGATCGCCGCGGTGACCGCGGCCGCCATCGGTGTGCCGCTGTCCTGGTGGTCGTTCCGGGGTCAGCTGCTGGACGAGCCGGCCGAGGTCGCGTGGGTGACCTGGCGGCGGGTTCCCGGCCTGCCGGCGTGGACGCTGCGCCGCACGGCGGACGAGGCTGCGCTGGACGGCGCATTCCGCGGCTACCAGGGCAAGAGCAGCCCGGTTGCGGTGCTCACCGGGCCGTCCGGGGTCGGCAAGACCCAGCTCGCGGCCGGCTACGCGCGGGCCCGGATCGCCGAGGGCTGGCCGCTGGTCGCCTGGATCAACTCGGGCAGCCACGAGGAGATGCTCGCCGGCCTGCTGGAGTTCGCCGACGCGATGAGCCTGCGGGTGCCCGAGGAGGGCAGCGCCCGCGCCGTCGAGCGGCTGCGCCAGCACCCGCCGACCGGCACCCAGCCGTCCGTGATCGTGTTCGACGGCGTTGTGGACGTGGAGGCGGTCCGCCCCTACCTGCCGACCATGCCCGGCTGGCGTGTGATCGTCACCTCCAGCGCCCCGGACGCGGGCACCCTCGGCATCGAGCTGCCCCTCGACCTGGCCGCCGGTGGGGACCTCGCCGGCCAGTCCGGACTGGACGAGTCGACGTGCCGCGAGCTGGGCCGGCTGCCCGCCACGGTCGACCTCGCCTCGGCTACTGTCCGTGAGCAAGGCATCAGCCAGGACACCTACCTCGACCGGCTCGACTCGGTCGACGCGGGCGAGCTGCTCGGCGACGGCCGGGACGGCTCCCGGCACGAGGAGAGCTACCCCTCCGGCGCCCCGGAGGCGGCCCTGCTGGCGCTCGAGGGCTCCGGCTTCGAGACCGACCCGGTGACCCGCCGGCTGCTCGCCCTGCTCGCCGTGCTGGCCCCCAGCGGGGCCAGCCGGGGCCTGCTCTACCAGGCCGTCGACCCCGGCGACGTCGACGAGACACTGAACCGGCTGACCCGGTGGTCGCTGGTCGCCACCCGGATGGATCACGACGGTGTGCTGCTGCACGAGCTGGTGCGCCGCGTGGTGACCGACCGGCTGCGCGCCGAGGACGTGCTCCCCCAGGTGATCGGCGACGCCGCCGACCTGCTCGGCCGGCTCACCTTCGGCGAGGAGCAGGCCTGGGACCGGCGCGGCGAGGGCGACCAGCTCGTCGCGCACGTGGCCGCCCTGTCCACCAACGCCGGCTCGGTGTCGGCCTCGCTGTCCGCCGACGCCAGCGAGCGGGTGCTCGGGCTGCGCCAGTGGGCCACCCGCCAGCTCAGCGCGGTCGGCGACGGCTCGCGGGCCGTGGAGCTGGCCGACAGCATCCGCACCGAGTGCGAGACCCTGCTCGGCCCCGACCACCCGGACAGCCTGGCCGCCTCGGACAACCTCGTGATCGCCTACGTGGCGGCCGGGCGCGCGGCGGAGGGCATCCCGCTGTCCGAGGACGTCCTGGAGGCCCGCGAACACGTCCTGGGCCCCGACCACCCGGACACGCTCGCCTCGCACTACACGGTCGCCTACGCCCACGAGTACGCCGGCCAGCTCGACGAGGCCGTCACCCGCTACGACCGCGCCTACACCGAGTACGCCCGGGTGCTCGGCGCCGACAACCCGCAGACCCTCACCGTGGCCGGCGCACTGGCCCGGGTACGCGCCCTGCAGCCGGCGGCCCGGGGGCGGCACCGCTCCGGCCAGCGCCCGACCACTCAGCCGAGGTAGCCGGCCGGCTCCGTCCGGCGTTGCACTCAGGTCAGGCAGCCGGGGCCGAGCAGTGTCTTGAGCTCGCTGGCCAGGGCGGAGTTGGGCGCGATCCGCGGCCCGTTGTCCAGCGGCCGCACGGTGGTCCGCGGGCCGTCCAGCAGCCGCAGGCGAACCTCGTGCCCGCCCGGGTGGCGGGCCAGCAGCTCCTTCAGTTTGGCGATCCTCGCCGGGGTGGCTTCATCGGCCCGCAGGCTCAGCTGCACAGTGGGAGCGGGCGAAGCTGACCCTGTGGGCGAGGCGGGTCCAGCGGGCGAAGCCGAGGCGGCGGGCCCAGCAGGCCCGGCGGTGGCCGGCCCAGGGCCGGCCGATCGGGCAGCGGCCGGCGCTCCCCCGGACGGCCCCACCGGAGTGGACGGCGCCGGGCCGGGCCGGCTGGCCGGCGGGGGCGCGGCCGCCAGGTTGGGCACCGCGAGGTCGTTGACGATCAGCGACACCTTGTCGTCCCGCCGGTTCACCCGTGCCTTGATCAGCACGATGGCGTCCTCGGCGACGTCCATGCTGACGACCGTGTACGTCCGGGGGAAGAACAGCACCTCGATACCGCCGGCCAGGTCCTCCAGCTGGGCGGACGCCCACGGCTCGCCGTTCTTGTTGATCCGGCGGTTCACCGAGGCCAGGATGCCGCCGACGGTGACCTGGGCGCCGTCCGCGACCTCGCCCTCCAGGATGGCCGGGATCGCGGTGTCGGTCTTGGCCGCGAGCAGCGCCTCGACGCCGTTGAGCGGGTGGTCGGACACATAGAGCCCGAGCATCTCCCGCTCCAGCGTGAGCTGGTGCTTGCTGTCCCAGTGCTCGTCCGGGACCGGGATGTCGAATACACCGGCGAACGCACTGTCGGTGTCGGCCGAGCCGTCCAGCGAGCCGAACAGGTCGAACTGGCCACTTGCGGCGGCCTTCTTGCCAGGCATCACCGCGTCGACCGCGTCCGCGTGCACCAGCAGCAGGCCCTTGCGCGGGTGCCCGAGCGAGTCGAAGGCCCCGGCCTTGATCAGCGACTCGATGACCTTCTTGTTGCAGACCACCGCGTCGACCTTGCGCAGGAAGTCGGAGAAGTCGGTGAACGCGCCCTTCTCCCGGCGCGCCGCGACGATCGCGTCGACCACGTGCACCCCGACGTTGCGGATCGCGCCCAGGCCGAACCGGATGTCACCCCCGACCGGCGCGAAGTTGCGCACCGAGGAGTTCACGTCCGGCGGCAGCACGGTGATGCCCATGTGCCGGCTCTCGGACAGGTAGAGCGCCGCCTTGTCCTTGTCGTCGCGGACCGAGGTGAGCACGGCGGCCATGTACTCGGCCGGGTAGTTCGCCTTCAGGTACGCGGTCCAGTACGCGACCACCCCGTAGGCGGCCGAGTGGGCCCGGTTGAACGCGTAGTCGGAGAACGGCAGCAGGATGTCCCAGATCGTCTTGACCGCGCCCGGTGAGTAGCCGTTGTCCGCCATGCCCTTGGCGAAGCCGTCGTACTCCTTGTCCAGGATCTCCTTCTTCTTCTTGCCCATCGCGCGGCGCAACAGGTCGGCCTGGCCGAGCGTGTAGCCGGCCAGCTTCTGCGCGATCGCCATGACCTGTTCCTGGTAGACGATCAGGCCGTACGTCTCGCCGACGATCTCCTTGAGCGGCTCGGCCAGCTCCGGGTGGATCGGGCTGACCAGCTGGCGGGCGTTCTTCCGGTCGGCGTAGTCGTTGTGCGCGTTGGCACCCATCGGACCCGGCCGGTACAGCGCGATCACCGCGGAGATGTCGTCGAACCCGGTGGGCGCCATCCGGCGCAGCAGGTCGCGCAGCGGCCCGCCCTCCAGTTGGAACACGCCGAGCGTGTCGCCCCGGGTGAGCATCTCGTAGGTCTTCGGGTCACCCAGGTCGACGGACTCGATCTCGACCGGCGGCTTGTTGTTGAGCTCGATGTTCTCCAGAGCGTCGTCGATCGTCGTCAGGTTCCGCAGGCCGAGGAAGTCCATCTTGAGTAGCCCGAGCGACTCGCAGGCGCCCATGTCGAACTGCGTGATGATCGCGCCGTCGGCCTCCCGGCGCTGGATCGGGATCACGTCGATCAGCGGCTTCGACGACATGATCACGCCGGCCGCGTGGACCCCCCACTGCCGCTTGAGGCCCTCGAGGCCCCGGGCGGTGTCCAGGATCTCCCGGACCTGCGGGTCGGCGTCGTAGAGCGCGCGCACCTCGCTGGCCTCGGAGTACCGCTTGTGGGACTGGTCGAACACGCCGGCCAGCGGGATGTCCTTGCCCATCACCGGCGCCGGCATGGCCTTGGTGATCCGGTCGGCGACCGAGTAGCCGGGCTGGCCGAACAGCACGCGCGCCGAGTCCTTGATCGCGGCCTTCGCCTTGATCGTGGAGTACGTGATGATCTGCGCGATCCGGTCCTCGCCGTACTTCTCCGTGGTGTACCGGATCATCTCGCCCCGGCGACGCTCGTCGAAGTCCATGTCGATGTCGGGCATCGAGATGCGCTCGGGGTTGAGGAACCGCTCGAAGATCAGCTTGTGCTTGATCGGGTCGAGGTCGGTGATGCCCAGGGCGTAGGCGACGAGCGAGCCGGCCGCCGAGCCCCGCCCGGGGCCGCACCGGATGCCGACCGACTTGGCGTGCTGGATCAGGTCCGCGACCACCAGGAAGTAGCCGGGAAAGCCCATCTGGATGATGATGCCGACCTCGTAGTCGACCTGGCGGCGGTACTGCTCGGTGATGCCGTTCGGGAACCGCCGGTGCAGCCCCCGCTCGACCTCCTTGACCAGCCAGCTCTGCTCCGTCTCCCCCTCCGGCACGGGGGCCCGGGGCATCAGGTCCTGCCCCTCGGTGAACTCGACGTGGACCCGGTCGGCGATCAGCAGCGTGTTGTCGCACGCCTCGGGGAAGATCGGGTCCCACTGCTGGCGCATCTGGGCCGGCGACTTCAGGTAGAAGTCCCGCCCGTCGAACTTGAACCGGTTCGGGTCGGCCAGCGTCTTGCCGGTCTGCACGCACAACAGCACCTCGTGCGACTTCGCGTCATCGGCGTAGGTGTAATGCAGGTCGTTGGTGGCCAGGCCCGGCAGGTCCAGCTTCTTCTTCAGCTCGAACAGCTGCCGCTGGACCCGCTTCTCGATCGCGATGCCGTGGTCCATCAGCTCGCAGAAGAAGTTCTCCCTGCCGAAGATGTCCCGGTAGTCGCTGGCTGCCTGGCAGGCGTCGTCGAACCTGTCCTGCTGGAGCAGCCGCGCCACCTCGCCGGACGGGCACCCGGTGGTGGCGATGATGCCCTTGCCGTACGTCTCCAACAGCTCCCGGTCCATCCGGGGCTTGTAGTAGTAGCCCTCGAGGGAGGCCAGGCTGGAGAGCCGGAACAGGTTGTGCATGCCCTCGGTGTTCTCCGCGAGCAGCGTCATGTGGGTGTACATCTCACCCGGATTGGCGTCACTGACCTGCTGGCCGCCGAGGGTGACGCGCTTGCGCTCGTGCCGGCTGCCCGGGGCCAGGTAGCCCTCCATGCCGATGATCGGCTTGATCCCGTGCGCCCTGGCCTTGCGCCAGAACTCGTAGGCGCCGAACACGTTGCCGTGGTCGGTCATCGCCAGGGCCGGCATGCCCATCCCGACGGCCTCGGTGAACAGGTCGTCCAGCCGGGCGGCCCCGTCGAGCATGGAGAACTCGGTGTGGGTGTGCAGGTGGACGAAGCTGTCGCCGGACGGGTTCGACATTCCAGGACTCCTCCCCCGCGCGCCGGCCAGCTCACCGGAACGACCCCAATGTAATCCCGGGCCCCGACACAATCGGGCAAGGGCGGGCGGGTGAGCAGAAGACCCTGCTCACGACTGGCCGGCGTGTCGCGGACCGAAGATCAGGTCACGCTGGTATTGCGCTCCGGGCATGGCTCGGCGGGAAATTCGACCGAGAGCACATCCCGTACCCCACTGGTAATCGTGCGCCACACTCGGAATACTGTATGCCATGACTTCAATCAGCGAGGCTACGGAGCAGCGGCATCCGGTGCAGGCGGAGCTGTTGAGCGTTGCCGAGGTGTCCGCGATCTTCCGGGTGTCGAAGATGACCGTGTACCGGATGATGCACAACGGGGAGATCGAGCACGTCCGCGTCGGCAAGAGCTACCGGATCTTCGCCGAAGGCGTGCGGGACCGCCTCATCCCGTAGTACCCGGGTACTACGGGAGATCGGTCCAGCGGGGGACGCCACCGGCCGGGGCCGGCTGCGCCGCCGGAGCGCGGCACACAAGTTCGGCGATGTGTACGGCGATATGTGCCGTACCGGTGCGGCGGGGGCGGACGGTGGAGACGGCGGACGTGCCTGTGCCGTGAGTGCGGTACCGGGGTACCGCACCCCAGTGTGACGATCTCGACGGCGTCAGCGCACGACGGCTACTTCGCCGCCGGCCGCAATGCCCGGTCAGGGGCCGGTGGGCGGGTTCGGCACCGGGCCGTCGTCGGGCATGGCGGCGGCCAGCGTCGTCTGTTCGGGCAGCAGCGGGGCCAGTGCGACGCCGGTCGGCGGGGTGCCCTCGGGGGCGGCGTCCACGGCGCGCACCTCGGACTGCCCGGCCAGGGCGGACAGCCGCGCCCGGTCACCGACCACGAGCACGGCCAGCACGCAGCGGCACGGCGTCGGCGACCCCAGCACAGCGGCCTCGTACCGGGCCACCGAGGCGGGCCGCCCGGTCAGCCGGACGACCTCCGTCGAGGCGTCCCTGGCGGCGGACTGGCGGGCCAGCGCGAGTCGCCGCGCGGTACCGGCGACCGGGTCGGCGAGGTCCACCGCCGGCAGCGGCTCGAACCGCAGCGCGGTCTGCACCCTCGGCAGCGGCACCCGGAACACGACGGTCACCGGGCCGGCCGGGGCGACCAGCCGGGCCACCGCCCCGGGGTCCTGCTCGGTGCCGAACTGGACCAGCGCGGGCACCGCCGGGGCACCCGGGGCCGGCCACCGGGCGGGCAGCCCGGCCAGATAGTCCGCCACCGGCGCACCGGGATCGGGGCCCAGCCGCACCGCGTCCAGCGACGCCGGCCGGTCGGGCGCGCCGAGCAGCGACTGCCGGCCGGACACCCAGGCCACCGCCAGCAGCACCAGCAGCACGCAGAGCACCGCCGGCCAGATCCGCCGGCGCGCGACCGTCGGCTCATCCCCAGGGGCGGCGGGCACCGGGTCGCCGGCAGTGCGGACCGACCGCGCGGCCGGTCCGCGCTCAGCCATCGGAGCGCAGCACGTCCAGCGCATGCCGCAGGTCGGCCGGGTAGGGGCTGGTGAACTCCACCGGGCGGCCGTCGGCGGGATGGGCGAAGCCGAGCTGGCGGGCGTGCAGCCACTGCCGGCTCAGGCCCAGCCGTTCGGCCAGCGCGGGGTCGGCGCCGTAGGTCAGGTCGCCGACGCAGGGGTGCCGCAGTGCGGACATGTGCACCCGGATCTGGTGGGTCCGCCCGGTCTCCAGCTTGACGTCCAGCAGGCTGGCCGCCGGGAACGCCTCGACCGTGTCGTAGTGCGTGACGCTGGGCTTGCCGCCGGCCACCACGGCGAACCGGTAGTCGTGGCGGGGGTGCCGGTCGATCGGGGCGTCCACGGTGCCGCGGCTCGGGTCGGGGTGGCCCTGCACGACGGCGCGGTAGCGCTTGTCCACCTCGCGCTCCTTGAACGCCCACTTCAGCGCCGTGTAGGCCCGCTCGGACTTGGCCACGACCATGATCCCGGTGGTGCCCGCGTCCAGCCGGTGCACGATGCCCTTGCGCTCGTCGGCGCCCGAGGTGGACAGCCGGACCCCGAGGGCGGCGAGGCCGCCGGTGACGGTCGGCCCGGCCCAGCCGGGGCTGGGGTGCGCGGCCACGCCGATCGGTTTGTCCACGACAACGATGTCGTCGTCCTCGTAGATCCGGTTCAGCCCGTCGACGGCGGCCGAGGGCGGGGCGACCGGCCGGTCCAGCGCGGGCAGCGTCACCTCCAGCCAGCTGCCGGCGACCAGCCGGTCGGACTTGTCCAGGGGCCGCCCGTCCAACCGGACCTGACCGTCCTCGGCCAGCCCGGCCACCACCGTCCGGGACAGCCCCAGCAGCCGGGACAGCCCGGCGTCCACCCGCATGCCGTCCAGCCCGTCCGGCACCGGAAGCTCCCGCGTATCGCTCACTCTGTGCCCTCGACGCGGCCCTCGTCGTGCCCGTCGGCGGGCTCGCCCCGGCGGCGGCGCCCCCGGGAGCCGTCCAGCTCGATGCCGACCAGCGCCAGCACGACCAGCAGCGCCCCGCCGGTGCAGATCGCCGAGTCGGCCGCGTTGAACACCGGCCAGGCCCGGCCGTCCGGGGCGAACACCGAGACCATGTCCACCACCCAGCCGCGGAAGATGCCAGGGTAGCGGAACACTCGGTCGGTCAGGTTGCCCAGCGCGCCGCCGAGCACCAGCCCCAGCGCGACCGCCCAGCCCCGGGAATGCAGCCGGCCGGAGACCCGCACGATGGCGATCACCACGCCGGCCGCGATCAGGGTGAGCAGCCAGGTCATCCCGGTGGCCATGCCGAACGCGGCGCCGGGGTTGCGCACCAGCTGCAGGTAGACCAGGCCGTCGAGGGTGCGCAGCGGCGGCCGCCACTCCAGGTGGTCCACCGCGAGCATCTTGGTCTTCAGGTCGATCGCCCAGACCGCGGCCGCCACCACGGCCAGGGTCAGCACCCGCAGCGGCGGACCGGCCGAGGCGGGATTGCCGCCGGGCCCCGGGTAATCCTCGGCGGCCTCGGGCTCGGACGACATGGTCATGCCTAGATTGTCTACGATCGGCCGGACTCGCCGCGCCACCGGGCCAGCCGGCCGGCGCGGTCGACCGCCCGGATGCGTTGCTCGGTCCGGCTCCGAGCCGCCGCCGTGGTCACGACGAGCAGCTGGTCACGCTCCTTCAGCCGGGTGTCGGGCACCGGGGTGAAGCCGTCGCCGGCGCGCACGACGAGGCTGACCACCGCCCCCTTGGGCAGTCTCAGCTCGCGCAGGTACACGCCGTGCAGCCGCGAGCCGACCGGCACCCTGACCTGCAGCAGGTCGGCGCCCAGCTCGTCCAGCGGCGCCGAGTCGACCTCGATCTCGGTGGCCTCGGCGCCCCGGGACACCCGCAGCAGCCGCGCCACCCAGGGCAGCGTGGTGCCCTGCAGCAGGGTCAGCAGCACGACCAGCACCAGCACGACGTCGACCAGCAGCCGGGCGCTCGGGCTGTCCGGCGCCCGGGTGACCGGGATCAGCGCGAGCACGATGGGTACCGCGCCGCGCAGCCCGGACCAGGACAGGAACGCCTGCTCCCGCCAGGGCAGCCGGAAGGGCAGCATGGACACCACGACCGAGAGCGGCCGGCCGAGCAGCACCAGTACCAGGCCGGCGACCAGCGCGGGCCCCAGCGCGGCGCCCAGCGCACTCGGCGAGGCGTACAGCCCGAGCAGCACGAACAGCCCGATCTGCGCCAGCCAGCCGGTGCCCTCGGCGAAGGACAGCACCCCGCCCCGGTGCGGCAGGTTAGAGTTGCCGAGGATCAGCGCGGCCAGGTACGTGGCGAGGAAGCCGGAGGCGTGCAGCCACTGGCCGCTGGCGTAGGCGAGCACGCACACCGAGACCGTGGCCAGCGGGTACAGGCCGGTCGCGGGCAGTGCGGCGCGGCGCAGTGCCCACGCCCCGCCGGCGCCGAGCGCGGCCCCCACCGCGGCGCCGACCGCGAGCTCGTAGACCACCAGCGCCGGGCTCCACCACGCCAGCGGCCCCGGCGAGGCGAGCAGCACCACCGCGATCACCACCGGGGCGTCGTTCAGCCCGGACTCCAGCTCGAGCGCCCCGGACAGCCGCCGCCGCACCCCCACCCCGCGCAGCACGCTGAACACCGCGGCGGCGTCGGTCGAGGACAGCACGGCGCCCCAGAGGAACGCGGTCCGCCAGTCCAGGCCGAGCAGCAGGTGCAGGGCGGTGCCGGTCGCCCCGATGCTCACCGCGACGGCCACGGTGGACAGCGAGATGCCGAGGCCGAGTGCCGACCGCACGTCCGGCCACCGGGTGGTCAGCCCACCCTCGGTGAGGATCAGCACCAGGGCGGCCAGCCCCAACGACTCGGTCAGCTCGGTGTTCTCGAACTGGAAGCCGAGCACCGACTCGCCGAGCAGCACGCCGATCCCGAGGTAGAGCAGCAGCGAGGGCAACCCGAGGCGGACCGAGGCGCGCACCGCGACCACGCTCAGCAGCACCACGGCGGCACCGACGCCGAGCATCGCCTCGAGGGACACCACCCGCCCGCGCACCCCCTCCGCTCGCCGCTCTGACCTGTTATTTCACCGCGTCCATTTCACCGCGGCGGCCGGGGAGCGCGAGCACTGGGTCAGCCCGGCGGGGCCGGATCCGGCTCGCGGCCGAGCAGCGTGGCCAGCACCGACTCCAGGTAGGCGGCGCGCGCCGGCCCACCGCGGGGCACCGCGTCCGGCACCGTCCTGGCGAGCTGGGCGTGCCCGAGGTACGTCGTGTAGGCGAACAGGGCCCGCTGGTCGGCCAGCGCCGCGTCGAAGCCGAGCTCGCGGAACAGCGAGGTCAGGTAGTCGATCCGGCGCTCGGTGACCCGCCGCACGGTCGGCGCGACCAACGGGTCGTCCGACGACGCCAGCAGCGCGAGCTCGACACCGAACGGCCCGGACCGGCCGAGCACCACCCGCAGTAGCTCCCGCATCCGGTCCACCGGGCCGGGGCCGGTCTCCGCCTGGGCGATGACCGCCTCGGTGTGCTCGACCTCCCAGCGCGCCAGGGTGGCCGCGACCAGGTCGGCCCGACCTCGGAAGTGCCAGTAGCCGCTGCCCTTGGTGGCGCCCAGCCGGGCCGCGATCGGCTCGATGGCGACCGAGGCCAGGCCGCCCGCGCCCAGGGTGCGCAGCGCCTCGGCGGTCCAGTCGTCCCGGCTCAGGCGGCGGGTACTCGCTTCCCTCGGCACGTTCCGTACGGTAGCGTATGGCGCGACCGTACGGTTCCGTATGGAAGGCTGAGCGATGGTCCACAACGTGCATCAACGGGAGTTCCGCACCACCGAGGCGCGGCTGGGTGACCTGCTCGACCGGGTGGCCGAGCCCGACGGGCCGCTCTGGCCCCGGCGCTGGCCGCCGATGGTGCTGGCGGGTCCGCTCGGGGTCGGCGTGGCCGGCGGGCACGGCCCGATCAGCTACCGCGTCACCGAGTACGACCCCGGCCGGCGGGTGGAGTGCGAGTTCACCGCGCCCACGCCAATGCGGGGCACGCATTCGCTCGAGGTCCGGCCGGGTTCGGGCCCGGGAACGGCCGTGCTGCGGCACGAGCTGTCCGGCCGGCTGCTCGGCCTCGGTGTGCTGAGCTGGCCGCTGGTGATCCGCTGGCTGCACGACGCGGTGCTCGAGGAGCTGCTGGACCGGGCCGGGTACGCGGTCGGTGACCCGCCGGCGCGGCCGGCGCGGTGGTCACCCTGGGTGCGGGTGTGCCGGCGGCTGATGGGGGCCGGCTCGGCGAGCGCCCCGGCTCCGCACTGAACCCCGGCGTTGCGCATTCCGGCCGGAGCTCAGGCCGGGCGGACGCTCGGCGCCAGCGGGGTCGGGAGGCGCCTGGCCACGCCCGCGCTGGCCCACCTGGCGACCAACTCGCTCGGCATGCTGATCGCCTGGTGGCTGGTCAGCGGCCGCTGACCGGGCTGGCGGCTACCAGGTCAGGGTGACCGTGGCCCTCGGCCGGCGCGGCAGCTCGGCCAGCACCTCGGCGATCTCGTCGGTGCGCTCCGGCGGCAGGCACAGCCGCCGCGCCACCCACGCCGGGTCCTCGGGCAGCCGGGCCGGCCGCTCCCAGCGCACCACGGTCGGCTCGATGCCGAGCTCGTTGAGCACCGCGACGGCGTCGTCCGCGGTCGCCGGCGGCGGCCGGTGCAGGCCGTGGAACCGCACCCAGAGCGGGTCCAGCCAGGCCATCGGGTGCTGCGCGGTGAGCTCCAGCACAACGCCGCGCCGGGCGGCCGCGGTGAGCGCGACCAGGAACGGCGGGAACTCGACCGTGTTGTAGCCGACGTGGTGGCACAGCACCGCGTCGGCGATCCCGGCCTCGTCGGCGATCGCCGGCCACTCCCCGAGCACCGTGTGGTACTCGACACCGCGCCGCTCGCAGTCGGCGGCGAACACCTCGAGCATGCCGGGGTTGTGGTCCACCCCGACGAGCAGGCCGGCCCGGTCGGCGACGGCCAGCGAGGCGGACCCGCCGCCACAGCCCACGTCCAGCACGGAGAGCGGGCCACGGCGTGGTCCGGGGGCGTCGAGCAGGGCGAGCGCGGCGTCGCGGGACGGGGTGTCGTGAGGCTCGGCGGGGGCGCCGAAGTGCTGGGGGTCGTGCCGCCACGGGTTGTCCGGCGCGTTCGCCAAGATCTCCGGCGGGATGCCCCGCCCCTCCTGCAGCTCGCGCCACCGGTCGGCAGCCGTCCCGATACCCGTCACGGCCCCAGCATGCCAGGCCGCGCCGTGGGCACAGCCGACCAGCCCGCGCCGAGCTGCCGGGCTCTGCCGGGGACCGGGCCGCTCAGGCTGCCAGAAGCTCCGCGAGTCGGGTGCTCAGGGACTCGGCGTCGCCGACCATCGGTCCCGCCGCCCGGAGCCGGCCCGCGGCGCGCTCACCCACACCATCAGGTGCGGGACAGCACAAACCGGCCGGGGGCGACTCAGCGGCCCCCGGCCGGTCCGGCCGGTCGTGAAAAACCTAGCGCACGTAGACGCGCGAGCAGGACCAGCCGCTCACGCCGGGCGCCGGTGCATTCGGGCAGGCGAGGTAGCTGCCGCCGCCGGGGCCGCCGTAGCTGCCACCGAAGTAGTCGTCGTTGATCTCTGAGTCGTTCGCGTGGTGGTGGCCGCCGTAGTTCTTGCCGTCGTGGTCCCAGTCCCAGTGCCGGTAGTGGCGCTCCGGGGAAAGGTACGACGACGCGTGTACGCCGGCCAGGCTGGGGGTCGCCGCCGCGGCCGTGCCCGTCGTCACGAACAGCGTCGCCAACACGGCGACGGCGGCCATCGCCGCCGAGTAGAGGGCTCGATTCACCTGGGATCCTCCTTGGTCACTTCCATGCCGTACCGCCGCGGCGCACGGCACTCACACCGAGCGGCAGCGACCCTTGTCGTCACGCACCCGTTGATCACCAAGACTGCCAAGCCCGGTTCACCGGAGCAACCCTGCGTCTCAACTGTCACACCGTCGCGACGTGCGCCTTCGCCCGAACGACGATGATCAGTACCGGCCCAGTATCAGCGCGACCGGCCCGGACACACGCCCACCCGCCGACAGCGCCGCCACAAACGTGATCGGAATGCAACCCGACGACCACCGCCGAGCACTCCCCGCGGGTCAAGACCTGTGAGTGGTATTGGTCGCTATAGCGACCAATACCACTCACAGGGTCACACCGCCTTGACGTGCACCTTGACCTCGGCGCCGCCGGTGACCGGGGCGGCGAGGGTCGGTACGGCGACCGAGTCGTACGCGACGACCTCCGCGAGCACCTCACTGGCCAGGAACTCCTGGTGCGTGCGGACGGCGTCGAGCACGTCGGCCGGCGCCTGCAGGGTCACCGTGATCCGGTCGGACACGTCCAGGCCGGCCTCCCGGCGCGCCTGCTGCACGAGCCGCACCACGTCCTTGGCCAGCCCCTCGGCGGCCAGCTCCGGGGTGACCTCGGTGTCCAGCACGACGAGCCCCGAGTTGCCGGGCAGCGCCGCCGTCGCCAGCGAGGCCCCCGCCGCCGCCTCGCCGGGCACCAGGCGCTCGCTGTACTCGCCGGGCAGCAGGTCGATGCCGGCGGCGCTCACCGTGCCGTCGGCGGCCTGCTCCCACTCGCCGGCCTTGACCGCCCTGATCACCTTCTGCACGTCCCCGCCGAGGCGCGGCCCGCAGACCCTGGCGTTGATCGTCAGCTCGAACCGGCCGTACCGCTGCACCTCGGTGGACAGCTCCACCTCCCGCACGTTCACCTCGTCGGCCAGGATGTCGGCGAACGGCTCCAGCACGGCGGCGTCGGCGGCGGCCACGGTCAGCCGGGTGAGCGGCAGCCGGACCCGCAGCTTGTTCGCCTTGCGCAGCGACAGCGCCGCCGAGGCGACCTGGCGCACCCGGTCCATACCGGCCACCAGCTCGACGTCGTGGGGCAGCTCTCCCCGCGTGGGCCAGTCGGTCAGGTGCACCGAGCGGCCGCCGGTGAGCCCGCGCCAGATGGCCTCCGTGGTCAGTGGCAGCAGCGGCGCCGCCACCCGGCAGGTCACCTCGAGCACCGTGTGCAGGGTGTCGATGGCGTCCTGGTCACCGGCCCAGAACCGGTCCCGGGAGCGCCGCACGTACCAGTTGGTCAGCACCTCGGCGTGGTCGCGCAGCAGCGCGCAGGCGTCGGCGACCGCGTACCGGTCCTGCACCTCGGTGACCGCGTCGACCAGCTCGGCGGTCTTGGCCAGCACGTACCGGTCCAGCACGTGCGGGCTGTCGGTCCTGGTGCGCCCCTCGCGCCCGGCCGCGTTGGCGTACAGCGCGAGGAAGTACCAGGTGTTCCACAGCGGCAGGATGGCCTGCCGGACGCCCTCCCTGATGCCCTGCTCGGTGACGACCAGGTTGCCGCCGCGCAGGATCGGCGACGCCATCAGGAACCAGCGCATGGCGTCGCTGCCGTCCCGGTCGAACACCTCGTTGACGTCCGGGTAGTTGCCCTTCGACTTGGACATCTTCAGGCCGTCGTCACCGAGCACGATGCCGTGCGCGATGCACGAGGTGAAGGCCGGCCGGTCGAACAGCGCGGTGGCCAGCACGTGCAGCAGGTAGAACCAGCCCCGGGTCTGCCCGTTGTACTCGACGATGAAGTCGCCCGGGTAGTGGTACTCGAACCAGTCCGCGTTCTCGAACGGGTAGTGCACCTGCGCGAACGGCATCGAGCCGGAGTCGAACCAGCAGTCCAGCACCTCGGGCACCCGGCGCATGGTGGAGCGCCCGGACGGGTCGTCCGGGTTGGGTCGGGTCAGCTGGTCGATGTGTGGGCGGTGCAGGTCGGCCGGGCGCACCCCGAAGTCCCGCTCCAGCTCGTCGAGCGAGCCGTAGACGTCGGTGCGCGGGTACGCCGGATCGTCGGACTGCCACACCGGGATCGGGCTGCCCCAGTACCGGTTGCGCGAGATGTTCCAGTCCCGGGCGCCCTCCAGCCACTTGCCGAACTGGCCGTCCCTGACGTTCTCCGGTACCCAGGTGATCTGCTGGTTCAGCTCCACCATGCGGTCCCGGAACGCGGTGACCTTGACGAACCACGAGTCCACCGCGCGCTGGATCAGCGGGTTGCCACAGCGCCAGCAGTGCGGGTACGGGTGGTTGTACGTCTCGTGCCGCAGCAGGACACCCTGCACGTACGGCTCGGTGCCCTCCTTCAGGTCCCGGATGATCTGGTGGTTCGCGTCGAAGACCTGCATACCCGCGTAGGGCAGCACCCGGGTGTCGAACTGGCCGCTGGAGTCCACCGGCACCACGACCTCGATGCCGGCCGCGTCGGTGATCTCCTTGTCCTCCTCACCGAAGGCGGGCGCGATGTGCACGATCCCGCTGCCGTCCTCGGTGGTGACGTAGTCGGCGGCGAGGATCCGGTGGGCGTTCGGCCAGCCGGCGAAGAAGTTGAACGGCGGGGTGTAGGACAGCCCGAGCAGCTCCGTGCCGGTGAACCGGCGCAGCACGGTCGGCTCCTCGCCCAGCTCACGCGCGTAGTGCGCGACCCGGGCCTCGGCTAGCACGTACCGCTCGCCGTTCGCCTGGACCAGCACGTACTGGACCTCGGGGTGGACCGCCATCGCCAGGTTCGACGGCAGCGTCCACGGTGTGGTGGTCCAGATCAGGGCCAGCGCGCCGTCCAGGTCGGTGCCGGGTGCCCCCAGCCGCAGGCCCACCGTGACCGCCGGGTCCTGCCGGTCGTGGTAGACGTCGTCCATCTTCGTCTCGGTGGCCGCCAGCGGCGTCTCGTCGTGCCAGCAGTACCAGAGCACCCGGAACCCCTGGTAGACGAGTCCCTTGTCCCACAGGCGCTTGAACGCCCACATGACGCTTTCCATATAGGTGACGTCGAGCGTCTTGTAGTCGTTGTCGAAGTCGACCCAGCGGGCCTGGCGGGTGACGTAGTCGCGCCACTCGTTCGTATAGCGCAGCACCGAGGCGCGGCAGGCCTCGTTGAACGCGGCCAGGCCCATCTTGTCGATGTCGGCCTTGCCCTTGAGGCCCAGCTGCTTCTCGGTCTCGGTCTCGGCCGGCAGGCCGTGGGTGTCCCAGCCGAACCGGCGCTCGACGTGCTTGCCGCGCATCGTCTGGTAGCGCGGCACCACGTCCTTGACGTAGCCGGTCAGCAGGTGGCCGTAGTGCGGCAGCCCGTTGGCGAACGGCGGGCCGTCGTAGAAGACGAACTCGTTGCTGCCGTGCTCACCGGCCGGGCGGGCATCGACCGACGCCTGGAACGTCCGGTCGGCCTCCCAGCGGGCCAGCACGGCCTGCTCCAGCTCGGGGAACGCCGGCTGGGGCGGCACCGAACCGGCCGGGGCGGTACCACCGGCCGGGTTCTCGCCGCCGTCCACACTCGTGACGTCGACCTTGGGGTAGGACATCTCGCGGTACTCCTCGTGCAGCCATGTCGTGCTCCGCACGGGGACGAACCGGGCTGTGCCCGGACCGCGGTACCACCCCGCTTGCCGCCGACGGTGCGCAGGCACCCTCGACAACCACTCGTTACGCCAGGCTGTGACGGGCCGACCCGTCCGGTTCTACTGGGGCCCGCCGGCCGTGCGCGGCACGGGCGGCGAGCCTGTTCTTCCGGAGGCTCCCCGGTGATGGCCGGATCAACGCCTGTGTGGTGCTGCTACCAGGGTAGCGCCGGTCAGGAGGACGACGCAGCCCGGTTCCGTGCGGCGAGCGTGCGCACCGGCGAACACAGCGCGCACGGTGTGAATCCGTACTCGACGGCCTCCTTCGCCGGCAGCGGAATGGTCTCCGCGCCGGGCAGCAGGCGGCAGCTGACCAGGTGGAACCTCGGCTGTTCGTCGATGACCACGACCTCGTCGGACAGCGTGGACACGATGGCCAACGCGGCCGGGCTCGCCTTCTCCTCGTCCGGCTCGGCCGGCGGGCCGGACTGCTGGGCCGGCGGCGGCTGGCTGGCGGCGGCCGCCCTGGCGGGCGGAGCCTCCTGGGCCGGCGGCTGCTGGCTGGGCGGCTGCTGGCTGGGCTGCTGCTGGGCCGGCGGCTGGCTGGGCTGCTGGGGCGGCGGCGCCGAGCGGTCCGGACCCGCATCGCCGCGGCCGTCGGCCGTGCGCGCGAACACCGTGGTCTGGCGCTCGTCGTCGCCTCGCCGGCTGTCCGACGGCTCGCCGGGCGCACCCGGACGGCCACCGGTCGGTTCGTCCGGCCTGCGCTCGTCCGGCCTGCGCTCGTCCGCCTTGCCAGCGGCTGCCGCGGCAGCCGCCACGCCCGCACCGGCGGCCGCCGCGCCGACAGCCGGGATCACCGCGGTGCGCCCGTTGTCGACCTCGGTACGGCCGGCGTCGCTCCGGTTGGAATCGCCCCGGTTGGAATCGCCCCGGTTGGCGTCCGGGCGGCTCGCGTCGCCTCGGTTGGCGTCACCGCGGCTCGCGTCGACCCGGCTGCCCTCGTTGCGGTTGGCACTGGTCCGGCCGCGGGGCCAGCCTTCGGACGCACCGCTGTCCGGCCGGGAGTCCGGTGCACCGTCGGGCCGCTGGTCGGGACGGCCCTCCGCCCGGACCGGTTCCCCGGAACGGGCTGGCTCGGTCGAGCGGGCGGGTTCGGCCGGCTTGCCGCCCCGGTCCGGCTCGGCGGGCCCGCCGGACCGCTGCTCGGTCGTGTCGGTCGGCCGCTCGCCACCTGCCGGGCGGGCGTCCTTGGGCTCATCGGCGCGGGGCGGCCCGGTGGTGTTCGAGCGGGCCGCCGCGGCACCGGCGACAACCGCACCGGCCGCGCCGGCGGCCAGTGCGATACCCCGGTCGCCCGTTTTGCCGGATTCCGAAGTTGCCTTTTCCTCAGCTTTGTCACCCGTTAGGGAGGCGGCCGCCGAATTCGGCACATTCGTGCGATCGCCGCTTTCCGTTGTCACACTGGGTGACTGCTGATCGCCTGATCGGCGGCCATCTGGCACAGCGCTAGACGGTCGATCGGGCGAGCCGGGCGGCGACGAGACGGCTGGGATGGCGACCGTCTCGGGCGCGTCCGCGACGGGCGGTCCGACCCCGGAGCTGGGCCGTATCGCCGCGAACACCTCGGTCGGAGGATCAGTGACCGCGTGGCCCAAGGCCGGAATTGCCGTGGTCGGGGGCTCGGCAAGGTTCGTCGGCGCGGGGAACTGGCCGCGAGGCGCACGGTTGGCCACGCTGCTCTTGACCGCGGCGCGCCGTTGTGCCCAGTCGTAGACCAGAGCCCCGGCGGCGGCCACGCTCACCACAACCGAGACCCAGGCCCAGGCTGCTGTCCCGGTCACCAGGGCGACCAACAGCAGCCCGAAGGCCACCAGCACGAAAATCAAGACCAGCAGTAACACGGTTCACTCCGAGGTGACGACGTCGCTTGTGGCGCCGGCCACCGAAATCGTTGGTGCCGGGCCGAGGTCAGCTTCCGGCGTCAGCCCTAGAGCCGTAGCCGGTGGCCGCATAACCCTGGCTCGAGTTTGCCCGACCGTCCGACGGCGCGGCGGACCCTCTGCCAGCGAGATCCCGCAGCTGCGACTCGAGGTACGTCTTGAGCCTCGTGCGGTACTCACGCTCAAAGGTACGCAACTCGTCGATCTTCTTGTCCAGCACCGACTTCTCGCGCTGGATACCGCCCATGATCTCGCTGTGCTTGCGCTCGGCTTCCCCGACCAGCGCGGAAGCCTTGTCGCGGGACTGGCGCTCCATCGTCTCGGCGCGGGTCCGAGCGTCGTTCAGCATGGTCTCGGCGCGCACGCGGGCCTCGTTGACCAGGCCGTCGGACTTGGTCCGAGCCTCGGACAGCAGCTGCTCGGACTTGGTCCGGGCATCGCTGAGCATGCCGTCGGCCTCGGTCTTGGCCTCGGCGGTCAGCCGGTCGGCCATCTCCTGGGCCAGGCCCAGGACCTTGGCGGCCTGAACATGGTGGTCACCACCGAGCGAAACCGGGTCCATCATCGCCTGGGGAGCAGCCTGGGGAGGCGGCGGCGGGGCCTGGACCGGGGGCGGCGGCATGGCCATCGCCATGGTCTGACGGTTCTCGTCCGGACGCTGGCGCTGCTGGGGAGCACGGGAGGCCTGGGCGCGCGCCTCGGAAAGGTCACTCTGCGCGTTGCCCAGCTGCTGCTCCAGGGCATTGACCTGGTCGCGCAGCTC
The DNA here is from genome assembly GCA_036272155.1 of Pseudonocardia sp. Classification (GTDB taxonomy): domain Bacteria; phylum Actinomycetota; class Actinomycetes; order Mycobacteriales; family Pseudonocardiaceae; genus Pseudonocardia. The sequence continues at coordinate 25,609 of DATAZG010000139.1, forward strand.
GGTGTTCTCCTCGATGAGCTTGCCAAGCTCCTGTTCCACGAGGTCGAGGAAGGCGTCCACCTCGTCCTCGTTGTAACCCCGTTTTCCGATCGGGGGCTTGCTGAAGGCGACGTTATGCACGTCGGCCGGGGTCAGCGGCATCGGATCACCTCACGCAGTCCTGGGCAGCCGGGGTCCTGTACACGTCTCATAGCAACCTCGGGTCGAGCGGATCGTCCATCAGGCCGTGCCGATGAACGTCAACAGTATGAACACGGCCAGCAGCAGAACCATAATCCACAGGTCCAGTCCCACCCCGCCCTACGTCACCACGACGGTCACTCTCCGTAATGGCGCGCAGAGGCCCAATGGGGGCCGAATAACCGGGGCGGGACACCCCTCAATCTTGGCCGAAAAAGCCGCGTTCCGCGAGCTTTCTACGCTCCTCCGCCGAGACGTCCACGCCCATTGGCGAGAGCAGGAACACACGGTTGGTGACCTTGTCGATGGAGCCGCGCAACGCGAAGGCCAGCCCGGCGGCAAAGTCCACCAGGCGCTTCGCGGCCGCGTCGTCCAGCTCGGTCAGGTTCATGATCACCGGGATGCCCTCCCGGTACCGCTCACCGATCGTCCGCGCCTCGTTGTAGCTGCGCGGGTGGATCGTGGTGATCCGGGACAGGGGGGCGTCCGAGACAGGCAGAGCCGAGGCCTTGGCCGGCGCGCGGACCGTGTCGTGCAGCGGCTCGGCCTGCCTCGGCGGCTCCGCGGCCAGCGACTCCACCGCGAGGGCACCCCGGGTGACCGGGGCGCGCCCGCCACCGCCGGGGGCGGTGCGCGCGCTCGGCACGCCGATCGGCGCCGGCTCGGCGAGCGGGGCCCGCTCGACCGGGGGGCGCTCCGCGTAGTGGCGCTCCGCGTACAGCCGCTCGGCGGTCATCCCGACCCGCTCCGGGCGGTGTTCCTGGCGGTGCTCCTGGCGCGGCTCGGCGTAGCCCGCGCGTTGCTCGTCGTAGTACCCGGTCTCGTCGTCGTAGTCGAGGTAGGCGTCCATATCTTCGGCCGGAACCATCCCGAAATACGCCTTCAGCCGATATAGCGCGCTCATGGCCATGCCCCCTTCCCGACAGCCTCCCGAGGCAACGCGGGCAGCACCATGACCCGTCACCAGGCCGATCTACGTGCCTGGTAACACCGCGTTATCGCTCAAGGCGAGGCTAACGGCCGGTCACCCAGTAGGGCGGCACCGACACGCACACAGGTCGATCCGTATCGGATCGCCCGTTCGAAGTCAGCTGTCATCCCCGCGGACACCACACGGGCGCCCGGATGGGTGCATCGGAGGCCGGTGGCGGCCTCACGGAGCGTGTCGAACGCTTGGTCGAGATCGACGCCGAGGGGAGCGACCGCCATCACCCCGTGCAGCACGAGGCCGGAGGTGCCGGCGACCCGGTCGGCCAGCTCGGCGAGCCCGGGGATCGGTACCCCTCCCCTGGCCGGGTCACCGTCGAGGCTCAGCTGGATCAGCACCGGCAGCGGGCCGGACCGGGCACCCTCGTCGCGGGCCCGCACCGCGGCCGCGTCCAGCGCATCGGCCAGCCGGGCCGAGTCGACCGACTCCACCCGGGCCGCCCAGGTGGCCACCGCGCGGGCCTTGTTGCGCTGCAGCGTGCCCACCAGGTGCCAGCGCGGCCGGGCCTCGGGGCACAGCGCCGCCAGCTCCTCGACCTTGGCGCCGGCCTCCTGCGGCCGGTTCTCCCCGAACGCCCGCAGCCCCAGCTCCAGCAGCAGCACCAGGTCACTGGCCGGGCGGGTCTTGGTCACCGCGAGCAGCTCGACGTCGTCGACCGGGCGCCCGGCGGCGGCGCAGGCCCGCGCGATCCGGTCGCGCACCTCCGCCAGCCGCGCGGCCAGCTCGGCCCGGCGGTCCCCCTGGGCCGGGGCGACGGGGGCGGCGGCGGCGCGCGCCCGAGGGCCGCTCATCGCGGGTCGAGCCAGGTCACGGCGGCGAGCCGGCCGGTGCGGCCCTCGCGGCGGTGCGAGTAGAGGGTGGGGTCCTCGACGGTGCACCTCGGGTCGGTGTCCACCCTGGTCACGCCGAGGGCGGCGAGCTGCGCGCGGAGCCCGGCGCGCAGGTCCAGCGCCGGCGTACCCGTGCGGGTCACGCAGGCGCTGCCGGGCAGTGCGGCGTCGACCTCGGCCCGCATCGCCGCCGGCACCTCGTAGCAGGCGCCGCAGACGGCCGGCCCGAGCAGCACCTCGGTGTGCTCCGGGCGGGCGCCGAGGCGGCGCATCGCGGCCAGCGTGGCCGGCAGCACGCCGTCCGCCGCGCCGACCCGGCCGGCGTGGGCGGCGCCGATCACACCGGCCCCCGGGTCGGCCAGCAGCACGGGTACGCAGTCGGCGGCCAGCACCGCCAGCGCCAGCTCGGGGCGGTCGGTGACCATCGCATCGGTGTCGGGCAGGTCGGCGCCGGGCGGAGCGTCCAGGGTGGCCGCCGTGGTGCCGTGCACCTGCCGCATCCAGGCCACCGAGCCGGCCGGCAGCCCCACCCCGGCGGCCAGCCGGCGCCGGTTGGCCGCCACCGCCGCCGGGTCGTCCCCGACCCCCACCGACAGGTTGAACCGCTCGAAGGGCGCGCGCGACGCGCCGCCCGCCCTGGTGGTCACTACTCGCCGAACGCGCACCGCCACCACCCTAGTAGCTGGTGGTGGCGGCGAACGAACGTGCGAGCCGGACGGTCAGCGGCGCATGAACGGCGGAACATCGACCTCGTCGTCCTCGAAGTCCATCACCTTGCGCGCTGCCGTCACCGGGGGCGGCGGCAGCGGGGGTGGCGGCGGGGACACCGGGGCGCTGTGCCCGTGCGGCGCGGTCGACTGCGGCGGGATGGACGGCGCGGGGTGGTTGGCCGACATCGGCGCCGGGCTCGGCGTCGAGGTGCGGGGCGAACCGTTGCCGTTGCTCACCGTGTTGTTGCTCGCGCCGCTGTAGCTGTTTCCGGCGCCGTTGTAGGAGCTCCCCGAGTTGGGACGGGCGGTGCTGCCGCTGTCCGGTCGGGGGGCGCGAAAGGCGGCCGGGTCGAGCTTCTTGTGCGTCGGGGTGCCCGAGTCGAACCCGGCCGCGATCACGGTCACCCGCACCTCGTCGCCGAGCGAGTCGTCGATCACGGTGCCGAAGATGATGTTCGCGTCGGGGTGGGCGGCCTCCTGGACCAGCGACGCCGCCTCGTTGATCTCGAACAGCCCCAGGTCGGAGCCGCCGGCCACGGACAGCAGCACACCGTGCGCGCCGTCCATCGAGGCCTCCAGCAGCGGCGAGTTGATCGCCTTGCCCGCGGCCTGCACCGCGCGGCCCTCACCGCGCGCCGAGCCGATGCCCATCAGTGCGCTGCCCGCACCGGACATCACGCTCTTCACGTCGGCGAAGTCCAGGTTGATCAGACCGGGGGTGGTGATCAGGTCGGTGATGCCCTGCACACCGGAGAGCAGCACCTCGTCGGCCGAGCGGAACGCGTCCATCAGGGACACACCCGCGTCACCGAGCTGCAGCAGCCGGTCGTTCGGGATCACTATCAGGGTGTCGCACTCGTTGCGCAGCTGGCTGATGCCGTCCTCGGCCTGCCCCGCGCGGCGTTTGCCCTCGAAGGTGAAGGGGCGGGTCACCACACCGATGGTGAGCGCGCCGAGCTTGCGGGCGATGCTGGCCACGACGGGCGCGCCGCCGGTGCCGGTCCCACCACCCTCGCCGGCGGTCACGAACACCATGTCGGCGCCCTTGATGACCTCTTCGATCTCTTCGCGGTGGTCCTCGGCGGCCTTGCGACCCACGTCGGGGTTCGCCCCGGCGCCGAGACCTCTGGTCAGCTCACGACCGATGTCCAGCTTCACGTCGGCATCCGACATCAGCAGGGCCTGGGCGTCCGTGTTCACCGCGATGAACTCGACACCCTTGAGCCCGTGCTCGATCATTCGGTTGACCGCGTTCACGCCGCCGCCACCGATACCGACGACCTTGATAACCGCGAGATAGTTGTGCGGGGGCGTCATGCGCGGCACCTTCCTTACTGGCCTTACGCTGTCACTCTCGACCAGAGACTGAGAGTTACGTCAGCCATCTGCCTCGCACGAGAACGGTAGGGTCGGGGTCGGCCCCGGTCCATTAGGCGCGCCGGTAGCCCCCCGGCCCGGAAACACGGGTGCACTCAGCGCCGGATGGTCGGCAGGTCCGGCGCGCTGACGTCGAAGATCGTCCCCGGCTGGGTGAGCAGCGCGGCCAGTACCGCTCCCTTACGTGGCGAGTCGTCCACCGCCCCCCACCTGACCTGCTTGTTGCCGGCCAGCCGCAGGGTGATCTGGCTGGGCGCGGCGACTTCGACGACCTGCAGTTTCTCCCGCACGCCCGGGTTCAGCGCGGCCAGCACGGCGAGCCCGGCCTCGGTGTTCGGGTCACCGGGCGCGACCCGGTCGGCGGCGAGCCTCGGCAGCGCCGGAGCCGGCTTGGGCGCGGCCTCGTAGGCGAACCCGGTGCTGTCCACGAGCTGGGGCCCGGCCGCCGAGGCCGCCACCGCCACCGGGGTGCGCTCGGTCACCGTGATGTGCACCGTGCTCGGCCAGTCCCGGGTCACCTCCACCGAGGCGAGCAGCGGGATGGCCGCCACCCGGCCCCGCACGTCCTCGGTGCGCACCTCGAGCAGCGGCTCCCCGACCTGGACCCCGGACACCGCGCGGATCCACGCCGGGTCGACCTGGGCCGCCCCGGCCACATCGATCTGGCTGACCCGGAACCGGGCAGCGTGCAGCAGCGCCACCCGGCCGCCGCCCAACGCCGCGGCGGCGATCAGCGCGAGCAGCAGGCCCAGCGCGAGCAGCCGCCTGCGCCGGTACCGCGCCCGCGCCTCCCACTGGCTGCCCGGCCCGCGCCTCGGCGGCCGCCCGGCCAGCCGGGGGTCCCCCTCGGTCCGGTCCGGCGCCGTGTCCACCGGGCTCACCGGGCACGCTCCGGGCGGGCCTGCTCGCGGCGGCCCAGCTCGGTGAGGATCTCCGCGCCGAGCACCGTCACGTCGCCGGCGCCCATGGTCAGCACCAGGTCACCGGAGCGGGCCAGCCCGGCCACCACCTCCGGCACCGCCGACCACTTCGGCACGTAGTGCACGTGCTCGGCCGGCAGGGTCACCGCGTCGGCCACCAGCGCACCGCTGACCCCGGGCTCCGGGTCCTCCCTGGCGGCGAACACATCGAGCACCACGACCTCGTCGGCCAGCGCGAGCGCGGCGCCGAACTCGCGGTGGAACGTGCGGGTGCGCGAGTAGAGGTGCGGCTGGAAGGCCACCACCAGGCGCCCTTCGGCGACCGAGCGGGCCGCCGTGAGCTGCGCCGCGACCTCGGTCGGGTGGTGGGCGTAGTCGTCGTAGACGGCCACCCCGTCGGCCCGGCCCTTGAACTCGAACCGCCGCCGCACCCCCGAGAACTGGGCCAGCCCCTCGAGCATGGCGGCCACCGGAGCACCCAGCTCCAGCCCGGCCAGCAGCGCGCCGAGCGCGTTGAGGGCCATGTGCTCGCCGGGCACCGCGATCGTCACGGTGTGCTCCTCGGCGGCCGCGTCGGTGCCGGTGCCGGTCAGCCGCACGCGCAGCCGGCCACCGGTGCCGGCCGGCCGGTAGTCCAGCAGGATCGCGTCGCCCGCCGCGCCGGGCGCGGTGCGGCCGTAGCGGCGCACCCGCGGCCCGAGCTGCTCGGCGTCCCGGGCCAGCAGCTCGGCGCCCGGGTCGTCGGCGCAGGCCAGCAGGGTGCCGCCGGGGGTGATCCGACCCAGGAAGTCGCGGAAGATCTGGGCGTACGCGGCCTCGCTGCCGTGGTGGTCCAGGTGGTCGGCCTCGACGTTTGTCACCACCGCGACCGTCGGGCTGAACCGCAGGAACGAGCCGTCGCTCTCGTCGGCCTCGGCCACGAAGATGTCGCCGGCCCCGTGGTGCGCGCCCGAGCCGGCGGCGGCCAGGTCCCCGCCGATGGCGAAGGACGGGTCCAGCCCGCAGTGCTGCAGCGCCACGGTGAGCATCGAGGTGGTGGAGGTCTTGCCGTGGGTGCCGGTCACGCAGGCCACCCGGCGACCGGCCATCAGGGCGGCCAGCGCCTCGGAGCGGTGCAGCACCAGCAGACCCCGGTCCCGGGCGGCGGCCAGCTCCGGGTTGTCCTTGCGGATGGCGGTGGAGATCACAACGGTGGGCGGGCCGTCCAGCTGGTCCAGGTGCGCCGCCTCGTGGCCCAGCGCGATGCGCGCGCCCTGGGCCCGCAGCGCCAGTACGGTGCGCGAGTCCTTCGCGTCCGACCCCGACACCGGCACACCCCTGGCCAGCAGGATGCGCGCGATGCCACTCATCCCGGCGCCCCCGATGCCGATCAGGTGCACGCGGGCCAGCTCGGCCGGCGGCTCGGTCGGGGCGGTCATCTCTCCCCCAGTCACGGCGGTCATCGACCGGCCACGTCGAACACGATCTTGGCCAGCGCCTCGTCCGCGCCGGTGTGCCCGGAGCGGCGGGCGGCGGCGCTCATCGCGGCCAGCCGGGGCGGGTCGGTGAGCAGCCCGGCCAGCTCGTCCAGCACGCGCCGCCCGGTGAGCTCGGCGTCCGGCACCAGGATGCCACCGCCGGCGGCCACCACGGGCGCCGCGTTCAGCGCCTGCTCGCCGTTGCCGTGGGGCAGCGGGACGTACACCGCGGGCAGGCCCACCGAGGACACCTCGGCCACCGTCATCGCCCCGCACCGGCAGAGCACGGCGTCGGCGGCCGCGTAGGCCAGGTCCATCCGCTCCAGGTAGGGCAGTCCGACATAGGACGCGGCGGCGGCGGCCGTCCCCGCCGGCACCGGGACCTGGTTACCGGCCCCGTGCCCGTGCAGCACCGCGATACCCGCCTCGGCCAGCCCTTCGAACGCCTCGGCGACCGCGGTGTTCAGCGACCGCGCGCCCTGCGAGCCACCGAACACCAGCAGCACCGGCGCGTCGGCGGGCAGCCCGAAGTGCTCGCGGGCGGCGGCGCGCTCGGCGGCCCGGTCCAGCGTGCTGATCTGGCGGCGCAGCGGGATGCCGATGATCTCGGCGCCGGCGAGCCCGCTGTCGGGTACGGCGGCCGCGACCCGGGCGGCGAACCGCGCGCCGACCCGGTTGGCCAGCCCTGCCTTGGCGTTCGCCTCGTGCACCACGATCGGCACCCGGCCCCGCGCGCCCAGGTAGGCCGGCAGCGCCACGTAGCCGCCGAAGCCGACCACCACGTCCGCCTCGACCCGGCGCAGCACCGCCCGGGTCGCGCGCACCGAACCGAGCACCTTGGCCGGCAGCTTCAACAGGTCGGGCGTGGGCTTGCGGGGCAGCGGCACCGGCGGGATCAGCTCCAGCGGGTAGCCGCGGGCGGGGATGAGGGTGCGGTCCAGGCCTCGTTCGGTGCCCAGCGCGGTGACCCGGGCGTCCGGGCGCAGCCGGCGGACGGCGTCGGCGAAGGCCAGCGCGGGCTCGATGTGCCCGGCCGAGCCGCCACCGGCGATCACGACGGACAGGCTCATCGCCGACCCCGCTGACCCGGCATCTGGCGGCGCCCGTCGCGCTGGCCGGGCACCTGCCGCTGCGCGGCCCGGCGCGAGCCGGCACCCCAGCCCGAGGACGACGCGCCGGACCGCTGCGCCGGCGGGCGGGCGTCCCGGGGGGCCCGGGGGGTCGGCGTGGCGGAGCGGGCGGACGGGCGGGAACCCGGCGCGCGGTACGGCTCGGGCAGCCGCAGCCCGAGCAGCTTGGCCACCCGGCCCTGGCCGTGCGTGCGCAGCGCGGCGATCGCCTCCGGCTCGTGCCGGGCGGCGTTGGCCAGCAGGCCCCCGACGAACATCGCGGTCACCAGAGCGGAACCTCCTGAGGACACGAGCGGCAGCGGAATGCCGGTCACCGGGAGCAATCCCACCACGTAGCCGATGTTGATCGTGGCCTGGCCGACCATCCACACGGTCAGGGTGGCCACCACCAGCTTCAACCACGGGTCCGTGTTGCGCGTGGCGATGCGCAGCCCCACGTAGGCGAGCAGGCCGAACAGCACGAGCACGGCGACCGCGCCGACCATGCCGAGCTCCTCGCCGATGATGGCGTAGATGAAGTCGTTGTGGGCGTTCGGCAGGTAGCTCCACTTGGCCCGGCCCTGACCGAGGCCGACGCCGAACAGTCCGCCGTCGGCCAGCGAGTACAGCGCCTGCTTCGCCTGGTAGGCCGAGCCGAGCGGGTCGCTGGCGTTCGGGGAGAGGAAGGACATGATCCGGCTCTGCCGGTAGCCGGCGCTGAAGCCGAGCACCACCGCGCCGACCACGCCGCCCAGGGTCAGCGCGCCGAGCAGCCGCAGCGGCGCGCCGGCGAAGAACAGCAGCGCGTAGACCACGATCGCCAGCGACACCGCGGTGCCGAGGTCGGGCTCCACCACGATCAGGGTGAACAGCACCAGCGAGACCGGCAGCAGCGGGGACAGCAGCTGGCGCCAGTTGCCGAGCACCCGCTGCCGGGCGGCCATCACGTGAGCCCCCCACAGCGCCAGCGCCACCTTGGCGATCTCGGCGGGCTGGATGGAGATCGGGCCGACCACGAACCAGCTCCGCGCGCCACCGCGCACCTGGCCGATGCCCGGGATCAGCACCACCGCGAGCAGCAGTATCGAGCCGACCAGCAGCGCCGGCGCCAGCGCGCGCAGCACCTTCGGCGGGATCCGCATGCCGAACCAGAACACCGCGAGCCCGGCCACGCAGAACAGCAGCTGACGGCGGAACACCGAGTACGACGAGCCGACCTGCTCGAAGGACTCCACACTGGACGCCGAGAGCACCATCACCAGGCCGAGCAGGGTGAGCAGGCCGAACACGCCGAGCACGATGTGCAGCGAGGTCAGCGGGCGGGCCAGCCAGGCGGTCAGCGCGGCGCGGGCCTTGGCGGCGTTGCGGGCCGCGTTGGCCGCCGCCTCGGATGCGCCTGGTTGGGTGAGTCGTGGGCCGCCGGGTCGGGTCCCGGTCACCTGGCAACCGCCGCGAGGGCCGCCACGGCGGCCGCGAAGGCCCGGCCGCGATCGGCGTATCCGGCGAACTGGTCCAGGGAAGCAGCGGCCGGCGCGAGCAGCACCACATCACCTGGCGCGGCCATCCCGGCGGCCATCCGTACCGCGTCAGTCATGGGGGCATCTTGACCCGCCGGCACCTCGGCCGTGGGGACCTCGGGTGCGTGTCGCAACAGTGCGTCACGGAACATCCCCCGATCGGTACCCAGGAGGACTACTCCGACCAACCTATGTGCGTGTTGATGGATCAGATCTGTGACCGAAGCGCCCTTCAGCTGGCCACCGGCGATCCACACCACCCTCGGGTGCCCGGCCAGCGCGGCGGCCGCCGCGTGCGGGTTGGTGGCCTTCGAGTCGTCCACGAACCGGACCCCGCCGAGCTCGCCGACCACCCCGCCCCGGTGCGCCGCCGGGGTGAACGCCGCCAGCCCGGCCGCGACCTGCTCCGGGCTCACCCCGGCGACCCTGGCCAGCGCGGCGGCGGCCAGCGCGTCCAGCACCCCCGGCGGCCCGGCGGGGCGAATACCGGCGACCTCGGCCAGCGGTACCGGGCCGGCGCCGAACGCCCGGTCCAGCAGCGCGCCGCCGGCCACACCCAGCTGCCCGTCCTCAGGCTCGCCGAGTGTCACGCCCACGCGGCGCCGGGCCGGCGCGTCGGCCAGCGCGGCGGCGACCACCGGGTCGTCCACCCCGCCCACCGCGACCGCGCCCGTCAGCACCCGCGCCTTGGCCGCCAGGTAGCCGGCCATGCCGCCGTGCCAGTCCAGGTGGTCCTCGGCGATGTTCAGCAGGCAGCCGGCCGCCGGGCGCGGCGACGGGGACCAGTACAGCTGGAAGCTGGACAGCTCCACCGCGAGCTCGCGCACCCGCCCCGGCGTGGCGCCGCGCACCGCGTCGATCACCGGGGTGCCGACGTTGCCGCAGGCCACCACGTCCCGGCCGGCGGCCAGCAGGATCGACTCCAGCATGCCGACCGTGGTGGTCTTGCCGTTCGTACCGGTCACCGCGAACCAGCGCACCTCAGCGCTCGGGCCGGCGCCGGCGGACGGGCCACCCGGCCGCGTCCACCGCCAGGCCAGCTCGGGCTCGCCGATCACCTCGATGCCCGCCCGGGCGGCGGCGACCAGCAGCGGGGCGTCCGGGCGCCAGCCCGGGCTGGTCACTACGAGGGCGGTGCCCGGCGGGGGCTCGGTCAGCCCGAGCGCGCCCCGGGCCCCGGCCGGCAGCTCCTCCAGCCGCGACGCCACGCCGTCCGCGACGGTCACCTCGGCGCCCAGCTCGACCAGCGCGTCGGCGGCCGCGAGCCCGGACACCCCGGCGCCGGCCACCAGCACCGGGCGACCGCGCAGGTCGGTCAGCTCAGGCGACACGGGGTCAGCCCCCGGAGGCGGCGGCCAGCCACTCGCTGTAGAAGATGCCCAGCCCCAGCGCGCAACAGATCGAGGCGAGCAGCCAGAAGCGAATGATCACGGTCGTCTCGGCCCAGCCGGCGAGCTCAAAATGGTGGTGGAACGGCGCCATCCGGAAGAGTCTTCGCCGGGTCGCCCGGAACACCACGATCTGCAGCGTGACCGACAGCGCCTCCACCACGAAGACCCCGCCGATGATGACCAGCAGCAGCTCGGTGCGGGTCACGATGGACAGCCCGGCGACGAGCCCGCCCAGGGCCAGCGAGCCGGTGTCCCCCATGAAGATCCGGGCCGGCGCGGCGTTCCACCACAGGAAGCCGACACAGCCGCCCATCGCGGCCGCCGCGACCAGTGCCACGTCCAGCGGGTCGCGGACCGAGTAGCAGCCGGGGTGCGGCTCGAGCAGCGCGCAGGTGTAGCGGAACTGCCAGAACGAGATGATCACGTAGGTGGCCAGCACCATCGCCGAGGTGCCGGCGGCCAGCCCGTCCAGCCCGTCGGTCAGGTTCACCGCGTTCGACCAGGCCGTGACCAGCAGGTAGCAGAACAGCACAAAGCCGACGGTGCCGAAGGACAGCACCAGGATGTCCCGCACGAAGGACGGCCGCACCGAGGCCGGAGTCAGCCCGGAGGAGTTGGCGAAGCGCAGCGCGAGGATCGCGAAGACCACCGCCGTGAGCAGCTGGCCGACCAGCTTGGACGTCTTGTTCAGCCCGAGGTTGCGCTGCCGGCGCAGCTTGATGAAGTCGTCCAGGAAGCCCACCATGCCGAGCGCGGTGGCCAGCAGCAGCACCAGCCAGGCCGACGCGGTCGGACCCTCCCCGGCCTCCCCGGTCGTCAGGTGCGCCGCCAGGTAGCCGATCCAGATGGCGGCCAGGATGGCCACCCCGCCCATCGTCGGGGTGCCCCGCTTGGCCTGGTGGCTGGCCGGGCCGTCGGCCCTGATCTCCTGGCCGAAGCCCTGCCGGGCGAAGAACCTGATCAGGTAGGGGGTGAGCAGGATGGACACCGCCAGTGCCACCCCGGCGGCGATCATGATGCCCCTCACTGGGCACCCTCCGTAGAATCGCCCGGCGCACCGGGTTCGTCGGTCCCGGCCAGTAATCCGGCCGCGACCCGCTCCAACCCGACCGCCCTGGATGCCTTGACCAGCACCACATCGCCCGGCCGCAGCCGCTCGTGGAGTAGCTGCAGGGCCGCCGCCACGTCCGGCACGACCATCGACTCCTCTCCGTACCCGGCCCGGTAGTCCGGCGCCCCGACCGCGACCAGGTGCCGCACCCCGAGCCGCGCGGCGAGCCGCCCGACCCCGACGTGCGCCGCCTCGGCGGTGTCGCCCAGCTCCCCCATCGCGCCGAGCACCGCCCAGCCGCGCCGGTCGGCGCCGCTGATCGCGACCAGCGCCTCCAGGCCGGCGCGCATCGACTCCGGGTTCGCGTTGTACGCATCGTTGATCACGGTCACCCCGTCCGGCCGGGTGGTGACCTCCATCCGCCAGCGCGAGGCCGGGCGGGCGGCGCTGAGCACGTCGGCCACCTGGTCCGGGTCGGCGCCGAGCTCAAGGCCCACGGCGGCCGCCGCCAGCGCGTTGCTCACCTGGTGCGCCCCGACGAGCTGGAGCCCGACCTCGGTCTCCCCCGCGGGTGTGATCAGGCGGAACCCGGGGCGGCCGGCGTCGTCCAGCCATATGTCGGTGGCCATCAGGTCCGGGGTCGCACCCACCACGGTGTTGCCCTCGGTGCCGAAGGTGAGCACCCGCGCCGAGGTGCGGGACGCCATCGCGGCCACCCTCGGGTCGTCCGCGTTGAGCACCGCGACCCCGCCACGCACCGCCGGTGGGAGCGCCTCCACCAGCTCGCCCTTCGCCTGCGCGACCGCGTCCGGGGAGCCGAACTCCCCCAGGTGCGCGCTGCCGACGTTCAGCACCACGCCGATCCTGGGCTGGGCCACGGCGCACTGCGCGGCGATGTGGCCGAGGCCCCGGGCGGCCAGCTCCAGCACCAGGTGCTGGGTGAGCCGGTCGGCGCGCAGCACCGTCCACGGGTGGCCGATCTCGTTGTTGAACGACCCCGGTGGGGCCACCGTGGCACCCAGCGGGGCCAGCACGGCGGCCACCAGGTCCTTGGTCGAGGTCTTGCCGGACGACCCGGTCAGCCCGACGATCTCCAGCGCGGGCAGCCGGCGGGCCACCTCGGCGGCCAGCGCGCTCAGCGCGGCCAGCACGGCGGCGCTCTGCCGCTCCCGGTCCGCGCCCGGCTCGCCGACCAGCACCGCCGGTGCCTCGACCGGGCGGGCCGCGAGCACCCCGACCGCGCCGGCGGCGTGCGCCGTGGCCGCGAAGTCGTGGCCGTCCACGCGCTCGCCGGGAAGCGCGACGAACAGCCCGCCCTTGCCGATCGCCCGCGAGTCGAACTCCACCGACCCGGCCACCAGCTCGTCGCCGGTGCTCAGGTGCAGCCGGCCGCCGACGGCCTCGGCCACCTCGGCCAGCGTCATCGGGATCATCGATCGGCCTCCCGGGCGTGGATCGCCTCGGTCAGCACGTCGACGTCGGAGAACGGCCGGCGCTCGCCGTGCGCCTCCTGGCCGGTCTCGTGGCCCTTGCCGGCCACGACCAGCACGTCCCGGTCGCCGGCGCGGGCCACGGCGGCGGCGATGGCGTCGCGGCGGTCGCCCACCTCGATGACGTCGCCGAGCGGTGGGGCGGCCAGTGCGCCGGCTCGCATCGCCGCCCTGATCACCGCCGGGTCCTCGCTGCGCGGGTTGTCGTCGGTGATCACCAGCAGCTCCGCCCGGCGGGCCGCCTCGGCGCCCATCAGCGGGCGCTTCGCGGCGTCCCGGTCACCGCCGCAGCCGAGCACGACGATCAGCCGGCCGCCCCGGTGCTCCGGGCTGCGCAGCCTGTCCCGCAGGGTGTCCAGCAGGGCCGCCACCGCACCCGGCTTGTGCGCGTAGTCGACGAACGCCAGGTAGGGCTGGCCGGCGTCCACCCGCTCCAGCCGGCCCGGCACGACCACCTCGGCCATGCCCTCCGCGGCGACGGCCGCCGGCACGCCGACCCGGTCCAGGCAGGCCAGCGCAAGCAGGGCGTTGGCCACGTTGAACCCGCCGGGCAGCGGCAGGTTGACGGCGGTGCGGGTGCCGGCCGGGTCGATCGCGACGAACCGCTGGCCGCCGTCACCGGTGGGCAGCACCGCCTCGGCCCGCCAGCCGGCGTCGAGGCGGCCGCTCGCGGACACGGTCACGGTGTGCGGCCGCAGCAGCCGCCGGCCCCACTCGTCGTCGATGTTGACCACCTCGACCTCGGCGCGCCCGTCGAACAGCAGCTCCTTCGCGCCGAAGTAGCTCGCCATGTCGTGGTGGAAGTCCAGGTGGTCCTGCGAGAGGTTGGTGAACGCGCCGACCGCGAACCGGGTGCCGTCGACCCGGTGCTGCGCGAGCGCGTGGCTGGACACCTCCATCACCGCGTGGGTGACCCCGCGCTCGACCATGATCGCGAACATCGCCTGCAGGTCCGGGGCCTCCGGGGTCGTGAGCGAGGCGTTCCAGCGCTGGCCGGCGATGGTGGTCCGGACGGTGCCGACCAGCCCGGTGACCTTGCCGGCGGCGCGCAGCCCGGCCTCGACCATGAAGCTCACCGTGGTCTTGCCGCTGGTCCCGGTGATGCCGAGGACGGGGATGCGGGTGGTCGGGTCGCCGTAGACCCGGGCGGCCAGCGCGCCGAGCACCGCCCTCGGGTCGTCGACCACGAGGGTGGGCACGCGGGCCTTCAGCACGGCCGGCCGCCGCGCACCGTCCGGATCGGTGAGCACGGCCGTCGCGCCGGCGGCCACCGCGGCGGCGACGAAGTCGGCCCCGTGCGCCCGGGTGCCGAGCAGCGCCGCGAACAGGTCGCCGGGCCGCACGTCCTGGGTGCTCAGGGTGACTCCGGTGACCTGATCGCTCGCGGTGGAATCCGGCTGGGCACCTGGCTCGGCGCCCGCCGGAGCACCTGGCTGGCCACCCAGTTCGGCACCGACCAGCGCGGCCAGTTCGGCCAGCGCGGTGGGCGCGGTCCGCGCTGGTCGCGGGGCGACCGGCGCGGCGGCCGCGATCTGGGTCGGGGGCACGTCGCGGAAGGCTACCGGCGCCATGATCGAGGCCTGGCGGGGCACCGGGTCCCCGACCTGGGGCGGGTGGCCGGCCCGGCCGCCCGTCGTGCCGCACCGCCCGCTGAGCGACGGCCCGTTGTTATCACTGCGCGCCCAACCCCCCGGGACGGCGCCGTAGCCGCTCCCCCGCACGCACAGCAACTTGTTACCCAACTGCACACCGGGCCGGTTCGGGCGCACCAAAACCAGCCTCCTGGGCAGCTCGGTAACGGGGTGGCGCGAGGCGGCGCGGGGGCCGGCTCGGGCTGGGTCAGGGAACTACGAGCGGGACCATGGGCGCCGGCGCCGGGTCGACCGGGATCTGGTCGCGCTGCGCCAGCGTGGACGCGATCTGGTGGAACAGCCCGGCGGCGTTCTGCCCGTGCGTCGGCGCGTCCAGCATGATCGCGACCACGTACTTCGGCGACTGCGCCGGGAACATGCCGGCGAAGGTGATCCAGTACTTGTCCGCCGAGTAGCAGCCGCACGCCGGGTTGACCTGCTGTGCCGTGCCCGTCTTACCGGCCACCTCGTACCCGGGCACCGCCGCGTCCACCCCGGTGCCGCGCTGCAGGCCCTTGCCGGCCTGCGTCACCGCGACCAGCATCTGGCGCAGCTGCTGGGCGATCTGCGGCGTGACCACCCGGACCGGGTCGGGCCTGGGCTCGACGTGCTTGGTGCCGTCCGGGTCGATGGTGGCCTGCAGGATCCGGGGCGGCACGCGCAGCCCGTCGTTGGCCACCGACTGGTACATGCCGGCCAGCTGCAGCACGGTCATGGACAGTCCCTGGCCGATCGGCAGGTTGCCGAACGTGGAGCCCGACCAGGTATCCCTCGGCGGCACCCGCCCGGGGCTCTCGCCGGCCAACCCGAGACCGGTCCGCCGGCCGAGGCCCATCTTGTTCAGCATCGTCCAGAACCGGTCCGGGCCGATCTGTTGCGCCGTCATCAGGGTGCCGACGTTGGACGAGCGGGCCAGGATGCCGGTCAGGGTGAACTTCTGCTGCGGGTGCGTCCAGGCGTCGTGGATGGTCCGGTCGGCGATCTTGATGCTGTCCGGCACGTCCTTGACCGTCATCGGGTTGTCCAGCCCGGAGTCCAGCGCGGCCGCCATGGTGATGATCTTGTTGACCGAGCCGGGCTCGAACGGGGTGGTCACCGCGGGGTTGCCCAGCTGGTTGGCGCTGGCCGCCGCGAGGTCGCGCGGGTCGAACGTGGCGTTGGTGGCCAGCGCCCTGACCTCGCCGGTCCGCGCGTCCAGCACGACCGCGCTGCCGTCCTTCGCCCCGTGCAGGTTCACGTACGCGGCGAGCTGCTGCTGCACGGTGTACTGCAGGTCGGAGTCCAGCGTGAGCTGCAGGCTGGAGCCGGGCACCGCGGCCCGCTCGGCGCGCTCGCTGCCGGGGATGACGGTGTCGCCGCCCTCCGCGGTGTCCACCACGCGGAAGCCGTCGGTACCGGCCAGCAGGCTCTCCTGCGACGCCTCGAGGCCGACCACGCCGTGCAGCTTGTGCTGGTCCATGTTCCAGGACGCGGCGCCGAGGATGTTCGCGGCCAGCGGGCCACCGGGGTACTGCCGCGACTCCCGGTCCTCCTGGCCGATCTCCGGGAACTGCTCGATCACCGCGCGCGCCACGGCCGGCTCGACCAGCGGCACGAGGATCACGTAGTGCTTGTCGGTGTTCAGTGCGGCGTAGAGCTGGTTGGCGTCGGCGCCGGTCAGCTGGGCGATGCCGATCGCGAGCTGGGTCTTCCGGTTGATCGCGTTGGCGCCCTGGTTCCTGCTGATCAGGAACGGGTTGGCGATCAGCGCCTTGGCCTGCACGCTGAACGCCATCGGGGTGCCGGCCCGGTCCAGGATCGAACCGCGCTCGGCGGGCAGCGGCAGCCGCGTGACCCGCTGCTTGTCCCCGTCGGCGCGCAGCTGACCGGACTGCACCGTCTGCACCGTGACCAGCTTCAGGCCGGCCAGCGCCAGCAGCGTCACCATGATCAGCCGACCGGCGACCAGCCGCCGGTTCACGTCCGGGCGCGTGCCCGCCGGGCGGCGGGGGCGGCGGACCGGCGGGCTCGACCGGGCCTTCGGACGGCTCCTCGGGGGTGTCGCGGTGCGCATCAGTGCCCGGGACCGGTGGCCGGCTGGGTCGGTGCGCCGGCGGTCCGCTGCTGGACACTCGGCTGCTGGGTGGTCTGCTGCTGGGTGGTCTGCTGCTGCGCCTGCGCGGCGGCGGCGAACTGCCGCGGCGTCTGCCGGGTCGCGGCCGCCTGCTGGCTACCGGCCGCTGGCTGGCTACCGGACGACTGCCGCGTACCGGCCGAGGGCTGGGTGACGGCCAGCTGCGGGCCGGACTCGGCGGCCGGGCCCTGCACCGCCGGCACCTGCGGCTGACCCGGTGTCCCCTGGCCGTCGGCGCCGGCCGCGTCCGCCGGCTGCTCGGACTGCTGACCCTGGTCGGCCGGCTGACCCTCCGCGGCGGCCTGGGCCGGGTCGACAGGCTGGCCCTGGGCGGGGTCGACCGGCTGGCCCGGCACCGGCGGCGCCGGGGCGAGCACGGGCGGCGGCACGTACGGGGCCACCGCGGCCTTCGGCGTGCCGACCACGGCCACACTGCCGTCCGGCGCGACGACCAGCCGGGCCACGTCGGACACCTGCACCATGCCCATCTGCTGCGCCGCCTGGGCGAGCGTGGGCGCGGACTGCATCGTGGCGATCTCGGTGCGTAGCGACTCGCTGCGCTCGGACAGGTCCCTGGTGGCCTGGCGGGCCGCGTCCAGCCGGTAGGAGTCGGCGGCGGCCGTCGTGGACAGCCACAGCGAGGCGACCAGCCCGACCCCGAACAGCACCATGATCAGCAGCACGAACTGGGAGCGGCCGGCCGCGGCGGCGTTCGCCTCACCGGACTGGCGCTGCTCGCGAACCGCCCGGCGCGCGTAGGCGCGGCCGACCGCGCCGCCCGCGTCGCGGGGCGCGGGCGCTCCGGTGGACCGGCGGGCGATGGGCTGGCGCGCCGCCGGACGGGCGGTACGGGGCCGCTCTACCGCTGGGGCACTCATCGCTGCACCTCACTGCACTCGGTCGGTTGGTACGGCGTCGGTCGGTACGGCGTCGGTCGGTACGGCGCGGCACGGCGGGCGCGCGCCCGGAACTCGTTCATGCCGCCACCGCGATTCGCTCGCCGGCGCGCAGCCGGACCGAGGCCGCCCTCGGGTTGCTCTCGATCTCCGCGTCGGACGCGGTCTCGGCGCCCCGGGTGAGCAGACGCCAGCTGGGGCCGTGCCCGGGCAGCTCGACCGGCAGCCCGGCCGGCGTGCGGGACCGGGCGCCCTCCGCGAAGGCCCGCTTGACCAGCCGGTCCTCCAGCGACTGGTAGGCCAGCACGACCAGCCGCCCACCGACCCCGATCGCGTCCAGCGCGGCCGGCAGTACCCCCTCCAGGGACTCCAGCTCGCTGTTGACCTCGATCCGCAGCGCCTGGAACGTCCGCTTGGCCGGGTGCCCGCCGGTGCGCCGGGACGCCGCCGGGACCGCCGCGTAGAGCAGCTCGACCAGCTCCTCGCTGGTACGCAGCGGGGCTTGCTCGCGGCGGCGCAGCACGGCGGAGACGATTCGCTTGGCGAACCGTTCCTCCCCGTAGTCGCGCAGCACCCTGATCAGCTCGCCGGGCGGGTAGGTGTTCACGACGTCGGCGGCGGTCTGCCCCGTGGTGGGGTCCATCCGCATGTCCAGCGCGGCGTCCCGGGAGTAGGCGAAGCCCCGGTCCACCGCGTCCAGCTGCAGCGACGACACGCCGAGGTCCAGCAGCACGCCGTGCACCTCGGGGATACCCAGCTCCTCGAGCACGTCGGGCAGCTCGTCGTAGCGGGCGTGCACCAGGTGGGTGCGCCCGGCGTAGGGGGCCAGCCGGCGGCCGGCCAGCTCGAGCGCCTGCGGGTCGCGGTCCAGCCCGACCAGGGTGAGCTCGGGGTGGGCGGCGAGCAGCGCGGCGGCGTGCCCGCCGAGGCCGAGCGTGCAGTCGACCGCCACGGTGGGGCCGGCGCTCAGCGCGGGGGCGAGCAGTTCGAGGACCCGGTCCAGCAGCACCGGCACGTGCTGGGCGGCCGGCTCCGCATCTGGCTCCGCCATCAGCCGCCCCCTTTCGTCCTTCGTCAGCTGCACCGCGCACCGGGTGCGGAACCCGGATGTCCCGAGGTCCCCGCTCCCCTCCCGGCGGACCTGGCACCGGGGAAGGTGCGCCAGGGCCACCAGCAGCGGAGTGGAGGCCTCGGGACACCCGGGCCGGCTCCGTGCCACCTCGACATGTCAGAACATGCCGGGCAGCACCTCCTCCTGAGCCTGTGCGTAGTCGTCCTCGTGCTGTTCCTGATAGGTCTGCCAGGCCTGGGCGTCCCAGATCTCGAGCCGGTTGACCGCGCCGATGACGACACAGTCCTTGCTCAGCCCGGCGTAGCGGCGCAGCTCGGCGGTGATCGGGATGCGGCCCTGCGAGTCGGGGTTCTGTTCGTCGGTACCGGCGAACAGGTAGCGCTGGTAGGCGCGCACCGACTCGTTGGTGAACGGCGCCTCGGCCACCTTGCGGGCCAGCTGCTCGAACACGTCGCGGGGGAAGACGTAGAGGCAGCGGTCCTGACCCTTGGTGATCATCATCCCCCCTCGCAGCTCGTCCCGGTACTTCGCCGGCAGTGTCAGTCGGCCCTTGTCGTCGAGCCTGGGCGTGTGCGTGCCGAGAAACATCGGCATCGCCCTCCCCTTGGCTCCAACGATCACCACATTACCCCACTTTCCACCACAGTCAACGAGCGCATCCCTCCCCCGTGCCTCATAGGCCACGGTTTCCCCAGGTCATCCGGGGTGGGGAAAGGTGGGGGCGAATGCCCGGCCGGAGTGCCGATCAAGGTCGGCGGGCGTGCTTCCCCACCGGCCGCCCTCATTGCTGACCTGGGAAAACGTCGGAGGTGGGGCGAAGGGGCGGTGTGGCGGGGGCCGGCGTGGGGCAGGGTGGGGGCGCCGCTGGGGCCGGGTGGGGGGCGCCGTGGCGGGTGGTGGGGGCAGGGTGGGGCGCGGGGCGGCGCGACCCGGGTCCAGGCCTCCGACCAGGGAGGGCACCCGTCCGGGTACCGAGTCGGTGACCGTCGGGTCACGGTTTGACAGACTGCTCGCGGGCTGTCGGACAACGGGGAGGTCGAATGACGACGACGAGCAGCCGACCCGCGCCCCTGTCACTGCCTGAGTTGGCCACCGTGACGGCGCGGATCACCGAGAACGTCGGGCGCGTGATCGCGGGCAAGCCGGAGGCCATCCGGATCGCACTGGTGACGCTGCTGTCCGAGGGGCACCTGCTGGTCGAGGACGTGCCGGGGGTCGGCAAGACCTCGCTGGCCAAGGCGCTGGCGAAGTCCATCGACTGTGCGGTCAGCCGGATCCAGTTCACCCCTGACCTGATGCCGAGCGACATCACCGGCGTGTCGATCTACAACCGCGAGACCAGCGAGTTCGAGTTCCGGCCCGGGCCGATCTTCGCCAACGTGGTGATCGGCGACGAGATCAACCGGGGCTCGCCGAAGACGCAGTCCGCGCTGCTGGAGTGCATGGAGGAGCACCAGGTCACGGTCGACGGCATGACCTACCCGCTCGGCAACCCGTTCCTCGTGGTGGCCACGCAGAACCCGGTGGAGATGGAGGGCACCTACGCCCTGCCGGAGGCGCAGCGCGACCGGTTCACCGCCCGGATCAGCATCGGCTACCCCGACCTGGCCGCCGAGCTGGCCATGGTCGACGAGCACTCCGCGCACAACCCGCTGGACACCCTCGGCCCGGTGTCCGACGCCGCCGAGATCCAGGCGGTGCTGACCACCGTGCGCGGCATCCACGTGGCCCCCGAGCTGCGCCGCTACGCCGTCGAGCTGGTCTCGGCCACCCGCCGGATGCCGGAGGTCCGCCTCGGCGCGTCCCCCCGCGCCACGCTGCACCTGGTCCGCGCCGCCCGCGCGCAGGCCGCGCTGTCCGGCCGGGAGTACGTGGTCCCGGACGACATGCAGATGGTGGCCGGGCCGGTACTGTCCCACCGGCTGGTGCTCACGCCCGAGTCACTGACCGCCCGGCGCACCGCGCCCGACCTGGTGCGCGGCCTGCTGGGCCGCCTGCCCGTGCCGCACGGGCCGGGCGGCCCCGGGCTGGCCCGTGGCTGAGCCGGGGCCCGAACAGCGGGCCGGGCAGGGCGCTGGGCACGGTATCGAGCAGGGTGCGAAGCAGGCGCCCGAGCAGGGGGCCGAGCCGCACCAGCACGCGGCCAGCGGGCTGACCACGCTGGGCCGCTGCCTGATCGCCGCCGGCATCTCGGCGTCGGTCTGCTCGGTCGTGCTCAACGAGCGCGACCTGCTCAGGATCGGCGTGCTGGTGATCGTGCTCGCGCTGCTCGCGGCGCTGGTCGCGGCCCGGACCCGGCTGGTCGTGCGGGCCGACCGCACCCTGGAGCCGATCCGGCTGTCCGCCGGCTCGCCGGCCGGCGCGCGGCTCACCGTGTGCACCTCGGGCCGGCTGCTCGGCGGCGGGCTGGTGCTCACCGACGAGCTGCCGGACGCGCTGGGCGGCTCGGCCCGGTTCGTCACCCGGCCGCCGCGCAAGGGCGACGCGCCGCTGGAGCTGGCCTACGAGATCACCCCGACGGTGCGCGGCATCCACCTGATCGGCCCGCTCACCATGCGGGTCAGCGACCCCCTCGGGCTGGCCGAGTACGAGCGCGAGCTGTCCGGGCGCACCCTGCTCACCGTGCTCCCCCGGGTCACCGAGCTGGCCGGGCTGCCGGACGGCTTCGGCCGGGGCGAGGGCGACTCCGGAGCCACCGGGCTGCGCCGGGGCCTCGGCGAGCACGACGCGATGGTGCGCGAGTACCAGCCCGGTGACCCGCTGCGCACCGTGCACTGGCGCTCCACCGCGCGCCGGGACAAGCTCATGGTCCGCGTCGAGGAGCGCCCCTGGCACGGCGGCGTCACCGTGCTGCTGGACCGCCGCGGCCACGCGCACCGGGGCCTCGGCGCGCAGGCCAGCCTGGAGTGGTCGATCGAGCTGGTGGCCAGTGTCTGCCGGCACCTGATGAACGCCGGGCGCCGGGTCACCCTGGTCGCCGAGAACGGCACCCCGCTGTCGACCGGCCGCGACCCCGAGGCTCTGCTGGACGTGCTGGCCACGGTCCGCCCGTCCACCCAGCCCGGCCTGGTCCCGCCGCCGGCCGAGGGCGGCGAGCTGTTCGCGGTGCTCGGCGCGGTCGACCCCGCCGCCGTGCAGCCGCTGATCGCCGGCTCCGGCGGCGGCCACGGGCACGCCGTGCTGCTGGACGTGGCCGCCTGGACCGCCCCGCAGGAGACCCGGCCGGTGACCGGGGTCGCCGCGCCGGCCAGGGCGTTCACCGAGGCCGGTTGGAGCGTGCTGGTCGGGCGGCCGGAGCGCGGCCCGGACAAGGTCTGGAACGACTTCTGCAAGCGGTTGCCGGTCCGGTTGGGCAGCGGCCGGTGACGGCGCCACCCGCGCCGCCGACCGCGGCACCCGGTCCGCGGGACGGCAGCTGGCCCGTCGCGCCGGCCGGCTCCTGGCCGACCCCGCCACCGCGCGGACCGGGGGGCCCGCCGAACGGCTCCGCGCCGCACGGGGCAGGGCCACCCGGCTCGCTGGCCTCGGCCCGCTGGGCGCCCCGGCTCGTACCGTGGGCCGCCGGGCTCGCCCTGGCGTCGAGCTGCAGCGCGCTCAGCGGCGTGCTGCAGGGCCACCGCTGGCTCTGGTACGTGCTGGCGGTGGTCGGGCTGGTCGTGCTGCTCGGGGTGCTGACCCGGCTCTTCCGGCCGCACCTGGTGGTCGTGCTCGCCGTCCAGCTGGTCGGCCTGGTGCTGCTGCTCACCGGCCTGTTCAGCACGGACGCGGTGCTCTGGGTGCTACCCGGCCCGGAGGCGCTGGCGGAGCTGTGGCACGGGCTGGGCGCCGCGATGCGCCAGATCGAGGGCGGCGTGCCCCCGGTGCCGACCACGACGGCGATGGCGCTGCTGGTCTCGGTCGGCTTCGGGCTGGTCGCCATCGGGGTGGACGCACTGGCGGTGGCCGGGCACGGGCCGGCGGTCTGCGGGCTGGTGGTGCTGGGCGCGTACACCGTGCCGACCGCGCTGGCCCCGCGCGCGCTGCCGGACTGGTCGCTCGCCGTCGGCGCCTTCGGCTACTCGCTGCTGCTGGTCACCGAGCACCGCCGCCGGCAGGCCCGGCGCGGCATCCCGACCTCCCGGCCGGCCCGCCCCGGCGGCCCGCCGGCCTCCGGGCCACAGCGCGTGCTGCACCGGCTCGGCCGCGCGGTGCCGACCGGCTCCGGCGCGCCGCTGGCCGTCGTGCTCACCGCGATCGCGCTGGCCGCCGCTCTCGGGGTCGGCGTGCTGGCCAAGCCGATCGGCACGCACGGCCGGTTCACCGGCAACGGCGACGGCGAACCCGGCAGCGCGCACGGCCAGTTCGGGCTCAACCCGTTCACCTCGCTGCGCGGCCAGCTGGACAACGACGACCCCACCGAGCTGCTCCGGGTGCGCGGCCTGCCCGACGCGCAGTACCTGCGGTCGCTGACCCTGAACCGGTACGTGCCGCAGGTGGGCTGGCAGCTGCCGGACCGGTTGAACGGCGTCACGCTGGACCAGTCGCTGCCCTCCGGGCTGGCCATCCCGGTGAACAACCCGACCGCCACGGTGCGCATCCAGAACATGAGCCTGCTCGACCAGTGGCTGCCGCTCTACGGCCAGCCGATGGGCGTGACCGGTGTGGTCTCCGGCCGCTGGCACTACGACGTGCTCAGCGGCACGGCCTTCACCGAGCTGCCGGTGCACGAACCGGCCTGGACCGAGCGGGCCGCCATGCCGGATCCCTCGGTGGCCAACCTGGAGAACATCCCGCCGGCCACCGACGTCAACCCGACCTACCTGGACACCGGCGGCGTGGACCCCCGGATCTCCCAGATCGCCAGGACGGTCACCGCGCAGGCGCACACCCCGTTCGACAGGACCGTGGCGCTCAACCGCTACTTCCTGGACCCGGCGTTCGGCTTCAAGTACAGCGTGGAGACCAAGCCCGGCAACTCCGGCGACGCACTGGTCGACTTCCTGACCAGGGGCAAGACCGGCTACTGCGAGCAGTTCTCCTCGGCCATGGCCGTCATGCTGCGTACCGTCGGCGTGCCCGCCAGGGTGGCCGTCGGGTTCAGCTCCGGCAAGGCGGTCGCCGACTACCGCTCGATCACCACCGCCGACGCGCACGCCTGGGTGGAGGCGTACTTCGCCGGCGTCGGCTGGCTGCCGTTCGACCCGACCCCGCTGGACGACGGCCGCTCGGTGCTGCCCAGCTACGTGGCGAACGCGCCCCAGGTGCCGATCAAGGTGCCCTCCACCGGCGAGGTCGTCAAGCCCAAGCCCGGCGGCGACGAGGCGAGCCCCCAGGCCAACCCGCAGCCGGACGGCCAGGGCTCCCAGGTGCCGAAGGCCGATCAGCCCGGCGCGGGCACCGGCGCCGCGCCGAACGAACCCAAGCCCGACCCGTCGGCGCCCGACTCCGCCAGCCCGTCCGGCGGCGACGGCGCCGGAGACTCCGGGTCGGCCGGGTCCTCGGGGAACTCGGACAGCTCGGCCGGGTCCTCACCGGGCGGCTCGTCCGGCTCGGCCGCGGGCGGAGGGGGCGACACGGGCGACTCCGGGGCCGGCGCGGGCGACGGGCCCGGCAATGGCCCTGGCGACGGCCCTGGCGACGGCACGGGTGGCACCGGGTCGGAGGGCATCGGCTCCGGGCTCGGCAAGGAGCTGAGCATCGCCGGGCTACTGGTCGCGGTGTGGGCGATCCTGCTGGTGATGCTGTTGCTACTGGGTCTGGTGGGGCTGTTCTTCCTGCCGCTGGCCGCACGCGGTGCGGTGCGCCGGCGCCGACTGGCCCTCGCCGGGTCCGGCGGCCCGGACGGCGCGGTGGCGGCCTGGCGCGAGGTGCTCGCCGAGTTCCAGGACCGGGGCAGCGAGCCCGCCGAGAACGACACCCTGCGGGCGACGGCACGCCAGCTGGTCCGGGCCTACCGGCTGGATGGAGCGGCGGTCGAGGCGGTCAAGACGGTGATCGGGGCGGTGGAGCGCGGCTGGTACTCCGAGTACCCCGACCCCGGGCCCGGCCAGGCGCTGGTCACGGCGGTGCACACGGTGCGGGTGAGCCTGTCCCTCAGCGCCCCGCTGCCGCTGGCCGCCCGGCTGTGGCCGCGCTCGGTGCTGCCGGGGCGCCGCTGGTGGCGCCGGGTCACCGGCCGGGTGAACCACCGGGCCCGCGTCCTGCTGGGCGGCTGAACGCTGGGCGGCTGAACGCTGGGCTCGGCCGCCACCGGGCTCCCGCCACGACCCGCCCCCGCGGCATCGCATGAGCACGCGGCATCGGATGGGCACGGCGAGACAGGCGGCCACCCAACTGGGCGACCGCCTGGTGCGCTACAGAGTTCGGGGAGGGCTAGTCCTGCTCGAAACGACGCCGGAACCGCTCTTCCATCTTTCCGCCGAACCGGTTGCGATCCGGCTCGGCCGCCTTGCCCGGCGACTTCTTGCTGGCGCCGATGGAGGTGATGGCCAGCACCGCGCCGGCCAGCATGACGAGGAAGCCGACCACGCTGACCACAGGCACGTTGGCCACCCAGATGGAGTGGACGGCCACGCCGACCACCAGCAGCACCAGACCGAGGACGAACAGCGCTAGACCCTGCAGCCGGCGTCGCCGGGTGGGTCGTCGGAGGCGGCCCGCGCGCACGGTCGACGCGAACTTGGGGTCCTCCGCGATGAGCGCGCGCTCAATCTGATCGAGCAGCCTCTGCTCGTGCTCGGAGAGGGGCATGTCTTCGCCTCCGGCACAGGGGGTGACGTTTGGGTGCCGCACCG
>DATAZG010000140.1:0-22989 GCA_036272155.1 Pseudonocardia sp.
GGTTCCTGCTGATGCAGCGGTACCTGGTGCAGGGCCTCACCGCCGGCGCCGTGAAGTAGCCGCCCGCACAGTTCCGCCAACTGAAGGGAGAAGCGTGCCGATCCGGCGCCCCTCGAGAAAACTGACCGTCGACGGCGAGCCCATCAGCTGGCTCGGAGCAAACTTCTGGTCTCGCACCGGGGGCCCGCTGATGTGGCGCAACTACGACCCGGCCGTGGTGCGCGCCGAGCTGCGGGTGCTCGCCGAACACGGGCTGCGGCAGACCCGCTCCTTCTTCTACTGGCCCGACTTCCACCCGGAGCCGGACCGGATCGACACCGCCAAGGTCGAGCTGTTCCGGGACTTCCTGGACGCGCACCGCGAGCAGGGCATGTCCTCGATCCCGACCTTCATCGTCGGGCACATGTCCGGGGAGAACTGGGACCCCGCCTGGCGCGGCGGTATCGAGCGGGACCTCTACGCCGACGTGTGGCTGGTCAGCCGGCAGGCCTGGTTCATCGAGCGGATGGTCGCCGCGCTGCACGAGCACCCGGCGGTGGCGGGCTGGCTGATCAGCAACGAGATGCCGATCTACGGCCGGCGCCGCGGCCAGCCCAGCGCGCCGACCCGGGACGTGACGAGCTGGGCGACCCTGATGGTGCAGGCGGTCCGGGCGGGCGGCGGCACCCAGCCGGTGTCCCTCGGCGACGGCGCCTGGGGCATCGAGGTGACCGGCGAGGACAACGGGTTCTCGGTGCGGCAGACCGGCGAGCTGGTGGACTTCGTCGGGCCGCACGTCTACCGGATGGAGACCGACCAGATCCGCCAGCACCTGGTCAGTGGGTTCCTCTGCGAGCTCGCGGCGGTGGCCGGCAAGCCGGTGGTGCTGGAGGAGTTCGGGCTGTCCACCGACTTCGTCTCCGAGCCCAACCAGCGGCACTACTACCGCCAGCAGCTGCACAACTCGCTGCTCGCCGGAGCCACCGGCTGGATCGCCTGGAACAACACCGACTACGACAACCTCGCCGACCAGGACCCGTACCGGCACCACCCCTTCGAGATGCACTTCGGCATCACCAGCAACACCGGGGAGCCGAAGGCACCGCTGCTGGAGCTGGCCGAGTTCGCCGAGACCCTGGCCGCCGTCGACTTCGTGCACACCGAGCGGCCCGACGCCGACGCGGCGTTGGTGGTGACCAGCTACCTCGAGCGCGAGTACCCGATCTCCACGCCGGCCGACCGGAGCTTCGCGTTCCGCACGCTGCGCCAGGGCTACGTGGCGGCCCGGGAGGCGAGCCTGCCGGTGGCACTGAGCCGGGAGGAGGACGGGCTGGACCCCGGCGCCAAGCTGTACCTGCTGCCCTGCGTGCGCCAGCTGCTCGCGCCCACCTGGCGCCAGCTCGGCCAGCTCGCCGCCGACGGCGCGACCGTGTACCTGTCGTTCTGCTCCGGCGAGCACGACCTGCACCGGGCGTTCTGGCACGCCGGCTTCGACGAGATGTTCGGGGTCACGCACGAGCTGGCGTACGGCCTGGTCAGCCCCATCTCCGACGACGTCGTGGAGTTCCGGTTCACCGACGACTTCGGCTCGATCGGGGCCGGCGAGGTGCTCCGGTTCGCCACCGGCGGCAACGACAACAGCCGGGCGTTCCTGCCGCTGACGCCGCGCGACGCGAAGGTGGTCGCGGTGGACGCGCACGGCCGGCCGGCGCTGGTGCGGCACGCCACCGGGGCCGGCGAGACGATCCTGTGCACCTACCCGCTGGAGTACCTGGCCTCGGCGCGGGCGGCGGTCAACCCCGAGCCGACGTACCGGATCTACGACGCGCTGGCCCGGGTGGCCGGAGTGCACCGCGAGCTCACCGTGGCCGACCCCCGGGTGTTCACCGACACGCTGGTGCACGCCGACGGGCGCCGCTTCGGCTGGTTCGTCAGCCAGCACCCCGACGAGGTCACCGTGCACCCGGACACGGCCTCGACGCTCGTCCCGCTGGGCGGCGGCCCGGCTCAGCAGACCGTCACGCTGCCGCCGTTCGGCGCGGCGGTGTTCGAACTGGTGGAGGGAAAGTAGTGGCAGCCACAGACATCCCGGCGTTCCCGGCCGACTTCGTGTGGGGGGCCGCCACGGCGGCCTACCAGATCGAGGGCGCGGTCGACGAGGGCGGCCGGGGGCGGTCGATCTGGGACACCTTCGCCGCGCTGCCCGGCAAGATCGCGCGGGGCGACACTGGGAAGGTGGCCTGCGACCACTACCACCGCTACCGGGAGGACGTGGCGCTGCTCAAGGACCTCGGCGTCGGCTCGTACCGGTTCTCGGTGGCCTGGCCGAGGATCCAGCCGGACGGCAAGGGCCCGGCCAACCCCGAGGGGCTCGACTTCTACTCGCGGCTGGTCGACGAACTGCTCGGCGTCGGGATCACCCCGTGCCTGACGCTCTACCACTGGGACCTGCCGCAGGCCCTGGAGGACGCCGGCGGCTGGCGCGTGCGGGACACCGCCGAGCGGTTCGCCGAGTACGCCGCCATCGTGCACGCCGCGCTGGCCGACCGGGTGCCGCTGTGGATCACGTTGAACGAGCCGTACTGCTCCTCGTTCGTCAGCTACGCCGAGGGCCGGCACGCTCCGGGCGCGCGGGAGGGCCACGGCGCGCTCGCCGCCGCGCACCACCTGCTGGTCGGCCACGGGCTGGCCGTGCAGGCGATGCGTGCGCAGGCCCGGGGCGGCGAGCAGCTGGGCATCACGGTCAACCTCAGCCACGTCACCCCGGCCACCGAGGACTCCGCCGATGTGGCCGCCGCCGCCCGCAACGAGCTGCTGCTCAACCGGGTGTTCACCGACCCGCTGCTGGCCGGGCGGTACCCGGCGGGGGAGCGCGAGCTGTGGTCGCCGATCACCGACTTCTCGTTCCGCCGGGACGGCGACCTCGAGCTGATCGGCCAGCCGCTGGACCTGCTCGGCGTGAACAACTACTTCCCGTCCTACGCCAAGCACGCGCCGACGGCCGACGAGGACCCGGCGTACCGGGTGGCCACCGACGTCGACGTGGTGGAGGTGCCGCCCGCCGCACTGTCCCGGACCGCGATGGGCTGGCCGGTCGAACCGGCCGGGCTGGGGCGGCTGCTGCGCTGGCTGCGCGACGAGTACCCGGGCCTGCCGCCGATCTACATCACCGAGAACGGCAGCTCCTACGTCGACACCCTGGCTCCGGACAAGAGCGTCGACGACCCCGGGCGGGTCACCTACCTGGTCGGGCACCTGCGCGCGGTCCGGGAGGCCATCGCGGACGGGGTGGACGTGCGGGGCTACTACTGCTGGTCGCTGCTGGACAACTTCGAGTGGGCGCTCGGCTACGCGAAGCGCTTCGGGCTGGTGTACGTCGACTACCCCTCCCAGGTGCGCATCCCGAAGTCCAGCTACTACTGGTACCGGGACCTGATTACGGCGCCCCCAGTGCGCCGCTGACAGGTACTGTTCGGCACAACTCACCCGGCCGGGACCATGCCGGCCGGGTCGACCGACCGTCGAAACCGGGCCGAGAGGGTAGCTACACATGACGTCCGCACCTGGGCTGCGCAGTGCCGCTGACCAAGCCGCTGACCAAGCCGCCGACCAAGCGGCTGACCACCTCGGCAGCGGGGGTGCGCCCGGGTCGGCCGAGCCGCTGCTCGGCGGCCTGCCGGCGGCCCGGCGGGCGCAGCCGAAGCCGGACGACTCGGCCGGGGACATCGGCCGGCTCGTGGTGTCCTGTGTGGACGGTCCGGGCATCGTGGCCAGGGTGAGCGGCTTCCTGCACCGGCGGGGCGCCAACATCGTGCAGTCCGACCAGTACTCGACCGGTCCGGTCGGCGGCAAGTTCTTCCTGCGCACCGAGTTCCACCTGCCCGGCCTGGCCGAACAGCTGCCCGAGCTGGAGCAGGCCTTCGCCGAGGAGGTCGCCGGCCCGCTGGCCGCCGAGTTCCGGATCAGGGACGCCGCGCGGCCCACCCGGGTCGCCCTGTTCGTGTCCCGCTACGACCACTGCCTGCTCGACCTGCTGTGGCGCGCCCGCCGGGGCGAGCTGCCGCTGCAGGTCGAGCTCGTGGTGTCCAACCACGCCGACCTGGCCGCCGACGTCGCCGCGTTCGGGGTGCCGTTCGAGCACATCCCGGTCAGCAAGGCGACCAAGGCGGCGGCCGAGCAGCGCCAGCTCGACCTGCTGCGCGACCGGGTCGACCTCGTTGTGCTGGCCCGCTACATGCAGATCCTGACGGCCGACTTCCTGTCCAGGGTGGACGTGCCGGTGATCAACATTCACCACTCGTTCCTGCCCGCCTTCGCCGGCGCCAGCCCGTACGAGCAGGCCAAGAACCGCGGTGTGAAGCTGATCGGGGCCACCGCGCACTACGCCACCGAGGACCTGGACGAGGGCCCGATCATCGAGCAGGACGTGGCCAGGGTGAGCCACCGGAGCAGCGTCGCCGAGCTGACCCGCAGCGGTGCCGACATCGAGCGCACCGTGCTGGCGCGCGCGGTGAAGTGGCACTGCGAGGACCGTGTGCTCGTCAATGGCCGGACGACGATCGCGTTCTGACCCACCAGTCACACTCCGGCCGTCGAGGGGCGTCCGGAGCTCTGAGGCAATCTCAAAGTAGGTGGCATTGACCACGTCAACACCCCTGGGGCTCACGCGTTGATTTTGTTAGCCTCACCTAAGAATGGGCAGGCTAAGTAGTTCCGTCAGCCAGGGGGAGACGTGGCGGCGGCCGGGGCACGCGTGGCGTGTCCGGCGTGCCGTCGTGCGCGTTGCGTGGCGTGCGTCGAGTACCGCCAGCACGGGTCCGGCCGGTCGCCCGGTCGCGGCGCGGACCGCCCCCGGGAGCCCATCATGTCGAGCCTGGAGGGACAGGTATGTCCGAAAACCCCTTTGACGACGAGCACGGCACCTTTGTCGCGCTGGTGAACAGTGAGGGGCAGTACTCGCTGTGGCCGACGTTCGCCGCGGTGCCGACCGGCTGGACCACCAGCTACGGCCCGGCGGACCGGGCGTCCTGCCTGGCCCACATCGAGCAGGTCTGGACCGACCTGCGCCCGGCCAGCCTGGTCGAGCGGATGGACCGCGCCGCGGCCGAGCGGGCCCATGCCTGAGCGGCGGAACGGGGTGCGGGTACCGGAGCGGACCGCCCGGCGCTACGCCAGGACGAGCCTGCCGCTGGGCGTGGACCCGATCACCGCCGGCGTCGGGCTGACCCGCATCGGCGACGGCCCCTTCGTGCTGTACGAGCGCCCGCGCGAGGTCGGCGTGGGGTTCGGTGCGGCGGCCGAGATCGTGCTGGACCGCCACCACATCCGGCTCCGCACCGACGGCGACTGGCGACGGGTGCCGACCGGTGACGAGCCGTTGCAGCGGATCGGCGAGCTGCTGGCCGACACCGGCATCCCCGACTGGCGGGTGTACGGCTGGCTCGGCTTCGAGCTGAGCTACCTGCTGCACGGCATGCCGGAGGCGGCCGGCGACACCGTGCTCGGCCACCTGGTCGTGCCGGCCGTGGAGGCCCGGCTCACCGCCGGCAACGCCGAGCTGCGCGCGCTGCGGCTGGACGACCTGGCCGACCTGTGCGACCGGGTCGAGCGGCTGGAGCAGCCGGCGGAGCCCCGGCCCTCGGTGGAGCTGACCGACGACCTCGCCGGCGGCGAGGAGTACCAGAAGATCGTCGCGGCCGCCGTGGCCGACATCAAGGACCGGCGGCTGCGCAAGGTGATCCTGTCCCGGGTGGTGCCGGTGCGGGGCACGATCGACCTGCCCGCGTCCTACCGGGCCGGCCGGCGCGGCAACACCCCGGCCCGGTCGTTCCTGCTGGAGCTCGGTGAGCTGCGGGCCGTCGGGTTCAGCCCAGAGACGGTCGTCGAGGTGTGCGCCGACGGCACCGTGTCCACCCAGCCGCTGGCCGGCACGCGCG
Organism: Pseudonocardia sp.; assembly: GCA_036272155.1. Lineage (GTDB taxonomy): Bacteria > Actinomycetota > Actinomycetes > Mycobacteriales > Pseudonocardiaceae > Pseudonocardia. The sequence goes on from DATAZG010000140.1 coordinate 5,916, forward strand.
CGCTGTCCGGCGACCTCGAGCGGGACGCCCAGCTGCGCGAGGAGCTGCTCAATGACCCGAAGGAGATCTACGAGCACGCCGTCTCCGTGCACGGCGCCCAGCACGAGCTGGGCACGGTCTGCACGCCGGGTTCGGTGCTGGTCGAGGAGTTCATGGGCGTGCGGCAGCGGGGCAGCGTGCAGCACCTCGCCTCGCGGGTGACCGGGCGGCTGGCGCCCGAGCGCAACGGCTGGCACGCGCTGACCGGTCTGTTCCCCGCCGTCACCGCGTCCGGGCTGCCCAAGGCCGCCGCGTGCGAGGCCATCCACCGCTACGAGCCGGGCGAGCGCGGGCTGTACAGCGGTGTCGTGCTGACCGCCGACGCGGACGGTGCGCTGGACGCCGCGCTGGTGCTGCGCACGGTGTTCCAGCAGGGCGGCCGGACCTGGCTGCGCGCCGGTGCCGGGATCGTCGAGCAGTCCACCCCGGAGCGCGAGCTGGAGGAGACCCGGGAGAAGCTGCGCAGCATCAGCCGGTTCCTGGTGCCGGTGGCGGAGCAGTCCCCGGTGGTTACGCAGTCTCCGGTGGGTTCGCCGGTCGAGCTGGACGAGCTCGACGAGCGGGTGGTGGTGCCGTGACCGCGCCGGGTGCGGGTGTCGCGGTGGCTGCGTCGATGGCTGCGTCGGTGGGTGCGTCCGTGCGGGTGCCCGCCGCCGTGCGGGCGCCCGGCCTGGACGGGGTGACCGGCTGGCCGGCCGAGCTCGTCGCGCGCTACCGGGCCGCCGGCTACTGGCGTGACGAGACGCTCGGCGGGCTGCTGCGGGACTGGGCGGCGCGTTCTGGCGACAAGATCGCGCTGCGGGACGGCCGTCCGGGCGGGGCCAGCCTGAGCTACGCCGAGCTGGACCGCCGCGCCGACGCGACCGCGGCCGGGCTGCGCGGGCTGGGCATCGCGCCGGGCGACCGGGTTGTGGTGCATCTGCCCAACACTCCTGACTTCGTGGTGGTGCTGTTCGCGCTGCTGCGGTGTGCCGCGGTGCCGGTGCTGGCGCTGCCGGCGCACCGGTTCGTCGAGATCGAGCACTTCGCCACGCTGTCCGACGCGGTGGCGTACGTGATCCCGGACCAGCACGACGGCTTCGACTACCGCGAGCTGGCCGCACGGGTCAGCGCCGCCGCGCCGGCGCTGCGGCACGTGCTGGTGGCGGGGGAGCCGGGTCCGTTCACGGGGCTGGAGTCGCTGTCAGGGCTGTCGTCGTCGGTCGCCGGCGGGGAGTCGTCGCCGGCGGGCGGCGTGGCGCTGCCCGAGGTCGACCCGGGTGAGGTGGCCGTGCTGCTGATCTCCGGCGGCACCACCGGCAAGCCGAAGCTGATCCCGCGCACGCACCGCGACTACGCGTACAACGCCAGGGCGAGCGCCGAGCTCTGCGAGCTGACCAGCGACGACGTGTACCTGGCCAGCCTGCCGATCGCGCACAACTTCCCACTCGCCTGCCCAGGCCTGCTCGGCGCGTTCGGCGTCGGGGCCAGTGTCGTGCTCGCCCCGGCGCCGAGCCCGGACGTGTGCTTCGAGCTGATCGAGCGCGAGCGGGTCACCGTGACCGCCCTGGTGCCGCCGATGGCCCGGATGTGGACCGACAACGCCGAGTGGGACACCCGGGACCGGTCCAGCCTGCGGCTGCTGCAGGTCGGCGGGGCGAAGCTGGACGGCGAGCTGGCCAGGCGGATCCCGCCGGCGCTCGGCTGCGCGGTGCAGCAGGTGTTCGGCATGGCGGAGGGGCTGCTCAACTACACGCGCCTCGACGACCCCGCCGAGCTGGTCGCCGACACGCAGGGCCGGCCGCTCTGCCCGGACGACGAGATCCGGGTGGTCTCCGGCACGGGTGCTTCGGTACCTGCTGGCTCGGTCGGCGAGCTGTGGACGCGGGGCCCGTACACGCTGCGCGGCTACTACCGGGCGGACGCGTACAACGCCGGCGCATTCACCCCCGACGGCTTCTACCGCACCGGTGACCTGGTGCGGCAACTGCCGAGCGGGCACCTGGTGGTCGAGGGCCGGAGCAAGGATGTGATCAACCGGGGCGGCGAGAACGTCTCGGCGGCCACGCTGGAGGAGCACCTGTTGGCGCACCCGTCTCTCGCGCAGGTCGCGGTGCTCGGGGTGGCCGACGAGAGCGTCGGGGAACGGGTCTACGCGGTGGTCACGCTGACGGCGGCCGCGGGTGGCCGTGCCCCCAAGCTGCGGGAGATCCGGGCATTCCTGGCCGACCGCGGGCTGGCCCGGTTCTTCAACCCCGACAAGCTCGTAGTCCGCGACTCGCTCCCGTTGACGGGCGTCGGCAAGATCGACAAACGCGAGCTGGGGAACTGGCTGGCCGAGAACCCGTAGCCCGCGTTCCGGGGTTCGGGGTTTGGCCGGGTGCCGGCCGGGTTCGGGTTCGGGTTGAGGTCGGGTCCCGGTTGGAGCGGCACTCAGGTTGAGGCTGCAGTGGGCCGGGGCCGGGGCCGGGGCTGGGCCGGGGCTGGGGCTGGGGCGGGCCGGGGCTGGGGCTGGGGCTGGGGCCGGGTGCCGGTTGGGGCGGCACTCGGGTTGAGGCCGCGGTCGGCTTGAGGCTGGTGTCTGGGGTCGACTGGCTGGGTGGCGACTTGCTCATCGGGCGGTTCAAGCCGCGCGAGATCCGCCTGTGGAGCCTGGGCTACCTGCGCCTCTGGACGGTGTTGGTGGGCGGCTGCCGTGGCTGACTTGTCGAGCCGTCCCTGGTTCGACTTGTCGCGCCCTTTTGGCACGACAAGTGGTTCTTGTCGTGCCTATTTCCAACGACAAGTGGGGTTGGGGCGTCTATTACCCGCGACAAGTCGCTGTTCAGGGCGCCCGATACCCACGACAAGTCGGTGCCGTGGTGCCCGGTACCCGCGACAAGTCGGTGCCGTGGTGCCCGGTACCCGCGACAAGTGCGGCCACCGCGTCCAGAACCTGTGACAATTGGGGCAGGGTCGGCGCGTGGCTCCGGGGGATTGGAGGGTCTCGCTGAGTCGTTCTGCCCGGGCGGATCCGCCGACTCGGTGCGACTTGTCGTGTCTATTTGGCACGACAGGTGGCTCTTGTCGTGCCTATTTCCAACGACAAGTCGGGTTAGCGCGTCCACTACCCACGACTAGTGCGGCCACGGTGTCCACTACCCGCGACAAGTGGTGCGCCGGTACGGCCGCCACCCTCCGGCCGTCAGGGTTTGGCGGCGGCGGAGAGTTTGGGGAGTACTTCGGTGAGGGCCCAGCGCAGGCTCAGGGGCGACGGGAAGGCGAGCGCTGTCGACGAGGTGAAGTCGAGTGGCACGTAGGCGCCCCGCCGCACCGCGGAGAGGCTGTTGAACACCGGGCTCTTGGCCAGCTCGGCGAGCGCGTCCGGTGATCCGGTGGCCACCACGACGTCGGCGTCGAGCACGGCGAGGTTCTCCATGCTCAGCTGCGCGCGGCCGGGCAGCCCGGACGTCGGTAGGCCCAGGACGGCGGGGGACAGGCGCATGCCGAGGGTGTCGAGCAGTTTGGCGGACACGTCGGCGTCGGAGTTGACCGTGTACGCCCCGGCGGCGGTCGGCGCGATGATGTAGCTGAACGTCTTGCCGGTGAGCTCGGGGTGGTCGGTGCGCTGCTGGGCGATCTGGGCCTCGGTGTCGGCGGTCACCGTGGTCGCCTCGGTGGTCCGGCCGAGCGCGGTGGCCACGTTGGCCAGGTCCTGCTGCCAGGTGTCGCTGTTGACCCCGTTCACGTAGGTCACGACCGGGGCGATCTGGGACAGCTGTTGGTAGCTGTGGGCCAGGTTGTAGTCCTTCGTCGCCAGGATCAGGTCGGGGGCCAGCTTGGCGACCTGCTCGATCGGGTCGGAGCCGAGCACGTTGAACTGCACCGGCCGGGTGTCGCCGAGCGCCTGCGCCGTCCAGGGTTGCAGCCCCGCCGGGGTTTCGTCGGTGTGGGCGAGGCCGACCGGGGTGACCCCGAGGGCCAGCGCGAAGTCGGCGTCGGTCCAGCTCATGGCCACCACGCGGACCGGTTTGCGGTCGACCGTGGTGGTGCCGAACTTGCCGGTCACGGTGGCGTGGAACGCCCCGTCCGGGGCGGCAGCACCTCCAGCGGAAGAACCCGCCCCACACCCGGCCACCGCCCCCAGCAGCAGAGCCAGCAGCACGGTCATGACAGCGGCGAACGGGCGGCGCCGGGCACGGCCGTGCGATCGGGGCATCGGGAAAGCTCCTCCTCGGATGGGTGACAGTTCGGTGAGGCGACCCTAAGTCACCGGTTGCTCAGCCGCCAACCGCGGGCCCGCTCCCGCTCCGACCACAGCCGTGCGTAGCGGCCGCCGGCGGCGAGCAGCTCGGTGTGCCTTCCGTGCTCAACCACCCGGCCGCCGTCCAGCACGGCGATCCGGTCGGCGCCGGCGATGGTGCTCAGCCGGTGCGCGATGACCAGCAGCGTGCGCCCCCGGCCGAGCTCGGCCAGCGCCTCGTGCACCGCCGCCTCGTTCTCCGCGTCGAGCGCCGAGGTCGCCTCGTCGAGCAGCACGATCGGCGCGTCCTTCACCAGCGCCCTCGCGATCGCCACCCGCTGGCGCTCGCCGCCGGAGAGCAGCCGCCCGCCCTCGCCGACCCGGGACGCCCACCCGTCCGGCAGCCGCGCGGCGATCGAGTCCACCCGGGCCCGGCGGGCGGCGTCGCGGACCTGCTCCGCGGTGGCACCCGGCGCGCCGATCCGGATGTTGTCCTCGATGCTGGCGTCGAACAGGTAGGTGTCCTGGAAGACGAGCGAGACGGTCCGCTCGAGCTCGGCGGCGGAGAGCTGCCGCACGTCGACCCCGCCGATGCGCACGCTGCCCGCGTCCACGTCGAAGAACCGCGCCACCACCTTGGTCACGGTGGTCTTGCCGGCACCGGAGGGACCGACCAGCGCGGTTGTGCTGCCGGCCGGGATGCGCAGGTCGACGCCGGCCAGCACCGGGGTGTCGCCGTAGCCGAAGTGGACCCCGACCAGCTCGACCGACGGCTCGCCGACCGGTTGCGGGTCGGCGGGTTCGGGCAGCGGCGGGGTGGCCAGCAGTGCGTCGATCCTGGCCATGGCCGCGCGGCAGACCCGCAGCGAGCTGGCCGCCCCGGCCACCACCTCGAACGGCTGCAGGAAGTGCACCCCGAGCACCAGCAGGGCGATCACCCGGGCCGGGGTGACCGGATCCTGCCCCGTGGCCAGCAGCAGCCCGACCGTGAGCACCGCCGTGAACGCGAGCTGGATCGCGAGCTGGCCGAGGTGCTGACCCGGCAGCCCGCCGAGCACCTCCCGCCGGGCCGCCCGGTGCTGCGCGGCGAGCGCGTCGTCGAGCAGCTGACGGCCGCCCCGGGACCGGCCGTTGGCGCGCAGCACCGGCTGCGCGGCGGCGAACTCGACCAGGCGCGCGCTGGCCTCGGCGGTGGCGGCGTCGTGCTCGGCCTCGGTGCGGTCGGTGAGCCGGCGGGCGGCGGTGAACACCAGCAGCACGACCGGCACCGTGACCAGCACGGCCAGCGCCATCCGCCAGTCGAAGCAGACGAGGAACACGAAGATGGTGGTCGGCGTGACCACCGAGGCGATCATGGTCTGGGCGAGGTTCACCGCCCGCACCACCGTGCTGACCCCCCGGCCGAGCAGCTGCGTCAGCTGACCGGCGCGGGCCTCGTCGAACCAACCCAGCGGCAGCGCCACCACGTGGTCGCCGATCCGGGCGTACAGCGCCCGCCGCCAGGCCGAGGACAGCCGCAGCGCGCGCATCGCCATGTCGTAGTGCGCGACCCAGCCCACGGCCACGCACCCGGCCAGCGGCACCAGCCAGCGGGCCGCGTCCCCGGTCCGGCCGCCGAGCAGCGCGGTCAGCAGCGGCACCAGCAGGCCGAACGCGGCGCCCTCGCTGAGCGCGTAGACCGTGGTGGACAGCAGGTACCGGCGCAGCAGCCGGGCATCCCGCCCGGTCCCGCCGCCGACATCGCCGCCGACATCGCCGCCGACATCGCGGCCGGCCCCGGCTCCGCTGCCGGCCCCGGGCGAACCGCCGGTCCCGCCCGAGGCAGCCGGCCCCCCGGCGCCGTCCAACGTCCCGGCGATCCGGAACAGCAGGCCGATCATGACCGGCCCCCGTACTGGGCGTCCCACAGCCGCGCGTACCGGCCGCCGGCCGCGAGCAGCTCGGGGTGCCGGCCGCGCTCGGCGATCCGCCCGGAGTCCAGCACCAGGACCTGGTCGGCGCCGACGACGGTGTGCAGCCGGTGCGCGATGACCAGCAGCGTGCGCCCGGTGGCGAGCTCGGCCAGCGCGTCCTGCACGGCGGCCTCCGACTCCGGGTCGGCGAACGCGGTGGCCTCGTCGAGTACCAGGACCGGGGTGTCGGCGAGCAGGGTGCGGGCGATGCTGACCCGCTGCGCCTCACCGCCGGACAGCCGCGCGTCCACGCCGACCACCGAGTCGTAGCCCCGGGGCAGCGCCAGGATCCGGTCGTGGATCGACGCGGCCTTCGCCGCCGCCCACACCACCTCGTCGGTGGCCGACGGGTCGGACAGCGCGATGTTGTCCCGCACCGACGCCCGCAACAGCACCACGTCCTGGAACAGGAAGCCGATCCGGCGGTAGAGCTGGTCGCGGTCCAGGTCGCGGATGTCGTGGTCACCGAGCCGGATCGCGCCGTCGTCGACGTCCCAGAACCGGGCCAGCAGCAGCCCGAGGGTGGACTTGCCGGCGCCGGACGGGCCGACCACCGCGGTCACCGTGCCGGGCTCGAGCACCGCGTCGATGCCGTGCAGCACCTCGCGGTCGGCGCCGTAGCCGAAGCGCACGCCGTCGAGCCGCACCGGCACGGGCCCGGCGGGCAGCGTCTCGGGGTGCGCGGCCGTCGGTTCGGCCGGCTCACGCAGCAGCGCGGCGACCCGGGTGGCGGCGGCGCGGGCGGTGCGCCGCTGGTCGCGGGCCGCGTAGATCGGGGCGAGCAGCTCGAACAGGCCGAGGCCGAGCAGCACGAACGCGACGGTGTCGATCGGCCGGCTCCAACCGAGCGCGACGAACGCGGTGCCGCAGCCGGTGACGAGCAGCAGGATCGTGGCCGGCGCGACCGTCGCCCTGGTCAGGCTGCGCTGCCGGAGGAACAGCCGCTGGGCCTCGTCATTCGCGTCGGCGTACGCCTCGGCGGCGCGGCGGAACCGCTCCGGCGCGCGGGCCTGGCCGAACGCCTTGACCACGCTGATGCCCTGGACCAGCTCGATCGCGGCGCCGGACAGCTCGGTGTTGGTGGCCGCGATGCGCCGGATCGGGTCGGCCGCGCGGCGGGCCAGCCGCATCCGCACCGACTGGGCGAGCGCGGTGCTGGCGAGGGTGGGCAGGGCGAGGCGCCAGTCCACCCAGAGCAGGTAGCCGGCGATCACGGCGGGGCCGGTCACGGCGGCGGCGAGGTCGCCCCGGGCGTGCGCCACCGCGTGGTGCAGCGCGCCGACGTCGTCCTGCACGGTCGTCTTCACCGTCGCTGACACACCGCCGGCGAACCAGTGCAGCGGCAGCACCGCGAGGTGGTCGGCCAGCCGGCGGCGCAGTGCCACGGCCAACCGGGCGTCAGCCAGGTGGCTGATCAGCCCGGCCGCCGCATAGCACAGCAGGCGCGCGGCGAACAGCCCCACGGCGAGCCAGGCGATGGCCCAGAGCCCGTCGGTCCGGCCGGCGAGCAGGCGGCGGCCGATCTCCACCACGGCGACCAGCGGCGCCACGGACAGCGCGGTGGCCAGTGTCTGGCACACCGCGGCGACGGTCACCCGGCCGCGCACCGGCCGCTGCAGTTGCCGCAGGTCGCGGTCCGACTCCGGCACGCTCAGCCCCTTCAGTCGATGTTCCGGTGGTCCGACGGACCGCGGTCGAGGCCCCGGGAATCCCCTTCGGGCACCGTAATCAGCAGGCCCGCGGCCGCCCCTCCGGACGGTAGGTGGGCCGGCACATATTGCTGAGAAAGCTCTCAGTCTTGTGGTCTTGGCTGAGTTGTCCCTTATGTTAGGCAAGCCTAGGTTTAACTGTCCGAGTGACACCGACCTGGGTGACAACCGTCCGTGGACTGCAAGGGGGAACGGCCACAGTGCGTGACCCGTTCGACGATGTGACCGGCGCGAACCTGGACCTGCTCGAGCCGGCGGACGGGAACCGGTGACCCGGGCCCCCGCACGCATCTCCGACGTACTTCCGCTGTCCCCGCTGCAGGCGGGACTGTTCTTTCACGCCACGACCGGGGACGCCGACGTCTACCGCTACCAGCTGGAGCTCGCCATCGACGGGCCGCTGGACGTCGCCCTGTTGCACCGGTGCGCCGAGCTGTTGCTCGAGCGGCACGCCGCGCTGCGCACGGCCTTCCTCGCCGAGGAGACCGACGACCCGGTCGGGGTGGTGCTGGACGGGGTCGAGCTGCCCTGGCGGGAGGTCGACCTGTCCGGCCGGCCGGATGCCGAGCAGCGGGCTGAGCTGCGCGCGCTGGCGATCGGGGAGCGCACCCGGCCGTTCCCGCTGGACCGGCCGCCGCTGCTGCGGCTGGTGCTGGTCCGGCTCGGTGGGCGGCGGTTCCACCTGCTGCTGACCAACCACCACATCGTGCTGGACGGCTGGTCGGTGCCGGTGCTGCTGCGCGAGCTGTTCACCCTGTACGCGGCGGGCGGTACCGCGCACGCCCTGCCGGCGGCGCGCCCCTACCGCGACTACCTGGCCTGGCTCGCCGAGCGCGACCCGGCAGCCGCGCGGGCCGGCTGGCGCGAGTCGCTCGGCGGCCTGGCCGGGCCGACGCTGGTCGCCGACCCGGGCGCCACCGCCGATCTGCCGGTGCGCCGGCCGGTGCCGGTGAGCGCGGAGCTGTCGGCCCGGCTGGTGGCGCTGGCGCGCGACCGGGGCGTCACCCCGAACACGGTGCTTCAGGCGCTCTGGGGGCTTGTGCTGGCCTCCGCGACCGGCTCGGCGGACGTGGTGTTCGGCACCACGGTCACCGGCCGCCCGCCCGAGCTGGCCGGCGTCGACTCGATGGTCGGCCTGTTCATCAACACGGTGCCGGTGCGGGTCCGGCTCCCTCCGGGTGAGACCGTGGGCCAGCTGCTGGACCGGGTGCAGCGCGAGCAGGCGGCGCTGCTGGACGCGCACCACGTCAGCCTGGCCGAGCTGCAGCGCGAGAGCGGGTTCGCGCCCCTGTTCGACACGCTGGTGGTGTTCGAGAACTACCCGGGCGGCGGGCTCACCGAGCTGCTGGGCCGGACCGGCCTGACCGTCACCGCCCACGCGGCACGGGACGCGACGCACTACCCACTGGTCCTGGTCGCGGCGCCCGGCGACCCGCTCAAGCTGACGCTGAAGTACCAGCCCCGGGCACTGACCGAGGCACAGGTCGACCGGTTCGGTGCCCGGCTGCTCGACCTCGCCGGGCAGCTCACCGAGGACCCGGACCGGACGCTCGCCGCACTGCGCACGCTGACCGAGGCCGAACAGGAGCAGCTGCGCGGCTGGAACGACACCGCCGCGCCGGTCACCGACGACACGCTGGTCGACCTCGTCGAGCGGGCGGCCGCAGCGACACCGGACGCGACCGCCGTGAGCTGGGCCGGCGGCGCGCTGACCTACCGCGAGCTGGACGGGCACGCCAACCGCGTCGCCCACCGGCTGCGCGGGCTCGGGGTGGCCGCCGAAGCCCGGGTGGGCCTGCACCTGCCCCGCTCGCCGGAGCTGGTCGTGGCGATGCTCGCGGTGCTCAAGGCCGGCGGCGCGTTCGTGCCGCTGGACCCGGAGTGGCCGGAGCTGCGGGTGCGCTCGGTGGCCCGGGACGCGGGGGTCGTCGCCGGCTGCGCGGACGGTCGGCACCCGGCGCCGACAGAGGGCCCGCTGGTGACCGTCGACCTGACCGAACCCGGTTCGGCGGCCGGGCCGGCGCGGCGGATCGACGGCGAGCAGGTGGCCTACGTGATCTACACCTCGGGGTCGACGGGTGCGCCGAAGGGCGCGATGATCCGGCACCGGTCCATCGCCAACCGGATGGTCTGGCAGGCCGGCCTGCTCGACTTCGGCCCGGGTGACGTGGCGCTGTTCAAGGCACCGCTCGGCTTCGACATCTCGATCAACGAGATCTTCCTGCCGCTGACCACGGGCGCGGCGCTGGCCATCGCGGCGCCCGGCGAGGAGCGCGACGTCGAGGCGCTGGTCCGCGTGATGGCGCGGGAGCAGGTCAGCTTCTGCTACCTGGTCTCCTCGATGCTCGCGGCGATGCTCGAGCTGCCCGACCTGCCGGCCGCGACGGCCGCGCTGCGGCACCTGTGGTGCGGCGGCGAGCTGCTCACCCCGGAGCTGTTCGCGCGGTTCCGGGCCACCGTGGCTGCCACCATGTACCACGGCTACGGGCCGGCCGAGGCCACCATCGGCGTGACCCACGAGATCTACCGCGCCGGCCGGGGCAGGGACGGCGCCACCATCGGCCGGCCCAACCCGAACACCCAGGTCTACGTGCTCGACGAGGTGCTGCGCCCGGTGCCGCCCGGGGTCGTCGGAGAGCTGTACCTCGGTGGGCTGCTGCTCGGCCGGGGCTACGTCGGCGACCCGAGGCGGACGGCGGAGCGCTTCGTGGCCTCCCCGTTCGGCGATGCCGGGTCGCGGCTGTACCGGACCGGGGACCTGGCCGCGTGGCTGCCGGACGGGCGGCTGCGCTTCGCCGGCCGGTCCGACCACCAGGTGAAGATCCGGGGCATGCGAGTCGAGCCGGAGGAGGTCGAGTCGGTGCTCGCGGCGCACCCGCGGGTCGCGCAGGCGGTGGTGCTCAGCCCGGCCGACGCGACCGGCACCCGTCGGCTGGTCGGCTTCTACGCGCCGCGCGAGGGCGCGCCTTCGGTCGGGACCGGCCACGCCGCCGGGACCGGCCACGCCGCCGGAACCGGCCACGCCGCCGGAACCGGGCACACCGCCGGGACCGGGCAGGCGCCGACCGGCGAGGAGCTGCGGGCCTGGCTGCGCGCGCGGCTGGCCGAGCACATGGTGCCGACGGAGCTGGTCGAGCTGCCGGTGCTGCCGACGCAGCCGTCCGGCAAGGTCGACCGCGCCGCGCTGGCCGGCGCGGTACCGGCCCCGCGCGCGTCCGCCGAGCCCGCGCGCACCCGGACGGAGGCGCGGCTGCTCGAGTCGTTCCGGGCGGTGCTGGGCCGCGACGACTTCGGGGTCGGCGACGACTTCTTCGCCTTCGGCGGGCACTCGGCGCTGGCTACCCGGCTGGTCGTCACGCTGCGCGCCGCGCTGGACACCCCGCTGGCGGTGCGCACCCTGCTCGAGCACCCGACGGTGGCCGAGCTGGCCGCCCGGCTGGACTCCGGCACCGGTACCGCGGCGCCCAGGCTGGCCGACGGTGTGCTGCTGCCGCTGCGCGGCCGGGGGAGTGGCGCACCGCTGTTCTGCGTGCACCCGGTGAGCGGGCTCGCGCTGGCCTACGCCGGCCTGCTCGGCCACCTGCCGGACCGGCCGGTCTACGGGTTGCAGGCGCGCAGCCTGGTCAGCACCACCGATCTGCCCGGTGACCTGGACGAGATGGCCGCGCAGTACGTCGCGGAGGTGCGCGCGGTGCAGCCGACCGGCCCGTACCACCTGCTCGGCTGGTCGCTGGGCGGCACGGTCGCGCACCTGATGGCCGGCCAGCTGGCGGCCGCCGGGGAGCGGGTCGACACGCTGGCGCTGCTGGACTCGGTGCCGGCGCGGTACCTCGGTGCGGGCCAGGAGGGGGTCGGCGAGCCGGTGCCGGCGGGGGAGAGCTGGTCGTTGGAGCGGGGGCTGGCGCAGCTGCTCGACGTCAGCGGCTACCCGGTCGGCGGCTACCCGGTCGGCGGCTACCCGGTCGGCGCCGAGCTGGACCTCGGCCGGGCCGTCGAGCTCGTCGACCGGCAGGACGGCCCGCTGGCCGGGTTCAGCGCCGACGACCTGTGCAACGTGGTGCTGAGCTGGCGCCACTCGGCCGGGCTGGGCGGTGGCGCCACGCCGGTACACGCCGGTGACCTGCTGCTGTTCGAGGCCAGCCGGGAGCGGCGGCCGGTGGCACTCGCCGAGCTCTGGCGGCCCTCGGTGGCCGGGGCGGTCCGGGTGTACCCGGTGGCCGCCACCCATTGGGAGATGGCCGGCCCCGGCCCGCTGGCCGAGGTTGCGGCCCGGTTGCGGTGACCTCGCCCGGCTCCCCGTTCTGGACATGCGGCCCGCACCTGGGCGATCTGCGGAAGGTGATTCGCGAATGAACAGTGATCTGACCGAACGGCGGGCAGCGGTACTGCGCAGACGACTGGCCGCGGCCGGACTGGGCGCTGACCGGGGCACCGCGGCGGCGATCACCCGCCGCGCCGACCGGACCAGCGCGCCGCTGTCCCCCGCGCAGCGCCGGATGTGGGTACTGGACTGGCTGGACCCGTCCGGTGTCGCCTACAACGTCTGCCTGCACGTGACGTTCGCCGGGGCGCTGGACGTGGCCGCGCTGGGCGAGGCGCTGCGCGCCATGGTGGCGCGGCACGAGGTGCTCCGCACGCGGTACCCGCTCGCGGCCGACCAGCTGCCCCGCCAGGTGATCGACCCGGCCGCCGATGTCGCCGAGTTCCCGGTGCCGCTGATCGACCTGCGGGACCGGCCGCCCGGCACGGCCGAGGACCTGGTCACCGAGCTGGCCCGGCACCGCTTCGACCTCGCGCGGGACTGGCCGCTGCGGACCGTGCTCTACCGCACCGGCGAGCGGGAGTACCGGCTCGGCCTGGTCGTGCACCACATCGCCTGGGACGGCGGAACCTGGCCGGTGATCTCCGCCGAGCTGACGCGGGCCTACGCGGCGGCGCTCGACGCCGGGACAGGCACAGGGACCGGCACCGCCGAGGCGGAGCCGCCCTCGATCCAGTACGGCGACTTCGCGGCCGCCCTCGCCGACGCGCCGGTCCGCCCGGCGGAGCGCGACTACTGGCTCGACCGGCTCACCAACCTGCCCGGCCCGCTCGCGCTGCCGGCGGACCGCCCCGGTGAGGCGGGCGGCGGCCGGCGCTCGATCGTGTTCGGCCGGGAGCGCACCGCCCGGTTCACCGCGCTCGCCGCCAAGACGGGGGTCACGCCGTTCACCGTGCTGCTCGCGGCGTTCGGGGCGCTGCTGCACCGCTACGGCGGCGGCACCGACCTGCCCATCGGCTCGGCGACCATGAACCGCGACAGCGCCCAGGCGCAGGCCCTGATCGGCAACTTCGGCAACACGCTCGTACTGCGGCTGGACGCCTCCGGCGACCCGGCCTTCACCGAGCTGGTGCGCCGCGCCGACACGGTCTGCTCGGGCGGGTTCGCGCACCAGGACATGCCCTACGACCAGGTCGTGGCGGCCCTGCGTGAGCGCGGCGGCTCCCGGGATGTGGACCCGTTCAACGTGATGCTGCTGTTCCTCACCCAGGGGCTCGTCGGCCCCCGGCTGCCCGGCGTGCGCACCACCTGGCGCAACGTGCACAACGGCACCAAGAAGTTCGACCTCTCGCTGGAAGCGTTCCTGATCGACGGCGACCTGGAGATCGAGGCCAGCTACTCCGCCGAGCTGTTCTCGGGCGACCGGGTGGACGAGCTGCTGGCGGACCTGGCCGAGGTGCTGGACGCCGTCGCGGCGCGGCCTGAGCTGCCGCTGTCGGCGCTCACCGTGCGGGACTGGCAGGTGAGCGTGCCGGCCACGGCGCCGGCCGAGCGGGCGGCGGTCGGCGACCGGGACGTCGAGCTCCGGATCCGGGGGCTGATGGCCGAGCTGCTCGAGTACGAGTCGGTGTCGGCCGACCAGGACTTCTTCGCGCTCGGCGGCAACTCGCTGCTGGCCACGAAGCTGGTGGCCCAGGTGCGCTCGAGCCTGGGCGCCGACATCTCGGTGCGCACCGTCGCCGAGGCCCCGACGCCCGCCGGGCTGGCCGCCGTGGTGGCGGAGCTCGGCCGGGACGCGGACTGGCGGGACGTCGCGCCGGCCGGGAAACAACCGGCCGGCGGGGAGCTGGGCGGGGAGCTGGGCGGGGAGCTGGGCGGGCCGGTATCGGGCGGCCCCGCGAGCCGGCCGCTGTCCGTGCCGCAGCACGCGCTGTGGTTCCTGTACCAGGTCAGCGGGCCCTCGCCGGACTACAACCTGGCGTTCGCCCGCCGGCTGTCGGGTCCGCTGGACGTGGCCGCGCTGGGGGCGGCGGTGGGCGACCTCGTCGAGCGCCACGAGGTGCTGCGCAGCGTGATCGTGTCGCACGAGGGCGTGCCGGAGCAGGTCGTACTGGACACAGAGGCGGCGGCCCGAGCGGGCGCCCGGCTGCGGGTGCACCCGCAGCGCGGGCTCGGCGGCCAGCTGGACGCGGAGGTCGAGCGGGAGCTGCGCCACGAGTTCCGGCTGGACACCGAACCCGCGTTCCGCCCGGCCCTGTTCCACGTCGGCACCGACGAGCAGGGCACCGACGAGCACGTGCTGCTGTTCCTGCTGCACCACACGGTGTCCGACGAGTGGTCCGAGTCCGTGCTGTGCGCCGACCTCTGCGTGGCGTACCGGGCGCGGCAGGCCGGCGCGGCGCCCGAGTTCGCCGCCCTGCCGGTCGGCTACGCCGACTACGCGCGCTGGCAGCGCGCGGCGCTGAACGGCCCGGAGATGGCCGAGCAGCGGGAGTTCTGGCGGGAGCAGTTGCGCGACCTGCCCGAGCAGATCGAGCTGCCGACCGACCACCCGCGCCCGGTGGACACCGCACCGGAGGGGGCGGTGGTGACGGTGCCGCTGGCCCGCCCGGTGCTCGCCGCGCTGCGGGCGCTGGCGGTGCGGGAGGGCACCACGCCGTTCGTGGTGTGGCACGCGCTGGTGGGGCTGTTGCTCCTGCGCAACGGCACCGGCCCGGACATCCCGGTGGGTACGCCGGTGTCCGGGCGCGGCGCGGCGGCGGTGCACGGGCTGGTCGGCATGTTCGTCAACAGCGTCGTGCTGCGGACCGACCTGAGCGGCAACCCGACCTTCAGCGAGCTGGTGCGCCGGGTCGCGGCCACCGACCTGGCGGCGTTCGCCCAGCAGGACCTGCCGTTCGAGCGGGTGGTCGACCTGGTCGCGCCGACCCGGGTGTTCGGCCGGCCGCCGCTGTTCCAGACCATGGTCGTCTACAACGGCGCGACGCCGCCCCCGCTGCGGCTGGCGGGCGTCACGGACACGCCGTTCCCGGTGCGCCTGGAGATCGCCAAGTTCGACCTCACCTGCACCCTGGACGACGCGGTCGCCGGGCGGCCGAGCGCCTCCCTCCGCTACAGCACGGCGCTGTTCGAGCCGGCGACCGTGCGGCGCCTCGCCGCCGAGCTGCACCAGCTCGCCGAGGAGGTCGCCGCCGACCCGGACCGGCCGCTGTCCGCCCTCGAGCACCTGCCACCGGCCGAGCGCACCAGGATGCTCGAGGCCTGGAACGACACCGGCGCGGCGACCTCGGACACCACGCTGCCGGCCATGTTCGCCGACCAGGTGGCGGCTACCCCGGACGCCGTGGCGGTGGTGTGCGGCGACCGGGAGCTGACCTACCGCGAGCTGGACGACTGGTCGGCGCGGCTGGCCGGCGAGGTGGTCGCGCGAGGCGTCGGGCCCGAGCGCACCGTCGGCGTCCACCTGGAGCGGTCGCTGGAGATGGTGGTCGCGCTGCTCGCCGTGCAGCGCGCCGGCGGTGCCTTCGTGCCGCTGGAGCCGTCCTGGCCGAGGCGGCGGATCGAGGACACGGCGCGGACCTCGCGGCCGGTGCTGGTGCTGTCCCACGATCCCGGCTCGCTGACCTGGGTGGGTGTGCCGGTGCTCGCCGTCCCACCCGCCGACGCCGTTTCCCAGGAGCGGGCTCCGGCGCTGCCCGCACTCGACCCGGAGAACCTCGCGTACGTGATGTACACGTCCGGGTCGACCGGGGCCCCGAAGGGCGCGATGATCCGGCACCGGGCCATCGCGAACCGGCTGCTCTGGCAGGTCGACATGCTCGGCTTCGGGCCGGGGGACGCGGCGCTGTTCAAGGCGCCGCTCGGCTTCGACATCTCGATCAACGAGATCTTCCTGCCGCTGGTCTGCGGCGCGCGGCTGGTGGTCTGTGAGCCGGGGCTCGAGCGGGAGGTCGGCGAGCTGGCCGAGCTGATCGCCCGCCAGTCGGTCACCTTCTGCTACCTGACCTCGTCGATGCTGGAGCTGCTGCTCGGCGTCGGCGACTCCGGTGCGGCGCTGTCCTGCCTGCGCCACGTGTGGTGCGGCGGCGAGCTGCTCACCCCCGAGCTGTTCGCCCGGTTCCGGGCCCGCATGAACGGCAGCCACGCCACGCTCTACCACGGCTACGGGCCGGCCGAGGCGACCATCGGGGTCAGCCACGAGATCTACCGGGAGGGCCACGCGCGCGGCGCGGTGACCATCGGCCGGCCGAACCCGAACACGGCCATCTACCTGCTGGACGAGCAGCTGCGCGCGGTGTCGGTCGGGGTGGCCGGGGAGATCTACCTCGGCGGCCTGCCGCTCGCGCGGGGCTACGTCGGCGAGCCGAGGCGCACGGCGGAGCGGTTCGTCGCCGACCCGTTCGGTGGCCCGGGGGAGCGGCTGTACCGCACCGGTGACCTGGCCCGGTGGCGCGCCGACGGGGTGCTGGAGTTCCTCGGCCGGGCGGACAACCAGATCAAGATCCGCGGCATGCGGGTCGAGCTGGAGGAGATCGAGTCGGCGCTGGCCCGCCACCCCGCCGTCCGGCAGTCGGCCGTCCGTACCCACGAGGGCCCGACGACACGGCTGGTCGGCTACCAGGTCCCGGCGGCGGGCGGCGCTCTGGACAGTGAGGAGCTGCGCGGCTGGCTGACCGGCCAGCTGCCGGCGCACATGGTGCCGGACACGATCATCACGCTGGACACGCTGCCGATGCTGCCCTCGGGCAAGATCGACCGGGCCGCGCTGCCGGCGCCCGCCCCGGCGCGCACCACCTCGCGAGCGCCGGAGGGTGAGCTGGAGACCCGGCTGGTCGGCCTGTTCGCGCGGGTCCTCGGGCTGACCGAGTCGGGTGGCGTCGGCGCCGAGGACGACTTCTTCGGCCTCGGCGGG
>DATAZG010000141.1:0-60944 GCA_036272155.1 Pseudonocardia sp.
CGCGCCCGCAGCGAGCCGGCCCTGGCCCGGACCGCCTCGCCGTACAGCGGGTGGCCCAGCCTGGCCTCCAGCCGGCGGTCGTCCGAGTCCACCGCGATCAGGCCGCGCTGGGCGGCGGACTCCACGACCGCCGACCCGACCAGCGAGGTCAGCAGGTCCACGCCGACCGGCTCGCCGAACGCGACCAGTTCCAGCAGCCGCCGGTCCGGCTCGGTGAGCAGCCCGATCCGGGCGTCGATCAGGTCGCGCAGCGCCGGGGTGATCTCCGGCTCGCCGACCCAGTGCCACACGCCGTCCAGCGGGGCGAGCCGGCCGGACCTGCGCTCCCCGGCGACGAGGTGCCGCAGCAGCAGCACGTTGCCCCGGGTGACCGCGTACAGCCGCCGCCCGCTGGCGTCGTCCAGCGGCCCGGCCAGCACCGCCTCGACCAGCCGCACGGTGTCCGGCTCGTCGAGGCCGGGCACGTCCAGCCGGTCCAGCAGGCCGTCTTTCCACAGTGTGGTCACCGCGTCCGGCGCCGGTCGCCCTGGCGCACGGTGACCACCAGCCAGACCGCGCGCTCCAGCGCGAGCTGGTGCAGCAGCGTGGCGGACACGTGGTCGAGCAGGTGCGCGTCGTCCACGGTGAGCACGTCCACGCTGTCGCGCAGCGCGGCGCCGACCCGGCCGAGCTGGGTCGCCGCCGCTCCACCGCCCTCGGCGACCAGCGCGGCGAAGGCGCCCAGCGGGATGTTCCGGGAGGACGCCGTCGCGCCGACCCAGCGGGTGACCTGGCCGCGTCGCGCCGCTTCGGCGGTGACCTCCCTGGCCAGCCTCGTCTTGCCGACCCCCGCCGCGCCGGCGAGCACCACGCCGCCGGACTCGCGCAGCGCCGCCATGGCCTTGGCGCGCTGGTCTGAACGCCCGGTCAGCGGCCAGTCCTGCGGCATGCTGAGAGTCTGTCAAGAACGGCTGCCGCCCGGAAGGTGTTGCCGGCCGGGTCGGTGAATGGGCGCCGGGCGGGCTCCGCCAGGTGGGTGCGGGTCAGCGGCCGCCGAGGAGGCCGCCGAGCACGCCGCCGAGGCCGGCCTGCTCACCGCTGCCGGTGCCGCTGACAAAGCTGCCGGCCGGCTCCTCCGACGGTTGCACCACGACGAAGCCCTGGCCGGCGAAGCTCATGGTGAACGCCTCGCCGCTGCTGCGCCCGAGCAGCGTGCCGATGCCGAGCTGGTCGGCGCGGTGGAACCCGGTGCGCAGCCCGGCCGACCAGCACACGGCGGCCTGCGGGTCGGCGTAGGTCGGCTGGTCCACGTTCAGCACCACGGGCGCGCCCTTGCACGTGATGGCGATGCGGCCCCGGCCGGTGAACAGGCAGTTGAACAGGCCCGAGGTGGAGAGCGCGCCGGCGCCCTGCACGCGGTGCAGGTCCCAGCTCAGGGTGGACTCGAACGCCAGCACGTTGGCGCCGTTGATGGTGAGGCCGTCGTTCTCGCCCTCGAGGTCGATCAGGAACACGTCGGCGGCGCGGTCGGCGAGGAACAGGTCGCCCTGGCCGGACACGCGCATCAGCGGGATGCCCTCGCCGGTGAGCTGCTGCTTGAGGAACTTGCCGATGCCGCCGGAGCCGAGCCCCTCGAAGTTCATCTGGCCCTGGTACGCGACCATGGCGCCCTGCCTGGCGACCACGTCACCGTTCAGCGCGACCTTGAGCATCTTGGAGTTCTGCAGCGTGAGGCCGGCGTGGCTGGTCTGGGCCTCGGCGTGGCTGGGCGCGAACAGGTCACTGCGCATCGGGATCCCTCCTCGGGGCGGCCGCCAGCCTAGGTCAGCTGAGGCTCGACTCAGCAGGGAAATACGCCCGGGCCGGCGCAGCGTTACCGATGGTTCAGCTGGGGTCGGTGTAGTGCTCCCGGATCGTGCGGTTCACCGCCCGGCCGAAGGCGGTGACCACGCCCTGCACGGCGATCGGCTTGAGCCGGGTGAACAGCTCGCGCAGCCGCGCCCGCTCGGTGACCGGCCGGCCCCGGTCCCGGTACGGCTGCAGGATCTCCTCCTGGAACATCTGCATCAGGTCCTCGGCGAGCGCGGCGGTGTGCCGGCTGATCAGCTCGTGCGAGCGGCGCAGCACCTCCGGCTGCATGCCGATGTCGAGGCTGGCCAGCGCCGAGCTGAGGATGGATACGCCGTGCAGCATGATCTTGCCGTCCGGGTGCCGCTCGAGCACACCGAGTGCCTCCAGTGAGGCGACCTCCTCGTCGCCGAGCGTCCGGCCGGCCCGGTTGTTCAGCTCCTCGGCGGTGATGCACTCCAGCCGCTCGGGCACCCAGGGCGCGAGCAGGGCCCGCTGCAGCACCAGGTCCTCGACGGCGATCGACTCCGGCAGCGCGGCCAGGAAGCCCTCGATCGCGGCGAGGGTGAAGCCCAGCCCGGTGAGCTCGGAGATCAGGTCCAGCCGGGTCAGGTGGTCGGGGCCGTAGAGCCCCAGCCGGCCGCGCAGCTTGGGCGGTGGGAGCATGCCCTTGCCCGAGTAGAACCGGATCGTGCGCACACTGATCCCACTGCGACTGGCCAGCTGGTCGATGGTGAGCTGCTCGGCTTCGGCGGATGAGGCGGCGGTCACGGGACTGCAGCCTACCGAGTGCTTGACCTATATGACAGTGCTGCTGTAACAAAGAACGTGACTGCAATGTCGCACGCACCCGAGCCGGGAGAGGTTCTTCACCATGAGCACCGGTAGCCCTACCGGGGGCATCCCCGAGGCGTACATCTACGACGCGATCCGTACCCCACGCGGCCGAGGCAAGGCCTCCGGCTCCCTGCACGAGAGCAAGCCCATCTCCCTGGTGGTCGGCCTGATCGACGAGATCCGCCACCGTTTCCCGGAGCTGGATCCGTCGACCATCGACGACATCGTGCTCGGCGTCGTCTCGCCGATCGGCGACCAGGGCGGCGACATCGCCAAGATCTCCGCCATCGCGGCCGGCCTGCCCGACACGGTGGCCGGCGTGCAGCTCAACCGCTTCTGCGCGTCCGGGCTGGAGGCGGTCAACCAGGCCGCGCTGCGCATCCGGTCCGGCATGGAGGAGCTGATCCTCGCCGGTGGCGTCGAGGTCATGTCCCGCGTGCCGATGGGCTCCGACGGTGGCGCCTGGGCGATGGACCCGGACACCAGCTACAGCACCGGCTTCGTGCCGCAGGGCATCGGCGCCGACCTGATCGCCACCCTCGAGGGCTGGTCCCGCGAGGACGTGGACACCTTCGCGGTGGAGTCGCAGACCCGCGCCGCCAAGGCCTGGGCGAACGGCTACTTCGCGCGCTCGGTGGTGCCGGTCAAGGACCGCAACGGGCTGACCGTGCTGGACCGCGACGAGCACATCCGGGCCAACTCCACGCTGGAGACCATGGGCTCGCTGCCCGCCTCCTTCGCCGGGATCGGTGAGCAGGGCGGCTTCGACGCCGTGGCGCTGCAGAAGTACCACTGGGTCGAGAAGATCAACCACGTGCACCACGCCGGCAACTCGTCGGGCATCGTGGACGGCGCCGCGCTCACCCTGATCGGCACCGAGGCCGCCGGTAAGGCCGCCGGGCTCACTCCGAGGGCCCGCATCGTGGCCACCGCCGTCTCCGGCGCCGACCCGACGATCATGCTCACCGGTCCCGCGCCGGCCAGCCGCAAGGCGCTGGCCAAGGCCGGTCTCACGGTCGACGACATCGACCTTTTCGAGATCAACGAGGCGTTCGCCGCCGTGGCACTGCGCTTCATCAGGGACATGGGCATCTCGCACGACCAGACGAACGTCAACGGTGGCGCCATCGCCATGGGCCACCCGCTCGGCGCCACCGGAGCCATGATCATCGGCACGCTGCTGGACGAGCTGGAGCGCCGGGACCTGCGCCGCGGCCTCGCCACGCTCTGCGTCGGCGGCGGCATGGGCATCGCCGCCATCATCGAGAGGGTCTGAACGTGACTGAGCAGAAGGCGGTTCGCTGGGAGAAGGGCGCGGACGGGATCGTCACCGTCACCCTCGACGACCCCGGCCGCGGTGCGAACACCATGAACGACCGCTACAAGGCGGCCATGGGTGAGGTCGTCGACGCGCTGGTCGCGGACAGGGACAACATCACCGGCGTCATCCTCACCTCCGCGAAGAAGACCTTCTTCGCCGGTGGTGACCTGGACTCGCTGATCAAGGCGACGCCGGCCGACGCGCCCGAGGTGTTCAAGAACGTCACCGAGGTCAAGGCCCAGCTGCGCAAGCTGGAGATGCTCGGCAAGCCGGTGGTCGCGGCGATGAACGGCACCGCGCTCGGCGGCGGCCTGGAGATCGGGCTGGCCACGCACCACCGCATCGGGCTGGACGCGAAGGGTGTGGTCTACGGCCTGCCCGAGGTCACCCTGGGCCTGCTGCCCGGCGGCGGCGGGGTCACCCGGATCACCCGGCTGCTCGGCATCATGAACGGCTTCCTGAACGTGCTGTCCCAGGGCCAGCGGCACAACCCGGCCAAGGCGCTCGAGGTCGGCATCATCGACGAGCTGGCCGCGACGCCGGAGGAGATGCTGGACAAGGCCCGCGCCTGGATCGCGGCGAACCCGGATGCGGCCCAGCCGTGGGACAAGCCGGGCTACAAGATCCCCGGTGGCGCGCCGTCCAACCCGAAGCTGGCGTCGATCCTGCCGGCCTTCCCGTCGAACCTGCGCAAGCAGCTCAAGGGCGCACCGATGCCCGCGCCGCGCAACATCCTGTCCGCCGCGGTCGAGGGCGCGCAGGTCGACTTCGACACCGCGCTGCGTATCGAGGGCCGGTACTTCACCGAGCTGGTCGTCGGCCAGGTGTCGACGAACATGACCAAGGCGTTCTTCTTCGACCTGCAGGCGATCAACAACGGCAAGTCCCGGCCGGACGGCCACGACAAGTGGCAGCCCACCAAGGTCGCGGTGCTCGGCGCCGGCATGATGGGCGCCGGGATCGCCTACGTGTCCGCGCTCGCGGGCTGGGAGGTCGTGCTCAAGGACGTCTCGCTGGAGGCGGCCGAGAAGGGCAAGGCGTACTCCGAGAGCCTGGTCGCCAAGGGTGTCAAGCGGGGCAAGGTCACCCTGGAGAAGGGTGAGGCGCTGCTGCAGCGGATCACCCCGACCGACGACTACAACGACCTCGCCGGCTGCGACGTGATCATCGAGGCCGTGTTCGAGTCGGTGAAGCTCAAGCAGGAGGTGTTCCGGGAGGCGATGAAGGTCGTCGAGCCGGACGCGCTGCTCTGCTCGAACACCTCGACGCTGCCGATCACCGAGCTGGCCGCCGGCCTTCCGGGGCGACACGGTGACTTTGTCGGACTGCACTTCTTCTCCCCGGTGGACAAGATGCCGCTGGTGGAGATCATCCGGGGCGAGCGGACCTCGGACGCCGCGCTGGCCAAGGCGTTCGACCTCACCCTCGGCATCAGGAAGACGCCGATCGTGGTCAACGACAGCCGTGGCTTCTTCACCAGCCGGGTCATCGGCACCTTCATCAACGAGGGCATCGCGATGGTCGCCGAGGGCATCGACCCGCAGACCGTCGAGCAGGCCTCGTCGCAGGCCGGCTACCCGGCCCCGGTGCTGCAGCTGATGGACGAGCTGACCCTGACGCTGCCGCAGAAGATCCGCAAGGAGTCCCGCGCGGCGGTCGAGGCGGCCGGCGGCACCTGGGTGGAGCACCCCTCCGAGGCCGTGGTCGACAAGCTGGTCGAGCTGGGCCGCACCGGGCGTACCGGCGGGGCCGGCTTCTACGAGTACGTGGACGGCCAGCGCGCCGGCCTGTGGTCGGGTCTGCGCACCGAGCTGGGCGCGACCAACCACGACGTCGACGTGCACGAGCTGTCCGAGCGGATGCTGTTCGTGGAGTCCCTGGAGAGCTGGAAGTGCGTCGACGAGGGCGTGCTCACCTCGATCCCGGACGCGAACATCGGGTCCATCTTCGGCATCGGCTTCCCGCCCTGGACCGGTGGCGTGCTGCAGTACATCGACGGCTACCCGGGCGGCAAGGCCGGCTTCGTGGCCCGCGCCGACGAGCTGGCCAAGAAGTACGGTGACCGGTTCGCGGTGCCGGACTCGCTGCGCGCCGCGGCGGCCGAGGCGCAGACCTCCGCCGCGTAAGCACCACCCGTACCCCCACTGGCGCCCCGCCCCGGCTTCCCGGAGCGGGGCGCCGGTGTGTGCGAGGCTGGGCGGGTTGCCGGGTCAGCCCGTGGGGCGGGACTCGACCTCGGCGGGCTCGGTCGGGCCGAGGCGCTGTTCCGGCAGGGGAGCCTGGTCGGTCGGCGGAGCGGATAACTCGCTGCCGTTCTGCCCCGGCGCGCCGTGCTGGCCGGGCCCGACTCCCTCCGCCGTGCCCTGGCCGCCCTGTCCGCCGTCCCAGCCGGCCGCGCCGTTGGCGCCCCACCCGGGTGCCGCGCCCCACTCGGCGTCGCCGCGCTCGGGCACCTCACGGGAGCCGAGCCAGGACTGGTTGACCAGCTCGGCGGCCACCGCGACGACGGAGGTGGCCTGCCGGTAGGCCTGCTCGCGGAGCATCCGGTACGCCGCGTCCAGGTCGACGGCGTGCCGCTCGGCGAGCATGCCCTTGGCCTGCTCGATGGGGCCCTGCCGGTCCAGCGCGGTGCTGAGGCTGGCGACCAGGGAGGCCGAGTGGCGGTAGGCCTCGATGTTGCCGAGCACAGCCCCGAGCACCTCGGCCAGCGGCGCCAGCTCGGGCAGCAGGCCGCCGGCCAGCGTGTCCAGGTCACTGGCGAACAGCTGCAGGCAACCGACCAGCTCCTCGCCGCCGCGCAGCGCCACCACCGCGGTCACCGGTAGGCCGACCCGGGCGGCGGCGTCGGCGAGGCCTGCCCTGGCGGACTGCGTGAGGTCCTCCAGCGCGGTGTCCCGGCCGGCCCGGATCGCCGCCGAGCCGATGCCGAGGCCGAGCTGCTGCACGAGCCTGGTCAGCTGCTCCGCCTCCGGGTGCGACGCGACCAGGATGCGCACCGCGCCGGTCGAACCGTCGAACACCACCGCGGCGCAGCCGGCCAGCCCCGCCAGCCCGGTCAACCGGTCGCAGACCTCGCGCAGCAGCGCCTCGGCGTCGTGCTCGGTGACGGAGGTGCCGGCGATGTCCAGGAGCAGCTCGGCGAGGCCCGGCCTCGGCTGCCCGGGGCGCCACCACGACGTGTCAGGTGACGCGGGGGGCAGCGGGGCGGACATGCCGACGGTCCTTTCCGGGGTGCCGCGACGGCGAGGCGCGGAAGAAAAGAAGCCACCGAGCAGCATGACTGACCGTGACTGTTTCGTACCGTAGCGCACGCCGGGCCGCGCAAAGATATCACCCTCTCGGGTGGCTCAAGCGAGCCCGGTGTGTCCGGCCGGCGGGTTCCGTTGCACAGGTCCGGCGACCCCGATCGTGATCATCGGTTGCCCTCGTCGGGCCCGCCACCAAGGGATCGGCCTGGACCCGGTCGGTCGACACTAGGCTGTCGGGCGATGTCCAACCCGACTCGGCGTGGGCCCGGCCGCCCACGCAAGTTGCCAGCTGGCCAGCAACGCGCGCTGGTGCTGCACGCCGCGCGCCGGGTGTTCGCGAGGGCGGGGCTGCGGGCGGCCACGATCGAGGAGGTCGCGCAGCGCGCCGGGGTCACCCGGCAGGCGGTCTACGAGCAGTTCGGGGACAAGAACGCGCTGTTCGACGCCGTGATCGTGGCGCTGCTGGAGGAGCTGAACGTGCTGTTCGGCAAGCCTCCGGAGCTGGCCGCCGAGCTGGACGACGCAGCATGGGTACGCGCGCACTTCGGCCAGGTGCTCGGCTACCTGGACCAGCACCCGGACTCGGGGCTGCTCGTCCAGGAGGCGATCCGCACGCGCGACCCGGTGCTGGCCCAGATCCGGGTACGGCTGACCGCGGTGTACGTGGAGGCGCTGCAGCAGCGGTTCGCCCAGCGCGGCATCCAGCTCGGCCGGGGCGCCGAGGCGCTGATCACCATGGCGGTCGGCATGGCGGAGGCGCTCAACTCGATGTCCTGGCGCGGTGACCCGCCGGACACCGAGACGCTGATCGACGTGCTGACCGAGTTCACCGTCGGCGGCCTGACGGCGCTCACCGTGGGCGCGCCGGAGCTGCTGAACCGGCTGCGCTGAGGCCCCGGGCCGACCGCCGGCCGACCGGATCCGGCCGGTGTCAGATCGGCCAGGTGTCAGACCGGCCGGCTGAGGAATGCCCGCACCCGCCGGGCGTTCATGTCCAGGTGGTGGCGGCTCGCGGCGCGGGCCTGCTCGGGGTCGCGGGTGCGGAAGCTGTCCAGCAGCTCGGAGCAGGGTGGCGCGCCGCCGGGCAGGCGGGCCGGGTGCAGGCCGTGCTGGTCGAGCAGGGCCCGGACGCAGCGCTCGGCCTCGTCCCACAGCGGGAGCAGGACGCGGAAGTCCCACGCGGTGGCGGCGGGCGCGAGCAGCCGGAAGTGGAAGTCGCGGTGTGCGCGGAAGATCTCGTCAGAGGGGAGGCTGGTGTCGGCGAAGTTGGGCGCGAGCGCGGCCAGCTGGTCGAGGTCGGCGTCGGAGTGCAGCAGGCAGGCCTGGGCGCACAGCTCGGGCTCGATCAGCCGGCGCATCCGGAAGATGCCGCCGAGCTCGGCCAGCTCCCGGCGGCTGGGCGGCTTGGCGGGCTCCGGCAGCGTGGTCAGGCCGGGTAGGTCCGACGCTGCGCCGATCGTGCCGCCGGCCAGGTTGGTGATCACGTCCAGCCTCGGAATCGGCCCCATTGCGCTCCACTCGTCGTTGCGTCCCCGAGCCGGCTGAGCAGGCCTGCGTGACCGTATACATTCGACACCTGGGTGTCCGCCGCGCAGGCCGACTGGGGACCATTTTCGTCAGTGCTGTCGGAAATATATGGCCCCGGTGTCCGGGGGTGTCAACCCCGTACCGATCGGTCCCGCTCAGGGGCCGACGGTCAGGCGCTCAGTGGCTGCCGAGCAGGTGTTCGGACACCCGGGAGAGATGCTCGCGCATCCGGTCCCTGGCGGCGTCGGCGTCGCGCTCGCGCAATGCGACCACGATCGCGGTGTGGTCCGCGTGATAGTCCAGCCGGCGCTCCGGCGTGGACGAGCGGCGCTTGAGCCCGCCCCAGACGGGCAGCGTGCGCGCGGCGTTCATCGTGTCGAACAGGGTCACCAGCAGGCCGTTGTGGGTGCCCAGCGCGATCGCCCGGTGCAGCGCCGAGTCCCACTCCTCGAAGGCCCGTGCATCGGCCGCCGCGCCGCCCCGGTGCAGGCATCCCTCGATCCGGTCCAGGTCGGCCTGCGTGGCGGAGCGGGCGGCCAGGCCGGCCAGCTGCGGCTCGAGCAGCCGTCGGGCGGCCATGATCTCCGCCGGGCTGGTGTCGGCGGGCGCGGTCACCGCCGCCGGATGGAGCACGTCGGCCAGGAAGGTGCCCCGGCCGACCTGGCGGACCACGATGCCGTCCCGCTCCAGGGCGTCGAGGGCCCGGCGCACGGCGCTGCGCGGGGCGGCCAGCGACTCGACCAGCTCCCGCTCGGTGGGCAGGCGGGCACCGGGCCCCAGCGTGCCGTGCGTGACGCCGTCGGCCACCAGGCTGCGCAGCGCCCGCTCGACGGGTAGCCGGCTGGCCATCAGCACGCTCCTCCCGAGTGGGCCGATCCACTCCGTTGCAACCAATTTGAACCAATGCTACTCCTACGCTGACAGGCCATACGTTCCGGCGTACGGTGCGAAAGACGGCGGTACTGGGTTCAATTGGTCATGATTGGTTCACAATGCGGTTAGCTACCTTCCTGGTCGGTACCGAGCGGCGGGTCGGTGTGGTCGACCCGGCCGGCGGGGCGCTGCGGGACGTGTCCGCGCTGCTCCCGCCCGGTACCGGGGTCACCGAGCTGATCGAGGACTGGGCGCGCCGAGGGGCTGAGCTGGCCGCCGGGCTGGCGGGCGCGCCGGTACTGCGGCTGAACGAGGTGCGGCTCGCGGCGCCGATCCCGGTGCCCCGGCGCAACATCCTCTGCGTCGGCAAGAACTACCTGGAGCACGCCGGCGAGTTCAACCGCTCGGGGTTCGACGCGAGCGCCCAGGAGGACCGCCCCGCCCACCCGATCATCTTCACCAAGGCGCCGAGCACGGTGGTCGGCCCGTACGACCCCGTCGAGCTGCATCCCGCGGTGACCGGCGCGGTGGACTACGAGGTCGAGCTGGCCGTGCTGATCGGCACCGGCGGGCGGGCCATCGCCGCCGAGGACGCCTACGCGCACGTGTGGGGCTACACGATCGTCAACGACGTGACCGCGCGCGACCTGCAGCGGGACCACCGGCAGTGGTTCCTCGGCAAGTCGCTGGACACGCACTGCCCGATGGGGCCGTTCGCGGTGACCGCCGACGAGGTCACCGTGGACGAGCTGGAGGTGAGCTGCCGGGTCAACGGTGAGCTCCGGCAGAAGGCGGCGGTCCGAGACCTGATCTTCGACATCCCGACGCTGATCGCCACCCTGTCCGCCGGTATGACGCTGCAACCCGGTGACGTGATCGCCACCGGCACGCCGGCCGGGGTGGGCATCGGCTTCGACCCGCCGAGGTTCCTTTCCGACGGGGACGTCGTGGAGATGTCGATCACTGGTCTGGGCTCGCTGCGCAACGAGTTCCGGGAGGACATCCGATGAAGGTCAACGGCGAGATCATCGGCACCGAGCTGGCGGTCGAGATCGAGGGCGAGGGCCCGCCCGTGGTGCTGCTGCACGGCCTCGGCGGCACCGGCAACTTCTACCAGCCGCAGGTCGGGGCGCTGGCCGAGCGGTTCACCGTGATCCGGCCCGACCTGCGCGGCCACGGCCGGTCGCCGGCGACCGGCGAGATCAGCATCGACGGCTACGTGCGTGACCTGGTCCGCGTGCTCGACGAGCTGGAGCTGGCCGAGGTCCGGCTGGTCGGGCACTCGATGAGCACGCTCACCGCGCAGCACTTCGCCGCGGCGCACCCGGGGCGGGTCACCGCGCTGGCGCTGCTCGGCGCGGTGCACGCCCCGCCGGAGGCCGGCCAGCAGGCCCAGCGTCAGCGCGCCGCCACGGTGCGCGAGAAGGGCATGGTCGCGGTGGCCGACGCGGTGGTGGCCAACGCGACCTCGCCGGCCACCCGCCGCGACCAGCCCGCCGTGGCCGCCTTCGTCCGCGAGCTGCTGATGCGCCAGGACCCCGCCGGCTACGCGGCCGGCTGCGAGGCGCTCGCCGGGGCCACCGAGCCGGCGACCGCCGAGATCCGGGCGCCCCTACTGCTCGCCACCGGGGCCGACGACGGCGTCGGTACACCGTCGGTGAGCGAGGAGCTGGCCACGCTGGCGGCGGACACGCACACCGTCGTCTACGACCGCTGCGGGCACTGGACCGCGCTCGAGGCGGCCCAGCGCGTCACCGACGACCTGATCAAGTTCTTCTAGGCCCAGTCACGATTCGAGGG
The DNA here is from genome assembly GCA_036272155.1 of Pseudonocardia sp. Classification (GTDB taxonomy): domain Bacteria; phylum Actinomycetota; class Actinomycetes; order Mycobacteriales; family Pseudonocardiaceae; genus Pseudonocardia. Next base: position 11,434 of record DATAZG010000141.1, read on the forward strand.
AGCCCACCACATGTCACTCAACGGCGAGTCCATGCTCCTGGTACACGGCCGGATCTTCGACGGGACCGGCGACGACGACATCCCGGACGGCGCGGTCTGGGTCGAGGGCGACGAGATCCGCCGGGTCGGCCCGATGGGCGTGTTCGACGACGTCGACGAGCGGGTGCCCAGGATCGACCTGGGCGGTCGGTTCGTGATGCCCGGTATGACCGAGGCGCACAGCCACCTGTCCTACTTCAACGCGTCCAGCCTGCGGGACCTGGACATGAACTGCACCGCCGAGACCACCACGATCAGCGCGGTGCTGAACGCGCGCACCATGCTGCGCTGCGGCTACACCTCGGCGCACAGTTTCGGCTCGCTGCACGCGGTGGACGTCGCGGTGCGCAACGCGATCAACTCCGGCCTGGTGCCAGGGCCGCGCTACGTGGCCTGCGGGCGGGACGTGCTCGGTACCGGCGGGATGATCGACTGGAACCCGGACCACCTGCAGCTGGGCATGGACGGGCTGGCCCTGCTCGCGGACAACCCGTGGGAGGTGCGCAAGGTCATCCGGACCATCCGCAAGTCCGGCGCGGACACCGTCAAGGTGTATCTGGACGGTGAGGGCATGATCGAGTCCGACCTGCCGGGCGAGCTGTCCTACACCCAGGAGGAGGCCGATGCGGCCGCCGACGAGGGCCACCGGCGGAACCTGCGGATCATCAGCCACGCCCGGTCGGCCGACGCGGTGATCATGGCGCTGAAGGCCGGCTTCGACGTCATCGGGCACGCCAACTACCTCAACGACGAGGCGCTGGAGCGGCTGCGCGAGCAGCGGCACCGGATCTTCGTCACGCCGGCGATCCACTGGCAGGTTGGGCTGTACGCGAACGGAGCCGAGTGGGGCTTCAGCCACCCGGTGCTGGACTCGATGGGGTACAAGGACGAGATCGCCGAGACCATCAACAGCGTGGCCAAGATGAAGGCGGCCGGCGTGCGGGTGCTGCCGGGCGGTGACTTCGGGCTGGCCTGGACGCCGCACGGCAGCTACGCCAAGGACCTGCAGAACTTCGTCGAGCTGTTCGGCTACACACCGCGCGAGACGCTGCTCGCGGCGACCCGGGACGCGGGCGTGCTGGTCGACTTCGGCGGCAAGGTCGGCACCCTGGAGGCCGGCAAGTTCGCCGACATCGTGGTGGTGGACGGCGACCCGCTGTCCGACATCACCGTGCTGCAGGACCTGGACAGGATCGTCACGGTGATCCAGGGCGGCAAGATCTTCCACAACGCGCTGCCGGCCGGGCCGCGGTTCGACCTGTCCGCCAAGCCCGGGCTGAAGGCCGAGGTGGAGCGGAAGTTCGAGACGGCCACCGGGTGAGCGTCCGGTCCAGCCGCCTGGGCCGTCGGGGGAGCGTGCGGTGAGCTTCGACCCGGCGGCGTTCCGGGCACTGGCGGCGGCCCGCCAGGACGTGATCGGCCCGTGCAACAAGCGCTGCGAGCGGCGGGGCCGGTGCGCGTTCGGGCGGGCCGACACCGCCGCCGACCCACCGCTGCACTGGTGCCGGGAACGCCGCCCGCCGACCCGCGCCGAGCTGCGGGCCGCCGACGCTGCTCCGGCGACCGCTGCTCCGGCGACGCCGCCGAGCTGAGCACCCCTGAGCACCGCTGACGAGGAGGTGGCCGATTTCGGTTGACGGTGAGATTGCTGGGGGCTAGAACATACTGACGGTATGTATGCGGCCGTCAGCGATGAAGGTGGGGCCCCAGGATGTCGGAGACCGTCACGAGCACGCCCGAGGGTTACGTGTTCAACCCGTTCGCCCCGAGTTTCACCGACGACCCCTACCCGTACTACCGGGAGCTGCGCGCGACCGACCCCGTGCACCGGCACCCGTTGGGCTTCTGGGTGCTCGGCCGCCGCGACGACGTCGTGGCGCTGCTGCGCTCGAAGAACTCGGTGGAAGACCGCAACATCGACCTGGACCAGTCGCTGCGCCAGCAGATCGAGGCTGGGTCAGAGGCCGAGGCCGGCGTGGACGACTCCGGGCGGGCGCTCGGCCTCTCCATGCTGGACCGTGACCCGCCCGACCACACCCGGCTGCGCAAGCTGGTCACCAAGGCGTTCACCGTGCGGGCCATCGAGGCGCTGGAGCCCCGGGTGGTGGAGCTGGTCGACGCCGCGCTGGACCGGATCGACGCGCGGATCGCCGAGCACAGCAGCGCCGACCTGGTCGCCGAGCTGGCCTACCCGCTGCCGTTCACGGTGATCTGCGAGATGCTCGGCATGCCGGAGACCGACCACGACCGGCTGCGCGAGCTGGCCAGCACGCTGGTGCGCTCGCTCGAGCCGGTCAACGACCCGGAGCTGCTCACCGCCGTCGCGGCGGCCGGCCAGGAGATCTCCAGCCGGATCGCCCAGGTGATCGCCGACAAGCGCCGCGAGCCGGGGGACGACCTGCTCACCGCGCTGATCCAGGCCGAGGACGGCGGCGACGTGCTCACCGACGACGAGCTCACGGCCCAGGTCGTGCTGCTCTACGTGGCCGGCCACGAGACGACGGTGAACCTGATCGCCAACGGCACGATCGCGTTGCTGCGCAACCCCGACCAGTTCGCCCGGCTCGTCGCCGACCCCACGCTGGACGCCAACGCCGTGGAGGAGCTGCTGCGCTACGACAGCCCCGTGCAGCAGTCCCGCCGGATCACCCTGGCCCCGTACGAGGTCGGCGGCCGGGTCATCCCCGCCGGCCGGTTCGTGATCGCCGGCCTCGCCTCGGCCAACCGCGACGAGGAGTTCTGGGGTGCCGACGCCGACCGGTTGCGGCTGGACCGGCCGAATGCCAGGGCCCAGGTGTCCTTCGGCGGCGGCCCGCACCACTGCCTCGGCGCCGCGCTGGCCCGGCTGGAGGGGCGGGTGGCGCTCGGCCGGCTGGTCCGGCGGTTCCCCGACCTCGCCCTCGCCGGCGAGATCACCTGGAACGGCCGGATCAACCTGCGCGGTCCGCTCGAGGTCCCCGTCACCGCCACCGGCTGACCCGTTCCGAAGCCGCTGGCCGGCCCGGTCGGAAAAAGTTTCAAGATTTTTCCGGTCGGATGTCAAAACCCGGTCCACCCGTTCGACGCGTAGGCAACAGGACACGTTGAGCGGGAGGAAAAGGACATGACTCGGACCAGCGCAACCCCGGCCGGCCAGCGGACCAACGGACAGGTCACCACCACCGGACAGGCCACGACCGGCACGAGCCCCGGCGCGACCGCGAGCCGGCGCACCGGCCGGGCCGCGAACCGGGCGCTGTGGGCACTGCAGGGCCTCACCGCGGCCGTGTTCGTCTTCGCGGCGATCCCGAAGCTCACCGCCGACCCGATGGCCGTCGCCGGCTTCGCCGCGATCGGTTTCAGCACGACCGGCATGTACGTCATCGGCACCCTGGAGATCCTGGGCGCGGTGGCGCTGCTGATCCCGGTGCTCTGCGGGCTGGCCGCGCTGTGCCAGGTCGCGCTGATGGTCGGCGCGGTGACCACCACGCTGATCTTCTTCGGCGGCGGCCCGGTGCTGGTCATGCCGGCCGCGGTGCTGGTCGTGGTGTCCGTGCTCGCCTGGGCCCGCCGGCGCCGCACCGCCGACCTGGTCGCGCTGGTCCGCCGCTACGCCCACCGGTAGAGCTCGGCATCCCTGTACCCCGTGAGTGGCGAGTTGGGCTATAGCCCAGCTCGCCACTCACGGGTCTGTCGGCGCGCAGCCAGGAGATGAACACTAACGGCGCAGAAAGCCTGGCGGTCGTGCGTCTCGTGGATAGGATCCTCGAAGTGGAGCCCAGTGCACGCCGGTCCAGCCCCGGCTCGCCCACCTCGCTGAAGGAGGCGAACCAGGCTCGACTGATCGAAGCGCTGCAGTTCAGCGGCACGATGACGCAGGCGGAGCTGTCCCGGTTCACCGGGCTGGCGCCCTCCACGGTGTCCAACATCGTTCGCGAGTTGACCGCGTCCGGGCTGCTGCGGGTGTCGCCGACGGTCAGCCACGGCCGCACCGCGCAGGCCGTACGGCTGTCCCGGGGCGCCGGCGTGCTGGTGGCCGCCGACTTCGGGCACCGGCACCTCACCGTCGCGGTCGCCGACCTGGCCTACGAGGTGCTCGCGGAGGAGCGGGTGACCCTGGAGTGGGACCACCGGGTGCACGACGGGCTGGCCGAGATCGACCGGATCATGGATTCGCTGCTGCCCACGCTCGGGCTGGCCCGTGAGCTGGTGGTCGGCGTCGGCATGGGGCTGCCGGCCCCGATCGACGTGCGCACCGGCGAGGTCGGGGCGCCGTCGCAGCTGCCCGGCTGGGTTGGCGTGGACGCGGCGGCGCTGGCCACCGAGAAGCTCGGCGTACCGGTGCGGGTGGACAACGACGCCAACCTCGGCGCGCTGGCCGAGGACCGCTGGGGCGCCGGCCGGGGCGCGGAGAACGTCGCCTACCTGAAGCTGTCCGACGGGGTGGGCTCCGGCCTGGTGATCAGGGGCGAGCTGTACCAGGGCTCGATCGGCACCGCCGGCGAGATCGGGCACGCCACGATGAACGAGTTCGGCGCGCTGTGCCGCTGTGGCAACCGGGGCTGCCTGGAGACCCTGGTCGGCACCCCGGCGCTGCTCAGCCAGCTGGCCCCGACGCACGGCACCGCGCTGTCCATCGCGGACGTGGTCCGGCTGGCCCAGGGTGGCGACGTGGCCTGCCGGCGGGTGCTCGAGGACGCTGGGCACCACGTCGGCGTCGCGGTGGCCAACCTGGCCAACATCTTCAACCCGGACCGGATCATCGTCGGCGGCGAGCTGGCGCGGGCCGAGGGGTTGATCGTGGAGTCCATGCGGCGCACGCTGAAGCGACAGGGCATCCCGAGCGCGGCGCAGGCGGTGCAGCTGGTGATGGCTGAGCTGGGCTCCCGCTCGCAGCTGCTCGGGGCGCTGGTGATCGCTTCCGGCGGCGCGTCGCCGGCCGTGCTGGAGGCCGCGCGGGCTAGCGTCGGCCTCGCGGATCCGGGTGCGGGCCAGAGTTCGGCCAGCTAACTCACCGCAGCGGACGATGCGCCGAATGGTCGAACACAACTAGCATGAGCATGGCTTTACGCATGCAAGTCTTGATTTCAACGTGTGGTCCAGAACACACTGAGACGCACGCGATGAGGGCTGCCAAGGTCAAGGAGGATCTGATGGCCACAGCATCGGACGGTCGTACCCAGCAGACCGGGGGAGCGGGCATCGGGCGCACCGTCCTCGTCACCGGTACCGCGGCACTCGGCGGCTTCCTCTTCGGCTACGACACGGCCGTGATCAACGGCGCGGTGAAGGCCGTCGGCCAGTACTTCCACGCCGGCGCGTTCATGCTCGGCCTCGCCGTGGCCATTGCCCTGATCGGCGCGGCGATCGGCGCCTGGTACGCGGGCGGGCTGGCCGATCGGTTCGGCCGGATCCCGGTCATGCTGATCGCCGCCGGCATGTTCCTGATCAGCGCGATCGGCTCCGGCTTCGCGTTCAGCATCTACGACCTGGCGATCTGGCGGCTGATCGGCGGCATGGGCGTCGGCGCCGCCTCGGTCATCGCCCCCGCGTACATCGCGGAGATCTCGCCGGCCCGGCTGCGCGGCCGGCTCGGCTCGCTGCAGCAGATGGCCATCGTGACCGGCATCTTTGCCTCGCTGCTCGTCGACTACGCCCTGGTGCTCGGCTCCGGATCGGCGTCCGACCCGCTCTGGTTCGGCGTGGAGACCTGGCGCTGGATGTTCTTCTCGCTCGCCATCCCGGCGCTGCTCTACGGCGGCATGGCGCTGACCATCCCGGAGTCGCCGCGCTACCTCGTCGGCAAGGGTGACCTGGTGAAGGCCGCGCACGTGCTGGGCCAGTACGTCGGCGGGGACGTGGACGCCAAGATCACCGAGATCCGCCACTCGCTGGAGGGCAGGCAGGAGCACGCCGGCTTCTCGGTGCTGCGCAAGGCCGGTGGCGGCCTGTTGCCGATCGTCTGGGTGGGCATCCTGCTCTCGGTGTTCCAGCAGTTCACCGGCATCAACGTGATCTTCTACTACTCCTCGGTGCTCTGGCAGGCGGTCGGCTTCACCGAGCAGGACGCGCTGCTCACCACGGTGATCACGTCAGTGACCAACATCCTCACCACGATCATCGCGATCGCGCTCGTCGACCGGATCGGCCGCAAGCCGCTGCTGCTGGTCGGCGCCGCCGGCCAGGGTGTCTGCCTGCTGATCATGGCGATCATCTTCGGCATCGCGCCGGTGGTCAGCGGGGTGCCCCAGCTCGGCGGCACGGGCATCATCGCCGTGATCGCGGCCAACCTGTACGTGGTGTTCTTCGGCTGCTCGTGGGGCCCCGTGGTCTGGGTGATGCTCGGCGAGATGTTCAACAACAAGATCCGGGCGATGGCGCTCGCGGTCGCGGCATCCGCGCAGTGGGTGGCGAACTTCGTCGTCTCCACCACGTTCCCGCCGCTGTCCGACGTCGGGTTGGGGCTGGCCTACGGGATTTACACACTGTTCGCTTTCCTCGCGGTGATCTTCGTGGTCAGGTACGTGCAGGAGACCAAGGGCAAGGAACTCGAGGACATGGTCTGACCGCACCTCGGTGCGGCTCGGCTGGCCAGCGACATGGGTGGAACAGAGGGAGAGCGCGCGATGGGGCTGGTCATCGGGGTCGACATCGGTGGCACGAAGGTTGCGGCCGCGGTGGTGGACGAAGCCGGCGTGATGATCGAGAAGCTGCGGGTGGACACCCCGGCGAGCACACCGGGCGCCGTGAACGACGCGATCGCCGACCTGGTCTGGCGGCTGCGGGAGAAACACGAGGTGGAGGCCGTCGGGATGGGCGCGCCTGGCTTCGTCTCGGCGGACCGGTCCACCGTGCTGTTCACCCCGAACCTGTCCTGGCGGGCCGAGCCGCTCGGCGCCGAGATGACCGAGCGGCTGGAGCTGCCGACCGTCGTGGAGAACGACGCCAACTGCGCGGCGTGGGCGGAGGTCCGCTTCGGTGCCGCCCAGGGTGAGCGCAACGTCGTCGTGCTGACCATCGGCACGGGCATCGGCGGCGGGATCATCATCGGCGGCCAGCTGGTCCGGGGTGAGTACGGCATCGCGGCGGAGATCGGCCACATGAACGTGGTGATCGAGGGCGGGCTGCGCTGCGGTTGCGGCAACCGGGGCTGCTGGGAGCAGTACGGCAGCGGGCGGGCCCTGGTCCGGGACGCGCAGGACTTCGCCCGTATCTCGCCGTCCCTGGCCCAGCGCATGCTCGAGCTGGCCGGCGGCGACCCCGACAAGATCACCGGGCCGGAGGTCACCCAGGCGGCCAAGGAGGGCGACCCGGCCGCGCTGGAGATCTACCGGGTGATCGCCGGCTCGATCGGCTACGGGATGGCCGACCTGGCCGCCGCGCTGGACCCGGCGGTCTTCGTGATCGGCGGCGGGGTGGCCGACGCGGGCGAGCTGCTGCGCGAGCCGGTGGAGAAGGCGTACCAGGAACGGCTGACCGGGCGCGGCCGGCGGCCCACCGCCAGGGTCCTGATCGCGCAGCTGAGCGGTGAGGCAGGCATCGTCGGCGCCGCTGACCTGGCCCGCCAGCACACCTGATCCGGCGGTCGGGGAGATCTCGTCGGCGGGGCGGGCACGGTCCCGTGACCAGCCGTGATGGCGCTGTGGCGCACCGGCCGTACCGGCATGGCGCGATTTGGGCAACAACGGCACGTGACGCACGGCACAGACCCGGCCGGCGGCGTTAGGGTTCGGGTGTCGTCGTCGCCACCGACGCAGGAAGGATCTTCAGATGGCCGTCCATCCGCGCGCCGGCACCCCGGCGCTGCCCGAGGACCTCGTCGATCTCGACGCACTCCTCGCGGCCTACTACGACCAGCACCCTGATCCGTCGGTGGCCGTGCAGCGGGTCGCGTTCGGCACCTCGGGGCACCGGGGATCGTCGCTGAACACCACCTTCAACGAGGACCACATCGCGGCGACCAGCCAGGCGATCTGTGAGTACCGGGCCGGCCAGGGCACCACCGGGCCACTGTTCATCGGCCGGGACACGCACGCGCTCTCCGAGCCGGCCTGGCGCACCGCGCTGGAGGTGTTCGCCGCCAACGGGGTGGACGTGCTGATCGACAACGACGCGGGCAGCGTGCCGGGGTTCACCCCGACGCCGGCCGTCTCGCACGCGATCCTGCGCCACAACGCGTCCGGCCCGGCGGCCCGCGCGGACGGCGTGGTGGTCACTCCGTCGCACAACCCGCCGCCGGACGGGGGCTTCAAGTACAACCCGCCGAACGGCGGCCCCGCCGACACCGACGCCACCGGGTGGATCGCCGGCCGGGCCAACGAGCTGCTCGAGGCGAAGCTGGCCGGGGTGCGGCGGATCCCGTTCGAGCGGGCGGTCGACTCCGACCGGGTGCACCGCTACGACTACCTGAACACGTACGTCGAGGACCTGCCGGCGATGGTGGACCTGGACGCGATCCGGGGCGCCGGCGTGCGGATCGGCGCGGACCCGCTCGGCGGTGCCTCGGTGGCCTACTGGGGTGCCATCGCCGAGCGCTACAAGTTGGACATGACCGTCGTCAATCCGGCCGTCGACCCCCGCTTCGCGTTCATGACGCTGGACTGGGACGGCAAGATCCGGATGGACTGCTCGTCGCCGTACGCGATGGCCTCGCTGGTCAGCCGCAAGAGCGAGTTCCAGATCGCCACCGGCAACGACGCCGACTCCGACCGGCACGGCATCGTGACCGCCGACGCCGGCCTGATGAACCCGAACCACTTCCTCGCGGTGGCCATCGGCTACCTGTACCGGCACCGGAGCGGGTGGCCGGCCGGCGCCGGGATCGGCAAGACGGCCGTCAGCTCCTCGATGATCGACCGGGTGGCCGCCGACCTGGGCCGCACGCTGGTCGAGGTGCCGGTCGGCTTCAAGTGGTTCGTGCCCGGCCTGATCAGCGGTGACCTCGGCTTCGGCGGCGAGGAGAGCGCCGGCGCGTCGTTCCTGCGCTCCGACGGCACGGTGTGGACCACCGACAAGGACGGCATCATCATGGCGCTGCTGGCCTCGGAGATCCTGGCCACCACCGGGCGCAGCCCCAGTGAGCACTACGCCGAGCTGACCGACCGGTTCGGCGCGCCGGCGTACGCCCGCACCGACGTGGCCACCAGCCGCGAGGCCAAGGCGCGCCTCGGCAAGCTGTCCGGCGACGACGTCACGGCCACCGAGCTCGCCGGCCAGCCGATCACCCAGAAGCTGACCACCGCGCCCGGCAACGGTGCCCCGCTCGGCGGGTTGAAGGTGGTCACCGAGTCGGGCTGGTTCGCCGCCCGCCCGTCCGGCACGGAGGACGTGTACAAGGTGTACGCGGAGAGCTTCCAGGGCCCGGAGCACCTGGCTCAGATCCAGGCGGAGGCGCAGGACGTGGTCTCCGCGGCATTGGGGGACGCCGGATGAAGGTCGGGCTGCTGACCAGGGAGTACCCGCCCAACGTCTACGGCGGCGCCGGGGTGCACGTGGACTTCCTCTCGAGGGAGCTGCGGCCGCTGGTGGACCTGACCGTGCAGTGCTGGGGCGAGGACCGGGTGGGGGCGCACGGGCACACCCCGAGCTCCGCGATGGCCGGCGCGAACCCGGCGCTCGCCACCCTGTCGATCGACCTGTCGATGACCGCCGCGGTGGCCGACCGCGAGCTGGTGCACAGCCATACCTGGTACGCCAACATGGCCGGCTACCTGGCCAAACTGCTCTACGACATCCCACACGTGGTGACGACGCACTCGCTGGAGCCGCTGCGGCCGTGGAAGGTGGAGCAGCTCGGCGGCGGCTACGCGCTGTCCTGCTGGGCGGAGAAGAGCGCCATCGAGAACGCCGACGCGATCATCGCGGTCAGCCACGGCATGCGCTCGGACATCCTCAGGGTGTACCCGACGGTCGACCCGGACAAGGTGCGGATCGTGCCCAACGGCATCGACTCGGAGCTCTACGCCTACACCGACGACCGCACCGCGTGGACCAAGCACGGCCTCGACCCGGACCGGCCGACCGTGCTCTTCGTCGGCCGGGTGACCCGGCAGAAGGGCGTGCCGCACCTGGTCAGGGCGGCGGCCAAGTTCGACAAGCGGGCGCAGCTGGTGCTCTGTGCCGGCGAGCCGGACACCCCGGAGCTGGCCAAGGAGTTCATCGGGCTGGTGGACGAGCTGCAGGCCAACCGGGACGGCGTGCACTGGATCCAGGAGATGCTGCCCCGCGACGAGGTGATCCAGCTGCTCTCGGGCTCGACGGTGTTCGCCTGCCCCTCGGTGTACGAGCCGCAGGGCATCGTGAACCTGGAGGCGATGGGCTGCGAGACGGCCGTCGTGGCCAGCGACGTCGGCGGCATCCCGGACGTGGTCCGCAACGGGGTGACCGGGCTGCTGGTGCCCTACAGCGGGGCCGATCCCCGTGGTTTCGAGGACGCCTTCGCCGAGCGGGTCAACGAGCTGCTCGACGACCCCGACCGGGCCAGGGCAATGGGACTGGCGGGCCGCAAGCGGGCCGTCGAGGAGTACGGCTGGGACGCGATCGCCGCACGCACGGTCGCGATCTACCGGAGTCTGGAAAGCCAGCGTTGACGAACCAGCTGAGAGGAAAGTAGATGGCCAAGCGGCCAAGGGTGCTCGGGATCGTGTTGGCCGGCGGGGAGGGCAAGCGGCTGATGCCCCTCACCCTGGACCGGGCCAAGCCCGCCGTGCCGTTCGGCGGCGTGCACCGAATGATCGACTTCGTACTCTCCAACCTGGTCAACGGCGGCGTGCACAAGATCGCCGTGCTCACCCAGTACAAGTCCCACTCGCTGGACCGGCACATCTCCACGGCCTGGCGGCTGGCCTCGCTGACCGGCGGCTACGTCACCCCTGTGCCGGCCCAGCAGCGCCGGGGCCCGCACTGGTACCTGGGCAGCGCGGACGCCATCTACCAGAGCATGAACCTGATCAGGGACGAGCAGCCGGACATCGTCGCGGTGTTCGGCGCCGACAACGTGTACCGGATGGACCCGTCCCAGATGATCGACCAGCACCTCGAGTCCGGCGCCGGCGTGACCGTCGCCGGCATCCGGGTGAAGCGGTCCGAGGCCAGCGCGTTCGGCGTGATCCACACCGAGGACGGCAGCACGATCTCGGAGTTCCTGGAGAAGCCGGCCGACCCGCCCGGGCTGCCCGACTCCCCGGACGAGTCCTACGTGTCCATGGGCAACTACGTGTTCACCACGGACGCGCTGCGCGAGGCGCTGGAGCGCGACGCCGCCGACCCCGAGTCCCGCCACGACATGGGCGGCAACATCGTCCCGCAGCTGGTCGTGCGGGGTGAGGCGGGTGTCTACGACTTCAACGCCAACGTGGTACCCGGGGAGACCGAGCGCGACCACGGCTACTGGCGCGACGTCGGGACGATCGACGCCTACTACGAGGCGCACCGCGACCTGATCTCCACGCACCCGATCTTCAACCTGTACAACGCCGACTGGCCGATCTTCGCGCTGCCCGCGCAGCGGCCGCCGGCGAAGTTCGTCAGCGGCGGTTCGGCGCAGGAGTCCATGGTCAGCGCGGGCTGCATCGTGTCCGGCTCGCAGGTGGTGCACTCGGTGCTCTCGCCCGGGGTGTACCTGGAGCAGGGCGCGGTGGTGCAGGACTCGGTGCTCGCCGACGGTGTGCGGGTGGGCGCGGGTGCGGTGGTCCGCAAGGCGATCCTGGACAAGAACGTGGTCGTGCCGCCCGGCGCCCACATCGGCGTGGACCTGGACCGGGACCGCGACTGCTACCACGTCTCCGACGGCGGCGTGGTCGTCCTGGGCAAGGGCACCACGGCCGTCCGCTGATCCGTCCGGAGCCGGCGCCCGGCCCGCCGAGAGCTACCTGACCGGGGTTCGATCACGCTTGTCACCCCGCTCAGGTAGATCTCGGCGGACATCCACGTTGGCCCGGCGTGTGGAGGGGCTGCCGTCGTAGGCTGCCCGCCATGGGCAAGCACGGGTTCGGTGTGGACATCGGCGGTACGGGGATCAAGGGCGCGCCGGTGGACCTGCGCAAGGGCAAGCTCGCCGAGGAGCGGTTCCGGGTGCCGACGCCGCAGCCGGCCACCCCGGACGCGGTGGCCGGCGTGGTCCGTGAGGTGCTGGACCACTTCGACTGGCAGGGTCCCTTCGGCTGCACGTTCCCCGCCGTCGTACAGCACGGCATGGTGCGCACGGCCGCGAACGTCGACTCCGCCTGGATCGGCACCGACGCGCACAAGCTGCTGGGCAAGGTCACCGGGCGCCGGCCGCTGGTGGTGAACGACGCCGACGCCGCCGGGCTGGCCGAGGTGCACTTCGGCGCCGCGAAGGACGTCGAGGGCGTGGTGGTCGTCTCCACGCTGGGCACCGGGATCGGTTCCGCGCTGCTGGTGGACGGCCGGCTCGTGCCGAACACCGAGCTGGGGCACCTGGAGGTCGACGGCCACGACGCCGAGGCCGGCGCCGCCGACTCCGCCCGCGAGCGCGAGAACCTGTCCTGGGCGGACTGGGCGGCACGGCTCACCCGGTACTTCCAGCACCTGGAGAACCTGTTCTGGCCCGACCTGATCGTCGTCGGCGGCGGGGTCAGCAAGAAGGCCGACAACTGGCTGAGCCTGGTCGACGTGCGCACCGAGATCGTGCCGGCGAAGCTGCTCAACGATGCCGGCATCGTCGGCGCCGCGGTACTCGCCGCCGAGCAGTTCGGCGCGGGTGGTCGCAAGCACTGAGCTCACCACCGCGGCCGGCTCGCGCGGCCGGCTCGCGCTCGACCGGCACGGGCTCGACCGGCTCGCGCTCGACCGGCGAGCGTTCAGCCGGGGTGCGCGAAGCAGCCCGGCTGCACGATCGGCTCGTCGGCCAGCGGTACGCCGGTCTGCAGCCGCCGCAGCACGGTGTCCAGCGCGTTGAGATAGCCCAGCGCGGGGTCGTGCCGGCTGAGCGCCTGGGCGGCCAGCCGCGCGCCGAGCAGCGCCCCGGCGCAGAGCAGTACGTCGAGCTCGGCGGGGTCGCGGCCGGTGACCCTGGCGACCTGGGCGGCGACCGCGGCCAGGCTGAACCCGGCGCCCTGGGCCAGCTCCGGCACCGTGCGGGCGAGCTCCATGCGGATCTCCTCCAGCGCCCGCTTCTCGGGCCCGAGCTCGGCGAACGTGTCGCGCAGGGCGCTCCGCACCGCGGTGAACAGGGGGGTGCCGGCGGGCTGCGCGGCGAACGCGGCCGCCATCACCGGGTCCACGTCGTCGTAGCGGACCAGGTCCTCCTTGCTCGGGAAGTACCGGAAGAAGGTGGCCCGGGAGACCTCGGCGGCCGCCGCGATCTCGTCGACGGTGGTGCCGGCGTAGCCGTTGGCGCGGAACAGCCTCAGTGCGTGCCGCTGCAGGTCGGCGCGCGTGCGGGCCTTCTTGCGCTCACGCAGGCTGGTCATCCTGAGATTATGACACCTCATCTCAGATGAGACGAAAACTCTTTTGAGACTTGAGTATCACTTGGTGCTAGCCTGTTCGCATGGGTGATCAGGAAGTGCTCGTGGTCGGCGCCGGGCCCACCGGGCTGGCCGCCGCCTGCCAGCTGGCCCGCTGGGGTGTGCCCGTGCGGGTGCTCGACGCGGCGTCCGGCCCGTTCGTCGGGTCCCGGGGCAAGGGGCTGCAGCCCCGCACGCTGGAGCTGCTGGACGGGTTGGGGGTGGCCGGCCGGTTGATCGCCACCGGCCGGTTCCGGCTGCCGATCCGGCACTACGCCGCGGACGGCTCGGTCCGTGACCGGGACGCGCAACCGGGCGCCGAGCCCACCCCGGCCAGCCCGTACGGCCGCCCGCTGGTGGTGCCGCAGTGGCGGGTCGAGCAGACGCTGCGCGAGCTGCTCACCGAGTACGGGGTCGAGGTGCGGTGGGGTGCCGAGGTGGTCGGGCTCGAGCAGTACACCGACGGGGTCACCGCGACGCTGGCCGACGGCACCCGGCTCGGCGCGAGCTATCTGATCGGCTGTGACGGCGGGTCCAGCGCGGTCCGCCGGCTGCTCGGCGTCCCGTTCCTCGGGGAGACCGACGAGGACGTCCGGATGCTGGTCGGCGACGTGGTGCTGGACGGGCTGGACCGCGACCACTGGCACACGTTCTCCGGCGGCACCGGGCGGCCGGTCGCGCTCTGCCCGCTGGCGGCGACCGACGCCTTCCAGCTGCAGTGCGCGCAGCTGCCCGGTGACCCGGCCGAGCCGACGCTGTCGCTGCTGCAGTCCATCGTGGACGATGCGGCCGGCGCCGGCCGGGTGCGGCTGCGGCGGGCCACCTGGCTGTCCCGCTGGCGGCTCAACGTGCGGATGGTGGACCGCTACCGCGTCGACCGGGTGTTCCTGGCCGGCGACGCGGCACACGTGCACGCGCCGACCGGCGGCCAGGGTTTGAACACCGGTGTCCACGACGCGCTCAACCTCGGCTGGAAGCTGGCGCACGTACTCTCCGGCGCCGCGCCGGCCCTGCTGGACAGCTACCAGGCGGAGCGGCTGCCGGCGGCCGCCGGTGTGCTCGGGCTGTCCAGCCGGCTGCTCGGCGTGCCGCTCGGGGAACGCGGCGCGCTCGGCGTCGAGACGCTGCAGCTCGGGCTCAGCTACCGGGGTGGACCGCTGGCTCCGGCCGAGGCGGGGACTCCGGCCGCCGACGGGGCTGGGGCCGGACCCGTCGCCGGGGACCGGGCTCCGGACGCGCCACTGCTGGCGCCGGACGGCCGCCGGGTCCGGCTGTTCGAGCTGCTGCGCGGGCCGCACTGGACCCTGCTCGGCTTCGACCGGGTGCCCGCGCAACCGGCCGGGCCGGTCCGCGTCGCGGCCATCGGGCCGGACCTGGTCGACGACGGCGGCCACGCGCGCCTCGCCTACGGCGCCGCTCCCGGCGAGCTGGTGCTGATCCGGCCGGACGGCTACCTCGGCATCCGGAGCACGGACGCCGGCGCGATCGAGGCCTACCTGCGCGAGCTGGGCGTCCCGGCGGTGCGCGCCGGAGCCACCGCCGTCGGCTCGGGAATCGCCTAGCCCAGCGACTCGCGGGCGCGCCGCAGCAGCCGGTGTTCGGCCGCGTTGCCGGTCCGGGCGAGGGCGGTGTCGTAGGCCAGCGCCGCCGCCGCGGTGCGGCCGAGGCGGCGCAGCAGGTCGGCCCGGACGGCGTGGAACAGGTGGTAGTGGTCCAGCCCGAGGGGTTCGACCAGCCGCAGTCCCTCGGCCGGGCCGGCCACCTCGGCCACCGCGACCGCCCGGTGCAGCGCGGCCACCGGGCTCGGCGCGACGGCCAGCAGCTGGTCGTACAGCGTGACGATCTGCGCCCAGTCAGTGTCGGCGGCGCTCGGCGCGTCGCTGTGCACGGCGTTGATCGCGGCCTGGATCTGGTACGGGCCCGGGCGGTTGCGCCGCAGGCAGCCGCGCACGATGGCCTGGCCCTCGGCGACCAGCGCGCGGTCCCAGCTGCCCCGGTCCTGGTCGGCCAGCAGCACCGGCTCGCCGTCCGCGCCGGTCCGCGCCGCGCGCCGCGAGTCGGTCAGCAGCAGCAGTGCAAGCAGCCCTTGGACCTCGGGCTCGTCGGGCATCAGCTCGGCAAGAACGCGGCCCAGCCGGATCGCCTCGGCGCACAGCTCCGCGCGGACCAGCGCCTCACCGGAGCTCGCGGTGTGGCCCTCGTTGAAGATCAGGTAGACCACCGCGAGCACCGACCGCAGCCGGCCGGGCAGCTCGGCGTCGGTGGGCACGCGGTAGGGGATCCGGGCGTCCCGGATCTTGCCCCTGGCCCGGACCAGCCGCTGCGCCATCGTCGGCTCCGGCACGAGGAACGCGCGGGCGATCTCCGGTGTGCTCAGGCCGCCGAGCAGCCGCAGGGTCAGCGCGACCTGGGCGGCGGAGCCGAGCGCGGGGTGGCAGCACGTGAAGATCAGCCGCAGCCGGTCGTCGGGCACGGTGTCCTCCTCCGCGGCAGAGCAGCTGTCCGGCTCGGGCGATTCGGTGCTGGCCCACAGCTGGGCCGCCTCGGCGTGCCGGCCGTCCCGCTTCGCCTCGCGGCGCAGCCGGTCGATGGCCCGGTTGCGGGCGGTCGTGATGATCCAGCCGGCCGGGCTCGCCGGCAGCCCGGTGGCCGGCCAGCGCAGCACCGCCGAGGTGAACGCGTCCTGGACCGCCTCCTCGGCGAGGTCGAGATCGCCGAGGACGCGGACCAGTACGGCGACCGCGCGGCCGTGCTCCGTGCGGAACACCCGCTCGATCACCGACGGGGTGACGGCCGGCTCCGGCGGTGCGGACATCAGCGGTGCAGACATCAGCGGAGGCTGAACTCCATCGGCCGGACCTCGATCGGCAGTGTGGTCGCCTGGGCGAACCTGCGGCCCCAGTCCAGCGCGGCATCCAGGTCGGGCGCCTCGATCACGGTGAAGCCGCCGATGTGCTCCTTGCCCTCGACGTAGGGGCCGTCGGTCAGCAGCGCTTCGCCGTCCTTGGCCCGCACCACGGTCGCCGTGCTCGGTGGGTGCAGGCCGCCGGTGAACACCCAGGCGCCGGCGGCCCGCAGCTCGGCGTTCAGGGTCCCCAGGTCCCGCATGATCGGCTCCAGCACCTCCGGCGGTGGGGGTGTGCCGTCGGGCTGGTAGATGCTGAGCAGGTACTGCGTCATGACGGGTGCCTCCCGGTAGCTGTCGCCGGCCCGGTGCCGGCCGCTCACCGTCTATACGAACGGCGCCCGCCCGGATCGACAGCCGGCGCCGGTTCGGTCGAAAAAATCTCCGCTCACACCGGGCTAGTGATTTTCTGTTCACTAGTGGCGGGGCTGACCCCGAGGCAGCCGTGCGCCACGCCGTCCAGCAGCTGGGCCAGCCGGCGCGGCGCCAGCCCGGCCCGGAAGAACAGCGTCGACTGGATCGCCCCGACGGCCGCGTGCACGGTGACCCGCAGCTCGGCGTCGGTCAGCTCGGGGCGCAGCGGGGCGAGCACGTGCACCCACTCCTCCAGGTACAGCCGCTGGGCCCTGCGCAGCCGCCGGCGGTCCTCCTCCGGCAGGTTGTGCGCCTCCCGGTGGTAGACCGCGAGCACGCTGCGATCCTCGATGGCCACCCGGATGTGGTCCCCGACCAGCGCCGAGAGTGCGGTGTGGTCGTCGGTGTGGCGGTTCGCGATGGCGGCGGCGCCGTCCTGCAGCCGGTTCATCACCTGGTCCAGCAGGGCGACCAGGATGGCGGTCTTGCTGGTGAAGTGCCGGTAGACGCCGGAGCCGACGATGCCGGCCTCGGCGCCGATGTCGGACATCCCGATGGCGTGGAAGCCGCGCCGCGCGGCGAGTTCGGCGGCCGCCGACAGGATCCGCGCCTTACGGTCGGGATCGCGCTGTCGACGTGCGCTGTGGTGTTCGGGGCCGGCCGCCATCTGGTCAGTATCCCATCAGGTGCGATAACGTTTCTAGTGAACGAACATTCACATTGGAGTGAGCATGCCCGTGTTGACGTCGATGTTGGATACCACCGGCGACGCCTACCGCGCCAACCGGGAGGGTCAGCTCGCCCTGTTGGGGCAGCTCACCGAGCAGCTGGAGCTGGCCGAGGCGGGCGGCGGCGAGCGCTACGCCGCCAGGCACCGGGCGCGCGGCCGGCTGCTGGTCAGGGAGCGGATCGAGCTGCTCGTCGACGCCGACAGCCCGTTCCTCGAGCTGTCCGGCCTGGCCGCCTGGGGCACCGAGTTCACCGTCGGGGCCAGCGTGGTCACCGGCATCGGCGTGGTGTCCGGGGTGGAGTGCGTCGTTATCGCCCACGACCCGACCGTGCGCGGCGGCGCGATGAACCCGTACTCGCTGCGCAAGACGCTGCGCGCGCTGGAGATCGCCAGGGTGAACCGGCTGCCGGTGGTGAACCTCGTCGAGTCCGGCGGCGCCGACCTGCCCACCCAGGCCGACCTGTTCGTGCCGGCCGGGCGGATCTTCCGCGAGCTGACCGCGCTGTCCGCCGCCGCCGTGCCGACCGTCGCGCTGGTGTTCGGCAACTCCACCGCCGGCGGCGCCTACGTGCCCGGGATGTGCGACTACGCGGTGCTGGTGGACCGGCAGGCCAAGGTGTTCCTCGGCGGCCCGCCGCTGGTCAAGATGGCCACCGGGGAGGTCGCCGACGACGAGGAGCTGGGCGGGGCGGACATGCACTCCCGGGTCTCCGGGCTGGCCGACCACTTCGCCGTCGACGAGTACGACGCGATCCGGCTCGGTCGGATGATCATGTCGCAGCTGGGCTGGCGCAAGCTCGGCCCGCCACCCTCGCCCGACCCGGAGCCGCCGCGCTACGACCCGGACGAGATCCTCGGCCTGATCCCCACCGAGGCCAAGGTGCCGTTCGACCCGCGCGAGGTGCTCGCGCGCACCGTCGACGGGTCCGAGTTCGGCGAGTACAAGCCGCGCTACGGCACCGCGCTGGTCTGCGGCTGGGCGCGGGTGCACGGCTATCCGGTGGGGGTGCTGGCCAACCACCGGGGTGTGCTGTTCAGCGAGGAGTCCAAGAAGGCGACCGAGTTCATCCTGCTGGCCAACCAGACCGACACGCCGCTGGTCTTCCTGCAGAACACCACCGGCTACATGGTCGGCACCAGCTACGAGCAGGGCGGCATCGTCAAGGACGGCGCCAAGATGATCAACGCGGTAGCCAACAGCACCGTGCCGCACCTGACGATCAACATGGCGGCGTCGTACGGGGCCGGCAACTACGGCATGTCCGGGCGGGCCTACGACCCGAGGCTGATGTTCGCCTGGCCCGGCGCGAAGCTCGCGGTGATGGGCGCCGCGCAGCTGGCCGGGGTGCTGTCGATCGTGGGGCGGGCCTCGGCGGCGTCGGCCGGGCGGTCGTTCGACGAGGCGGCCGACGCTGATCGGACCGCCGCCATCGAGGGGCAGATCGAGGCCGAGTCGCACTCCTTCTACGTCACCGCGCGGCTCTACGACGACGGCATCATCGACCCGCGCGACACCCGCACCGTGCTCGGCATGGGACTGTCCGCCGCGCACTCCAACACCGTCGCCGGCCGGCGCGGCTTCGGCGTCTTCCGGATGTGAGCGTGATGATCACAAAGCTGCTGGTGGCCAACCGGGGCGAGATCGCCGCCCGGGTGTTCCGCACCGCGCACGCGCTCGGCCTCGCGACCGTGGCCGTGTACTCCGACGCCGATGCGGACCTGCCGTTCGTGGCGCTCGCCGACGAGGCCGTCCGGCTGCCCGGGGTGACCGCCGCCGAGACCTATCTGCGGGGCGATGCCGTGCTCGCCGCCGCCCGGGCCACCGGGGTGGACGCGGTGCACCCCGGTTACGGCTTCCTGTCCGAGAACGCCGGGTTCGCGAAGGCCTGCGGGGAGGCCGGGCTGGTGTTCGTCGGACCGGCGCCGGAGGCCATCGCGGCGATGGGGGACAAGGTCGCGGCGAAGGCGCTGATGGAGGCCGCCGGGGTGCCCGTGCTGCCCGGCGCGGTGTTCGATCCCGACCGTGAGCTGGATGCCACCGAGCTGGCCGCCGCCGGTGCCCGGGTTGGGTTCCCGCTGCTGGTCAAGGCCGCGTTCGGCGGGGGTGGCCGGGGCATGCGGGTGGTGCACTCCGGCGCCGAGCTGGCGAGCGCGGTGGACTCGGCGCGGCGGGAGGCGGCGGCCGCGTTCGGCGACGGCACCGTGTTCCTGGAGCGCTACCTGCCCGACCCCCGGCACATCGAGGTGCAGATCCTGGGCGACGGCCGGGGCGGCGTGGTGGCCTTGTTCGAGCGGGAGTGCTCCATCCAGCGGCGGTACCAGAAGATCGTCGAAGAGGCCCCGTCGCCGGCGGTGGACGACGGGCTGCGGGCCGCGCTCGGGGACGCCGCGGTGGCCGCCGGCAAGGCGATCGGCTATGCGGGCGCGGGCACCGTGGAGTTCGTGCTCGCGGCGTCCGGGGAGTTCTACTTCCTCGAGGTGAACACGCGGCTGCAGGTGGAGCACCCGGTCACCGAGCTGGTCACCGGCCTGGACCTGGTGGAGCTGCAGCTGCGGGTGGCCGGCGGGGAGCCGCTGCCGCCCGAGGTGCTCGGCGCCGGGCTGACCGGGCACGCCATCGAGGCGCGGCTGTACGCGGAGGACGTGCCGGCCGGCTACCTGCCCGCGACGGGCACGCTGCACGCGTTCGAGGTGCCGGCGGTCGACGGGGTGCGGGTGGACGCCGGGGTGGCGACGGGGTCGGTGGTCGGCCCGCACTACGACCCGATGCTGGCCAAGGTGATCGCCCACGGCCGGACCAGGGCCGACGCCGCCCGGAGGCTGGCCCGCGCGCTCGCCGGCGCCCGGATCCACGGCGTGACCACCAACCGCGACCTGCTCGTCGCCATCCTGCGCGAGCCCGACTTCCTGGCCGGCCGCACCGACACCGGCTACCTCGGCCGCCACCCGGAGCTCGTGAGTGGCGAGTGGTCCCAGGAGACCACTCGCCACTCACGGGAGAGGCACGCGGTGGCGGCGGCGCTGGCCGGGCAGGCGGCGAACCGGGCAGCGGCCCCCGTGCTGCGCAGCCTGCCGTCCGGGTGGCGCAGCGTGGTCGGCCCGGCGCGGCGGGTGCGCTACGCCGACGGCGACGCGACGGTGGAGGTGGCCTACCGGCTCGGCCGGGACGGGCTGCGGGTAAGCGTCGACGGCGAGCCGCTCGGGTCGTCGGTGCGGCTGCTCGCGGCTCGCCCGGACGGGGTGACGCTGGAGCTCGACGGGGTGCGGCGGGCGTATGCCGTGCACCGGGTCGACGGCGGTACCCGGCCCGAGGTGTACGTGGACGGGCCGGACGGCTCCAGTTCGCTGCGCGAGGTGCCGTGGTTCACCGACCCCGCCGACACGGTGGCCGCCGGCTCGCTGCTCGCGCCGATGCCCGGTTCGGTGCTGCGGGTACTGGCCGAACCGGGGGCCGAGGTGGCCGCCGGTCAGGCGCTGATCGTACTCGAGGCGATGAAGAGGGAGCACACCGTCGCCGCCCCGGCCGACGGCACCCTCACCGAGATCCCGGTCCGGCCCGGCGACCAGGTCACCAGCGGTCAGCTCCTGGCCGTCCTCACCACGCCGGAGGCCTGACCCCGTCGGGGCGCCGTTCGGGTTGGCCGTCGTTCGGGCTGGCCGTCGTTCGGGTTCGCGTGGCAGCCGTGCGGGCTGGCGTGGCAGCCGCGGGGCTGGCTGGCACACGGGTCCTGGCTCTGGCGCACGGATTGCGGAGTCTGCACCCGAGTTCTAACCCGGGTGCGGCGTCGCGAGACCGTGTGCCGTGGCCGGGGGGCTGTGTGCCAGGTGTATGCGGTGGGGCGGGTGTGCCCTCGGGCTGGGCCGCAGCTTCGGGTTGGCCGCCGCCTACACCGGCACACAGGTTCTGGCCCTGGCACAGGGCTTGTGGAGTCTGCACCCGAGTTCGAACTCGTGTGTGGTGTCGGCAGACCGTGTGCCAGAGCCAGTACCCGTGTGCCAGGCAGCACCCGTGTGCGACGGCCACACCCCGTGTCCCCGGGCCAAGCCCCGTGTGTCACCCCGAGCGGCTAGTCCATCGGCGCGATGGCTTGTTGGGCGATGGCTTCGTTGTCGCTCAGGTGTTGGCGGACGAGCGATTCGACCAGTGCGGGGTCGCGGGCGCGGAAGCCGTCGAGCAGCTCCGTGTGTGCGAACTCGCGGCGCGGGTGCTCGCCGGCGTGGTCCTCCAGGGCACCGAACGCCAGCCGCAGGTAGCGCTCGGCGGCGTGCCACAGGCCGCGCAGCGTCCGGATGTCCCACTCGGTCGCGGCCGGCGCGAGCAGCCGCAGGTGGAAGTCGTTGTGCATGTCGTACATGTCGTCGATCCGCCGGCCCGGGACGCCGAACGACTCCACGACGTCACCGAGTCGCTCCAGCTCGATGTCGGGCAGTAGCAGGCAGGACCGGCTGGCGATCTCCGGTTCCAGCATCAGCCGCAGGCGGTAGATGCCGCGCAGGTCGGCCGAGTCCAGCGGTGCAACCCGGCTGCTGCGCCCTGGGGTCGTGACCAGCAGTCCCTGCCCCTCCAGCCGGCGCAGCGCCTCGCGGACCGGGATCGTGCTGACCCCGAGTCGGTCCGCGAGCTCGCGCAGCGACAGCTCCTGGTTGGGAGACAGCACGCCGGCCAGGATCGAGCGGCGGATCTCCTCGGTCACCTGCTCGACGACGGTGGTCGTGCTGATCCGGCGCATCGAGTTGGTCACGGGGCTCCGTTCGTCGTCAGCGTGAGTGGGCTGCTTTCGCAATCGCGTGAGTGGTCAGCTGCTCAGGGCGGCGAGTGGGCTGGGCAGGCCCGGGGCGCTGGCCAGCGCCCAGCTCCGGGTGCACAGGTCCGCCTCCGCCGTGCCGGCCCGCCGTGCGGCGAGCATCCGCTCCGGGTCGAACGACACGCCGACCGGGTCGCCGTCGTACTCCGGGCCCTCCATGTAGGCGGTGGCCTCGGCCGGCGTGGTGAAGTTGTCCACCTGCATCTCCACGAAGTTGCCGTCCGGGTCGCGGTAGTACAGCGACGTCGTGACCCCGTGCTGAATCGGCACGTGCGGCAGGATGTCACGTTCCTTCAGCGTGCCGTAGCGCTCGAGCAGGTCGTCCAGCGACGCGAAGGTGTACGCCACGTGGTGCATGCCGGACGCGGTCGGGGACTTCGGGTCCAGCGGCACCGGCGGGGCGATGAACGCGATCCGGTGGTGCTCCTCGTCGAAGGTGACGAACGACAGCGGGCCCTTCTCGAACACCACGTGCCCGTCCAGCAGGGCGCAGTACCAGTCCCGCATCTCCTCCAGCTTGCTCGTCTGCAGCACGACGTGGGCGAACTTCGGTGTTGCGACCATCACTACCTCTCTGGGGTCGGGTCGACGAGCGGGTCAAAGGGGCCGGATCAGCGGGGCCGGCCGAGCACGGTGGCCAGGGCCTCGGTCAGGGCCCCAGTGGCGTCGGGGACCGCGCCGGGCGCGCGGTAGGCCACGTGGTTGTCCGGGCGGACCAGCACCGCGCCGGCATCGGACACCTCGCGCAGCCGGGCCCAGTCGCCGTCCACGTCGGTGAACTCGACCCCGATCCGGACCGGCCGCACCGGTACCCCGAACTCCTCGGCCACCCGCCGCGCCGCGTCCGTCCACGGGTCCCCGGCCGGCCCGGTGAGCAGCGCGAACCCGCCGAGCGGCACGACGTCGTGGGTGGAGAGCCGGGTGCCGTCGTGCTCCAGCCACGCGTGCGGCAGCCGGTGCCCGGGCCGGGTGGTGGGGCGGTAGTCGCCGCCCATCGGGTCGACCGGCGGGGCGATGGTGCCGTCGCCGACCAGCGCGCCCGACGCGTAGTGGAAGCCGATCTCCAGATCGTGCGCCTGAAACTCGGTGCGCTGGGTGCGGAGCACCTCGGCCGCCCTGGCCCGGCGGGTGGCCCCCATCGGGGTGTCGGCGAAGTACTCCTCGAAGGCGGCGCGGTTGGCCTCCACCGGCTGGCCGGGCAGCAGGCCGATGCCGGCGTCGATGACCAGGTGGTTCAGGAACGTGAACATGGCCCAGTCGACATTGCGCACGCCGATCGCCTGGCGCTCGGGCTCGTAGCTGTCCAGCAGGCTCGGCGCGGCGCGGCCGGCGAGCACGGCGGCGAGCTTCCAGGCCAGGTTGTGCGCGTCCTGGATGGCGGTGTTCAGCCCGAGGCCGGTGGTCGGCGGGTGCCGGTGGGCCGCGTCGCCGGCCAGGAACACGCGGCCGACCTGATACCGGTCGGCCACCACGCCCTCCAGGATCCAGTGGCTGACCCGGTGCACCGTGACGTCCAGGTCGGGCAGCTTGAGCAGCTCCCGCATCCGGGGCACGATCGCCTGCTCGTCGAACCGGGCCGGGTCGTCCGGGCCGAAGGTGAAGTGCAGCACCCACTCCTCGGACTTGGCGCCCCAGGTGGGGCCCATCGGCGCCACGACACCGCTGCCCCAGGAGCCGGCGCCGTCCGGGTTCAGGAACCAGGTGATCAGGCTGGACTCGTCGGCCCACGCCGACAGGTCGGCGCTGAAGTGGGTGCTGACCATGTCGAGCATCCCGGTCGGCCCCAGCATCTGGACGCCGAGCGCGGCACCGACGGTCTTGCCGCCGTCGGCCGCGATCACGTACCGCGCGCGCACCTGGGTCGTCTCGCCGGTGTCCAGCTCGCGGATCGTGGCAGTGACGCCGTCCGCGTCCTGGCTGAGCTCGACCAGCTCGTGGCCGAAGCGCACCCGGCAGGGCCCGCGCTGCTCGGCGTGCCGGCGGATCAGCGGCTCGAGCCGCAGCTGCGGGTAGTTGCTGGACGGGCTCGGACTGTCGCGGGCGTGCCTCTCGCGCAGCTCACCGCCACCGAAGCTGTCGATGGTGAAGAAGGTGCGCGCGTCCAGCGGGCCGTCGCCGCCGAGCGAGGTGCGCCAGCGGACCTTGCTGAACAGCTCCGGCGGGGTGCCGACCTCGTACACCGAGTCCGCGACGCCGTGCTGGCGGAAGATCTCCATGGTGCGCTGGTTGAGGTAGTGCGCCTTGGGCAGGTGCGACGTCGAGCTGTGCCGCTCGACGAGCAGGTGGTCGACCCCGAGGTCGGACAGGAACAGCGACGCCGCCAGCCCGCAGGCACCCCCGCCGACGATCAGTACCGGCACGCTCAGCTCGGCCATCTTCGTGCCCCTCCGTCGGCGGTGGGCGTCACTGTAGCGCGCCGTGATCTGTGATCACAACGATCTGATGGGGTGGATGTGATCGAGAGTTTCAGGTGTGGCGCGCGTGCTTAGTCCGTGCCGCACGGGGTCGTGCCGCGTGGCGCACGGGTTGTGGTGGTGGCACTCGTGTTGCGCGGTGGCGCGCGGGAGGTGGCGGTGGCGCACGGGTTGTGGTGGTGGCGGAACACGGGTTCTGCGGGGCGGCACAGGGGTTCTAGTGGTGGCGGTGGTGGCACACGGCGTCTCGTGGTGGCACACGGTCTCTGGATGTGGCACATGAGTTAGAACGCGTGTGCGGTCTCAAGGGACGGTGTGCTGGCGACGGGAGCTGTGTGCCGGCCGCGGGCGGTGTGTAGTGGTCGGGGCGCGCGCCGCGTACGGGTTCTGGGGGTGGCACACAGGCGTTGGCGGGGGTACACGGTCTCGCGACGTGGCACATGAGTTAGAACGCGTGTGCGGTGTCCACGGGGCGCGTGTGGGCGACGGGAGGTGTGTGCCGGTCACGGGAGGTGCGCGGTGGCCTAGGGAGGGGCGGCGCACAGGTTCTGGTGGTGGCACACAGGTGCTGGCGAGGGCACACGCGTTCTCGACGTGGCACATGAGTTAGAACGCGTGTGCGGTGTCCACGGGGCGCGTGTGGGCGACAGGAGCCGTGTGCCGGCCCGCGAGCCGTGTGCCGGTCCGGGGGCGGGGTGCCGGTCACGGGTGGTGTGCGGCCGCCACGGGTGGTGTGCGGCCACTACGGGCGGACCGGGCGCGGTCGGGCTGTGGGAAGTTGGGGTCACCCGTTCGGGTCGACGGGTCACCGCCCGGGCGCTAAGTTATGTAGTTGGGCTAACTATCTAGTTTCGTGGAGTGTCGGTGACGGAGTTACTCGGGCCGCCGGTGGTGCACGGCGATCGGTACAAGTGGGTGGCGCTGTCCAACACCACGCTCGGTGTGCTGATGAGCGCGATGGACGGCTCGATCGTGATCATCGCGTTGCCGGCGATCTTCCGGGGCATCGGGCTGGACCCGCTGGCCCCGGGCAACATCGGCTACCTGCTCTGGATGATCCTGGGCTACCTGCTGGTGCAGGCGGTGCTGGTGGTCGCGCTGGGGCGGCTCGGCGACATGTTCGGCCGGGTCAAGATGTACAACCGGGGGTTCATGATCTTCAGCGTGGCGTCGGTCGCGCTGTCCTTCGACCCGTTCCACGCCGGCCAGGGCGCGCTCTGGCTGATCGGCTGGCGGGTGCTGCAGGCCGTGGGCGGCTCGATGCTCACCGCCAACTCCGCCGCCATTCTCACCGACGCGTTCCCCACCGAGCAGCGCGGCATGGCGCTGGGCGTGAACCAGATCAGCGCGCTGGCCGGCCAGTTCCTCGGCCTGGTCGCCGGCGGGCTGCTCGCCGAGATCGACTGGCGCGCGGTGTTCTGGATCAGCGTGCCGTTCGGCGTGCTCGGCACGGTGTGGTCCTACCGCAGCTTGCGTGAGGTGGGCACCCCGCGCAAGGCGCGGATCGACTGGGCGGGCAACCTCACCTTCGCCGCCGGCGCCGGGCTCATCCTGGCCGCCATCACCTACGGCATCCAGCCCTACGGCGGCCACTCCACCGGCTGGTCGAACCCGCTGGTGCTGGGCGGTATCGGGGTCGGTGCCGTCCTGCTCGCGATCTTCGGGGTGATCGAGACGAAGGTCGCCGAGCCCATGTTCCGGCTGGCCCTGTTCCGCGTCCGCGCGTTCGCCGCCGGCAATCTCGCCGCCCTGCTCACCGCGATCGCCCGGGGCGGCCTGCAGTTCATGATGATCATCTGGTTGCAGGGCATCTGGCTGCCGCTGCACGGCTACGACTTCGCCGCGACGCCCCTCTGGGCCGGCATCTACATGCTGCCGCTGACGGCCGGCTTCCTGATCGCCGGGCCGACCGCCGGCACGCTGTCCGACAGGTTCGGCTCGCGGACCCTGGCCACCACCGGGCTGCTGCTGATGGCCGGCGCCTTCGTCGGGCTGCTGGCACTGCCGGTCAACTTCGACTACCCGGTGTTCGCGCTGCTGCTGGGCCTGAGCGGGATCGGCCAGGGCATGTTCTCCGCGCCGAACACCTCCGGCGTGATGAGCAGCGTCGCGCCCGGCGAGCGGGGCGTCGCGTCCGGCATGCGCTCGACGTTCCAGAACTCGGGCACGGCGCTGTCCATCGGCGTGTTCTTCTCGCTGATGGTCGTGGGTCTGGCCGGCTCGCTTCCCCAGACGCTGTCCGCCGGGCTGCGCGCGCAGGGGGTGCCCGCCTCGGTGGCGGCCGACCTGGCCAACCTCCCGCCGGTGAGCACCCTGTTCGCCGCGTTCCTCGGCGCCAACCCGATCGGCCACCTGCTCGCCCCCAGCGGCGTGCTCGACGCGCTACCCGCCGCGAACCGGGCGACCCTGACCGGAACTGAGTTCTTTCCTCAGCTGATCTCCGAGCCGTTCCACCACGGCCTGGTTACGGTGTTCACGGCGGCGGCGGCCATGGCGTTGGTCGCCGCGCTCGCCTCCTTCCTCCGGGGCGGCCCGAACCGTCCCGCGAGCAGTACCCCGGAAGACACCGCGAGCACCACACCGAGTACCACACCGAGCACCGAGAGGACCCAGGCATGAGCTCCCCCAGCATCGACGGGCTGACCGACGCGATCGTCGCGGGCACGGTCACCATCAGCGGCCACGGCGGCGACCAGATCGAGGCCTACCTGGCCCGGCCGGTGGACACCGCCTCGCGCGGCGGCGTCGTCGTGATCCACCACATGCCCGGCTACGACGCCTCGACGAAGGAGATCGTCCGGCGGTTCGCGGTGGAGGGTTACCACGCGATCTGCCCGAACCTGTACTTCCGGGAGGCCCCCGGCGCCGACCCCGACGACGCGGCGGCAACCGTCCGCGCGGCCGGCGGCGTGCCCGACGAACGGCTGGTCGGCGACGTTGCCGGCGCGTCCGCCCACCTCAAGGGCCTGCCCGGGGCCAACGGCAAGATCGGCGTGATCGGCTACTGCTCCGGCGGACGGCACACGTTCCTGGCGGCGTGCTCGCTGCCGGTGGACGCGGCTGTCGACTGCTACGGCGCGTTCGTCGTGGAGGACCCGCCCGAGGGGCTGCCGAAGGCCATGCAGCCGATCCTGCACCTGGCGCCGAAGCTCAGCGCGCCGCTGCTGGGGCTGTTCGGGGTGGAGGACAAGTTCCCGTCGCCCGAGTCCGTGGCCGCCCTGGACGCCGAGCTGACCAAGCTGGACAAGCCGCACGAGTTCCACAGCTACCCCGGCACCGGGCACTCGTTCTTCTCCGTCGACCGGCCCGCGTACCGGCCGGAGGCCGCCGTCGAGGGCTGGCGCGAGATCCTCACCTTCTTCGGCACCAACCTGTCCGCCTGAGGAGGCCGCCATGTGCACGTACCTGACCGAGAAGATCACCGTGGACGGCAGTGGCAAGGGCGTCAGGGGTTGGTTCGGGGCCAGCGAGGCGACGGTGTACGTCGACCACCCCGTGCACGCCCAGTACGGCCACACGGTCAATATCGACTTCCTCAACCCGGCCCTCGGCCCGTCCGCCCGGGTCGCCCTCGAGCTCACCGAGGAGACCGCGCTCGCGCTGGCCGAAGCGATTCGGCGCGCCGTCGCCTCCGCGCCGGCCGGCCTGGCCTCCAAGGACCAGTAACCCGGCGCGGCCGCCGCCACGGTGGCCGTGGCACGGGGTGCACTGCCCGGTGCACGGCACACGTCGTCGTTACGCCGCGCACAAGTCAGTACCCGCGTGCGGCGTAACGGTGATGTGTGCGGTGGAGTCAGCCGGCGGTAGGTAGCGCCGTGTGGACGGCGGTGGCCATCGCTCGGCCGAGGGTGACCGGTACCGCGTTGCCGAGCTGGCGCATCTGTTCACCGCGCGGGCCGGCCAGCCACCAGTCGTCCGGGAACGTCATGATCCGGGCGACCTCGCGCACGGTCAGGTAGCGCACCGAGCCGTCGTCGCGGCGCAGCACCGTCTCCCCGCCGGGTACCCCGTGCACGCCGGCCTTGACGGTCTTGGCCGGCCGGTCCAGCTCGTTGGGTGTGTGCCCCCGGTAGATCCGGGCGCCTGGCCAGCCGTAGTGGTGCAGCCAGTCCGGGTGCTCGGCGCGGGACTCGAACGGCTCCGGCGGTTCCGGCAGGTCGGCGATCGCGTCCCGCAGGGTGCGCCACGGCGCCAGCTCGCTCGTCGATCCGATTTCCGACCGTGCCGCCGCCCGAATGCCGCCCGACCCACCGCTGCCGCCCGACCCGCTGCCGCCCGACCCGCTGCCGCCCGACCCGCCGGGTTGTTGCGTACATGGACGCAGAGCAGAGGGCGGCGCATCCAGCAGGCCGTGCCGCGCCCAGTACGACCCGTCGGCCTGGGTGGCGGCCAGCGCGGCCTCGGAGTGCGTCGGTGGGGGCGGGGTCCAGCCGGTCAGGCCGAGGTCGCGGCGGAAGGCCACCACGAACACCCGCTGGCGGATCTGCGGCACGCCGAAGTCGGCGGCGTTCACCGGAAGGCAGAACACGTCGTACCGCTCACTCGGGTCGGCGCGGTCGCGGTCCAGCGACTTGGCGAGCCTGCGGTCGTGGTCGCGCCAGTCCTCGCCGTCCACCCGCCGCTCGAACGGCAGCGCCAGCTCCCGCAGGATGTAGGCGTAGTACGGCTGGAACGACGGTCGCAGCAGGCCGCGCACGTTCTCCGCGAGCACCGCCTTCGGCCGCGTCTCCCGGACGCAGCGGAACAGCTCCGGCCACAGGTTGCGCGGGTCGTCGGGGCCCCGGTGCGCGCCGCCGAGGCTCCACGGCTGGCAGGGCACCCCGCCGGCCACCACGTCGACCCGCTCGGCCAGGGGGGTGAAGTCCACCTCCCGCACATCGCCGGGTACGAGCGGCCAGCCGTGCGGACCGCCGGTGCCCCGGTTCACCCGCAGGGTCTCGCAGGCGCGCCGTTCGAGCTCGTTGACCAGCAGATGGCGGAACCCGGCCCGGTGCATGGCCAGCGCCAGGCCGCCGCCGCCACTGAACAGCTCCACACTGTTCAACTCCGTGCTGTTCAACTCCGTGCTGTTCAACTCCGCGTTACCCAGCTCCGGCGTCGCCACGTCGGGACCTTATCCGCCGCGCGGCCGGTCGCATTGACCCCGCGCTCGACCCCGCACCATGATGATGATCCCGCCCATCGACGGGCGGGATCTGCCCGGCACCGGGCTGGGCGCGGGAGGTGCGGCTGGATGGCTGCGGTAGAGACGGTCCTGGGTCCGGTGGAGCTGGACCACCTGGGTGTCACGCTCATGCACGAGCACGTCTTCGTGCTGACCCCGGACGTGATGCAGAACTACGGCGACGAGTGGTGGGACGAGGACATCCGGGTCGCCGACGCGGTCAAGAAGCTCGGCAAGCTCAAGGCGGCCGGGGTGGACACGATCGTCGACCCGACGGTTGTCGGGCTGGGCCGCTACATCCCCCGGGTGCAGCGGGTCAACGCCGAGGTGGGCATCAACATCATCGCCGCCACCGGGCTCTACACGTTCGACTCGATCCCGCACTTCTTCCAGTACCGGGGCCCCGGTGCGCTGCTCGGCGGCCCGGAGCTGATGACCGAGATGTTCGTCCGGGACATCCGGGAGGGCATCAGCGGCACCAGCGTGAAGGCCGCGTTCCTGAAGGGCGTGGTCGAGGAGGCCGGCCTGACCCCGGACCAGACGCGGGTGCAGACGGCGATCTGCGAGACCCACCAGGAGACCGGCGTCCCGATCACCGTGCACACCAACGCGGCGCACCAGACCGGCCGGCTCGCGCTGGAGTTCTACGCCAAGCACAACGTGGACCTGACCAAGGTGGTCATCGGGCACGCCGGGGACAGCAACGACCTCGACTACCTGAAATGGACCATGGATCAGGGCGCCACCATCGGCTGTGACCGGTTCGGGCTGGACATGTACAACCCCACCGCCGACCGGATCGCGACCATCGTCGCGCTGTGCGCCCAGGGCTACGCGGACCGGATCGTGCTCAGCCACGACGCGTCCTGCTACATGGACTTCTTCTCCGGCGAGCAGTCGCAGGCGATGCTCAAGGCGGCCGCGCCGAACTGGCACTACCGGCACATCACCAACGACGTGCTGCCCGCGCTGCGCGAGGGGGGCGTGGCCGAGGACCAGATCAAGGCGATGATCGTGCACAACCCGAGGCGCTACTTCACGGCGGCGGGGTGACCGCGCCGTCGGGAGTGACCGCCGCGCCGCGCGGCAACGCGCCGTTCGACACCGCCGGGGTCAGCAGGGACGAGCGCGGCATCGCGCACTACGCCGGCCTGCCGGCCTCGCTGGTGGAGCTGCTGCGGGCCACCGTGGAGCGGGACCCCGACGCCGAGGCACTGGTCGAGGTCGGCCGGGGCGACGAGGGCCGGCTGAGCTACCGGGAGCTGTGGGACCGGGCCGCGCGCGTGGCCGGCGGGCTGGTCGACGCCGGCGTCGCGCCCGGTGACCGGGTCGCCAACCTGCTGCCGGCCGGCAACGACTGGGTGCTGGGCTTTCTCGGCACCCAGCTGGCCGGCGGCGTCGCGGTACCGGTGAACACCCGGTTCGCCCAGCCCGAGATCGACTACGTGCTCGGCGACTCCGGGGCCGCGGTCGTGCTGCGCCCGGGCGAGCCGCTGCCGGAGGGCCCGCCGCACGCGGTGGAGCACCTGCGCCCCGACGACCTGGCGGCGATCTTCTACACCAGTGGTACGACCGGGTTCCCCAAGGGCGCGATGACCACCCAGGAGAACTTCCTGGCCAACATCGAGACGGCCCTGCGCGTGATCGAGCTGGACCGGTCGGACGGCGCGGCGCAGCGCGGGCTGATCTCGGTGCCGCTGTTCCACGTGACCGGCTGCAACAGCCAGCTGCTGGTACACCTCGCCGTCGGCGGCACCACCGTGGTGCTGCCCACCTTCAACGTGCAGGACTTCCTGGGCACGATCGTCGGCGAGCGCATCAACCTGCTGACCACCGTGCCGGCGATCTACGCGCTGGCCATGGCGCAGCCCAACTTCGGCGACTTCGACGTCAGCCGGGTGAGCCGGCTGTCCTACGGCGGCGCGCCGATGGCCCCCGAGCTGGTCCGCCGGATCACCGAGCGGTTCCCGAACGCGCGCGTCGGCAACGGGTTCGGGCTCACCGAGACGGCGTCCATCTCGACGTACCTGCCGCACGAGTGGGCCGCCCAGCACGCCGACTCGGTGGGTTTCGCCGCGCCGGTGGTGGACCTGGCGATCGACACGCTGACCACGCCGGGCGGGGTCGGGGAGCTGCTGATCCGGGGGCCGAACGTGGTCGCCGGCTACTGGAACAAGCCGGACGCCACCCGCGACACGTTCGTCGACGGCTGGCTGCACAGCGGCGACCTGGCCCGGATCGACGGCGAGGGACTGGTCTACATCGTGGACCGGGCCAAGGACATGATCAACCGGGGCGGCGAGAACGTCTACTCCGTGGAGGTCGAGAACGCACTGGCCGGGGCGCCGGGGGTGGCCGACGCGGCGGTCGTCGGGGTGCCGGACGCGGTGATGGGCGAGAAGGTCGGCGCGGTGCTGGTGGCCGCGCCCGGCGGCTCGCTGGACCCCAACGCGGTGCTCGACTACCTCGGCGACCGGCTGGCCGACTTCAAGATCCCGCAGTTCGTCGTGGTCCGCGACGAACCGCTGCCCCGCAACCCCGGCGGCAAGATTCTCAAGCGCCAGCTCCGCGAACAGGTCGAGTGGGGCAAGCCCCTGCGCGGCCGCTGAGATCATGGCCCGACCCGGCCATCGTCGCTGGTCAGACCCCGTGAGTGGCGAGTTTTGCTATAGCCCTACTCGCCGCTCACGGGTACTGGGCCGGGGCGGCTTCGAGCAGGGAGAAGACGGCCGGCGCGGGTAGCGGGGTGACCGAGGTGAGTGCGAAGCCGGCGCGGGCCAGGAGCTGCTCGAAGTCGGCGCCGGTGCGTTCGCGGCCGCCGAGGTTGACCAGCATGTTCAGGTCGCTCAGGTACATCGTCGGCGGCAGCGTGCTGTCGACCACCGGCGGCAGCACCGGCTCGACGACCAGTAACCGGCCGTGCTCGGGGAGCCGCGTGCGGCAGTGCGCCAGGATCGTGGCCGCCCGGTCGTCGCTCCAGTCGTGCAGCACGCTCTTGAGCAGGTAGAGGTCGGCGCCGGCCGGGGCGGCGGCGAAGAAGTCCCCGGCCTCGGTGGTGCACCGGTCGGCCACACCCGCGGCGGCCAGCGTGTCACCGGCCTGGGCCAACCCCTCGGCGGTGTCGTAGACGATGCCGCGCAGCCCGGGGCTGGCGCGCAGTACCTCGGCCAGCAGCGTGCCGTCGCCGCCGCCGATGTCCGCGACCGTGTGGAAGCGGCCGAAGTTGTAGTGCGCCGGCAGCAGCCGCGCGGTCAGCTGCGTGCCTTGGCGCATCGAGGTGTTGAACAGCGCGGACAGCTCCGGGTCGGCGCCGAGGTGGTCGAAGAAGCTGACCCCGAAGATCTTGTCGAACGTGGTCGAACCGGTGCGCACGGCGTCGTCGAGCTGGTCCCAGGCGGCCAGCATCGCGGGGTCGGAGAACATCCGGACGAACGCCGCCACCGAGTCGGGCCGGTCGGTGCGCAGCAGGGCGCCGGTCTCGGTCAGCCGGAAGGTGCCCGGCGCTGTCTCGGTCACCAGGTCCAGGGCGGCCAGCGCGCGCAGCAACCGGGTCAGCGCGTCGGAATCGGTGCCGGTGGCGGCGGCGAGCTCGGTGCCGGGGCGCTCGCCGTCGCCGAGCAGGTCGGCCAGGCCGAGTCGCGCCGCCGTGGCCACCACCTGGCCGGCCATCTGCCCGAACACGAGCTGGACGAGCTGGGCTCGGGCTCGCGTGGCGTCGGTCATGGTGGTACCCCCCGGGATAGGCACTGCCCGGGATAGGCACTGCGGTGAACTTAGGCTACCCTAACCTTCGCCTGAGGAGCCCAGCCTTTGGGCAGTGGGGGGTGGAGTGCCGGAAGGGTCGGTCGCCGGAGTTACCTGCCGACCCTTCCGACACTCGGAAATCCCCGGTCCCGAGGTCAGTTGGTCTCGGCCGACCCCGGTCGGTCTCAGCTGACCTGGACCTCCGAGTCGAGCTTGTCCAGCACGCCGTCGTAGATCTTGCGCAGGCCGCCGGGCGCGAACGTGCGCTCGAAGAAGCCGCCGATCCCGCCGGCGCCGTTCCAGGTGGTGTGCACCTCGACGGTGCTGTGCCCGTCCTCGGCCGGGGTGACCGTCCAGGTGGTGACCATGCTGGAGTTCTGGTCCTTCTCGACCAGCGCGCCGTCCGCCTCGGTGACCTCGACGAGCTGGTCCCGGACGCGCTTCTCGGTGGCCGCGAGCTTCCAGTGGACCAGGGTGCCGGCGCCGTGCCCGCCGCCCTTGATCTCGTAGTCGCTGTAGTGCTCGGTGAGGATCTTCGGCCGGGTGCTCTGGTAGTCGGCGAGCGCGGTGCGGACCTGCTCGACCGACCCGTGGATCACCCGCTGCGCGGTGACGGTTACCTGTGCCATGCGTCCATCCTGCCGATCCCGGCGATCAGCCGGCGCAGCGCCCACTCGAACTCCGCGCCGGCCGGCTCGGCCGGGCCGCCGGCCGGTTCGGGCGCGCCGCCGGGTGGCGCGGTGTCGTGCTGGGTGTCGTGGCCGAACGGGTGCTCGTTGAGCAGGTGGCCGAGCAGCAGGTGCCAGAGCGCTCGGTAGCCGTGCAGCGCGTCCGCCTCGGTGAGCCCGGCCGCGCGCAGCAGGGTCAGCCCGTGCTCCAGTATCGACCGGGTGCCGGTGGCCAGGTGGTGGCCCTCGGCGATCACCTTGGCGGCCCAGGGGTGCGCGGCCATGAAGTGGTACATCGCCAGCCACTGGGCCGCGATGGCCTCGGCCGGTGGCTCGGCCGGTGCCGGCTCGACGATCGGGAAGCTGGCCGCCAGGTCCTCGGTGACCAGGGCGAGCAGCTCCGCGCGGTGCGCGATGTGCCGGTACAGCGAGGCCTGGCCGGTGCCCAGCTCGGCGGCCACCCGGCGCAGGGTCAGCTCGCCGATGCCCTCGGTGTCCGCGATGTGCCGCGCCGTGGCGGTGATCGCCGCGCGGCTGAGCACCGGCCGCTGCTCGGTCGCGGTGGGCGCGAGCCCGCCCGCTGATCTCGCGGCCGGTCCGGCCGCGACCCGGGGCCTGGTCTTGTCGGGTGTCACGCCTGTCACGCTCCTTGCGAACATTGTTCGCAGCAAGTTAGCGTGCCCTTGCTGCGATGCGAACGGCGTTCGCAGTCTAGAGGGGAGTGCGCGGTGGCAGTCACGATCGATGACGGAGGTTGGCCGCTCGTGCGGGTGGACTACGCGGGGCCGCTGCGTCTGGCCGACCACGAGTCGCTCACCGAGGCGATGGACCGCTACCTCGGGCGGGAGCAGCGGTTCGCGGTGGTGTTCGGGTCCCGGCCGGACGGGCGCGGCGAGCCCGGCCTGGCCAAGGTCCAGTTCGACTGGCTGCGCGGCGAGGCGGACCGGTTGGCCCGGTGGTGTGCCGGCTGGGCGATGGTCACCGGCTCGGGCACTGACCCGGGCGCCGGTGAGCGTGGCCGGGGCGCGGCGGTGGAGGCTCTGATGCCGTTTCCCCGGTATGTCGCCGACACCGTCGACGAGGCCGTGAACTGGGCCGTCGGGCAGCTGGACGGGGCGGAGGGCCGATGACGGAGGCGCTCACCCGGGTGTCCTCGGACGCAACCGGGCGCGCCGCCCGGCCGGCGCGGGTGCTGCTCGCGCTGGTTGTTGTGGTGCTGTCGTACGGCCTGCTGCAGACCATGCTCGTGCCGACGATCGGGGCGCTGCAGCGGGAGCTGCACACCACCGCGACGGCCGCGTCCTGGGCGGTGCTGTCGTCGACACTGCTGGCCAGCGTGGTGCTCACCCCGGTGGTCGGCCGGCTGGGCGACCGGTTCGGCAAGCGGCGGGTGCTGCTGGGCTGCCTCGGCGTCTTCCTGGTCGGCACGGTCGGGGCCGCCGCGGCGCCCGGGGTCGGGGTGCTGATCGGGTTCCGTGCGGTGCAGGGCATCAGCCTCGCCCTGCTGCCGCTGTCGTTCGCACTGGTCCGCGAGCTGTTGCCGCCCGCGCGGGTGCCGTTCGGGCTCGCGCTGACCGCCGGTCTCGTCGGAGGCGCCGCCGGTGCCGGGCTGCTGCTCGGTGGGGTGCTGGTGGACTACGCGTCCTGGCGGTGGATCTTCGTGCTGGGCTCGCTGCTCGTGGTCGCGGCCGGGGTGCTGACCTGGGCGTTCGTGCCGCCGGACCGCCCCGGGGCGCCGGGTCGGTCGGACCTGGCCGGCGCGCTCGTGCTCACGGTCGGGCTGGTCGCGCTGCTGCTCGGTATCACCGAGGGTCCGGCCCGGGGCTGGTCCTCGGCCGGTGTGCTGGGGCTGTTCGGGCTCGCGGTGGCCGCGCTGCTCGGCTTTGTCGCGGTGGAGCGCCGGGCCGCCGACCCGCTGATCGACCTCGCGCTGCTGGCCCGCCGGCCGCTGCTCGTCGCGCACCTCGGCTCGCTGGCCCTGGGCGCCAGCCAGTTCATCTGCTACGTGCTGGTCCCCCGGCTCGCCGAGCTGCCGCGCACGACGGACTCCGGTTTTGCGCCGGGGCCGGCCGGGTTCGGGTTGAGCGTCACCGGGGCGGCGCTGGTGCTGCTGCCCGGCACGCTGCTCACCCTGCCGGCGAGCTGGCTGGCCGCCCCGCTGGAGCGGCGGCTGGGGACCCGCACGCCGCTGGTCGCCGGCCTGGGGCTGGCCGCCGGCGGGGGTGCGCTGCTGGCGGTGTGGCACGGCGAGATCGCCCAGGTGGTGCTCTGCTACCTGGTGTGCAGCGTCGGCTACGGGTTCGCCATGGCCGCGCTGCCCCGGCTGGTCAACCAGGCCAGCCCGGTCGAGCACAGCGGCAGCGCGAACGGCGTCAACACCGTCGCCCGGGTGCTCGGCGGGGCCCTCGGCAGCCAGCTCGGCGCTGCGGTCGTGGCCGGTGGCGGGGGCTTCGGTGCCGCGTTCTGGCTGGCGGCGGTGGTGGCGGCGGTCGGGGGTGGGCTCGCCCTGTTCGTCGGCCCAGCGAGGTAGCGGGCGGCGGGTTGGTGTGGCGCTCAGCGTGATTGTTCTAGAACTGTTGGCTCTTGATGTGGTACACCTGGAGCCAACAGTTCTAGAACAGTGAGGGCGGACATGGCGCAGCTGAGCGGTGTGGTCGACGGGGTCGAGCTCGGGGATCCGGGCAGTGCGGGGCGGTTCGGCGAGTTCGGTGGCCGGTACGTGCCCGAGTCGCTGGTGCCGGCCTGCGAGGCGGTCGAGCGGGCGTTCCGCGCGGCCTGGGCGGACCCCTCCTTCCACGCCGAGCTGGACCGGTTGCTCACGGTCTACGCGGGTCGCCCGACCCCGCTGACGCCCGCGTCAAGGCTGTCTGCCGAGCTGGGCATCACACTGCTGCTCAAGCGCGAGGATCTGATGCACACCGGGTCCCACAAGATCAATAACGTGCTCGGTCAGGCGCTGCTGGCCGAACGGATGGGCAAGCGGCGGCTGATCGCGGAGACCGGCGCCGGCCAGCACGGCGTGGCCGCCGCGACCGCGGGCGCGCTGCTGGGCATGCCGGTCACCGTGTACATGGGCGAGCGGGACATCGAGCGGCAGCGGCTGAACGTGTTCCGCATGGAGATGCTGGGTGCCGAGGTGGTGCCGGTCAGCACGGGCAGCGCCACCCTGAAGGACGCCACGAGCGAGGCGCTGCGGCAGTGGGTGGCCTCGGTCGGGGACACGTTCTACTGCCTCGGCTCGGTGCTCGGGCCGCACCCCTACCCGTGGCTGGTGCGCGAGCTGCAGCGGGTCATCGGTGACGAGGCGCGGGCCCAGTGCGCCGCCGAGCTGCCCGCCGCGGTGCCGGACTACGTGGTCGCCTGCGTGGGCGGCGGGTCCAACGCGGCCGGCACGTTCGCCGGTTTTGTCGGCACGCCGGCGCGGCTGGTCGGCGTCGAGGCCGAGGGGGGCGCGGCGCTGACCTTCGGTTCGGTCGGCGTGCTGCACGGTTTCCGGTCGATGGTGCTGCAGGACGAGCACGGCCAGATCACCGAGGCCCACTCGATCTCGGCCGGGCTGGACTACCCGGGGATCGGGCCGGAGCACGCCCACCTCGCCGACCTCGGCCGCGCCCGCTACGTGACCGTGAACGACGCCGAGGTGGTGGCCGCGCTGCACCGGCTGGCCAGGACCGAGGGGATCATCTGCGCGCTGGAGTCCGCGCACGCCGTCGCGTGGGTGCTACGGGCGGCGGCGGACGGGGAGATCCCACCGGGCTCGACGGTGATGCTCACCGTGTCCGGCCGTGGTGACAAGGACATGTCGACCCTGATGGAGCTGTCGTGACCACCGCGCTGAACCCGCTGGAGACCACCACCCGCGCGGCCAAGGCCGACGGCCGCAAGCTGCTCGCCGCCTACGTCACCGGCGGCATCACCCCGGACTGGACCGACCACCTGCGCGCCTGTCGGGACGCCGGCGCCGACCTGCTGGAGATCGGGCTGCCGTTCTCCGACCCCATGCTCGACGGGCCGACCATCCAGCGCGCCTCCGATCGGGCGCTGGGCCGGGGTGCCACCGTCGGGGGGATCCTGGCCGACCTCGCCGCGCTCGAGCCGACCGTGCCGCTGGCCGCCATGACCTACG
Source organism: Pseudonocardia sp. (assembly GCA_036272155.1). Lineage (GTDB taxonomy): Bacteria > Actinomycetota > Actinomycetes > Mycobacteriales > Pseudonocardiaceae > Pseudonocardia. The sequence continues at coordinate 49,831 of DATAZG010000141.1, forward strand.
CCAACCTGGTGCTGCACGACGGCCCGGACCGGTTCTGCGGCGCGCTGCGGGACGCCGGCGTGACCGGGCTGATCGTGCCGGACCTGCCGGTCGACGAGCTGGGCGAGGTGGCCGGGGCGGCCGAGCGGCACGGCGTCGACCTCGTCCTGCTGGCCGCGCCGTCGACCAGGGCGGAGCGGCGGCGGGAGATCGCGCGCCACAGCCGGGGCTTCCTGTACGCGGTGAGCCTGATGGGCGTCACCGGCGAGCGGGCCGGGCTGGACCCGTCCGGGGCGGAGCTGGCCCGGTCCCTGCGGCAGCTCACCGACCTGCCGGTGCTGCTCGGCTTCGGGGTGTCCGGGCCGGCGCACGCGGCCGAGGCGGCGCGCTCGGCGGACGGTGTCGTCGTCGCGTCGGCGCTGATGCGTAGGGTGCTCGACGGGGAGTCGCCGGCGGAGATCGGCGCCCAGGTGGCGCGGCTGCGGGCGGCGCTGGACACCGGACACTAGGCAGAGCCAGCGGCTGATGGGGTGAGCGTGGGCGGCAGCGAGCGGCGACGGCCGAAGTACGCCGCCATCGCCGAGGACCTGGACGCGAAGATCAAGTCTGGTGCCTACCGCCCGGGCCAGCCGCTGCCCCCGCAACGGGAGCTGAGCGCCACCTACGGCGTCACCCTGATGACCCTGCGACAGGCGCTGCAGCTGCTCACCGAGCGCGGGCTGGTCAGCCAGCAGGCCGGCCGGGGCACGTTCGTCGCCGCCCCGAAGGCCAGCTACAGCCTCGGTTCGATGCAGAGCCTCGCCGACGACCTGCGCGGCCAGGGCCACCTCGTGGAGACGGCGCTGCTCGGTCGGGGCCGGCGCCGCCCGCCGCGCTGGGTGGCCGACCGGCTCGGGGCCGACCCGGCCGTGCCGGCCCTGCGCATCGAGCGGCTGCGCCGGCTGGACGGCACCCCGGCGATCCACCAGGTGTCCTGGGTGCCGGCCGCGTTGGCCGGCGCGCTGGCCGCCGTCGACTTCACCGCGACACCCCTGTACAGCGCGCTGGCCGAGGCGGGGGTCGTGGTGCACAGCGCCCGCGAGCGCCTCAGCCCCGGCCTGCTGCCCGCCGCGCTGGCCAAGCACCTCGGCCAGCCCGCGGGCACGCCGGTGTTCCTGAGTGACCGGGTCACCCACGGGTTCGACGAGCGCCCCGTGGTGGTCGACCGCGCCACGATCCTCGGCGAGCTGGTCGAGATCAGGACCGAGCGCGCCGCGACCTCGCTGTCCATGCACTGGGCGAACGCGGCCGGCTAGCCGAGCCCCCGAGCCCCCGAGCCGAGGGCCGAGGGCCGAGGGCCGAGGGTCAGCCCCGGACCGCCGCCGCCGGAGTCGGTACCGGGACGCCGCAGCCGCAGCTGTGCCGGTGCTCCAGCGAGGCCGGCAGCCGGATCACCTCGCGGCTGGCCAGCGGGTCGTCCAGCCGGCGGGACAGCAGCTGCACCGCGCGGGCGCCGATCGCGTGGAACGGCTGGGCGGCGGCGGTCAGCGGCGGGGACAGCGCCTGCGCCCACTCCAGGTCGTCGAAGGCCACCAGCGCGATGTCCCGGCCGACCGCCAGGTTCTCCTCGCGCACCGCGAGCAGCGCGCCGATGGTCATGGCGTTGTTGGCGGCGAACAGCGCGGTCGGCGGCCGGTCGCGGCGCAGCAGGTGCAGCGCGGCGCGCCGCCCGCCGGGCACCGAGGAGTCGCCGTCGACCATCAGCTCCGGGTCCGGGACGAGGCCGAGGGCCCGGTGCGCCCGCTGGTAGCCGCGCACCCGCTCGTTGCTGGTGGACAGCCCGGACAGGCCGACCAGCATGCCGATCCGGCGGTGCCCGAGCTTGAGCAGGTGGTCCACGAGCCGGCAGGCGGCCGCCTCGCTGTCCGTGCCGACCTGGTCGCAGGCCACCTCGGCGAACCGGTCGACCAGCACGAACGGCGTGTTGTGCCGGCGCAGCAGCGGCAGGGCGAGCCGTTCCCAGCCCTGGCTCGGGGCGAGCACGATGCCGTCCACCCGCCTCGACTGCAGCAGCGCGACGGCGTCCCGCTCGGTGTCCGCCTCGTCGTGCGTGTCGCAGAACAGCATCGCGTAGCCGGCCCGGCGCGCCTCCGACTCCACGCCCAGGATCAGCTCGGCCAGGTACGGGTTGGAGGCCCCGGTGAGGGCGAGCCCGATCGTCGGCCCGGTGGGGGCCTCGCGGCGGTGCCGGATCGCGTAGCCGAGGGACACGGCGGCCTGCTCGACCCGGTCGCGGGTCTCCTCGGCGACGAACCGGGTCGCGTTGAGCACGTGCGAGACGGTGCTGACCGAGACGCCGGCCACCGCCGCCACGTCGGCCATCCGAACCCGCTTCGCCGCGTCCACCCTCACTTCTTCCAGCCGAGTACCCGGGACAGCACCGTCCTGGTTGCCGCCGGGTCGATCACGTCGTCGATCTCGAACGCGGCGGCCGTGCTCAATGCCTTGCCGTGCTGGTACGCGCGGTCCACCAGCTCGTCGTAGCGGGCCCGCCGCCGCGCCGGGTCGGTGATTGCGGACAGCTCGGCACGGTAGCCCAGCTGGACCGCGCCCTCCAGTCCCATGCCACCGAACTCGCCGGTCGGCCACGCCGCCGTGAGCAGCGGGGCCCTGAAACTGCCGCCGGTCATGGCCATCGCGCCGAGCCCGTAGCCCTTGCGCAGCACGACCGTGCACAGCGGCGAGCGCAGCTTGGCGCCGGCCACGAACATCGCGCCGAACCGGCGCACGGTCGCGGTCCGCTCCGCCTCCGGACCGACCATGAAGCCCGGTGTGTCACACAGCGAGACGACCGGCAGCCCGTACGCGTCGCAGATGCCGAGGAACCGCGTGGCCTTGTCGGCGGCCTCGGCGTCGATCGCGCCGCCCAGGTGGGTGGGGTCGTTGGCGAGGACCGCGACCGGGTGACCCTCGAGCCGGGCGAACGCGGTCAGGACGCCGACGCCGTAGGCCGCCCGCAGCTCCAGCACGCTGCCGGTGTCGAACAGGGTCTCCAGCACCGGCCGGATCGGGTAGCTGCGCACCCGGTTCTCCGGGATGACGTGGCGCAGCAGCCGCTGGTCGGCGCACTCCCAGCCGGCGCGCGGCTCGGGGTCGAGGTAGGACACGTACCGGCGGGCGGCGGCCACCGCGGCGGCGTCGTCGGCCACGAGCAGGTCCACCACGCCGTTGGGCACCTGCACGGACATCGGCCCCACCGCGCCCGGCTCGACGTCACCCAGCCCGCCACCGGCGATCATGGCCGGGCCGCCCATGCCGAGGCTCGCGCCCTCGGTGGCGATCAGCACGTCGCACACGCCGGCCAGCGCCGCGTTGCCGGCGAAGCAGTAGCCGCTGACCACGGCCACCGTCGGCACCTGGCCGACCAGCTCGGCGGCCAGCCGGAACGTGGTCACGTCCAGGCCGGTGAACCCGGGCTGGTCGGTGTCCCCGGGGCGGCCGCCACCCCCTTCGGCGAACATCACCACGGGCAGCCGCCGCCGGTGCGCCAGCTCGAGCAGCCGGTCGGTCTTGCGGTGGTTCTGTACGCCCTGGGTGCCGGCGAGCACGGTGTAGTCGTAGGACAGCACCGCGCAGGCCAGCCCGCCGATGTTGGCGGTGCCGGTGACCAGGCCGTCCGCCGGGGTGCGGGCGATCAGGTCCGCCACCTCGCGGCGGCGGCGCTGCGCGGCGATGGTCAGCGCGCCGTACTCGGTGAAGGTGTCCGGGTCGCACAGCTCCGCCAGGTTCTCCCGCGCGGTGCGCCGGCCGGCGCCGTGCCGCCGTTGTACCGCCTCCGGCCGGCCCTCGTCCAGCCCGATCCGGTGCCGCTCCAGCGACTCGGCCAGGTCGGGGCGGATCTCGTCCAGGTCCGCCGGGCCCGTGCCGGCCTCGTCCTCGGCGCTCGACTCCACGGGTTCGGTGACCAGCAGCGGCGTGCCCCCGGCCACCGCGTCGCCCACCTCGACCAGCACCCGGGTGACGGTGACCGGGCCCGGCGCGGCCACCTCGTGCTCCATCTTCATCGCCTCGAGCACCGCGAGCGTGCCGCCGACGGGGCGGTGCTCGCCGGCGGTCACCAGTTCCACGACGACGCCGGCCAGTGGGGCGGTGACCGTGCCGGGCCCGTGCTCCCGGATGGGCGGCTCTGTGCTGGCCGGCGGCTGGGCTTCGGCGGCTGTGGTCGGCTCGGCGCCTGTGGTCGGCTCGGCGCCGGTGTGCGCCTCGAGCTTGGCCGCGGTGTCCAGCAGCTCGGCCAGGTGCTCGTCCACGAAGCTGGTGTGCAGGGCTCCGTTGCCGAGGCCGGGGTGGGCGAGCAGGGCGCGCAGCAGGCCGAGGTTGGTCGCGGTGCCGGCCACCTCGAACCCGGCGAGCGCGTGCCCGGCCAGCGCGGTCACCCTGGCCAGGCCGGCGGCGTCCGCGCGGGCCGCCGGATCGGCGACGATCACCTTGGCCAGCAGCGAGTCGTAGCGCGGGCTGACCGGCTGCCCGGCGGCCGCGTGCGTGTCCACCCGCACCCCGCGCCCGGTGGGCGGCGCGAACCGGGTCAGCGTGCCGCCGGCGGGGCGCACCGAGCCGTCCGCGTCGATCGTCTCGGCGTTCACCCTGGCCTGGACCGCGACGCCCCGGGCGGCCGGCGGGTGCGCCGGGTCCAGGCCCAGCTCGGCCAGCGTCGCGCCGCCCGCCACCCGCAGCTGCAGCTCCACCAGGTCCAGCCCGGTGACCTCCTCGGTGACCGTGTGCTCCACCTGCAACCGGGCGTTGACCTCGAGGAACACCACCTCGTCGGTGTTCGGGCCCCCGGCGGAGGCGACCAGGAACTCGGCCGTGGCCAGGCCGAGCCGGTCGGCGGCCCGCCCGAGGCGCAGCGCGGCGTCCCGCAGCCGGTCCCGGGTGGCCGCGCCGAGCCCGGGCGCCGGCGCGATCTCCAGCAGCTTCTGCCGGCGCCGCTGCACGCTGCAGTCCCGTTCGCCGAGCGCGATCACGGCGCCGGTGTGGTCGCCGAGCAGCTGGATCTCCACGTGCCGGGCGCCGGGCAGCAGCCGCTCCAGGTAGAGCCGGCCGTCGCCGAAGCTGTGCAGCGCCTCCGAGCGGCACCGCTGCAGCACCTCGGCCAGCTGGGCGGCGTTCTGCTCGTCGGTCCGGTCGGCGGCCCAGTGCAGCGGGCGGATGCCCCGGCCACCGCCGCCGGCCACCGCCTTCACCATCGCCGCCGCCCCCGACCCGGTGAGGAACTCCCGGGCGGCGGCCAGCTCGGCGGCCGGGTCGGCGCCGGTCAGCACCTCGGTACCGGCCAGTATCTCGACGCCCAGCTCGGTGGCCAGCTCGCGCGCCCTGACCTTGTCGCCGAACAGCGCGAGCGTGTCCGGGGACGGCCCGACGAAGGTCAGCCCGCCCGCCGCGCACGCCGCCGCGAAGTCGGCCCGCTCGGACAGGAAGCCGTAACCCGGGTGCACGGCGTCGCAGCCGGTGTCGTCAGCGGCGGCCACCAGCGCTTCGACGTCGAGGTAGGCGGCCGGTCCGGTGCCGGCCAGTGCCACCGCGCGGTCCGCCCTGGCCGGGTGTTCGGCGCCTGCCTCGTCGGCGGCGTAGACCGCGACAGTCGGCAGCCCGAGCGCGGCGGCGGTGTGCAGGATCCGGACGGCGATCTCGCCCCGGTTGGCCACCAGGAGTCGGCTGACGGGCACAGTCGCGGGTCCTCCTCCAACACCGGGGCGTTGGGCGGACTTTACCTGCGCCCCAGTGGTGCGCCGGATTGATCACCGAGGGCGGCGCCGGGGTCGGCGGAATGTCCCGGCCGGGTGAGTCGCGGGGTCTGACGAAATCCGCGACTCACCCTGACGGATTCCCCGACTCGCGGAGTAGGGGGCCCCGTGTGGGGTGGGGGGGCGCCCGGTGCGGGTCAGGGGGCGGTGGGTTTGGCGCGGGCGGCGCGCCAGGGTGGGCTGACCAGGAACTGCGTGTCGTAGCGATCCTGCAGATCGAGCAGGCTCTCCGCCGTCGCCGCGCCGGTGGCGATCCGGCCGAGGTGGCGGAAGTACTCGAACCGCTCCACCCCCGGCGTGAGCACGATGAGCAGGTCGGCCGGCTGCCCGGGCGTCGCGGCGAAGGCGTGCGGCGTGTCCGGCGGCACCACAACCAGGTCACCCTCGTTGGCGGTGATCACCCGGTCGCCGGTGAGCACGTCCGCCGACCCGGACAGCACGTAGAACAGCTCACTGGACATCCGGTGCAGGTGCGGCGTCGCGCCGTCCGCGCCCTCGGCCATCGTGACCCGCTGCGTGCTCAGCGCGCCGCCGGTCGCCGAGCTGTCGGCCAGCAGGCGGATCTGGATGGTCGGGCCGGCCAGCGTCTCGGCGTCGGCGGCTCGGACCACCACGATCCCGCTGGCCCCGGTTGCCGGTTCGGTGGGCGTGGCGTGGCCGGCGGCGCCCGACTCGCCCGGTCTGGTCGACGGGCCGGACATGGGTTCCCCTCTCTCTGCGGATCTCTGCGGACGACTCTTGGTGCGGACGGCTCTCAGTGCGGACGGCTCTCGGTGCGGACGGCTCTCAGTGCGGACGGCGGCGCGCCGCTAGGCCTGTTGCCCCGCCGAGCGCCCGGCCGACGCACTGACCCCCGGCGGCGCCGGGAAGCCACCGACCGCCCGCTCGAAGGCGTGTGCCACCCGCAGGACGGTCGAGTCGTCGAAGTGCTTGCCGACGATCATCATGCCAACCGGGCGGCCGTCGGTGAGCCCGGCGGGCACCGAACACGCCGGGTGTCCGGTCACATCGGTCGGGCAGGTGTTGCCGATCATCTCCAGGGCGCGCCCGAGCACCTCGTCCAGCGGGGCGTCCGGCCCGGGGATGATCGTCGAGCTGATCGGCATCGTGGGCAGCACCAGCACGTCGAAGCGGTCCAGTGCCTCGTCGTAGGCCCGGCGCAGGTGGGTGGCCAGGTTGCGGGCCATCGCGTAGTGCTTGTTGCGGCCGAGCCCGCTCGCGTAGCCGGCGGTGAGCAGCACGAGCTGCACGGTCTTGGAGAACTCGTGCGGGGCGGCGCGCCACTGGTTGCCGTAGTGCTCGATCAGCTCCGGGTCGTAGAGCCCCTGCCAGTTCATCCCGTAGCCGTTCGCGTCGACCATCTGCGCGGCCGCGCCCTCGGTCGCGATCACGTCCCAGATCTTGGCGCCGTGGTTGTGCCAGGGGATCGACACGTCCTCGACGCTCAGCCCGGCCCCGGCCAGGATGTCCAGCGCCGCCCGCACCGTCGCGTCGACCCCGGCCTCGGAGTTCTCCCGGCCGAAGCCCTCGGCGACGACGCCGACCCGCAGCCCGTCGGCCGGCTGGTCGAGCGCCGCCAGGTAGTCCCGCGCGGTCAGGTCGGCGGGCTGGCGGGGGTCGTAACCGTCGCGGCCGGCCAGCACGGACAGCAGGAGCGCGGTGTCGGTCACCGTGCGGGCCATCGGGCCGAGGTGGTCGATGGTCTGCTCGATCGGGAACGCCCCGGTGTAGGGCACCAGGCCGTGGGTGGGCTTGTGGCCGACGATGCCGCTGAAGGCCGCCGGCATCCGCACCGAGCCACCCTGGTCACCGCCGATCGCCAGGTCGACCAGGCCGCCGGCCAGCAGCGCCGCGTTGCCGCTCGACGAGCCGCCGGTGGTGCGGGACTCGTCCCACGGGTTGCGCACCGGGCCGGTCCGCGAGGTGTGCGAGCCGCCGGAGAAGCAGAGGTCCTCGCAGACGGCCTTGCCGGTGATCGTCGCGCCGGCCGCGAGCACCCGGCTGACCACGGTCGCGTCCCGGGTCGGCACGAACCCCTCGACGGTCTTGGAGCCGTTCATCATGGGCACCCCGGCGACGGTGATGTTGTCCTTGATGGCGACCGTCCGGCCGGCCAGCGGGCCCTCCGGGGCACCGGCCAGCTCGGTCGTGACGTACCAGGCGTTGTACGGGTTGTCCTCGTCGGCCGGGCGCTGCCAGGCGCGCTCCGGGGCCTTCGGCGCGGTCTCGGCGTAGAGCTCCTCGACCGCGTCCCAGGAGGCGAGCAGGCCGGCGACGAACGGTTGGTAGGCCTCCGCCTCGGTCGGGGACAGCCCGAGCTGGTAGCCGTCGGCGATCTTCCGCACTGCGTCGGGGTCGGGTGGGGGCACCGGCATGGTCGGCCTCCTGGCGGGATCTGGGTGGTGCTCAGACGCTAACCGCGCCCGCGCTCCCGCCGGTACCCCAATGCGCAAACTGCCCCGTCGCCCGCGACCGGCGTCCGGTCAGCCGGTGAGGGCCGCGGTGAGCGTGGCCGCCATCTGCCGGCCGAGCTCGGTGGGGGTGTTCGCGCCGCCGGGCCGGTACCACTTGTAGCACCAGTTGACGGCGCCGAGGCACATGTTGACGTACACCTTGGGCGCCATGGGCAGCCGGACCTCGGGGTGCTCGGCGAGGTGGCGGCCCAGCGCGGCGACGAAGAACTGCTCGAACGCCCGGCGCCGGCGCAGCACCTGCTCGGCCAGCTCCGGCGGCAGCTCGTGCTCCTCCTCGAAGCAGACCTTGAGCAGCGCCTGGTGCTCGCAGGTGTAGACCACGCGGGAGGTGATCAGGTCGCGGACCGCGTCCAGCGGGGTGGCCGCCTCGGCGACCGTGCGCTGGCCCAGCGCGAGGCTCTCGTCCAGCACGTCGGAGTAGATCCGGACGAGCAGCTCCTCCTTGCTGCGGAAGTAGTGGTAGAGCGTCGGTTTGGACAGCCCGACGGCCGCCGCGATCTCGTTCATCGAGGTGGCCCGGAAGCCGCGCCGACTGAAGATCTCCGCCGAGACCGAGGTGACGCGGGCCCGCTGCAGGTCCGCCCGGCTGACCGCCGTCTCGGTCATGCGCACCTCCCGCCAGGGCCTGCCCAGATCCGCACGGACGGTACTTGACACCGTCGGAGGGGGCCGACTCTACTAGTTCCCGACCGCCCGGTCGGTCGGGATTCGGGCGTGGGCATCTGGGCGTGGGCATTGGGCGTGGGCATTGGGCGTGGGCAAGGAGGCCGCATGAGCTGGGAGCTCGACGAGGTGCACCGGGACTTCCAGGCGAGTGCGCGGGCCTTCGTGGACCGGCAGGTGCGGCCGCTGGTGCCCGCCGCCGAGCTGGCCGGGGAGTTCCCCACCGAGCTCTGGAAGCCGCTCGGGGCCGCCGGGCTGCTCGGCCTGGTCACCCCGGAGGAGTTCGGCGGCGCCGACGGGGGGCCGCTCGCGGTGGCCCTGCTGGCCGAGGAGCTGGCCCGCGCCAGCGGAGGCATCGCGGTGACCGCGCTGGTCAGCGCCTACATGGCCGGCCCGCACCTGGTCCGGTACGGCTCGCCGGAGCAGCGGGAGCGGTGGTGCGCGGCGCTGGCGGCCGGTGAGGCGGTGGCCGCGATCGCGGTGACCGAACCGGGCACCGGCTCGGACGTCGCACGGGTGGCCACGACGGCGCGGCGCGCGAGCGGCGGCTGGCGGCTGAACGGCCGCAAGATGTTCATCACCAACGCCGGGCTGGCCGACGTCGTCGTGGTCGCCGCCCGCGGCGGGGACGCCGGTCGGAGGGGGCTGAGCCTGTTCCTGGTCGAGCGGGACACGCCCGGGCTGAGCCTCGGCCACCCGCTGCGGAAGATGGGCTGGCACTCCTCGGACACCCGCGAGGTGCTCCTGGACGACGTCGACCTGCCGCCCGACGCCCTGCTCGGCGCCGAGAACCGCGGCTTCTACCAGATCATGGACGGGTTCCAGCTGGAGCGCATCGCGCTGGCCGCTATGGGGCTCGGGCACGCCGCCGAGTGCCTTGATCTGGCGCGCGAGTACGCCGGCCAGCGCGAGGCGTTCGGCGAGCCGCTGACCCACCTGCAGACGGTCCGGCACCGGCTCGCGGCCATGGAGGTCGAGCTGGCCGCCGCCCGGCTGCTCACCTACCAGGCGGCGGACCGCCTCGGCGCCGGCCACCCGGACGCCGGCCCTTCGGTGGCGCGCGCCAAGTACTTCGCGGCCATCTCGGCGAACCGGATTGTGGACGACGCCGTGCAGCTGTTCGGGGGCGCCGGTTTCGTCGAGGAGTCGCCGGTGGCCCGGCACTACCGCGACGCCCGGATCCTGCGCATCGGCGGCGGCACCGACGAGATCCAGCTGGAGATCCTGACCCGGAGCATGGCGTGACCCGTATGCGCAGCTCAGACCCCGTGAGTGGTATTGGTCGCTATAGCGACCAATACCACTCACGGGTCTTGACCAGGGGGAATGCGTGAGCACGGAGGCGATCACGAGCAACGGGGTACCCGGTGGCGAGGGCCACGGGGCGCCCGGCATCGCGGATGTGGAGCGGGCGACCGAGCGGGCCCGTGCGGGGGGTGACCCGGCGCGCTGGCCGGACAAGCTGCCGGTGCGCGACCGGCTCGCGGTGCTGTTCGACCCGGGCAGCTTCGTCGAGGACGGGCTGCTGGCCACCGCCGCCGCCGAGCCGCATCTGCCGGCCGACGGGGTGATCACCGGGGTCGGCCGGGTGTACGGGCGGCCGGTCGCGGTGATCGCGCACGACTTCACCGTCAAGGCCGGCTCCTGGGGCGAGCTGACCTGCGAGAAGCAGATCCGGATCCTGGAGCGCGCGGACCGTGACCTGCTTCCGGTGGTGTACCTGGTCGACTCCGCCGGCGGCCGCCTCACCGACCAGATGGGCTTCTTCCCCGGCCGCCGCGGCGCGTCGGCGATCTTCAACCTGCAGGTCAGGCTGTCCGGGCGGGTGCCGCAGCTGTGCTGCCTGCACGGGCCGTCGGCGGCCGGCGGGGCGTACATGCCGGCGTTCTGCGACTGGGTCGGCATGGTCAACGGCAACGCGTCGATGTACCTGGCCAGCCCCCGGGTCGCGGAGAAGGTGACCGGCGAGCGCACCACGCTGGAGGCTATGGGCGGCGCCATGATGCACGCCGAGGTCTCCGGCTGCGGCGACGAGGTGTTCGACGAGGACTGGGAGGCCGTCGCCGCCGCCCGCCTGCTGCTGTCCTACCTGCCGGACGACTTCCGCGCCGCGCCGGCCCGGGTCGAGGCGGTCGAGCCCGAGCAGCCCGAGTGGCCGGACGGCCTGGTGCCGGTCGACCCCAACGTCAGCTACGACGTGCGGGACGTGGTGGAC
>DATAZG010000142.1:0-18151 GCA_036272155.1 Pseudonocardia sp.
GAGCCCGGCGCAGGTCATCGCCCTCGGCGCGGCGGCGAGCACGTCGGAGTCGATCACCAGCGCGTCCGGCCAGCGGCTCGGCGTGGTGCGCTTGGTGCCGTTGCGCAGCAGCACGGACTGGTTGTCGGCGAACCCGTTCACACTGGCCGCGGTCTGCACCACGACGTGCACCAGGTCCAGCTGCTGGGCGGCCACCTTGCCGAGGTCGGCCATCGTGCCGGAGCCCACGGTGACCAGGCTGCCCGGCGCCACCTCGGCCACCCGGCGGACCGTCTCGGCCACCGTGTGCTCGTCGGCGTGCACCAGGCCGGCGCCGCCGTGCGGGCGGACCACCACCGGCACCGGCCGGTACCGCCCGCCCTGGGCGAGTACGTCGCGGACCACGTCGAGCACGTCCCCGCCGGCGGCACCGGGGCTCTTCGGGGTGGCGTCGCAGAGCACCGCCACGACGCCGCCCTCGGGCACCCCGAGCCGGCGCAGGCTGTCCGCGACGGTGTGGATCGCCGCCGGGCCCCTGGTCACCTCGCGCAGCCCGATCGGCAGCAGCTCGCGCGCGTCCGGGGCGGCGCTGGCGAGCGCCCTGATGTCGTCGAGGGTGTCGACGGTGATTTCCTGACCTCTGGTCACGTGAGTGCTTCCTCGACTCCGTCGAACAGTGCGCGGTACCGGCCGTAGGCGTCGCCGTAGACGGCCTGCGCGCGCGGGTCGGGCTCGTAGGTCTCGGCGGCGAGCCGGACGCTGTGCCGCACCGCCTCGTCCAGGTCGCGGAAGATGCCGGCGGCCACGGCGGCGAGCAGCGCGGCGCCCAGCACGGTCGCCTCCGGCACATCCACGGCCCGCACCGGGCGCCCGGTCACGTCCGCCTTGATCTGCATCCAGGTACGGCAGCGCCCGCCGCCGCCGACGACGTGGATCTCCCCGGTGCCGAGGCCGAGCGCGGCGAACCGGTCGGTGATGTCGCGCAGCGCGAAGCCGCAGCCCTCCAGCACCGACCTGGCCAGCGCGGCGCGGTCGTGCGCCATGGACAGCCCGGCGAACACCCCGCGCATCCGGCCGTTCCAGCGCGGTGCCATCGAGCCGGACAGCGCCGGCAGGAACAGCAGCCCGTCGGATCCCACCGGCGCCTCCCCGGCCAGGTCCAGCACCTCACCCTGGCTCACGCCGAGCACGTTGCGGGCCAGCCACAGTGTGCTGCCGCCTGAGACGAAGCCGGGGTTCTCGACCAGGTAGCGGCCGGGCACGGCGTGCGCGTGGGTCTCGACGAGCCCGGCGCCGCCCGGTTTGGCCGCCCGGTCGGAGCCGCCGCGCTCGAACACGGCGTCGTCGGGCCGGCCGACGTCGAACTCGTCGAACTCGGCCAGCGAGGCGCCGAGGCCGTCGTCGAAGACGGGCTCGGCCGCGCACACGGCGACGGGCTCGGCGGTGCCGGTGACGTCGGCGACCGGACCCGGCGCGATCACCCCGGCGCCGATCGAGCCGGCGTGGTCGTCACCGGTGCCGACCAGCACGCGGCAGCGGGTGCTCAGGCCCAGGTCGGCGGCCGCGCCGGGGGTGAGCGTGCCGACGACGTCGGTGGCCTCGTGGATGGCGCCCAGCTGCGGCTCCGACAGCTCGGCGGCGGCCAGCAGCTCCGCCGACCAGGCCCGGGCGGTGACGTCGTAGAGCAGGCTGGACGAGGCGTTCGCGTGGTCCAGCGCGAGTACCCCGGTCAGCTGGAAGAGCAGGTAGCCGGCCGCCGGCGGGAACGCGGCCGCCCGGGCGTACACCTCGGGGAGGTGCTCCCGCAGCCAGAGGATCTTCGGCGCGGTGTGCGAGGAGTCCGGCATCAGCCCGGTGATCGCGAACAGCCGATCGGCACCCACCCTGGCCAGCAGCGCCTCGGTCTGGCGCTCCGCCCTGCGGTCCAGCCAGATGATCGCCGGGGCCAGCGCGGTGCCGGCGGCGTCCATCGCCACCACCCCGTCGACCTGGCAGGCCAGGTTCAGCGCGGTCACCTCGCCGCCGTCGATCCCACCGGTCCGAACCAGGCCGTGCACCACGGTGGCCAGCGCCGAGGTCCAGTCGTCCGGGTCCTGCTCGGCCTCCGCCGGCCGGGGGTGGGCGATCTTGAGCTCGGCGGCGGCGCTGGCGCGGACCCGGCCGGCGCCGTCCAGCAGCAGGCCCTTGACGCTCTGCGAGCCGACGTCGACCCCGATCACATACGTCACTACGTGTCCCCGCCCTGGCCGGTGCGGACCGTCGGCTCGGCGGTGACGCGCACCTCGGCGTCCCCGGTGGCCATGACCGCGCCCGCCAACGCGAGCGCCTCGGGCCGCCGCCGGCCCAGCCAGAACGCCGCCGCGGCGACCACGACGACCCAGCCGACGATCACGTAGACGAAGGACGCGTACGGCTGCGTGGTGTTCTGCAGGATCTGGCCGATCAGCAGGCCGGTCATCAGCACGATGCCGAGCACCGGCAGGACCAGGTGGAAGAACGCGTTGTAGTCCGGCCGGCCGCGCAGGAACCGGATGGCCGCGAGGTTGGTCAGGATGTACACGGGCAGGATGCCCAGCGTCAGCAGGAAGCCCAGGTAGCCGTACACGTTGCTGCCGCCGCTGGGGTCACCGAGGCCGCCGGCCAGCGCCCCGACGATCAGCGCGACCGCGATGGAGAACGCGCCCTGGGTGAACACCGCGTTGGTCGGGGTCTTGCGCTTCGGGTTGACGTGCGCGAACCACGCCGGCAGCAGACCCTCGCGGCCCATCGCGTAGAAGATCCGGATGATGCCGTTGTTGCTGTTCACCATCACCGCGAACATGCTCGACACGGACGCCACGATGATGAACAGCGTCAGCCAGGGCGCGTACCGCGCGGCGAGGTCGTTCCACGGGGTGGCCGACCCGGTCAGGGCGTTGGTCGCCGTGATGCCGAGGCCGTTGACCTCGGCCCAGATGCAGAACACGTAGATCGCGCCGACGAGCAGCACCGACAGCAGGATGGCGCGCGGCACGGTCCGGCGCGGGGTGCGCACCTCCTCGCTCAGCGTGGCGGCGCCCTCGAAGCCGACGAAGCTCAGCGCGGCGAACACGAACCCGGTGACCAGGCCGCCCCAGCCGTTGGGCGAGGCGGTCGGCGACAGCGGTTCGAGGGTCAGGCCGCCCTCGGCGCCCTTCTTGACGACCACGATGACCGCGATCGCCATCACCACGATCACCTCGGCGGTGAACAGCACCAGCGCGGTCTTGATGCTGGAGCCGATGCCCTCATAGGCCAGGAAGATCATCAGCAGTGCCGGGACCAGCCCGATCAGCCACCACGGCACGTTGATGCCGAGCTCGGTCTTCAGCGACTGCTGCGCGTAGCTGCCGATCAGCCCGATCTCGGCCGGCGGCAGCAGGGCGTAGGCCACGAACATCAGGCCACCGGTGACAAAGCCGGAACGTGGCCCGAGGCCCCTGGCCACGTAGGTGTAGAAGGCGCCCGCGCTGGGCAGCCGGGCGGCCATCGCCATCAGGCCGCTCGCCGTGATCAGCATCGCGATCAGGCAGGCGAAGTAGACGAACGGGGTCGCCGCGCCCGAGAAGGGGGTGGAGAACTGCGGGTTGAAGAACGTGGACACCGCCGGGCCCATGATCGCGGCCGACATGATCACGGCGCCGCCGAGACCGATGGCGCCCGCCCGCAGCGCGGTGGGGGAGTGTGCTGGTTCGTTGCCCGTGGTCATGGCTACCGACCCCTGTGTCGAAAGTCTGCGGCACTAGCAACACACGCCCGGCTCCCTCACGGGTCGGCACGGCGCGCGCGGAAAAGACATTAGACGTCTGACAACTTTGGAACAAGGAAATTGGGCCACCCGGGGGCGGTGGCCCCGCGCCGGCCCCGGGCCGCCCCGTGATAGGGATACGGCCGTGCGGAACGGACGGATACCGGTACTGGTGCTCGCTGGCTTCCTGGGTTCCGGCAAGACGACGCTGCTCAATCACCTGCTCGCGAACAGCCTCGACCTGCGGATCGGCGTGATCGTCAACGACTTCGGCAGCGTGGGCGTCGACGCGCTGCTGGTGGGTGGCCAGGCTGACGGCGTGGTGTCGATGGGCAACGGCTGCCTGTGCTGCGCGGTGGAGGAGGGCGGCGTCGGCCCGATGCTGGACCGGCTGGCCCGCCGCCGTGCCGGCGTTGATGCCATCGTGATCGAGGCCAGCGGGATCGCCGAGCCGGGTGTGCTCGTGCAGTTGGTGCTGAGCTGCGAGAACCCCCGGATCACGTTCGGCGGTCTGGTCGAGGTCGTGGACGCGGCGGAGTTCGAGCGGACCAGGGCCCGGCACACCGAACTCGACCGGCACGTCGGGCTCGCCGACCTCGTCGTGGTGAACAAGGCCGACCGGGTGGCCCCGGCCCAGCTGGAGCGCGTGCAGGACCTGTGCCGCGCGGTGAACGGCCGCGCGCCGATCGTGGCCACCAGCCACTGCGTGGTGGACCCCCGGCTGCTGTTCGACATCAGCGTGGTGACCGGGCGGCAGCTGATGCTCGGGCAGGCGAACGGGGCCGACTCGGAGGACCTCGACGGTCACCTGGACCACCCTGGTCACTCGAGCAACGCTGATCACGCTGGTCACACGGACGACAGCGGTCACTCGGACCACTCCGACCACATGCACGCAGGCTACGACGCCGTCTCGTTCGTCACCGACCAGCCGGTGGACCCGCGCCGCCTGGTGGAGTTCCTCACCGAGCGGCCCGAGGGGGCGTACCGGATCAAGGGCTTCATCAACTTCGGCGTGACCGGCCACCGGCAGCGGTACGTGCTGCACGCGGTGGGCCGCTACCTGCGGTTCAGCCGCTCGCCGTGGCCGGCGGGGCAGTCCAGGCACACCGCGCTGGAGATCATCGGCTCCGGGCTGGACCGGGGCGCGCTGGGCCTGGCGCTGGGATCCTGCGTGCGCCCGGAGCCCGCCGACGGCGACGCGATGCTGGCCGTGATCCGGTACACGTTCTAGCCCCCTGACGCGGGGCACTAGGTCCGGCACAGTCGCCAGACTACGTCGATGCCGACCTCCCCGGGGGTGGGCGACTGAGGGTTCGGCCGCCGGTCCACCTCGACGAAGCCGAGCCGCCTCGGGATGCCCGCGCTGCGCTCGTTGGCCTCGTCGTGGTGGATCTCGACCCGGTCCGCGCCGACCCGGAACGCCTCCTCGGTGAGCAGCCGGATCGCCCGCGTGCCGAGCCCGCCGCCGGTGTGCCCCGGGTGCAGCCAGTAGCCGATCTCGAGGCCGCCGGGGCCGATCCGCGCGATCAGCGCGCAGCCGCCGACCACCTCGTCCGCGCCGGTCACGATGGCATAGCCGAACACCGTGCCCTCGGCCCACTCGGCCCGCTTGCGCTCGACGAACCGCCGCGCGTCCAGCTCGGTGAAGCCGTCGCTGACGAACGACAGCCATGGCCGCAGGTGCTCGAGCGAGCCGCTGACCGCCCGGTACAGCAGGTCCGCGTCGCCGGTGCGCCAGCGGCGCAGGCCGACCCCGTCCCGTTCCAGGTACTCGGCCGGCGCGCGCATGCTTCGATCACAGCAGTGCCCGGCACGCGGCCACAACGAGTTATCAGCGGGTCAGGCCGCGGGCTCAGCGCCCTTCAGCCCGACCTGGACGAAGGGGCGCTCGGTGAGTCCGAGCACCGCCAGGGTCTGCAGCACCGCCGCCGACGCGTCTATCAGCACGAGCTGCTCGCCGCGATCGTGCAGGTAGCCGGCGGCCCGCTGCAGCGCGATCGCGCTGCCCGGAGTGATCGTCTTCACGCCGGCCATATTGATCATCAGTACGCCGTCCGCGCTCGCCGTGTGCAGGGCGGCCGCGAGCGGCCCCGCATGGTCGTCCGTGATCTCCCCACCCAGTATCAGCTGGCCGTCGCGCCGTTCGGCCGACCAACTGAGGTCTTCGACACTGCTCACTTCAAGGTCACCCACCCTTAGGCCCGTCCGCTCCCGGGCGACCGCGGCGCGACCGTCCCAAGATCGGAACTCGATTACCCAGGGGTGACCGGGCACGAAACCCCGGAGCGGTACGGCTCACTTCTGGACCGGTACTGAACGGTGCCGTCCTTGTGGCGCGCCGGGGTCTCGGCTAGGGCGCTAGAGCACCTTCTCGCCGTACATCTCGCCGAGGGGGTCGGCGATCAGCTCGATGCGGGCGCCGTCGGGGTCCCGGAAGTAGACCGAGACGGTGCTGTGCACGGTGTGCTCGACACCGGCCCCAGCCAACCGGTCGACCAGCTCTCGCCACCGCTCCGGGGCGACGCTGATCGCCATGTGGTGCAACCCGCCGAGCACCTCGGCGTACGGGCGGACGTCGAGCCCGGGGAAGTCGAAGAACGCCAGCAGGTTGCCGTTGCCGATGTCGAAGAAGAAGTGCGAGGAGCCGGGGTAGTCCCGGTTCTCGATCAGCTCGGTGAGCGGGAAGCCGAGCAGGTCCTGGTAGAACCGGATCGTCCGCTCCACATCGCTGCTGATCAGCGCGGTGTGGTGCAGGCCCCGCGCGGTGGACGCGGGGCGCTGCTCGGCGGGGTGCAGGTGCGCGTCGCGGATGCGCGCGCGCGTGGCCTCGATGCTGACCAGGTCGGGTGCGGTCATCGTGCTCTCCCGGTGTCTCGGATGGTCGGTTGCTCGGTGTGCTCGGTGTGCGCGGTTGGTCGGTTGCTCGGCTTGGTCAGTTGCTCAGCGTGGCGTGCATCTCCCAGACCAGCACCTCGGCCGCCTCGGTGGCGGTGACGCGCTGCCCGCCGGTGGCGGTGAACCGCACGGCGTCGCCGGCGACCAGCTCGCCGGCGCCCTCGAGGGTGACCCTCCCGCGCGGCACGAACAAGTGCAGGAACGGGGCTTCCGGCAGCTCGACCGACTGGCCGGGCGCGAGCCGGGCGGCGTGCAGCGCGGCGTACCGGTTGCCGATCCGGATGGCCGTCTCGTCGGCGTGCTCCGGCATGCCCGAGGCGACCGGGACCAGGCCCGAGCTCAGCCGTGTCTCGTCGATCTCCAGCTGCTCGTAGCCGGGGGTGGCACCCGCGCCGTCCGGTACGACCCACATCTGCACGAAGTGCACCGGGTCGCGGTGCGTCTCGCCCCCGAGGCGCCAGGAGTCGTTCTTCTCCGAGTGCAGGATCCCGGTGCCGGCGCTCATCCGCTGCGCGAGCCCGGGGTAGATGACCCCGGAGTGGCCGGTGGAGTCCTGGTGGACCAGCGAGCCCCGCAGCACCCAGGTGACGATCTCCATGTCCCGGTGCGGGTGCGTCTCGAACCCGGCGCCCGGGTCCACGATGTCGTCGTTGTTGACGAGCAGCAGGCCGTGGTGGGTGTTGTCCGGGTCGAAGTTCGAGCCGAAGGAGAACGAGTGCTTCGAGTCGAGCCAGCTGATCTTGGTGGCCTGCCGGTCCTGGCCGCGGCGGATGTCGACGGTCGGCGACGACGTGGTCATGTCGGGTCCTCTCGGGGCGGTGTCGCACCATCTCGTTGATGCGTCATCTACCTGTGTCGAACATAGCTGACGTGTCAACTATTCCGGTAGGCTGCCGGTGTGACACAGACGCGCTGGCTCGATGCACCCCAGCAGCATGCCTGGCGTGGCTACCTCAGGATGCAGGCGCGGCTGAGCGCCCGGATGCACCGCGAGCTGCAGGCTGACGCCGGCCTGTCGCTCGGCGACTTCGACGTGCTGGTCGCGCTGAGCGAGGCGCCGGGGCGGCGGCTGCGCGCGTTCGAGCTGGCCGCGGTCCTCGAGTGGGAGAAGAGCCGGCTGTCGCACCACGTCCGGCGGATGGAGCAGCGCGAGCTCGTCTCGCGCGAGGGCGTCGAGGACGACGGGCGAGGGGCCTATCTCGTGCTCGCCCCGCTCGGCGCCGAGGCGCTCACGCGGGCGGCGCCCCGGCACGTCGAGATCGTCCGGCAGCTGGTCTTCGACGACCTCACCGAGTCGCAGGTCCGGGCCCTCGCCGAGATCACCGACGCGGTGCTGGCCCGGCTCGACGATCCGGCCGAGTGAGTGGTCGATGTTAGCTTACTAGGATGCTAGCATCGGTCCGGTGGGCGATGAGGACGTCAAGCAGTTCAACGTGTACCTGCCTGTGGGGCTGATCAGGCAGGTCAAGCACCACGCCGTCGAGACGGGTTCGTCGCTCTCGGCGCTGGTCGCCGAGGCGCTGCGGGCCTATCTGGCCGACGCCCCAACCGAGCAGGCATCCGAGAACTCAGCCGCGAAGGAGATCTGACATGGCTACCGAGGGCATCGAGGCCGTCTTCCTGGAGACCCACAACTGGGGTACCGCCGCCAGGTTCTTCCAGGGTCTCGGCTTCCAGGTGGAGTTCGAGACCGACCACTCGTCCGGCGTGCTGCGCAACGGCGACGGCCCGTACGTGTTCATCGCCGAGGTCCCGGAGAGCCAGGAGCCGCGCTCGCAGGTCGTGCTCAAGGTAGCCGACGCGGACGCGTTCCGGCCCGACCCGGCCGTCGAGGTGGTCACGCCGTTCGAGGACACCCACTACGGGACCAGGGAGATGACCGTCCGTGACCCCGACGGGCGCATCTGGAACCTGCAGGCCCCGGGCAAGGGGGCGCGGCAGCATGGCTGACCAGCTCACCGCCGAGGCGGACAGCACCGCGGTCCGGACCGCCTTGTGGCGCGCCCTGCACGTGGCGCTCGACCCGGCACCGCACGTGTTCTCCGACGAGGTCGGCCTGCGGCTGGCCGACCCGGGTGCGGGCTGGCGCGACCGCCCCGACATGGACCCGAGGGGCGCCGGCGGGTTCCGGGCCGGCATGGTCGCCAGGGCCCGGTTCGTCGAGGACCTCGTCGTCGAGCAGGCCGGGCACGGAGTCGACCAGTACGTCCTGCTCGGCGCGGGCCTGGACACGTTCGCGCAGCGCCGGCCGGAGGTCGCCTCTCGGCTACGGGTGTTCGAGGTCGACCAGCCCGCCGCCTCGGCCTGGAAGCGGCAACGCCTGGTCGAGCTCGGCTACGGCATCCCCGACTGGCTGCGGCTCGTGCCGGTCGACTTCGAGGCGGGCGCCTCCTGGTGGGAGCGGCTGACGGCCGCCGGCTTCGACCCGGCCCGCCCGGCCGTGGTGGCGTCCACCGGCGTCAGCATGTACCTGACCAGGGACGCGGTGGCGGCCACGCTGCGCCAGGTCGCGGCGCTGGCCCCCGGCTCGACGCTGGCCATGACGTTCCTGCTGCCGGTCGAGCTCGTCGCCCCCGAGGAGCGCGCGGTGCACCGGATGGTGGACGCGGCCGCGCGCGCGTCCGGGACGCCGTTCCTCAGCTACTTCGACCCGCCCGAACTGCTCGCGCTGGCCCGCGAGTCCGGCTTCGGGCAGGTCGGGCACGTCGCGGCCGCCGACCTCGCCGAGCGGTACTTCGCCGCCCGGACCGACGGCCTGCGCCCCGCCAGCGGCGAGTCCTTCCTGGTCGCGACCACCGGTCCCTGACCACCCGGCCGCCGTTTCTCCGGTGCCGCCGCCTTCCCGGGTGCCGCCGTCCTTCGGTAGTGCCGTGCGTACGTGGTCGCCGGAGCGACGCTCGCGCTTCCTTCACTGTCAGCGCGGTGGGTGCGGCGGCCTCGGGCACACAGGTCCTGGCCCTCACACGCCTCGTTCAGACGTGGCACACGAGTTAGAACTCGGGTGGCGCGTCCAAGGAGCGTGTGCCACGTCGACGGAGCGTGTGCCGGCGCTGCGGTTGCTCGCCGCTGCGGTTTCGGCGGGCGGCGGGCACCATCGGGGGTGGGCACTTTGCACGGGGTGCCCGATCAAGGAGGCCTCGATGCCCCAGGACCCGTTCGAGCCGGGCTTCAACCCACTCGAGCTGCTGGTCAAGGGGTTGATCGACGGGCTGGAGCAGATGGCGGGCCCGTTCGGCCCGGACCAGTTCGGCCAGTCGGACGAGCCGGGCCCGGACGGCCGCCCCCGGCCGGAGCGACCGAGGCCGAGGCGCCCGACGCCCACGCTGGATCGGTACGGCGAGGACCTGACCGAGGCGGCGCGGCGCGGCCGGCTGGACCCGGTGATCGGCCGGGACCAGGAGGTCGGCCAGGTGCTCGAGGTACTGTCGCGGCGCACGAAGAACAACCCGGTGCTGATCGGCGACCCCGGGGTCGGCAAGACGGCGATCGTGGAGGGCATCGCGGCCAGGGTGGCGGCCGGTGAGGTGCCGGAGACGCTGCGCGGGCGGCGGATCGTCGCGCTCGACCTGGCCGGGCTGGTCGCCGGCACCCGGTACCGGGGCGACTTCGAGCAGCGGCTCACCTCGGTGATCGACGAGGTGATGGCCGCCGACCGCGAGGTCGTGCTCTTCCTGGACGAGCTGCACACGGTGATCGGCGCCGGCACCGCCGAGGGCGCCCCGATGGACGCCGGCAGCATGCTCAAGCCGGCGCTGGCCCGCGGTGGGCTGCAGCTGATCGGCGCGACGACCGTGGAGGAGTACCGCCGCCACATCGAGCGCGACGCGGCCCTGGAGCGGCGGTTCCAACCGATCCTGGTGGGGGAGCCGTCCGTCGCCGACACCGTGCGCATCCTGCGCGGGCTGCGCGGCCGCTACGAGTCGCACCACCGCGTGCGGATAGGCGAGGCCGCGATCGAGGCCGCCGCCCGGCTGTCGGACCGCTACCTGACCGACCGGTTCCTGCCGGACAAGGCCATCGACCTGATCGACCGGGCGGCGGCCCGGGTCCGCATGAGCGTCCCGGCGGACCCCGCCGGCGGCGGCACTCCGTCGGCAGGCGCGGCCGGCGGCGCCCCGGCCGGACAGACGCCCTCGGACGTCCCGGAGGTGACAGCCGACCAGGTGGCCGAGGTCGTCGCCCAGCTGACCGGCATCCCGGTGGCCCAGTTGACCGCGCTCGACCGGCAGCGGCTGCTGCACCTGGAGGAGCTGCTCGCGGAGCGGGTGGTCGGGCAGCACGCCGCGGTCCAGTCGGTGGCCGACGCGGTCCGGGCCGGCCGCGCCGGGCTGACCCACCCGGACCGGCCGGTCGGTTCGTTCCTGTTCCTCGGCCCGACCGGGGTCGGCAAGACCGAGCTGGCCCGGGCGCTGGCCGCCGCCCTGTACGGCGCGCAGGACCGGCTGGTCCGGTTCGACATGAGCGAGTTCGGCGACCGGCACACGGTGTCCCGGCTGGTCGGCGCGCCACCCGGCTACGTCGGGCACGACGAGGCCGGGCAGCTCACCGAGGCGGTCCGGCGCACCCCGTACACCGTGCTGCTGCTGGACGAGATCGAGAAGGCCCACCCGGACGTGACGAACGTGCTGCTGCAGGTGCTCGACGCCGGCCGGCTCACCGACGCCCGGGGCCGCACCGCGAACTTCACCAACACCGTCGTCATCCTGACCAGCAACATCGGCGCCCCCGCGCTGCTGGCCGCGACCGCCGAGGGCCGCTCCGCCGAGGAGATCCGGGAGCCGTTGATGGCCGGCGTGCGCGGACACTTCCGGCCGGAGTTCCTGAACCGGATCGACGAGATCGTACTGTTCGCCGGGCTCGGGCCGCCGGAGCTGCGCGCGATCACGGAGCTGCTGCTGGCGCAGACGCGGGACCGGTTGCGCGCCCAGGACATCGAGCTGCGGCTGGAGCCGGCCGCGGTGGACTGGTTGGCGCAGCGCGGGCACGAGCCGGAGTTCGGCGCCCGGCCACTGCGCCGAACCATCGCCAGGGAGCTGGAACGGCAGCTGTCCCGGCTGCTGATCGGCGGCGAGCTGGGTGCCGGCCAGCTCGTGGTAGCGGCGATGGCACCCGACGGCGACAGCCTCAGCCTCACGGTCACCGACCCCGCCGACCCCGCCGACCCCGCCGACCCCGCCTAGGGGCGTACACCGTCTTTGGTCGCCGCACACCCACCGCGGCGGATGTGCGGCGACCAGAGACGGTGCGCGGCGACCGGGACGGTCGTCAGCGCCGGGCGCGCAGGCGCTTGCCGAGCGCGAGGCCGGGCAGCAGCAACGTCCTCGGCGCGAAGTGGCCGGCGACGCTCATCGCCTTCGGCACGATGCCGGGGACGACGGAGCGCTTGCCGCCCAGCATGCCGGCGATCGCTGCCTCGGCCACCTCGCGCGGCGACACCTTGGCCGGGCCGATCATGACGGCCTCCGCCGAGGCGATCTCCGACCACTCCGTCTCCACCGGCCCGGGGCAGAGCACCGTGCAGGACACCCCGGTGCCGCGCAGCTCCTCGTGCACGGCCTCGGAGAACGTCTGCACGAACGCCTTGGAGGCGGAGTAGGTGGCCATGCTCGGCAGTGGTTGGAACGCCGCGATGGAGGCCACGTTCAGCACCGCGCCGGCGCCGGCGGTCACCATGTCGGCCAGGAAGGCGTGCGTGAGGTCCAGCAGGGCGACCACGTTCAGCTCGACCTGGTCGCGTTCCCGCTGCAGTGGCAGGTCCTTGAACTGCCCGGACGTGCCGAACCCCGCGCAGTTGCAGATCGCGCTGACCGTGCGCCCGGTGGCCCGCAGGTCGGCGACCAGCGCGTCCCTCTCGCCCGCCGTGCCGAGGTCCCTGGCGTACACGGTGACCTGCACCCCGTGCTCGGTGCGCAGCCGCTCGGCCAGCTCCTCCAGCCGGTCCTTGCGCCGTGCCACGAGCACGACGTGGTGGCCCCGGCGGGCCAGCCCCAGCGCCAGCTCAGTGCCGATGCCGGAGGACGCGCCGGTGACGACGACGTCCGCGTTCGGGTCGGGCTTGGGCAGGCTCATCGCGACGTCCTCTTCACCAGTGCACTCCTCGGGTTGCTTCCACGAACGCCTTGCCGGATGCGGTGAGCTGCTCCTCCTCGGCGGGTGCCGGCTGCCCGGTCGCCGCCTTGGAGTCCTTGAACATCTTGAAGCCGCGGTTGCGCACGCTGTCGAGGATCTCCGGGGTGATCGCGTCGGCCAGGAAGGCGAAGCGGCCGAACGCGGGGCTGACCCGGCGCGGCCGGTCGGTGATCGCCTCGGTGATCACGCCGGCGGCCTGCTCCGGGGTGAGTGCGGGGAACTTGTCGTAGAGCTTGGTCGGCGCGATCATCGGCGTGCGCACCAGCGACATGTACACCGTGGTGAACCGGACGTTGTCGTCCTGGGTCTCCGCCTGCCAGGCGTCGGCGAGGGTGTCCAGCGCCGCCTTCGAGGCGATGTAGGCGCCGAAGCGGGGCGCCCTGGTCAGCACGCCCACCGACGACACGTTGATCACCTGCCCGAAGTGGCGCTCGCGCATCCCGGG
Source organism: Pseudonocardia sp. (assembly GCA_036272155.1). Taxonomy (GTDB): domain Bacteria; phylum Actinomycetota; class Actinomycetes; order Mycobacteriales; family Pseudonocardiaceae; genus Pseudonocardia. The sequence continues at coordinate 13,218 of DATAZG010000142.1, forward strand.
CAGTACGCCGAGCATCAGCCGGACCGGCGCGAAGTAGTTCAGCTGCATGGTGCGCTGGTAGTCGTGGAACCGGTCGTAGGACAGCGCCAGCGAGCGGCGGATGGACCGGCCGGCGTTGTTCACCAGGATGTCCACCCGGCCGTGCTGGGCGAGGACATCGGCGACCAGCTTGTCGATCGCCTCCAGGTCGGTCAGGTCGCAGGGGTGCACGTGCGCGGTGCCGCCGACCGCCTCGACCTGCGCCGCGGTGGCCCGCAGCTTCTCCTCGCCCCGCGCGACCAGCAGCACGGTGCCGCCCGCCGCGCCGATCGCGATGGCCGCCGCCTCGCCGATGCCCGAGGACGCCCCGGTGATCAGCACCAGCTTGTCCCGCACGGCGTCCGGCAGCGAAGGGTGGCCGCGCAGGGAACGCGCGATCGCGTGCGGGGTGGACTCGGCCGCGGGTCTGTTCAGCGCGTTGGTCACCGCACCGCTCACCGCCTCGACCGGTTTGCCGAGCAGCGCACCCACCTGTTTCAGAGGATTCATCTCAACCCCGTTGTTGTCGGCTGGTCCGGCGGAGGCACCGTCCACACTCGACCCGCCGTCGGGCACATCCTCGGACCGTGATCAATGCGGGTCAAGCGCTGTGGCTACTGGGGTTGGCCACGGGGCGCTACTGTCGTGGCGATCTACGGCACGGGTGCCGCACCGGGGGAGGAGATCCGACGATGGTTGACCTTGACCTCATGGGCGTACTCGGCGAGACGGGCAGGCTGGTCGGCCGCTTCGGGGACGAGGCCTACTTCGCGGCGCTGTGCCTGCGCAGCGGCATGGTCGGCATCGAACTGCCGCACCGGACGGCGTCCATGCTGCTCAGCTTCGAGCGGTTCGGGCTGCTCGGCGGCGCGGTGTCGATCGCCGCCACGAAGCACGGCGACCGGGTCGGACTGATCGACGAGCGCGGCTCCCTGACCTTCAAGGACCTGGACCGCCGGTCGAACGCGCTGGCCAACGCGTGGCGCGAGCGGGGCCTGGAGGCCGGCCAGGGCGTGGCGATCCTCGCCCGCAACCACCGGGGCTTCCTCGACGCGGTGTTCGCCGCCGCCAAGTGCGGTGCCCGGATCGTGCTGCTGAACACCGACTTCGCCGGGCCGCAGATCCGCGAGGTGGCCGGCCGGGAAGGCACCGACCTGCTCGTCTACGACGACGAGTACGGCGCGATGCTGGAGGGCGTCGAGCCGCCGCTCGGGCGCTGGCGCGCGTGGACCGACGGCGGGTTCAGCGGGTCGAGCCTCGCGCCGGAGCCCGACACCCTGGAAGCGCTGATCGAGTCCGGCGACCCCGGCACGCCGCGCAAGCCGGCGCAGGGGGCCAAGGTCGTCATCCTGACCAGCGGCACGACCGGTACCCCGAAGGGCGCGCCCCGGCAGGAGCCGAAGTCCCTCGGCGCGATCGGCGGCCTGCTGGACAAGGTGCCGTTCCGGGCCCGCGAGGTGACCGAGTGCTGCGCGCCGCTGTTCCATGCGCTCGGTTTCGTGCACGCGCTGCTGGCCGTTGCGATGGGCTCGACGCTGGTGCTGCGCCGCAAGTTCGACCCGGCCGCGACCTTGGCGAGCCTGGAGCGCAGCCGGGCCACCGCGGTCATCGTGGTCCCGGTGATGCTGCAGCGTCTGCTCGACCTGCCGGACGACGGGCCGGCCAAGCACGACCTGTCCGCGCTGCGGATCATCTTCGTGGCCGGCGCGCAGCTCGGCATCAAGCTGTGCGAGCGCGCCACCGAGGGGTTCGGGCCGGTGCTCTACAACCTCTACGGCTCGACCGAGGTCGCCTTTGCCACCATCGCCACGCCCAAGGACCTGGCCGCCGAGCCGGGTTGCGTCGGCGGGGTGGTGCGCGGCGCGGTCGTGAAGATTTTCGACGAGCACGGTGAGGAGCTGCCCTCGGGCAGCACCGGGCGCATCTTCGTCGGCAACTCCGCGCAGTTCGAGGATTACACCGGCGGCGGGAGCAAGGAGCAGGTCAAGGGGTTGATGTCGTCCGGGGACGTGGGCCATTTTGATGCCGCCGGGCGCCTGTTCATCGACGGCCGGGACGACGAGATGATCGTCTCCGGCGGTGAGAACGTGTTCCCCCGTGAGATCGAGGAGCTGCTCGCCCGGCACGAGGCGATCAAGGAGGCCTCGACCATCGGGGTGCCGGACGAGAAGTTCGGGCAGCGGCTGCGCGCGTTCGTGGTGCTGCGCGACGGTGCCGCGCTGAGCGGTGACGAGGTCAGGCGCTACGTGGCGGAGAACCTGGCCCGGTTCAAGTCGCCGCGCGAGGTGGTCTTCCTCGACGTGCTGCCGCGCAACCCGACGGGCAAGGTGCTCAAGCGGGAACTCGCCGAGCTGCCGGTCGACTGACGGCCAGTTCGTAGAGGCGCGCCGACAGGGTGCTCAGCGTGTCGACCACGAGATCGGCGGCGCCCACACCGGCGAGCACCGGGGTACGCACGCCGCTGAACCCGTCGCTGAGTGTCTCGGCGACCCTGGCCCTGGCGGTCCGGAGGTCGCCGGAGGTCGGTACCGGGTTCGGGAGAAGTAAATCCATAGTTATCACCTGCGATGAATGCGATGGCTGCGGTTCGGGGTGAGGCGCAGCGTCGCGCCCGGGCACGTGAGCTTCAGGAGCAGGGCGGCACCGGCATTCCCGCCGGGCCCTGCTCGACCGTCGTCGGTCGCCCACCAGCCGTCGTGTCAACGTCTCGCCGCGGCGGTTCGTTCCACCGCGGCCTGAGGATCGCTCAGATCAGCCCCGGGAGACGGTGAGGATGTGCCGGTAGCCGGCCGGGCTGATCCGCGCGTCGAGCAGGAACGGGCCGACCCGGGGCCCGCTCAGCGCGGAGCGCACGCCGGCGAGGTCGTCGGCGGTCGCGGCGGGCACACCCATCGCGGTCGCGACGGCGGCGAAGTCGACCGGGCCGAACCGGACCGCGCCCCCGTCGCCCTGCCCGGTCCGCTGCTTGATCTCGATCAGGCTCAGCGCCGCATCGTCGAACACCACCACGGTGACGGGCAGCCGGAGCCGGGCCAGGGTCTCCAGCTCGGCCAGGGTCATGCCCAGCCCACCGTCGCCGACCAGGCAGAACACCCGCTCACCCGGGCGGGCCAGCGCCGCGCCGATCGCCGCCGGCAGTGCGTAGCCCATCGTGGCCAGCCCGTTGGAGATCAGCACCTGGTGCGGCCGGGAGGCCGGCCAGAACGGCATCACGGCGAGCATGTGCGCCCCGGCATCGACGCTCACCTGGGCATCGCCGGCGGCCTCGGCGACGGCGCGGGCGAGGTCGACCGGGTGCAGGGCGGCCTCCCGGGCGCCGGCGGCCAGCTCGGTGAGCCGAGCGTCGCGGTGGGTCCGCCCGGCGTCGGCCGGCCAGGCGGGCGCTGTGGCGGCGAGCACGGCCGGCACGGTCCGGCCGAGCGGGCCGAGCACTATGTGCGGCGCGCCGTAATAGGCCCCGTCCACCTCCGTGTCGCTGAGCAGCAGCACCGGGGCCCGGTAGGTCCACGGCCCCGGCATCGGCTCGATCCCGTCCAGCCCCACTCCCACGATGAGGTCGGCCCGCTCCAGCAGCGGCCGCTCCAGCGCGGCGTTGGTGAACAGGCCGGCGGACCCGGGCCCGGTGGCGTCGACGCAGCCGAGCGCCTGGTACGTGGTGAGCACCGGGATGCCGGCGAGCGCGGCCCGCACCGCCGCGTACTGGGCCGCCGCTTGCTGTGCCGCCGCTTGTGCCGCCGGTTGCTGTGCCGCCGGTTGCGCCGCCCGTGCCGCGCCGGCGCCCAGGATGACCACCGGGTGGCGGGCTCCGGCGGCCAGCGCGGTGGCGTGGCGCAGCGCGAGGTCGTCGACGGGCGGCGGCCCGGGTGGCGCCGGCGGGAGATCGCCGGGGACTCCGGGGTCGTAGTCGAGGTGGACCGCCCCGGCGGGTGGGCCGGCGGCCAGCGCGGCCGCGGCGGCAACGCAACCGGCGGGGTCGCGGTGCCCGAGCGTGCCGCTCCACCGGGTCAGCGGCGCGGACACGGCGAGCTGGTCGAGGCGCTGGTGGCCGGTCCGGTCTCGCTGCCCGCCGGGCACACAGTCGCTGACGAGCAGCAGCGGCGCGCGGTCCAGGTCGGCCTGGGCGAGCCCGTTCGCGGCACTGGTCAGCCCGGGGCCCCGGGTCACCAGCGTCACCCCGGTAGTGCCGGTGAGCAGCCCGAACGCCCCCGCCATCACACACGCGGCGGTCTCGCCGTGGGCGAGCAGGAAACCGATGCCGCGCCGCGCCGCCGCGCCGATCATGTCCAGGTTCGGGCCGCCGCCGGGCATACCGAACAGCTGGCGCACCCCGGCGGCGGCCAGACCGTCGGCGAACCCGGCGCTCACCGGAACAGACGAGTGGGCGGAGGCTGTCATGGCCCCTACGCTAACCGCCATGACGATCAGTGTTGCTCGTTTCCTCGACGTCGCCGACGGTTTGCAGCCCGGCCAGTTCACCGTGGGCAACCACGACGACGTGGCGTCCCTGGCCGACCTCGACCCCACCTACCGGCAGCTGCTGGACAACCCGGTCACCGCGGTCGTATCCGTCACCGGCGGTGACGGCCGCTCGAACCTCACCCCTGTGTGGTTCGACTACGAGGGCGACCTGGTGCTGTTGAACCTGGCCACCCACCGCAAGAAGGTCGACTGGCTGCGCAAGCAACCGAGGGCCACCTTCGCGCTGGTCAACCCGGCGAACGCGTACCACTGGGTGTCCATCAAAGCCACCGTCGAACGGGAGATCTCCGAGGACGACCCGCAAGAGGGTCCCCGGGTCACCGCGCAGCTGGACAGGATCTGGACCAAGTACACCGGCAACGCGCCGCCGTACGGGCTCCGTGACCCGTCCATCGACGAGCGCCGGGTGCTCTTCGAGCTCAAGGTGGACCGGGTCG
>DATAZG010000143.1:0-42974 GCA_036272155.1 Pseudonocardia sp.
CGCCGTACTCGATCGTCAACCGGGGCATCGAGTGTGAGGTGCTGCCGGTCTGCGAGCGCTACGGGATGGGTGCGCTGGTCTGGAGCCCGCTGGGCCAGGGCCTGCTCACCGGCCGCTTCCGCAAGGGGCAGCAGGCCGACACCCACCGCTCCGGCGGTATGCCGCAACACTTCGCCGACGAGCGCAAGCTCGACGTCGTCGAGCAGCTCATCCCGCTCGCCGAGCAGGCCGGGCTGCCGCTGACGCACCTGGCGATGGCGTTCGCTATCGCCCACCCCGGGGTGACCTCGGCGATCATCGGGCCGCGCACCATGGCACAGCTCGACGACCTGCTCGCCGGCGCCGAGGTCACCCTGGACGACGAGATCCTCGACCGGATCGACGAGATCGCCCCGCCGGGCACCGACGCCGGCCCCAACAACGTGGCCTACCCGCCGGCCGGCGTCCGGACACTGGGCCTGCGCCGGCGGCCGGTCCCGGAGCGGCCCGCCGCCTGAGCCCTAGGGAGCGGCGCGGTGGATCTGTGCCGCGCAGCCGATCAGGCGCTCCCTGGGAGCGCGCTGAACAGCACCCTCCTAGACCGACTCGTTGTGGAACGGGTCCTCGGCGGACCAGCGCAGCGGGGTCCCGGCGCCGGCGGTCGGGATCGGCCGGGGCAGCGGGATCGGCAGCGGGGCGGGCACCGACCGGGCGACCGCGATCGGCGCCGGGGTGGGCAACGCCGGCCCGAGCGGCGTCGGCTTGAGCGTGCGCCTCGGCTCCGGAGCAGGTGCCGAAGGTGGGTCGCTGTCCGGGAGGGGCGTCGGAGTGGCGTGCGCGGCGGGCATGGGGGGTGGGGTGAGCGACTGCCGCTGGGCGGGCATGGGCGGTGGGGCGAGCGACTGCCGCTGGGCGGGCATGGGCGGTGGGGTGAGCCGCGGGCGCTGGGCCGGCATGGGGGGCGGCGTGACGGACTGGCGCTGGGCCGGCATGGGGGGTGGGGTCGGCTGGGGCCTCGGGCGGGGTGTCGGGTGCGGGGTCGGCTGGGGCCTGGGGCGCGGCGTCGGGCTCGGGCGGCGGATCGGTGTGGCCGGTGTGGGCCGCTCGTCCGGCTGCGCCCCGGTGCCGGGGGTCGGCGCGGGCAGCGGGACCGAGTGCGCCGCGGCCAGGGGTTGCGGCTGGGTGGGCTGTGCCGGGCGGGGGGCGTGCGCGGGTCGGGTCTTGCCGACGGGCGCGGCGTGGGCGGGCGGTCCGCCGGGCACGGGGTGTGCCGCCGGCTGGGGGCGGCCGGTGGGCTGCGGACGACCGGACTGCCGGGGCCGGGGTGTCGGTCCGGGCGGGGCGGGGGGTCCGTCGGTCCGGCCGGGTGAGGCAGGCGGTGCGTCGGTGCGGCCGGGGGCGGAGTGGCCGGGGGCGGAGTGGCGGGCGTCCGCGCGGCCGGGGGCGGCGTGCGTGACCGTGCGGTCGGGGGGTGCGGCGGCCAGCGCGGGGCGGCGGGCGGCCAGGGCGCGGCGGGGCAGCGGCCGCTGGGACTCCGGGTGGTGCATCCGGTACAACTCGACGTATCCGGGGGCGGTGGCCAGCAGCTCCCGGTGCGTGCCGTAGCCGGCGACCCGGCCGCGCTCCAGGTAGACGATGCGGTCGGCGTCCTGCACGGTGAGCAGGTTGTGCGAGATCACGATGGTCGTGCGGCCGGACATCGCGCGCCGCAGCGGTTCCATCACGCGCTGGGTGGACACCGCGTCCAGCCCGGTCGTCGGCTCGTCCAGCAGCAGCACGGGGGCGTTGCGGATCATCGCCCTGGCCAGTGCGATGCGCTGGCGCTGGCCGCCGGACAGCATCATGCCGCGCTGGCCGACCCGGGTCTGGTAACCGTGCGGCAGGCTGGTGATGAACTGGTGCGCGTCGGCCTCGCGGGCGGCCTGCACGACCTCCTCCTGGGTCGCGGTCGGCCGCCCCCACCGGATGTTCTCCGCCACGCTGCCGTCGAAAACGAGCGTCTCCTGCAGCACCACGGCGATGTTCGCGCGCAGGTCGCCGAGGCGCAGCCGGCGGATGTCGACGCCGTCCAGGCTGATCGAGCCGGCGTGCGGGTCGTGCAGCCGCAGCAGCACGTGCATCAGGGTCGTCTTGCCGGCCCCGCTCGCGCCGACGATCGCGATGGTCTCGCCGGGCTTGGCGCTGAAGCTGACCTCGGCCAGCGCCGGGCGCCCGCCGTCGGGGTAGCGGTAGCCGACCCGTTCCACCCGCAACTCGCCCTGCGCGATGGCCAGCGGCACGGCGTCGTCGGGGTCGGTGACCTCCGGCCTGGTGTCCAGCAGCTCGATGATCCGCTCCGCGCCCGCGCTCGCCGCGTAGATCGAGTTGGTCAGGCTGCCGAAACCGCTGATCGGCCCGTACAACTGGGACAGGTAACCGATGAAGACCAGCAGCCCACCCAGGGTGATCCGCCCGGCGATCAGCTCCCGGATGCCGAAGCCGATCACCGCCAGCACGCCGAGCGCCTGCAGCAGGTCGGTGAACGGCGCGAACAGTGCCTCGAGCTTCACCGCGACCATCTGCGCGGTGAAGCTGCCGAGGTTCTCCTTGTGGAAGCGCAGCGACTCGTGGGTCTGCCGGTCGTACGTCTGCACCAGCACGGTGTTGTGCAGGCTCTCCTCGGCGACCGAGGTGATCGAGCCGGAGCGGCGGCGCAGTTCCTGCGACGCCCGCTTGATCCGCCGGGAGAAGAACCGGGCGAGCAGCAGGAAGCCGGGCGCGGCGACCAGCGCGGCCACCGCCAGCCGCCAGTCGAGCACAAAGAGCGCGCCGGTGAAGAAAATGATCTGGAACGCATAGGTGATCGCCTGGTTGAGCCCGGAAAGGATCAATTGTTCGATCGCGCCGACATCGCCGGTGAGCCGGGCCAGAATGTCACCGAGCTGGTGTTTCTGGAAGAACGTCACGGACAGGCGCTGTAGGTGCCGGAATACCCGGGACCGCAGGTTCAGCACAAATCGTTCGCCGACCCAGGCGGTCAGATACTCGTCGACGAACCCGACGACGCCCTCGAGCAGCGTGACCGCCACGAAGGCCGCCGCGACCAGTGGGAAGCGCGCCACGTCGCGAGTCGTCAGCACGTCGTCGATCAGGACCTTGAACAGCCAGATCCCAGCGGCGGCGAGCAGCGGTGGAATGGCGATCAGCGCGAAGCCGAACGCCATCCGGCCCCGGAAGCCACGGGTGTCCGGCCAGAAACGCCGGAAGATCGTGCGCAGCGGGACCGAGGGTGCTGTGCCGACCAACTCGCCGGCCGTGACAACGGGGAGCAGCGTGGTGGGGGAGTCGGTCACCGGCAGCGCGCCGGACGCGCTCGCCAGAGACCTGCCCTTCTGCCTTCGATGTGACGCCATAACCTGCTCGGGGACGGGCCGCCGGCCCCGCCCGGTCGTGCGGGGCGGGGCCGGCGGGCGACGTGGGCGCTACTGGCGGACGCCAGCAGCCCCAGCGGTGCTCGTGGCGACTAGTCGCAGTGGCCGCCGCGGCCGCCGCCGTGCCGCTTGGTGCGGCGGCAGTCGTCGTCGTTGTCGTGGTGACGCCGGCGGGGGCGCGAGTCGCAGTCACCGCCGTGCCCACGGCCGCCGTGGCCGCCGTGGCCTCGGCCGTGGCCGCCGTGGCCGCCGCCGAAATTGAGGACGTCGCTGATATTGAGCAAGCCAGACATTGGGGAGTCCTTTCGTTCTTCGAAACACGGCCTCGGGGACGACCGCTGTGGGAGACATCAGCGCGCATCACGATTTCGTTTCACGTGTTTGTGCGGTCCACCCGAACAGCCCAGGAGCAGCAAATTGAGGCAAAAGGCCTAATACGTGTTCTAGTATTCGCGGATAGGCGTGGCGACCTCGGCGGAACCGCATTCGGTGATCGACGAGCGGTGCGTCGACCGGCCCGGTCGCTCACCCGGACGGTGCCCCCGTTGCTCCATCGGCGTTTCGGCGCTGAATCATTGCCGCTGGTCCCTGTCAACTCTGTGGGTCGGCGTGTTGGGGATGGTGCCCGGAAGTGTCCAGGCCCTAACATCCGGCGGAGATCACTCGTCCAGGTGGGATCACCGGGAATCGGACACGCTCGGTCGCGGCGGTTCGATCACGAGAGCGGGTCCGGTGGATCCGGCGACAGGGAGAGAGCACGGGATGGCACAGGGTTCGCGGTGGTCCGACGACGGTGCGCGGCGGTTCGAGGCCGGCCCGGTCGAGCTGGACTGCCCCACCGCGTGGGAGCACGAGGTGGAGATCCCCGGCCCCGGCAGCTCCGCCCCGGTGACCGTGATCGCGCTGGCCTGCCCGAACTGCGACCCCCGCTCGACCGAGTCGGTTACCGACGAGCTCAGCCAGATCGTGGCCAGCCGCCGCCGCACCATGGCGGGGCTGGGTCGGCTGCCCGCGCGGACGCGCGCCGACCTGGCCGCCCTCGGCACGCTCGACCAGATCTACCTGGGCACGGTCGACGACGTGCGTGCGGCGGCCGAACGCTGCCGCCAACAGCTCGGCGTGGACCCGTCCGACCTCCCGCCCGGGCTGGCCGCCGCACCGCCCGCCCCGAGGGTGGACCGCGAGCAGGCCGCCGCCGTACTGGCCGCCGCCACCGCCTGGGTCACCGAACTGGGCACACCCCCGCCGCGCTGACCAACGACCGAGCGGGCGTGCTCCGCCCCTCGTGGCCGGCACACGCCGTGTGTCGCTGGCACACGGCGTGTAGAGGTGGCACACGAGTTCGAACTGGTGTGCCGCGTCGAGAGTCCGTGTGGGCGGGCCCGGGCTCATGTGCGGGCGGGGAGTTGTGTGCGGCGCCGGCACGGTGTGGGTGGGGCTCGCCGGACCACGGGGATCGTGCCTGCGTACTTGGCACACGGCTTCTGTCGCCGGCACACGCCCCCTGTTGCGGGCACACGCCGTGCGGACGTGGCACACGGGTTAGAACTGGGGTGCCGTGTCGAGAGTCCGTGTGCGCGCGCCCGGGCTGATGTGCGGGCGTGTAGCTGGGGGTGGGGCTCGCGGGGTCGCGGTGTCGTGGCCTCGGTACCTGGCACACGGCTTCTGTCGCCGGCACACGCCCCCTGTTGCGAGCACACGCGGTGTGGACGTGGCTCACGAGTTAGAACTGGGGTGTCGCGTCGAAAGCCCGTGTCCGCGCGCACGGACCTGTGTGCGGCCCAGCCTCGCGCTCACCGCCGAGCGCCACCGCCGCGCCGCCGCCGCGCTGCCGCCGCGCCGCCGCCGCGCTGCCGCCTCGCCGCCTCGCCGCGCCGCCGCCGCGCTGCCGCCGCGCTGCCGCCGCGCCACCGCCTCACCGCCGCCTCGCCTGCCGTGCCGCGCCCGGACCGGCTCAGCGCACCGCGACCAGGGAGCGCAGCGACCACCGGCCGGCCGAACCGGTGAGCACCGTCCGGCTCAGCGGCGTGACGTCGATCCGCCAGACCGAGCGGGGCCGGGCGTCGATGGCGTGCACGACCGCTGCCCTGATCACCGTCGGGTCCGCCACCGCGAGCAGCGTGCGCACCGGGACGCCGCCCTCGGTGACCGCCGTGCCGGCGCCGTCCAGCCAGCGGCCGACCCGCTCCAGCACCGCGCTGAGGCTCTCCCCGCCGTGCGGGCTGGCCGCCGGATCGGTCAGCCAGGCGGTGACCAGGTCCGGGGTGGCGGCGAGTACGTCGTCCAGGGTGCGCCCGGTCCAGGCGCCGAAGTCGCAGCCGGCCAACCTGGGGTCCGGCTGCCCGGCCAGTCCGAGGGTCTCGGCGGTCTGCCGGCAGCGCCGGGACGGGGCGTACCGGACCTGGTCGGCCCGTGGCAGGTTGCCGCGCAGCTCGGTGGCCTTGGCCAGCCCGGCCTCCTCCAGCGGTTCGTCGCCGGCGAACGCGGCCGTCCGGATTGCGCTGGTGGCCGCGTGACAGAGCAACACGACCCGCATGCCGGCTGCCCCTTTCCTCTGAGTTCCGTCCTCTGGGTTCCGCCGAGACCGACCCTATGAGCCTCGCCATGAATGCTGGCGCAAACCCGTTCGAACACGTCATATCTACATCTGAATATCTGGACGACTATCGAGCTGTTGACCCTCGGCGACGGCGGACGTACCGTCCAATTCGACCAGGCCGGCCCGCTGGCCGTAGGAGAGGAAACACCATGTCATCATCCGCGATCGGCCAGGCCAGGCCGGTTCCCGTCTCGGTGTCCGAAACCCTGCCGTGGTTGATCGGCGCCCTGCTGTTCGGGCTGGTGCTCTACTACTTCATCGGCATCGATGAGGGCGCGACGTCGGTGTTCGGCAACAGCATGGTCGTCCACGAGTTCGTGCACGATGCGCGGCACTTCCTCGGTTTCCCCTGCCACTGAAGTTTGCTACTGAGCTGAGGTAGTTCGTGGTCAAGGCACTTGTACTCCGGGGCGTCGGGGCCGGCGCACTCGCCGGCCTCGTGGCGTTCATCTTCGCCCGTATCTTCGCCGAGCCGGTGATCCAGGCGGCGATCGACTACGAGGGCGCCCGGGACGATGCCCGCAACGCGCTCGCGGCGGCGGCCGGGCAGGCGGTCGAGCCGGCCGAGGCCGACATCTTCAGCCGGACCATCCAGGCCAACGTCGGCATCGGCGTCGGCATGATCCTGTTCGGCTGCGCGGTGGGCGCGGTGTTCGCGGTCGTCTACAGCCTGGCCTGGGGGCGCGCCGGCCGGCAGGGGCCCCGGCAGCTGGCGCTGCTGGTGGCGCTGGCCGGCTTCGTCACGCTGTACCTGGTGCCGTTCCTCAAGTACCCGGCCAACCCGCCATCCATCGGCCACCCGGACACCATCGCCGACCGCAGCGGCCTCTACCTGGTGATGGTGCTCGGCTCGGTGGTGGCCGCGCTGGTCGCGGTGTGGGCGGGGCAGCGGTTGGCGCAGCGGCTGGGCAACTGGAACGCCACGCTCGTCGGCATCGCGTGCTTCGTGGTGCTGGTCGGGCTGCTGATGGCGGCGCTGCCGTCCCTCGGCCAGCTGCAGACCAACGTCGAGCAGTACGGCAACCTGGCCACGGAGACGCCCCAGCCGATCCTCGACCCGCACGGCGCGATTGTGCTGGCCGGCTTCGACGCCGATCTGCTGTACCGCTTCCGGCTCTACGCGGTGGGCGCGCAGGTCCTGCTCTGGGCGGTGCTCGGGCTCTGCTTCGCGCCGTTGGCGGAGCGGGTGCTGGGCCGGTCGACCACCGCGACCGTCGACATCACCGAGCCCAGCCCGGCGTAACACGCCCCGGTGCGAAACGCGCCGGTCGCTCCCTGCTCGTCAGGCCGGCCGGTGCGTTCTGTCGTGCCCGTGCGCGGCTTCGACCGGGCCGCTGGGCAGCTGGCTGAGCAGCGCCGGGATCGACTCGTCGGTCAGGTGATAGTGGATGGTGCGCCCGTCCCGGCGGGTGGCCACCACGCCGTGCGCGCGCAGCAGCCGCAGCGCCTGGGACACCGTGCTGTCCTTGACCCCGGTCGCGGCGGCCAGGTCGGACACGCAGATCTCGCCGGCGTGGTGGATGCACAGCAGCAGCGCCAGCCTGGTCCCGTCGGCCAGCAGCGCGAACCGGGTGACCCAGTCGTGCAGCGTGTCCGCGTCGGGCAGGTGCGCGATCGCCTCGCAGACCCGGTCGCCGTCGACGATCGTGTGCGGGTCATCGGGATCCAGAAGGTGCACCCTGCCATTCTGGCCTGATCCAGTGCCCCGGTGTCACGCGGCGGTCGGTCCGGCGGTGCTCCGGTACTTTGTGACCACGGTCACCAAGATTCTCAACTGGCGCGCTGACCAGCGCGAACGACCCGGTTCAGGCACCTGAGACCGGCCCGTGCGGGGCGGTGTTGTTTGGTCGGTTGTTTGGCCGCCGGCCCGATCGGCAACCCCTTCTGTGTTCCAGTCGAGCGCCGAATGCTCGGCCAGAGACTAGGAGGACTCTCGATGAGCTTCGTCGACAAGGTGAAGAACAAAATCGATGAGACGGTTGGCAAGGGCAAGGAAAACGCCGGCAAGGCCACCGACGACCGGCACCTCGAGTACGAGGGCAAGGGCGACCAGACCTCCGCGAACCTCAAGCAGGCCGGTGAGCACGTCAAGGACAGCGCCGGCAACGTGAAGGACGCGTTCAACAGGTAACACCCCACAGACGGTTCCCCCACACCGGCGGACCCCCGCTCGCCCATCCAGCGAGCGGGGGTCCGTACTTTTGCGCGATGCCGCAGTTGCCCACCTCCGGCGGGGACCCGCCACCCCGCCCGCGCACCGACCAACCCGCCGACCTGGGCTTCACCCCGCGGACCCGGGTGCGCTGGCTGGTCCCCCAGATGTTGGCCAGGACCGGCGTCGAGGTGGCGATCTCCGAGCTGTTCGGCGCGTTCGCCGACCGCCGTGAGCTGCAGGGCACCGAGTCGGGCGCGCCGCTGGACCTGTCCGACCTGACCGGCGGGCCCTCCGACGGGATCGAGCCCTCGGCCGACGGCTCCGGCGCGGCGGGGGAGTTCTGGCTGGACTACGTGGCCGACATCGGCGACGGCTTCGAGGCGACGACCACGGTGGCCAGCCAGCTCGCCGCCGACGAGCTGGAGCTGCCGTTCGGCGAGCACCGCTACCCGACCAGGGCCGGCTCGCTGCTGGTGCTGGGCGGCGACGAGTGCTACCCGGTGGCCTCCGCCACGAACTACACCGACCGGCTGGTCGGCCCGTACCGGATGATGCTGCCCTGGACCGACCGGCCGCGCTGGATGGTTGCGCTGCCGGGCAACCATGACTGGTACGACGGGCTGACCAGCTTCCTGCGCCAGTTCTGCCAGCAACGCTGGATCGGCGGCTGGCGGACGGCGCAGGCCCGCAGCTACTTCGCGGTGAAGCTGCCCGGCGGCTGGTGGCTGTGGGGCATCGACATCCAGCTCGGCGACGACATCGACAAGCCCCAGCTGGACTACTTCCGGGAGATCGCCGAGCAGGTCGCGCCGGACGACTCGATCATCCTGTGCTGGGCGATGCCGTCCTGGGTGGAGTCCGGCCCGGACAACCCGGAGGGCTACGCCCCGCTGGAGTACTTCGAGCGCACGGTCATCCCGGACCGCGCCATGCTGCGCCTGTCGCTGTCCGGCGACCTGCACCACTACGCCCGCTACCAGGGCACCGACGCGGCCGGCCAGCAGAAGATCACCGCCGGGGGCGGCGGCGCCTACCTGTACGGCACGCACACCCTGCCGGACGAGCTGAACCTGCCGCCCGCCGAGTCCAAGGACCCGAACAAGCGCCCGCCGGTGCGCTACCGGCTGGAGCAGTGCTACCCGACCAAGCCGACCTCGCGGCGGCTGCGCGCCGGCATTCTCGGCCAGGTCTGGCGCAACCCGGGGTTCTGGGTGGTGCCGGCGGTGCTGTACCTGGTGATCGGGACGACGGTGAGCCGGGCGTACCCGTTCCTGGGCGGGGACCGCTGGTGGGTGGCCAGTATCCCCGCGCTGCTGCTCGCGATCGTGCTGGCCGTGGCCGTCTGGCTCGGGCTGGACGCGTTCACGGGGCTCAGCTCGCGGCGTTACCCCGCCCGGCGGCGCCTTGTCGGTGGCCTGCACACGCTGGCCCACCTGGTGCTGATCGTGGCCACCGCGTTCGGCGTCGAGCTGGGGACCGCCTCGGCCGGCTGGCCGTCGCCGTGGCCGTCGGTCGCCATGCCGGTGGTCGAGGGGCTGGTCGGCGCCCTGCTCGGGCCGCCGGCGGTGGCGCTGTACCTGCTGCTCGCCGACCGCTTCGGCCCCGCGGTGAACACCGACGAGCTGTTCTCCGCGCAGGCCATCCAGGACTACAAGTGCTTCCTGCGGCTCCGGATCGCCGCCGATGGCACGCTGACCGTGTTCCCGGTGAAGATCGAGAAGGCGGTGCGCTGGCGGTTCGCGCCGGAGGCCGGCCCGGACGGTGACCGGCGCTGGTTCCGTCCCACCGACGAGGTGGAGCCGGTCGCCGAACTGATCGAGCCGCCGATCGTGGTCACCAAGCGCCCGGTCGGCCGGCTGGCGGCGGACTGAGCCGGGCGGCGCCCAAAACTGAACGTGGCGGGGCACGGATTCAGCTGGTAGCCGTCCGGCTCTCGAAATGTGACTTAACGAGGTGCATGCGGTCGGTGTCTGATAGTAATCAGGGGTGCCAGGAACGTCGGACGGTCCAGAGGTCGAGTTTCGCGCCTTGGACTATGGCGCCGCGCATGAGACCGTGCTGCGGCACATGGCCGAACTGGCCAACGCGGAGATGCCGGGCCACCCGGATCTGAAGCCGCCGGAGGGCCCTGAGCTCGAGCCGGAGTACCGCGGTGTCTTCGTGGTCGCCTACATCAACGGCCAGCCGGCCGCGTCGGGCGGTTACCGGACCTTCCCCGGCGACCCCACGGCTGAGACGGCCGAGTTCGTCCGGATGTACGTCCGGCCGGGGGCCCGCCGCTCCGGGGTCGGCCGGGCGCTGCTCGCCGAGCTGGAGGAGCTGGCCCGCGAGGACGACTACCGGTACGCGCTGCTCGAGGTCGGCGCGGAGCAGCGCGGTGCCCAGGCGCTGTACGAGATCCGGGGCTACCGGCGCATCCCGAACGAGGGTGACAAGGCCGGCCGCCACACCTATCTCAAGGTGTTGCCCACCGACGACGGCTGAGCCCCGACGACGACTGAGCCCCGACAACGACTGAGCCCCGACGACGACTGAGCCCGGCTACGCGGTTGCCACGAACAGGTAGCGGTTCAGGCTGAAGAAGTAGTCGGCGCCGAGGTCGCGCAGGTCGTCGGCCCAGGCGGTGACGTCGTCGGCGGCCAGCCCGTCGCGGCCGGGGACGAAGGCGCTGATGAAGCCGATCAGCCCGGCGCTGTAGGTGTCGGCCCGGTACTCGCCGTTGAGCAGCGGCAGCACCGCGCGGTGCGTCACGGTGAAGCCGGCGCCGGTGAGCAGCCCGGTGAGCCGGCGGGGCAGGTACGGGTCGACCAGGTGCCGGTCCCAGGTGGTGAGCACGCGGCGCATCCGGTCGGGGTCGCCGCTGCGCCAGACGATGGAGTCCCAGTCGGTGTCCAGCACCAGCAGCCGCCCACCCGGACGCAGCACCCGGTGCGCCTCGGTCAGCGCGGCCGGTACGTCGGCGACGTACTCGTACACCTGGGTCACCGTGACCGCGTCGAAGCTGTCGTCCGGGAAGGGCAGTGCGTTCGCCTCGCCGGCGTGGAACTCGACCGGCGCCGACCCCGGCGCCGGTTCCGGGTCGGTGGTCCGGGCGATGGCCAGCATGCTGTCGCTGATGTCCACGCCGTGCACCGCGCCGCCCGGCCCGATCGGCGCGGCCATCTCCCTGGCCAGGTAACCGGGCCCGGAGCCGATGTCCAGCACCCGCTCGCCGGGCGCCAGCTCCAGCGCCGCCCGGATCGCCACGCGCTGCGCCACGATGTCCGGCGTCGTGTAGGTGGCCGCCACCCGCCGGGAGGTGGCCTCGTCGAACCGCATTGCGTGCACCCCTGTCTCTCGGTAGCCGGGTGCCTCCCTGCTCAGCGCCAGGACGGCAGCCACATCTCCGCGTTCCAGTGCCCCGGGGTGATCGAGTCGCCGACCATCACCGGCCACAGCCAGGCGAAGTTCGCCACCGCCAACCCCAGGTACAGCGCCACCACGAGCAGCCCGGTGGACCGCCGCTCGGCGCCCGCGCCGGCCCGGCCGAGGACCTCGCCGAGGCACAGCGTGAGCGCCAGCACCAGGAACGGGGCCATCGGGGTGGCGTAGAAGAAGTACATCTGCCGGTCGATGTCCAGGAACCAGGGCAGGTAGCCGGCGGCGTAGCCGACCAGGATTGCCGCGTAGCGCCAGTCGAACCTGGTGACCGAGCGCCACAGCGCCCAGCCGAGCGCCGCCGGGCTGGCCCACCAGAGCACCGGTGTGCCGATCAGCATGGTGGCCGCGACACACGAGCTCTCGCCGCAGGCCTGCCCCGAGTTCGTGTAGTAGTAGAGCATCGGGCGCAGGCCCATGGGCCAGGTCCAGGGCTTCGACTCCCACGGGTGCGGGTTCGTGTGCGAGGTCTTCAGGTTCGTGTGGAACGCCAGCACGTGGCCGCTGTAGTACCAGAGCGAGCGCAGCGCGTCCGGCACGAAGGCGAACGGTCCGCCGGTGCCGATCTCCCGGCCGACCTGGTACCGGTCGACCGCCGTCTCGTTGGCGAACCAGGCCCACCAGCCGGCCAGGTAGGTCAGCGTCGGCACGGCGGCGAGTGCCCACAGCGCCGGCCCGACGTCCCGCACGAACACCCCCGCCCACGGCCGGTGCACCCCGGCGGCGCGCCGCGCGGACAGGTCCCAGCACACCGAGAGCACCCCGAAGGCG
The DNA here is from genome assembly GCA_036272155.1 of Pseudonocardia sp. Lineage (GTDB taxonomy): Bacteria > Actinomycetota > Actinomycetes > Mycobacteriales > Pseudonocardiaceae > Pseudonocardia. The sequence goes on from DATAZG010000143.1 coordinate 12,332, forward strand.
ACCAGCCAGTACACGCCGGACCACTTGACCGCGCAGTCCAGCCCGATCAGTACCCCGGCGCCGAACCGCCACCAGCGCACGCCCAGCCGGGGCCCGTACGGGGAGTCGGCGACCCGCCCCTCGGCGACCACCACCGCCATCCGGGCCCGCACATCGTCCCGGTCCACCACGAGCGCACCGAACGAGGCGACCACGAACAGGGTCAGGAAGATGTCCAGCATGCCCATCCGGGACTGCACGAAGCTGACCCCGTCGCTGATCAGCAGCACTCCGGCGACCACACCGAGCAGCGTCGAGCGGGTCATCCGGCGGGCGATCCGGACGATCAGCAGGATGCACACCGTGCCGGCCAGCGCCGCCGACAGCCGCCAGCCGACGCCGTCGTAGCCCTGCCAGACCTCGCCGAGCGCGATCAGCTGCTTGGCCAGCGGTGGGTGCACGACCAGCTCGTAGGCCGGGTTGTCCTCCACCCCGCCGTTGCGCAGCATCTGCCAGGCCTGCGGCACGTAATGTTTCTCGTCGAACACCGGGGTGCCGTCGTCGGTGGGGTAACCGAGCCGGTAGAACCGCAGGATCCCGCCGATGATCGCCAGCATGATCGCCAGCAGCCAGCTGAGCAGCCGGTCCGGCGGCAGCGGGCGGTCGAGCGGGAAGCCCGTGGTGCCGGGTTGCGCCGGGCGCGGCGGCCGACCGACCGGCCAGGCCCCGCCCCGGGCGGTCCGCTGCAACACGCTCACCACGGGGACCGATCGTAGGGGGTGCCGGTTGAGAACTTTGAACGTAACGGCAGTCTCGGTCCGGCGCGTTGAACGCCGTGCTGAGGTTACGCTCAGGAGGTGAGCGCCGTGCCTGCCGATCCCGCTGGGCCCGCCGACCTCGCCGAGCCGTCCCGGGGGGCCGAGCCGTTCCGAGGGGCCGAGGCGGTCGCGGCCGGGCTGCTCACCCGGGCCCGGCTCTACGGGCCGCGCTACCGGCGGGTGTTCCCCGATGTGTACGTGCCGGCCGACCGCCCGCTGGACCTGGTGACCCGGTCGCGCGCGGCGTTCCTGCTGGTCCGCGACCGGGGCGGCGTGCTCGCCGGGTACTCCGCCGCCGCGCTGCTCGGCGCCGACTGTGCCCCGTCGGGTGCGCCGGCCGAGGTGCTGCTGACCACCAACTCCCGGCCGCACCCCGGGCTGCTGATCCGCCGGGGCGCGGCGTCCGGTGCTGACGTGACGTCGGTCGGGGACGTCCTCGTGACCTCGCCGCTGCGCACCGCGTGGGACCTCGCTCGGCGGCTGCCGCTGGTGGAGGCGGTGGTCGCGGTGGATGCGCTGGCGAGGGCGGCCTCGGGGACGTTCCAGCCGGCGGAGTTGTCGGTCAGGCGGTCGGCGGAACCGGGGGCGCGGGGTGCGCGGCGGCTGGCCGAGGTGGTCGCACTGGCCGACCCGCGCGCCGAGTCTCCGCCGGAGACGCGGCTGCGGGTGGCGCTGGTCCGGGCGGGGGTGCCGACGCCGGAGGTGCAGTTCCCGGTGCTCGACGAGCACGGGTTCGTGCTGGCCAGGATCGACCTGGCGTACCCGGCCGCGAAGCTGGCGATCGAGTACGACGGTGCCGGGCATTTCGACGCCGGCCGGGCGCGGCGGGACCGGGAGCGGGACGGCGAGCTGGCCGGGATCGGCTGGCAGACGCTGCGCCTGGCGTCGGATGACCTCGATGCGCTGCCCCAGGCGACCCAGCGGGTGGCGCGGCTGCTCGAGCTACGCTCGCCTCGAGAGTAACGTCAGTCGTGTATTCCTCGGTCGAACAGCTGACCGGCGTTACGTTCGGACCGTGGCTCTAGGCTGGGGCGCGTGACCGAAACCCCGGAGTCGAGTGGTCGGCTGCTGCTGGCCGCCACCCCGCTCGGCGACCCCGGGGACGCATCCGCCCGGCTGCTCGCCGCGCTGGGCAGCGCCGATGTGATCGCCGCCGAGGACACCCGCCGGCTGCGCAACCTGGCGAGCGCGCTCGGGGTCACCGTCACCGGCCGCGTGATCAGCCACTACGACGCCGTGGAGGCCGCCAGGGCGCCGGTGCTGGTGGACGCGGTGCGGGATGGGCAGACCGTGCTCGTGGTCACCGACGCCGGCATGCCCTCCGTATCGGACCCCGGGTATCGCCTGGTCAGCGCGTGTGTGGCGGCGGGGCTGCCGGTGAGCTGCCTGCCCGGGCCGTCGGCGGTGACCACCGCGCTGGTGCTCTCCGGGCTGCCCTGCGAGCGGTTCTGTTTCGAGGGGTTCGCCCCGCGCCGGCCCGGTGAGCGGCGGCGCTGGCTGACCGCGCTGGCCACCGAGCCGCGGGCCGCCGTGTTCTTCGAGTCACCGCGCCGGCTGGCCGTCACGCTGGCCGACGCCGTCGAGGTGCTCGGCCCCGACCGCCCCGCCGCCGTCTGCCGCGAGCTGACCAAGACCTACGAGGAGGTCATCCGCGGTTCGCTCGCCGAGCTGGCCGGGTGGGCCGCCGAGGGCGAGGTGCGCGGCGAGATCACCGTAGTGCTGGCCGGCCAGGTCGGCCCGGCGCCCGGGGCGGCGACGCTGGACGAGCTGGTCGCGCGGGTCCGCGAGCGGGTGGCCGGCGGCGAGCGGCTGAAGGACGCGGTGAGCGAGGTCGCCGCCGGCACCGAGTACCCCAAACGCGAGCTCTACGCCGCCGCCGTAGCCGCCGCCGACGCCTGACCGGCGCCCCGCGGCGGGGTGACCGCCCTCAGGAGCCCGCGCCCGGGAGTTCGGCGAGCTCGGCGACCAGTTCGTAGCTGCGCCGCCCGTCCGCCGGGTCGTGCACCATGGTCGCCACCATCAGCTCGTCGGCCTGCGTCTGCTCCAGCAGCGAGGTGATGCCCTTGAGTACGGTGTCCGGCCCGCCGATGATCTGGTTCGACATCCGGTCGGCCACGAACGCCTTCTCCACCTCGCTGTACTCGTACGCGGCGGCCTCCTCGGGGGTCGGCATCAGGCCCGGGTTGCCCTGGCGCAGCCGCAGGAACGACAGCCCGCCCGGGCCGGCCAGGTAGCGCGCCCGCTCGTCGTCCTCGGCCGCGACCACCGAAGCGCACACCATCGCGTAGGGCTCCTGCAGCCGCGCCGACGGTCGGAACCGCTCCCGGTACAGCGCCAGCGCGGGCAGCGTGTTCGCCGCGCTGAAGTGGTGCGCGAACGCGAACGGCAGGCCGAGCAGCCCGGCGACCTGCGCGCTGTAGCCGCTGGAGCCGAGCAGCCAGACGTCCGGCGGGTTGCCGAGCGCCGGTACGGCCTGCACGCCCCGCTCGCTCGGCCCGGTGAAGTAGTTCATCAGCGCGGTGAGCTCGTCGGGGAAGTCGTCGACCGAGAGCCCGTTCGCGCTGCGCCGCAGGGCCTGCGCGGTGACCGGGTCGGTGCCCGGCGCGCGCCCGATGCCCAGGTCCACCCGGCCGGGGTGCAGCGCCTCGAGCATGCCGAACTGCTCGGCGACCACCAGCGCGGCGTGGTTGGGCAGCATCACGCCGCCGGAGCCGACCCGCAGCGTGCTCGTCGCGGCGGCCAGGTGCGCGATCAGCACCGGCGGCGCCGAGCTGGCGATGCCCGGCATGTTGTGGTGCTCGGCCACCCAGAACCGCTGGTAGCCGAGCTGCTCGGCGCGCTTGGCGAGCTCGATGGTGCCGTTCAACGCGGCGCCGGCGTGGGAGCCGGCACCGATCACGGCGAGGTCGAGGACAGAGAACGGGACATCGAAGCGGGGCACCCCCTTAGCAACGCGGCGCCCCGCCCAGACCTTCCCGGCCTGGCCCTCGGTGTCGCGGGGGTCCGGCCGGGTCCTCGATCACGGGACGTGCAGCAGCAACAGCCGGGACGGGATCCCGGTGTCGTTCACCTTGCCGTTCCCACCGAACGCGTCCTTGCCCTCGGCCATGCCGAAGTCGTTGTCGTTGGCCACCGCGATGGTGTGCTGGTCGCGCACCGCGATGCCCTCGATCTTCTTGGGCAGGCCGGGGATGGCGGCCGTCAGGTCGATCAGCTGGGACTTGCCCACCGGGGTCACCGAGGCGCCGGCCAGGTTGGTCTGCTCCAGCGCCGGGCTGTGGTTGGGGTCGTCGAACGGGCCGCCGAGCACGTTGGTGGCCCCGGTCAGCTTGATCACGTACAGCTTCGCCACGTCGTCGGTGCGTTCGTCGACGACCAGCTGGTCCGGGCCGTACCAGGCCATCGCGCTGATCTTCATCTCCGACTGGTCGCCGCCCTGGCCCGGGTCGAACCCGTTGACGTCCTCCAACGGGTAGACGTACTCGGCCGTGGCCTTCCCGGAGTTGAGGTCGAAGGCGAGCACCCGGACCACCCGGGAGTTGCCGCCCTGCTTGTCGTTCGGCAGGCCCAGCGGGCTCTGCAGCGCCGCGTACAGGGTGTGCCCGTCCGGGTTGATCGCCATGGACTCGAAGCCCCGGTTGATCTGCCGCTTGGCCAGGATCCCCGGCAACGTGCCCTGGACCGGGTAGTCGGTGCCCGGCAGGGTCAGGCCGGCCGGCACGTAGCGGGCCAGGACCTTACCGGTCGCGGAGATGTGCAGGATCGAGGGCGCGTACTCCTCGGAGATCCAGAAGTCGCCGTTCGGCGCGCGCACCATGCCTTCGGTGTCCAGCCCCGCGGGGTTGACGCCGATCAGCTTGCCGGCGGTCCAGTCGTAGGGTGGCTCGTCGCGGCTGTCGCTGTTGGACAGCCCGGTGACCGGCTTGCCGCTGGCCGTCGTGATCGGGATCGCCTGCTCGACGTGCAGCGCCGAGCCCTGCACGCTGATCCGCAGGATGGCCGGGTCGAAGCTCGGCACCGGGAAGGTGCGGCGCTTGACGTGGTCGACCTTGACCTGCCCGTTCGGGCCCCGGTCGGTGATCGCCCAGTACTGGTTCGGGTCCTGGGTCGGGTACAGGTCGCTGCCCGTGCCGCCCAGCGCGATGCCGTGGTCGTCCGGCACGCTGCCGGCGATCAGCCCGTTGGAGAACTGGGCCAGCGGCATCCGGGGCAGCGTCGCGTTGGTGATCACCGACGGCTTGCCGCCGGCGGTGCCGGCGGCCACGGGCGGAACCGCCGGCGCCGAGGTCGGTGCCGACGTCGGGGCCGCCTCGGCGGAGGGAGCGGCGGTCGCCGAGCTCGGCGGGGCGGCGGCCGGCGGCGGGCTCGCGGGCGCGCAGGCGGCGATCGCGGCCAGCAGGGTGGCGGCTGCCAATGCGGCGGGGCCGGTCCGAGGCGACGACGTGCCGGTCGGCACGGGGCGGAGTCTCATGACTCACCCTGACACGCCGAGATGAAATGCGCGGGGCGGAATCTCATGCCCAACCCTGACACCCGTTGTTGAACGGGAGGTGACGCATAGTTCCGTCGGGAAACCTTCTCCGCGAGTCGCGGATTCTGTCAGGGTGAGTCGGGGATTCCGTCAGCCCGGTCGGTCGATGTTCAGCGCAAACCCACCCGAACGGCGGCGCGGAGTGTCGGTGCCCGGTGCTTTGATAGGCGCCCTTGACCCAGCGGTTCCGAGAGGTGCGAACCATGCCTGTGCGAGACACCCCCTGGCCGGTCGGTACGCCGAGTTGGGTCGACATCGCGGTGCCCGATGTCGACGCGGCGCTCGCCTTCTACGGGCCGGTGCTCGGCTGGAGCTTCGTGGACACCGGTGAGGAGTTCGGCAACTACCGGATGTGCCAGGTGGACGGTCACAACGCCGCCGGCATCGGCCCCAAGCAGGACCCGGAGCAGACCACCGCCTGGCTGGTCTACCTGGCCGCGGACGACGCCGACGGCACGGCCAAGCTGATCACCGAGCACGGCGGCGAGCTGATCTGGGGGCCGGAGGACATCGGTGAGATCGGCCGGATGGCTGTGGCGACCGACAACACGGGCGGTGTGTTCGGCGTCTGGCAGGCCAAGGACGCGATCGGCGGCGAGGTGTACAACGAGCCGGGCTCGCTGGTCTGGGAGGACTGCCGGCTGACCGACGCGGAGGCCGGCAGGGCGTTCTACAGCGCCGTCTTCGGCTACGGCTACGAGGACGTGCCCGGCGCACCGGACGACTACCGGGCGTTCACGGTGAACGGCGAGGTCGCGGGCGGGATCGGCGGCATGATGGGCGTTCCGGAGGGCACCCCGAGCCACTGGCTGGCCTACTTCTCGGTGGCGAACGTGGACGCCTCGGTCGCGGCGGCCGTGAACGGCGGCGGCGCCCTGCTGCACCCCGCCGAGAACACCCCGTTCGGCCGGATGGCCCTGCTCACCGACCCGTTCGGCGCGGTGTTCTCGGTGCACGCCGAGGTCGAGGAGGACTGATCCGGTAGGCGGCGGCGCTCAGTCGGGGGCGGTTTCGCGGGGCGGCTCGGCCGGAGCCGCCAGTGGGTCGGCCCGGCCGGTGACCTCGTTCAGCGCGGCCCAGAACGCCTCGAACCGGTCCGCGCCGAGCTGGTCCAGCCAGCGTGGGTGGACCCGGGCCGTGCTCGGCAGCTTCGGCGGGCTCGCCGGGCGAGGGAGCTCGGTGCGGTTCCGGATGCTGCACGTGTTCGAGTTCCGGGGCGGCCTGCTCAGCCGGGAGAACGGCTGGATGGACACGGCCTCGGTACTGGCGCAGCTCGCGGCCGCCGGCAGACCCGGTGCCGGCTGACCGCGCGCGAAATGCGGGTCGGCCCGGTAATACCCGGTGGCGGGGTGCGCATAGGCTGGTCAGCATGAGTTCCCGCGTGCTGACCGCCGTGGCGTGGCCCTACGCCAACGGCCCCCGGCACATCGGCCATGTTTCCGGTTTCGGTGTGCCCTCCGACGTCTTCTCCCGCTACCAGCGGATGGCGGGCAACCAGGTCCTGATGGTGTCCGGCACCGACGAGCACGGCACGCCGATCCAGGTGCAGGCCGATGCCGAGGGCCTGACCGCCCGGCAGCTCGCGGACAAGTACAACCGGGTCATCGTCGAGGACCTGCAGGGGCTCGGGCTGGGCTACGACCTGTTCACCCGCACCACCACCAGCAACCACTACCAGGTGGTGCAGGACCTGTTCCTGGCGCTGTACCGCAACGGCTACGTGGTGGCCAAGACGGCGATGGGCGCGATCAGCCCGTCCACCGGGCGCACCCTGCCGGACCGCTACGTCGAGGGCACCTGCCCGATCTGCGGCTACGACAGCGCGCGGGGCGACCAGTGCGACAACTGCGGCAACCAGCTCGACCCTGCCGACCTGATCAACCCGCGGTCGAAGATCAACGGTGAGACCCCGAAGTTCATCGAGACCGAGCACTTCTTCCTCGACCTGCCCGCGTTCGCCGAGTCGCTCGGTGGCTGGCTCAGCACCCGCGCCGACTGGCGCCCGAACGTCATCAAGTTCGCCACGAACCTGGTCAACGACCTCAAGCCGCGCGCGATCACCCGCGACCTGGACTGGGGCGTGCCGATCCCGCTGGACGGCTGGCGCGACCAGTCGATGAAGCGGCTCTACGTCTGGTTCGACGCGGTGATCGGCTACCTGTCGGCCTCGGTGGAGTGGGCCCGTCGGTACGGGCAGAGCCCGGACGACTGGAAGCAGTGGTGGTGCGACCCGGCCGCCACCGGCTTCTACTTCATGGGCAAGGACAACATCGTCTTCCACTCGGTGATCTGGCCGGCGCTGTTGCTCGGCCAGAACGGCGCCGGGGACCGGGGCGGCGAGCCGGGCGCGTTCGGGACGCTGAACCTGCCGGACGAGATCGTGTCGTCGGAGTTCCTCACCATGAGCGGCTCCAAGTTCTCCACCTCGCGCGGCACCGTGATCTACGTGGGAGACTTCCTGAAGGAGTTCGGGCCGGACGCGCTGCGCTACTTCATCTCGGTGGCCGGCCCGGAGAACCAGGACACCGACTTCACCTGGGACGAGTTCGTCCGCCGGATCAACTTCGAGCTGGCCAACGAGTGGGGCAACCTCGTCAACCGGTCGCTCTCGATGGCGCACAAGAACGTCGGCGCCATCCCGAAGCCGGTCGCCCCCGCCGACGCCGACGCCGAGCTGCTGGCGATCTCCAAGGCGGGCTTCGACACGGTCGGCGGGCTGCTCGCGCGCAGCCGGTTCAAGCAGGCGCTCGGCGAGGCGATGCGGGTGGTGTCGGCGGCGAACAAGTACCTGTCCGACCAGGAGCCGTGGAAGCGCAAGGACGACCCGGACCGCCGCGACACCATCCTGCACACCACGTTGCAGGTCGTGCAGGACGCGAACACGCTGCTCACGCCGTTCCTGCCGCACTCGGCGCAGCAGGTGCACGAGGCGCTCGGCGGCACCGGCGTGTGGGCGGCGCAGCCGGAGATCCACGAGGTCGAGGACCTGGGTGACGGCCCCGCGTACCCCGTGCTGACCGGCGACTACGCGGGCGAGCAGGCGCGCTGGGCGTCCAGCCCGATCGAGGTCGGCCGCCCGCTGAACAAGCCCAACCCCCTGTTCAGCAAGCTCGACCCGAAGCTCGGCGAGACCGGCCCGGAGTGGGCCCCGATCGCCCAGTGACTCCGCTCGGCCGCACTCCGTCCCGAAGCTGCTCCCCCGTCCCACTTGTCGCGTCTTTTAGGCACGACAAGTGGCACTTGTCGTGCCTATTTCCCGCGACAAGTGGGACGGGGGCGAGCTTCCGTACGGCGTGCGGCTCGGGGGCGGTGCGCGGTTTGGGGGCGGTGCGCGGCTCGGGGGCGGTGCGCGGCCGGGGGGCGGCGGGCGGCTTCCGTGCGGTCGGTTTGGGGGCGGCGGGCGGCCCTTGTGTGTCGGGTGCGGCGGGCGGGAGGGCGGTTTGAGCGGGGCTTACGGACGGCGGGAGCGGCCGCCGGCTCCCGAGCCGCTGCCGGGCGCGGGCACCGTGGACGCGCATACCCACCTGGACGCCTGCGGGTGTGTGACCGCCGAGGACGTGCGCGCGGCGATGGACCGGGCGGCGGCGGTCGGCGTGCACGCGGCCGTCACGGTGGCCGACGACCTCGACTCGGCGCGCTGGGTACTCACCGCCGCCGAGGCCGACCGGCGCCTCGTCGCCGCCGTCGCACTGCACCCCACCAGGGCGAACCTGCTCGACGAGACCGCCCGCGCCGAGCTGGAGAAGCTGGCCGCCGCGCCCCGGGTGGTCGCCGTCGGTGAGACCGGGCTCGACTACTACTGGCCGGAGCACGACCCCGACTGCGCGGACCCGGCCATCCAGCGCGACGCGTTCGCCTGGCACATCGACCTCGCCAAGCGCCTGGGCAAACCAGTGATGATCCACGACCGGGACGCCCACGACGACGTGCTGGACGTGCTGCGCGTCGAGGGTGCCCCGGAGCGGGTGATCTTCCACTGCTTCTCCGGTGGCGCCGAGCTGGCCCGGGCCTGCGCGGACGCCGGGTACCACATGTCGTTCGCCGGCCCGGTCACCTTCCGCAACGCCGCCGACCTGCGGGAGGCCGCCGCGCTGGCCCCGGCCGAGCTGCTGCTCGTGGAGACCGACGCCCCCTTCCTCACCCCGCACCCGCACCGCGGCCGGGCCAACGAGCCGTACGTCCTGCCCTGGACGGTGCGCGGGGTAGCGGCGGCCCGGGGCGAGGACGTCGAGGTCGTCGCCGAGGCCACCCGCGCGAACGCCGAGCGCGTCTTCCGGCTCACCGACCTCCTCTGAGCTCGAGCGGTCCAGCTACCCGGGACAGCGCGCTACACCACCGCGCCCCGGCCACGCAAGGCTTCCGCACCCGATGCTCCGTTCGGCGCACGCGCGGCCAAACGCCCACGGGGCCGGTCGCCGCCCCGTTACGGTCCCGTGATCACTTCGGCCGTGCACAGGACGAACGGGACGGGACGGGAGCGTGTACCGACGGTCGCTGGCCCACGCGCTGGTCATCGCGCTGTTCGTGGCCATGCTGGCGGCGAGCGCGGCCGCCGTCGTGCTGAACAAGTCGATCACCATCACGGTCGACGGCCAGGACCGTACGGTGCACACGTTCGCCCTCGACGTGCGCGGCGCGGTCGCGGCGGCCGGCCTGGCGGTGAGCCCCCGGGACCGGCTGGAGCCCGCCGGCGGCACCGAGATCGGCAGCGGCGACCACATCATCCTGACCCGGGCGCGCCCCCTGATCCTGGTCGAGGACGGCTACCGGCGCGAGGTCTGGACCACCGCCGCCTCGGTGGGCGACGCGCTGGCCGACCTCGACCTCGACGCCCCGCCGACCCTGATCTCCGCCGCGCCGAGCAGCGCGATCCCGCCGGACGGCATGGCGCTGGAGCTGGCCGTTCGCCGCACGGTGACGCTCGTCGACGGCGGCCGGCCGGCGCGGCGGGTCAGCACCGAGGCCGCGACGGTACGGGCGCTGCTGGCCGACGTCGGCGCGCCGCTGGGGCCCGCCGACATCACCATGCCGGACCCGGACACCCCGCTGCGCGACGGCGACCGCGTCCAGGTCGTGCGCAACGGCGACGGTGAGATCACCGTGATCACGCCGATCCCGGTGCCGGTGGTCGAGGTGCCGGACGACAAGCTGGCCAAGGGGCGGCGGGTCGTGCGTAACCCGGGGCGCCCCGGACAGCTCGGGGCCGTCTACCGGATACTGATGCGCGACGGTGTCGAGATCGCCCGGAAGAAGGTCAAGGGCGGGGTGATCCGGGAGCCGGTGCCGCGCACGGTGCGCGTCGGTACCAACCCGGACCTGGTCGCGCCGGCGGTCGGTGCCGGCGGGACGGGTCGGGCGGCCACGGTGTGGGATCGGCTGGCCACCTGCGAGTCCGGCGGCAACTGGGCGGCCGACACCGGCAACGGCTACTACGGTGGCGTGCAGTTCGACAGACAGACCTGGCGGACGAACGGCGGCGCCGATTACGCGCCGCTCGCCAGCCAGGCGACCCGGGAGGAGCAGATCGCGGTTGCCCAGAAGGTCCGGGACTCCCGAGGCGGGTACGGCGCGTGGCCGGCCTGCTCCCGCAAGCTCGGGCTCTCCGGGGACACCGCCCCCTGAGCCCACCGGCAGCGACACGGCCGACACCGGCGACACCGCCGGCGATCCGGCGACCGACAGCGACACCGCCGGCGATACGGCGACCGGCAGCGACAACGCGACCAGCAGCGACACCGCGACCAGCAGCGACACGGCCGCCGGCAGCGACACGGCCGGCGATACGGCCAGTGGCGCCCGGCCGCTCGGTCCGGCGGACGTGCGCGCGCTGGCCGCCCGGCTGGGGCTGCGGCCGACGAAGAAGCTCGGGCAGAACTTCGTGCACGACCCCAACACGGTGCGCCGGATCGCCCGGCTGGCCGAGCTGGAGCCGGACGAGGTGGTGCTGGAGATCGGCCCCGGGCTCGGCTCGCTGACCCTGGCGCTGCTGCCGGCCGCCGCCGAGGTGCTCGCGGTGGAGATCGACCCGGTGCTGGCCGGGGCACTGCCGGGCACGGTGGCCGAGCGGGCGCCCGCGCTGGCCGACCGGTTGACCGTGCTGACCATGGACGCGCTGCGGGTGCGCGCCGAGCAGCTGCCGAGCCCGCCGACCGCCGTGGTGGCCAACCTGCCCTACAACGTGGGCGTGCCCGTGCTGCTGCACGTGCTCGAGGTGCTGCCGTCGCTGCGGCACGGCCTGGTGATGATCCAGTCGGAGGTGGTGGACCGGCTGGCCGCGGGCCCCGGCGGGCGGGAGTACGGCGCGCCGAGCGCGAAGCTGGCCTGGTACGCCGAGGCGCGCCGCGCCGGCCCGGTGCCGCGCGCGGTGTTCTGGCCGGTGCCGGGGGTGGACTCGGCACTGCTGTCGGTGCGCCGGCACGCCGAGCCCGTCGGGTCCGAGGCCCAGCGGACCGCCGTGTTCGCCGTGGTGGACGCCGCGTTCGCGCAGCGCCGCAAGTCGCTGCGCGGCGCGCTGGCCGGCTGGGCGGGCTCGCCGGCGGCCGCCGAGCAGGTGCTGCGCGCGGCGGGCGTGGACCCGACGACTCGCGCCGAGCGGCTGTCCGTCGCCGACTTCACCCGGATCGCGGTCGCGCGTGGTCCAGGTCGGGCCGCGGCTGGCCCATGTGGGTCTGCCGCCGGCCCGCACACGTAGAGTGATCGACGTGCTCGCCATCGTCCCGCCACCGGTCACCGTGCGTGTCCCGGCGAAGGTCAACCTCCACCTCGCGGTGGGGGAGCCACGCCAGGACGGCTTCCATGACCTGGTCACGGTGTTCCATGCGGTGAGCCTGTTCGACGAGGTCACCGTCGCGGCCACCGACCAGCCCGGCGTCGACGTGCACGGCGAGGGCAGCACCGGCAGCCCCGTCGAGGTGCCGACCGACGAGCGGAACCTGGCCTGGCGCGCGGTGCTCGCGATCGCCAAGCTGGCCGGCCGTGACCCCGACATCCGGGTCGTGCTGCGCAAAGCCATCCCGGTCGCCGGCGGTATGGCGGGCGGCAGCGCGGACGCGGCCGGCACCCTGGTCGCCCTGTCCGCGCTGTGGAAGCTGGACCTGCCGCGCGACCAGCTCGCCGCGCTGGCCGCCGAGCTGGGCAGCGATGTCACCTTCGCGTTGTACGGCGGTACCGCGCTGGGCACCGGCCGGGGCGAGCAGCTGGTCCCGGTGCTGAGCCGGCACACCCAGCACTGGGTGATCGCGCTGCACCACCGCGGCCTGGCCACGCCGGCCGCGTTCGCCGAGCTGGACCGGCTGCGCGCGCTGTCCGGCTCGCCGACCGTGCCGCCCCGCGCCGGTGGGGTGGAGCCGGTACTGGAGGCGCTGGCCTCGGGTGACCCGCGCCAGCTCGCGCTGCTGCTCGGCAACGACCTGCAGGCCGCCGCGGTGAGCCTGGAGCCCACGCTGCGCCGGACCCTGCGCGCGGGCGTGGAGGCGGGCGCGCTGGCCGGCATCGTGTCCGGCTCGGGCCCGACGTGCGCGTTCCTCTGCTCCGACGAGGAGGCGGCGGTGAGCGCGGCGGCCGAGCTGGCCGGCGTCGGGGTGTGCCGCACGGTCCGGGTGGTGCACGGCCCGGTGCCCGGTGCCCGGGTGGTCGGCGACGACGAGCTCGGCCCGAACGGCGTGCCGCCCGGCTCGCCCGGTCCCGGCTACCCGCCGCCGCCGGCGCGGGCCTGAGCCCCGGCGATGGCAGACACGAACCTGATCAACTTTGAGGCGGTCACCGCGACCGTGCCGGGGGACGGCTCCCGGGTACTGCTGGACCGGGTGTCCCTCGGGGTGGCCGCCGGCGACCGGATCGGCGTCGTCGGGCTGAACGGCGGCGGCAAGACGACCATGCTCGAGGTGCTCACCGGGGCGCGCGAGCCGGACGGCGGCCGGGTCAGCCGGCAGCGTGGCCTGCGGATCGCGGAGGTCGGCCAGCACACCGAGCTGCCCGCCGGCGCCAGGGTGCGGGACGTCGTGCTGGGCCGGCTCGGCGTGAGCGTGGACGGCGACGAGCACGAGTGGGCCGCCGACGCGCAGGTCCGCGCCGTGCTCGCCGGGCTGGGCATCACCGACTTCGACCGCACCGTGGACGGCATGTCCGGCGGGGAGCGGCGCCGGGTCTCGCTGGCCGCCGCGCTGGTCGGCGAGTCCGACCTGATCGTGCTCGACGAGCCGACCAACCACCTCGACGTCGAGGGCATCGCCTGGCTGGCCCAGCACCTGGTGGCCCGGCGCTGCGCGGTGCTCGTGGTCACCCACGACCGGTGGTTCCTGGACGCGGTGTGCACCGAGACCTGGGAGGTCGGCGGCGGCGACACGGCCGGCCGGGTGGAGGCGTACACCGGTGGCTACGCGGACTGGGTGTACGCCCGCGCGGAGCGCACCCGCCAGTCCGACGCGGCCGAGGAGCGGCGCCGCAACCTGGCCCGCAAGGAGCTGGCGTGGCTGCGCCGGGGCGCCCCGGCCCGCACGTCCAAGCCGAAGTTCCGGATCGAGGCGGCCGAGGTACTCATCGCCGACGTGCCCGACCCGCGCAACACCCCCGAGCTGATGGCGTTCGCGTCCGCCCGGCTGGGCCGCCAGGTGCTGGAGCTGGAGGACGCCACCCTGACGGTGCCCGCGCGCACCCTGCTGGACCACGTCACCTGGCGGCTGGGCCCCGGCGACCGGATCGGGCTGGTCGGGGTCAACGGGTCGGGCAAGACGACGCTGCTGCGCGCGCTGGACGGCGGGCGGGCGCTGGACGGCGGCAAGCTCATCACCGGCAAGACGGTCCGGCTGGCGCACCTGACCCAGGAGCTCGTCGACCTGCCGGCCAGCCAGCGCGTACTGGAGGCGGTCGAGGAGATCGCCCGGTTCGTCACGGTCGGGCGCAACGAGCTGACCGCGTCCTCGATGCTGGAGCGCCTCGGCTTCCCGGCGGCCCGGCAGTGGACCCCGGTTGGCGAGCTGTCCGGCGGTGAGCGGCGCCGGCTGCAGCTGACCCGGCTGCTGATGGGCGAGCCGAACGTGCTGCTGCTCGACGAGCCGACCAACGACCTGGACATCGACACCCTGCAGCGGCTCGAGGACCTCCTCGACGGCTGGCCGGGCACCATCGTCGTGGTCAGCCACGACCGGTACCTGATCGAACGCGTCTGCGACACCGTGGTGGCCCTGTTCGGCGACGGCCGGATCACCCACCTGCCCGGCGGCATCGAGGAGTACCTGCGCCGCCGGGCGGCCGCGCCGGCAACCGCCGCCGCCGCGCCCATCGCGACGCGCACCCCGGCGGCCGCCGCCGGGACCAGCGTCTCCCCGACCGCCGCGGCCACCGCCGACGGGGCCGGGCCGGCCAGTTCCGCCGATCGCCGGGACGCGCAGAAGGAGGCCCGCCGGCTCGAGCGCCGCCTCGCGACGCTCAACACCAGGGAGGCCAAGCTGCACACCGCCCTCGCCGAGGCCGCCACCGACCCGCCCCGCCTGCTGGAGCTGGACGCCGAGCTGCGCGCCCTGGTGGCCGAGCGGGCCACGGTGGAGGAGCAGTGGCTGCTGGCCGCCGAGCTCGCCGAGGGCTGACCGGCGGCCGGTACCCGTCGGCAGCTGCCCGGCGGGCCGGCCCGACCCGCATACTCCGGGGGTGAGCCGGACATGACGGAGGCGCAGCCCGCGACCTCGGACGGACCCACGGTGCGCCCGAGGGGACGGCCGAAGGCCACGGCCGAGGAGCAGGCCCGGCGCCGGCGGGAGATCGTGGAGGCCGCGTTCGCGGTGTTCGCCCAGCGCGGCTACCACGCGGCCACCATCGGCGAGATCGCCGCGCAGATGGGCACCGGCGCCGGCACGATCTACCACTACTTCAAGGGCAAGCGGGAGATCCTCGACCAGGTCATCGACTACGCCCTGGAGCGGTTCGTCGGGGCGGCCATGGGCACGATGCGGGTGGCCACGACCTCCGACGAGCTGCTCAGCCTGTTCCGGGACACGGTGCAGCGCGTCTACGACGAGCTGGCCGCGAGCCCGGGGCTGTTCCGGCTCATCCTGTTCGAGGCGACCACGATCGACGACGAGGTGGCGCGGCACGTGCTGCGCCAGCAGACCCAGATCAGGGGTGCGATCGCCGCGTACCTGAGCTTCGCGCGCGGCCAGGGCATCGTGCGGGCCGACCTGGACGTCGACCACGTGGCGCGGCTGGTCTACGGCGCCGTGCTGGCCGGGTCGCTGGGGCTGTTGGAGGGCGAGTTCGGGCCGCGCCGGCGCGCCGAGTACGTGCGCACGGTGGTCGCGGTGTTCACGGACGGCATCCGGGGCTGATCGGGGCTGATCGGCGCTGATCGGGGCTGATCGGCGCTGGTCGGCGCTGGTCGGCGCTGGTCGGCGCTGCCCAGGGCCGTGTCCACGTTCACCTGATTTCGTGGATTGACCATTCGAAAAAATGCTCCTAGCCTTCATCGCCAACGGCGCCGAGGGCTCGTCCGGCGCCGCGCGGCTATCGAGGAGGCTCGCCGTGGCGCGGTACCAGGGGCATGTCGAACCGGGTTACGAGGCGGTGGCGCGCCTGTTCACCAGGGTGTTCCGCTCACCGCGCCGAGGTGGCGGCTCGTTCGTGGTGCGCTACCGCGACCGCAACGTGGTCGACCTGTGGGGCGGCGTCGCCGACCCGAGCACCGGCCGGCGCTGGGAGCGGGACAGCCTCGGACTCTCCTTCTCCACCACCAAGGGCGTCACGGCCACCGTCATCCACCGGCTCGCCGACCGGGGGCTGCTCGGCTACGACGAGCCGGTCGCGCAGTACTGGCCGGAGTTCGCCGTCGGCGGCAAGAGTCGGCTCACCGTGCGCCAGCTGCTCACCCACCAGCTCGGCCTGGACCGGCTCGCCCCGATCGCCCCCGACACCGCCGCGCTGCTCGACCACCTCGGCGCCGAGCGCAGGCTCGCCGCGCACACCCCGGACCACGAGCCCGGCAGTCCGGCCTACCACGCGATCACGTTCGGCTGGCTCTGTGCTGGGCTGGCCAGGGCGCTGACCGGCAAGGGCATGGCCGAGCTGGTACGCACCGAGCTCGCCGAGCCGCTCGGCGTCGACGGCCTGCACATCGGCCGCCCCGCCACCGGCCGGGAGCGGGTGCCGGCTTCGATCGGCACGTTCAAGCCGCTCTCGCCGGTGCTGGCCAGGTTGGCGGCCGTGCCGATGCCCGGCGTGGTGCCGCTGCGCCGGGGCCTCGAGGCGCTGTTCGTACCGGGTTCGCACGAGGTGTTCCAGGGTCCCGAGCCCCGGGTGCTGGACACCGAGATGCCCGCGGCGAACGGCATGTTCACGGCCGAGTCGCTGGCCGTGCTCTACGGCGCGCTGGCCAACGACGGCGTGGTGGACGGGCGGCGGCTGCTGTCCGGCGCCACGGTGCGCGCGCTGAGCCGCGTGCAGACCACCGCCCCGGACCGCGCGCTCGGCATCCCGATGCGCTGGCGGCTGGGGTACCACCAGGCGTACGTGCCCGGGGTCTGGCTGCCGAGGGCGTTCGGCCACTACGGCTACGCCGGCTCCGGCGCGTGGGCCGACCCGGTGTCCGGCATGTCGGTGGCCTTCGTCAGCAACCGGATCTACCCGATCACCATGGGCCTCGGTGACCTCGCGCTGACCCGGCTGAGCCGGCTCGCCGTGGCGGCCGCGCGCCGGATCGAGGGCCCGGCCAGCGCCCTGCCCCGCCCGGCCGCGCCCCCCGCGGACCACCCGGACGGCGAACTCTCGGCCGGCTAGCCCGAGCACCCGGACCGACCGGGCACCCGGACCGACCGAGCACCCCGGGTACCCCCCCGCACCCCGGCACCCGGCAACGCCCGGCACCCGGGTACGCCGGCACCCCGGTACGCCGGCACCCTCCCGCGAGTCGGGGATTCCGTCAGGCTCCCCTCACCGCGAGTCGCTGGATTCCGCGGCCCGAGTCGCTGGATTCCGCGGTTCCGCCGTGGCCAGTCCGCTCAATCTTGTTACTCCAATGCTGTGGTCAGTGCCCAAAGCCACATTGAAGTGGAAAAACTCTCCGAGATAGTGGTCGATGACCATGAAGCGGCCCACATTTGTCTCGGGGCGCCCCGAACTCGGTCGATCGCCGGCCCGGCCGAGGCTGATACGGCTTGAGGCGGGCCTGGTCGGCCGCGCCGACTGGCGATGTCCGGGTGTTCGAGCACGTAGCTGATGGTGACGTGTTCGACGGTCCGGACCACGATCCAGGCGATGGTCTCGCCGGGTCGGTCCGGGGCGCGGTGCGGAGCGGACACCAGCGCGGTGGTCGTCCACTCGTCCGCCCGGTGGGCGAGGTTGACCCGGGGGCTGTGCTCGGCGCGGGGCAGCTGCTCGATGTCGTCGGGAACCTGATCCACGCGGCGGCCCGATGAGTTTTCCGCCGGGTGTCGGTCTGCACTGCTGTCGTTCGACGCGTGTGCGAACGCCGGCGCGAGTCCGGCGCCGATGCCCGGAAGGACCGCAACGATGAGCCTCAACGCCAGCGCCACCGACGTCCAGCCCAGTCGTGCCTCGGCACGCACCGGACTGGTGATCACCATCCTGGTCGACCTGTTCCTGCTGTTCGACAGCGTGACCAAGCTGCTGCGGCTGCCGGCCGTGGTGGCCGCCACCGTGCAGCTGGGCTTCCCGGCGCACACCGTGCCGCTGATGGGCACCCTGCTGCTGATCGGCCTAGTGGTCTACAACGTGCCGAGGACGGCGGTGTTCGGCGCGGTGCTGCTGACCGGGTACCTCGGCGGCGCGGTCTGTGCGAACGTGCGAACCGAGCAGCCGCTGTTCGGCTACGTGCTCTTCCCGGTGTACGTGGCGGTACTGCTCTGGCTGGGGCTGTACCTGCGCAGCCCGGCGCTGCGCCAGCTCGTCCGGTCGCCCCGGTGACTGGGGGCCCGGTGTCAGTGACCTGTCAGGGCCGGTGTCAGTGCGGTGTCGGTGTCCTGTCAGCGGGTCCGGTCAGAGTTGTCCTCGATGCGAGAACGCAGTGAGGGGAACGCGAACATGGACTGTGCAATCCGGGTCGAGGGCCTGGTCAAGAGCTTCGGTGCGACGAGGGCGCTGGCCGGCGTCGACTTCACGGTGCGCCGGGGTGGTGTGCTCGGGCTGCTCGGCCCGAACGGCGCCGGCAAGACCACCGCGGTGCAGATCCTGGCCACGCTGCTGCGCCCGGACGCCGGCCGTGTGGAGGTGCTCGGGCTGGACGTCGTCGCCGAGCCGGCGGCGGTCCGGGCGCGGATCGGGCTGACCGGCCAGTACGCGGCGGTCGACGAGTCCCTGTCCGGCCGGCACAATATGATGCTGGTCGGCCGCCTGCTCGGGCTGTCCCGCACGGAGGCCGGGGGCAGGGCCGACCGGCTGCTCGACAGCTTCGGGCTGGCCGACGCCGCCAGGCGCCGCGCCAAGACGTACTCCGGGGGCATGCGCCGCCGGCTGGACCTGGCGGTGAGCCTGATCGGCCGCCCGGACGTGCTGTTCCTGGACGAGCCGACCACCGGGCTCGACCCGCGCTACCGCAACGAGGTGCTGGACCAGGTCCGGGTGCTGGCCGCCGAGGGCGTGACCGTGCTGCTCACCACCCAGTACCTGGACGAGGCCGAGCAGCTCGCCGACGAGCTGGTGGTGATCGACCACGGGCGGGTGATCGGGGCGGGCACCCCGGCCGCGCTGAAGGCCGAGGTCGGCGGGCAGCGGCTGCACGTGCGCCCGCTGCGCCGCGCCGACCTGGTGCCGATCGCGGCGGTGGTGGCCGACCAGTCCGGTGGTATCGCGCCGGCGATCGACGCGACCGGCGAGGTGGTCGTCACGTCCGCCGACGCCGCGATGCTGCACCGGGTGAGCGCGCGGCTGGAGGCCGACCACCTGGCGGTGGCCGAGCTCGGGCTGCGGCTGCCCAGCCTCGACGACGTGTTCCTCACCCTGACCGGCCAACCCGCCACCACCGATGACCCCGCCGGGGCCGATACCCCGGCCGAGCGTGTAGCAAAGGAGGATGCCGCATGAGTGTGGCTCCCACATTGTCCGTCCCCACGACGGAGCCGCCCCGCCGCTCCGTACCTACCCCCAACCCCGGTGGCCTCCTGGCCCTGCTGCGACAGAGCGGCTCGCTGGCCTGGCGGGGCATCGTCAAGACGGTGAACTCGCCCGAGGCGCTGATCGACGTGACGCTGCAGCCGGTGATCTTCCTGCTGCTGTTCGTGTACGTGTTCGGTGGCGCGATCGCCGGCGACACCAGCAGCTACCTGCAGTTCGCGCTGCCGGGCGTGCTGGTGCAGACCGTGGTGTTCGCCTCGGTCGGCACCGGGATCAACCTGGCCGACGACCGGCACAGCCGGATCTTCGACCGGTTCCGCAGCCTGCCGATCTCCCGGGCGGCCCCGCTGCTCGGTGCGATCGGCGCGGACCTGGTCCGGTACCTGATCTCCGGGGTGATCATGCTGGCCTTCGGCGCGGTGCTGGGCTTCCGGTTCCACGCCGGGCCGCTCGGCGTGCTCGCCGGGCTGGCCGTGACGCTGTTCTTCTCGTTCGCGCTGTGCTGGGTGTTCACCGCGCTGGCCATGGTGGTCGCCGACCCGCGCTCGGTGCAGGGCATGTCGTTCATGGTGATCATGCCGTTGACGTTCGGCAGCAATGTGTTCGTGCCGGCGTCGACCATGCCGGGCTGGCTGCGCGGCTGGGCGGAGATCAACCCGGTGTCCCGGGTGGCGGACACGGTGCGCGGGCTCTACCTGGGCGGGCCGGTGCTCGCGCCGCTGCTCGGCGTGCTGGTCTGGGCGGCCGCGATCATGGCCGTGTTCGCGCCGCTCGCGGTGGCGCTGTACCGCCGCCGGGCCTGACCGTAAACTCACTAACCCTCACATTCGTGTGAGGGTTAGTGTGGTGTTCGAGAAGGATCGAACGAGACGAGGAGCCGTCATGGCGGGAGCAGTCATCATCGGAGCCGGCCCGGGCATCGGGCGCTCGGTGGCCAGGCGGTTCGCTCGCGAAGGGCTGCCCGTCGCGCTGCTGGCCCGCACCCGGGCGACGGTGGACGCGCTAGCCGCCGAGGTCACGGAGCTCGGGGTGCCGGTCGTCGCGCTCACCGCGGACACGGCCGACGAGACCGCCCTGCGCACCGCCCTCGACGCGGCGGCGGCCCAGCTCGGCGAGCCGGACGTGCTGGTCTACAACGCCGCGATCATCCGACCCGACGCGCCCGGCGAGCTGTCGGTGCGGGAGCACCAGGAGGCCTGGGCGGTCAACGTGGTCGGCGCGGTGAACGCCGCCGCGCACGTCGGCCCCGGCATGGCCCGGCGCGGTGGCGGCACGATCCTGGTCACCGGCGGGATGCCCGAGACGAACCCCCGCTACGTCAGCCTGTCGCTCGGCAAGGCCGGCGTGCGCGCGGCGGTCAGCCTGCTCGACCAGGAGTACGGACCGGCCGGGGTGCACGTGGCGTCGGTGACCGTCGCCGGCCCCGTCGCGCCGGGTACCGCGTTCGACCCTGACGTGATCGCCGAGTACTACTGGCGGCTGCACACCCAGCCGCGCGAGCGGTGGCAGTCCGAGCTGCTGTTCAGCGGGTTGGCCACGGCCGGGTCGCCGGGCTGGCTCGGCTGAGCTCGCGCGGGGTGACGGACCACGCGGAGCTCGGCTGAGCTCGTGGGTCACTCCAGGGGGAGCAGCGCGAAGCCCCGCTCGGCGGACATCGCCCGGCCGCGCCGCACGGCCCGTTCGACGCCGGCGGGGCCGAGTGCCTCGGTGACCTCGGCCAGGGTGGCCAGCACGACCGGGTTGCCCCGGTCCAGGGTGCCCCGGCGGGCCGTCGCCAGGCCCAGCAGCGCGGCGGCGTTTGTGTGGTCGCCGGCCAGTACCTCGGTGGCGGCGGCGACCTCGGCGACCACGGCCTGCACCGGGCCGTCCGTGCTGGTCAGGGCGGATGCCACGGCCCGGCGCAGGGCGGCCCTGGCGGCGGCCAGGTTGCCGTCCGCGGTCTCGATGCCGACCAGCGCGGCGGCCGCGATCGCGTCCCGCTGCGGGAAGCCGATGGTGCGTTCGTCGGCGGGCTGGGCCTCGAACGCGCGCAGCGCGGCGCGGGCCGCCGGTAGGTCCCCGGCCAGCCGCTCCACCTCGACCAGGGTCAGCTGCAGTGGCCCGTAGCCGACGATGATCCGCTGGTCCGCCGCACTCATCGCCAGCCGCAGCGTCGCCCTGGCCGTCTCCGGGTCGCCGCGCCGGGCGGCCGCCCGGGCCGACAGCGCGCGGAACTGCGGCTGGTCGTCCTCGTTGCCGAGCTCGGTGGCCAGCTGCACCGCCTCGTCGTAGCTCTCCGCGGCGGCCGCCAGGTTCCCGGCCAGCTCCTCGCGCTCACCGAGCGAGCAGACCGTCATGCCGAGGCCGAACCGGTCACCCGTCACCCGGAATTCCTCGTGGCAGACCCGCAGCAGCTCGGTCTGCAGCTCCAGGTGGCCGAGGTTCTCCGCGTACTGGGCGCGCAGGTGCGTGGCGAACGCGCGCAGCCAGCGGCCGTCAGGGCGCTCGGGGCCGGCCAGCCCGCTCAAGGCGATCAGCGGGCCGTCGTCGCCGTGCACGTACAGCGCGGCGATCGGCCCGATCAGCCGCAGCAGGGGCAGCTCGCCCATCGCCGCCTCGTCGATCAGCGCGATCGCGGTCGCTATGTGGGTTCGTGCGCTGGCCAGCTCACCGGCGTGGGCCTCGGTGGCGGCCAGCAGCGCAAGGCTGAACGCCCGGGCCGCCGCCGGCGCTTCACCGGGTAGCTCGGTGGCCCCCGCCAACCAGCCGGACGCCTCGTCGAACAGTCCCCTGGCCACCCAGAACCAGCCCAGCGCCGCGGTCAGCCGCAGTGCGGTCGCAGCGTCCCGGGTCGAGATGGCGTGGCGCAGCGCGGCGAGCAGGTTGCCCGACTCGGCCCGCAGCCGACCCATCCAGACCAGCTGGTCAGGGCCGCGCAGCCGGCGGTCGGCGGCCTCGGCCAGCGCCAGGAAGTAGTGCGCGTGCGCCTCGGCCACCGCGTCCCGCTCGCCCGCCTCGAGCAGTTGCTGCTCGGCGAAGGCCTTGATCGTCTCGAGCATCCGGTAGCGGGTCGGCCCGGTGCCGTCGGGCGGTGGTACGGCCTGTACCAGTGACTTGTCGACGAGCGCGGCGAGGATGTCGAGCGGGTCCGGCGGTTCGGCTGGTGGGTTGGTTGGCGGGCCGTCTGGTGGGTCGGTCGGGTCGGCGCAGACCTGCCGCAGGGCCTCGAGGGTGGCGCCGCCGGCGAACACCGCGAGCCGGCGGGCCAGCGCGCGCTCGGCGTCGTCGAGCAGGTCCCAGCTCCAGGCGACCACGGCGCGCAGCGACTGGTGCCGGTCCGGCGCGGTGCGGCTGCCCGCGGTGAGCAGCCGGAACCGGTCGTCCAGCCGGGCCACGATCTCGGCGGGGCTGAGCGTGCGCAGCCGGGCGGCGGCCAGCTCGATCGCCAGCGGTTGGCCGTCCAGCCTGCGGCAGATCTCGGTCACCTCGGCGCGCACCGGGGCCAGCGCGAAGTCCGGCCGGACCGCCCCGGCTCGCTCGGCGAGCAGCGCGACGGCGTCCGGCTCGGCGAGGGCGTCCACGGGGTGCAGCCGCTCGCCGGGGACGCCGAGCGGTTCCCGGCTGGTGGCCAGGATGCGCAGCTCGGGGGCCCGCAGCAGCAGGTGCTCGGCCAGTTCGGCGACGTCGTGCACCAGGTGCTCGCAGTTGTCCAGCACGAGCACCATGGGCCGGCCCGAGACGGCGGCGACCAGTCGCTCGGTGGAGTCCGGCGCGTGCTCGCCCGGCCGGTCCTGGGCCCGCAGCACCAGCTCGCCGCCACCCACCGCGGCGAGCACCGCGGCCGGCAGGGCGGCGGCGTCACCGAGCGGCGCGAGCTCGGCGAGCCGGACCGTCCGCGTTCCGAGCGTGGCGACGGTCTCCCTGGCCAGCCGGGTCTTGCCCGCCCCACCCGGCCCGATCAGCGTGACCAGCCGCGCGCCGTCGAGCGCGGCGTGCAGCCGGCGCAGGTCGGCGTCCCGGCCGATGAAGCTGCTCAACCCGGGGCTGCTCAGCGCCGGACCGGTCGGCGCCGGGCTGGCCGGCCCCGGATCCGGGCCGCGGAATCCAGCGACACGGCCTACAGGATCCAGCGACTCGCCGGGGTGGGGGGTCGGAGTGCGGGGCGGGCGCCGGCCGGGGCTGACGGAATCCGCGACTCGCCCTGACGGAATCCCCGACTCGCGGGAAGCAGGGGGTGTGGTCTCGGCGGGCGGGGGCGGGGGCGGGGTGGTGCGGAGGATGTGCAGGTGGGCGCCGGTGAGCTCGGGGCCGGGGTCGACGCCCAGCTGGTCGGCGAGTGCGGTGCGGAGCTGGTCGAGGACGGCGAGCGCGTCGGCCCGGCGCCCGGCCGCGTGCAGTGACCTGGCGAGCAGGGCGGCGGTCGGCTCGCGCAGCGGTTGGCCGGCCAGTACGTCGCGCAGCGCGGTCAGCTCGGCGTCGGGCTCGCCGGCGGCCAGCGCCAGCCGGGCCGCGCTCTCGACGGCGAGGGCGCGCTGCTCGGCGAGCCGGTCGGCGGCGGCCGGGGCGAACGGCAGGTCGGTGAGGTCAGCCAGCGCCGGGCCCCGCCACAGCGCCGCCGCCTCGGCCAGCAGCGCCCTGGCCCGGGCCGGTTCGGTGGCCTCGGTGCGGCGGGCGGCGGCGGTCAGCTCGGTGAACCGGGCCGCGTCCACCTGCTCCGGCGCCAGCGCCAGCCGGTAGCCGGCCGGCTCGTAGCGGACGACGCCGGCCCCCAGCGCCCGGCGCAGCCGCGACACCAGCGCCTGCAGCGCGCCGGCTGCCCCGTCCGGCGGCGCCGTGCCCCACAGGTCGTCGACCAGCGTGGACACGGCCACCGGGCGCCCCACGTCCAGCGCCAACCGGGCCAGCAGGCCACGCACCAGCGCCCCGCCCGGCGCGCTCACCCCGTTGCGGACGCCCCGGGCCGCGTCGGAGCCGCCGTCCGTACCCGAGCCGTCGTCCGCCCCGGACTTGCGCGCCGTGCCGGAGCCGTTGGCCGCCCCCGACTCCCGCGCCGTGCCGGAGCCGTCGGCCGTGCCCGAACCGGCCGGCCAGACGGCCAGCGCGCCCAGCAGCCCGATCCGCACACCGTCCAGTGTGCGGGATGCGGGACCGCCGGGCGCCCGATCAGCCGCGGTCGAGGACACGGGCGATCACCTCGGACAACGGCACGCCCGAAACCTACCGACCGCCGCCACCCAGTTCCGCGAGCAGCAGCGCCTCGGCGAGCACGGCGTGGCCGAACATGCCCAGGTGCAGGCTCTCGTCGATGCCGTGCCAGCGGCTCTTCGGGTCGCCGACGCCGGTGACCAGCACGGCGGCGCCGGGGAAGGTGCGGGCGAACTCGCCGATGAACGGGATCGACCCGCCGATGCCGACCTCGACCGCCTCGTTGCCGTAGGCCGCCGAGAACGTCCGGCGGGCGGCGTCGTACACAGCGCCGACGGGGTCCAGCTCGAACGGGTCGGCCGCCGCCCCCGGGGTCACCGCCACGTTCGCGCCCCACGGTGCGTGGCTGGTGAGGTGCTCGGTGAGCGCGCGTTGGGCGCCGGCCGGGTCCTCGCCGGGCGCGAGCCGCATGCTGATCACGGCGCGCGCCGAGGGCAGCAGCACGTTCGACACCTCGGAGACCCGGGGCGCGTCGATACCGAGCACGGAGATCGCCGGCTGCTGCCAGAGCCGCTCGGGCAGCGTGCCGGCGCCGATCAGCTCCACGCCGTCCAGCACACCGGCGTCCGAGCGGAAGGTGGCCTCGTCCAGGTCCGGCACGTCCGAGGTGTTGTGCACCAGGCCGGACACCGCGACCCGGCCCTTGTCGTCGTGCAGCGTGGCCAGCAGCCGGCACAGGGCAGTCAGCGCGTCGCCGAGCGGGCCGCCGTACACCCCGGAGTGCGCGGGGCGCTCCAGCATCCGCAGCTCGACGGTGCAGTCGACGAGGCCACGCAGGCTGGTGGTCAGCGCGGGCACGTCGACCGCCGGGTTGGACGAGTCGGCGATGATGATCACGTCGGCGGCCAGCCGGGCGTGGTGCTCGGCGAGCAGCGCGGTCAGCGTCGGCGAGCCGGACTCCTCCTCGCCCTCGATGAACAGCGTGATGCCGACCGGCAGGCCACCGGGCAGCGAGCGCAGCGCCCGCAGCACCGCGAAGTGGGTCATCACGCCGGCCTTGTCGTCGGCCGCGCCGCGCCCGTACAGCCGGCCGTCGCGCTCGGTCGGCTCGAACGGTGGACTGGTCCACTGCTCGTCGCCGCCGGTGGGCTGCACGTCGTGATGGGCGTACAGCATCACCGTCGGCGCGCCGGGCGGCGCGGGCCAGTGCGCGACCACGGCGGGGGCGCCGCCCTCGGCGGCCAGGACGTCGACCGACTCCGCGCCGGCGGCCCTGGCCAGCTCGGCTACGGCCTCGGCGCTGCGGCGGGTGTCGTCGTGGTGTGCCGGGTCGGCCCAGATACTGGGGATCTTGACCAGGGCTTCCAGGTCGGCGCGGGCTTCGGGCAGGACCGCGTCGACGGCGGTCTCGATGGCGGGGCGCAAGTCGGACACGCCATCAGAGGCTACTCGCCCGTAGGCTGCGAAGCTGTGAGCCGATTTGTGGATCTCCTGCTGCGCAGCGCGGCCGAGTCACCGAGGGGCATGACCACCGGTGAGCCGCGCGAGGCCGTCCGGCGGAGCTGGGCCGACGTGCACCTGACCGCCCTGCGGATGGCGGCCGACCTGATCTCCGACGACGCGGGCGGTCTCGCCCCGGGCACCTCGGTCGGGGTGCTGGCCGGCGAGCCCGCCCTGATCGCGCCGGCCGCGCAGGCGGTGTGGCTGGCCGGCGGCAGCGTCACCATGCTGCACCAGCCCACCCCCCGGACCGACCTGGCCGCCTGGGCCGAGGACACCGTGCGGGTGCTCGAGATGATCGGCGCCGGCATGGTGCTGCTCGGCCCGCCGTTCGACCCGCTGGCCGACGTGCTCACGCAGCGCGGCATCACGGTCCGGCCGATCGGCGAGCTGGGCGCGGCCTACGCGGACGTCCGGCCGCCGGTGCCGGACCTGCCGCACAGCGAGGACGACACCGTGCTGCTGCAGCTGACCAGCGGCTCCACCGCCGAGCCCAAGGCCGTCCGGATCACCCACCGCAACCTGTACGCCAACCTGACCGCGATGGTCACCGCGTCGGAGCTGCGGGTGGACCGGGACGTCATGGTGTCCTGGCTCCCGCTGTTCCACGACATGGGCATGGTCGGCTTCCTGACCGTGCCCATGACGGTCGGCCTCGAGCTGGTCACCGTCACCCCGGTCGACTTCCTGGGCCGCCCGCTGCTGTGGGCCGACCTGATCAGCCGCTACGGCGGCACCGTGACCGCGGCGCCGAACTTCGCCTACGCGGTGCTCGGCCGGCAGCTGGCCAGGGCCGAGGACGGCTCGCTCGACCTGTCCACCATGCGCTTCGCGCTGAACGGGGCGGAGCCGATCGACGCCGACGCCGTCGCCTCGTTCACCTCCGCCGGCGCCCGCTTCGGGCTGCGCAAGGAGTGCGTGGTGGCCGCCTACGGCATGGCCGAGACCGCGCTCGGGGTGTCCTTCGCCCCGGTCGAGACGGGCCTCGAGGTGGACACCATCGACGCCGAGGAGCTGGAGGCGAACCGGCGCGCGGTGGTGGTCGACCCGGCTCTCGACCCGGACCGGCCGGTGCGCCGCTTCCCGCTGCTCGGACCGCCGCTGCCCGGGCTGACCGCGCGGGTGGTCGACGACACCGGGCGCGTGCTCGGCGACCGCGAGGTGGGTGCCATCCAGCTGCGCGGCGAGGCCGTCACCCCCGGCTACCTGACCGTGCACGGCCCCGTGGCCACCCAGGACGCGGACGGCTGGCTGGACACCGGCGACCAGGGCTACCTGACCGGCGGCATCGTGGTGGTCTGCGGCCGGCTCAAGGACGTGATCATCATGGGCGGCCGCAACATCTACCCGACCGACATCGAGCGCGCCGCCGCCGAGGTCGACGGGGTGCGGGCCGGCAATGTCGTCGCGGTGCGGCTGGAGGCCGGCAGCGGCGTCGGCACGACCAAGCGGGAGTCGTTCGTGGTTGCCGTGGAGTCCCGGCTGGCCGGCGACGCCGAGGCCGAGGAGCTGATCCGCAAGGGGGTCACCGCGAAGGTGTTCTCCTCGGTCGGCGTCCGCCCGGCCCGGGTCGTCGTGCTCGCGCCCGCCTCGCTGCCGAAGACGCCGTCCGGCAAGCTGCGCCGCGCCGCGACCCGGGAGCTGCTGGACGCCTGAGCCGCGTTGTCGGGGCCTGACCGGCCGGAACTGTTCGGCTGGGAACAGTTCCGGCGGGAGGTGTTCGAGCTGGAATTGGGGACAGCATGGAGCTGAGCTCGCCCGTCGACGGCTACCGGCTGGCCCACGACCGGGCCGGCACGGGGCGGCCGGTGGTGCTGCTGCACGGCTGGCCGGGGGACCGCTCGGACTTCGCCGACGTCGCCGCACGCCTGTCCGCCGACGTGCTGCGGCCCGACCTGCGCGGGTTCGGGGAGTCCGACAAGGCCCCGGCGGGGTCCGGCGGTTCGGCCGGCCGCGCCGACCCGGTTGACAGGGCGCCGGCCGCCGGCGGGCCTGCCGAGCCGGCGGACTTCGGGGCCGCCGGGCAGGCCAGGTCGGTCGTCGGGCTGCTGGACGAGCTTGGGCTGTCGCGGGTCGTGCTGGCCGGCTACGACGTCGGCAGCCGGGTCGCGCAGACCATCGCGGCCAACTACCCGGACCGGGTGGCCGCGCTGGTCGTGGCGCCCCCGCTGCCCGGCGCCGGCCGGCGGGTGCTCGACCCCGACGCCCAGTCCGAGTTCTGGTACCAGGCCTTCCACCAGCTGCGGTTGGTCGAGGAGCTGATCGACGGCCGGCCCGACGCGGTGCGCGCCTACCTGCGGCACTTCTGGAGCCACTGGTCCGGGCCCGACTTCACGCCGACGGACGCGCGCCTGGACCACCTGACCTCGCGTTACGGCGGGCCGGGCGCGTTCACCGCGTCGATCGGCTGGTACCGGGCCGGGTCGGCGATGATCCGGAGCTCGCTCGCCGAGACGCCGCCGGCGACCCGGATCGGGGCGCCGACGACGGTGCTCTGGCCGGAGTTCGACCCGCTGTTCCCGCGCGCGTGGTCGGACCGGCTGGGCGAGTGGTTCGCCGACGTCGAGCTGCGCCACCTGGACGGGGTCGGCCACTTCTCCCCGGTGGAGGCGCCGGACGCCTTCGCCGCCTCGGTCACCGAGGCGGTCGAGCGCGCCAGCTCCACCTGAGCCGTCGCGGACATGGAGCCGGGCCGGCGGCCGGAGCTGGTCGGGTCAGCTCCGGCCGTCGGCCCGTGATTGAACTCAACACCAACCGCCCCGCCCAGTCGATACGCACATTGCGCACTCCCGGCCTCCGGGCGGCTACGGCCAGAGCAGTTCGGTGTGCCAGCCGGCGTCGGTGCGGCGGTAGCGGAGCCGGACGTGCCGGCGGTCGTGCCGGGCCTGCCAGAACTCGACGCTCGACGGCGCGACGAGGTACCGCGTCCAGCCGAGCGGCACCAGCTCCGGGTCGGCCTCGATGCGGCGGCGCGCCACCTCACCGGCGGCGACCAGTTCCGCGGCGTCGGAGAGCACCTCGGACTGCCGGCCGATGAACCCCTCGGCGCGCGACGCCGGCGGCCGGGCGCGGAAGTCGGCTTCGGACACCTCCGGGTCGCACGGGCTGACGGGCCCCCGGACCCGTACCTGGCGCCCCCGGCCCGGCCAGAAGAACGTCAGCGCGGCACGCGGGTCCTTGGCGAGCTGGACGCCCTTGGGACTGTCCGCGCTGGTCGCGACGTAGAAGCCGGCCGCGTCGACGTCCTTGAGGATGACCACCCGGGCGTCCGGCGCGCCGTCGGGGTCAGAGGTGGACAGCGTCACCGCGTGCGGGGCCAGCACGTGCGCCCCGGCCTCGTCCAGCCAGGCGAGGAACAGCTCGTGCGGCGCGGTGGGGACGTCGGTCGGGTCGAAGCTCGGCAGCTCGTCGGGGAACGACGGCCAGCCACGAAGTCGGCTCACGTCCGCCGATCGTGCCAGCCCCGCCGCGGCGCTGCTGACCAGTGCTGCTGACCAGTGCTGCTCGCCGGTGCCGCTGGCCAGCGCTGCTGACTATCGCCGCTGGGTTACGAGGTGAGGGCGTGGAAGCGGTTCTGCGCCGGCTCCAGGCCGTCGGAGAGCAGGGCTTCGACGGCGTCCGCGCAGAGGTCCACGGCGAGGTCGGCCTCGGTGCGCTCGGCGCCGGAGAACCGGCGGAGCACGAAGTCGGCCGGGTCCATCCGGCCGGGCGGGCGGCCGATGCCGAACCGCGCGCGCAGGTAGTCCCGCGTGCCCAGGGACTGGCTGATCGAGCGCAGCCCGTTGTGGCCGCCCTCGCCGCCGCCGCGCTTGAGCCGGATCGTGCCGAACGGCAGGTCCAGGTCGTCGTGCACGACGATCAGCTCGGTGGGCGGCGTCCGGTAGTAGCGCAGCACGCTGGCCACCGGGCCGCCGGAGACGTTCATGTACGAGCGGGGTTTGGCCAGCACCACGCGGGTGCTGCCCAGCCGGCCCTCGGCGACGTCGGCGACGCCCTTGTGCGGGCGGAACTTCGCGGCGGCCCGGCCGGCGAGCAGCTCGACCACCGCGAAACCGACGTTGTGCCTGGTCTCGGCGTACTTCGACCCGGGGTTGCCGAGCCCGACCACCAGGCCGGGCCCGGCAACCCCCGCGTCACTCATCGGTACGTCAGGTCAGCTCTCGCCGGCCGTGGAGGTCGGGGCGTCCTCGACCACACCGGCTCCCTCGGCGTCGACGTCACCCTCCATGGACTCGGCGGTCGGCGAGGCGACCACGTTGACCACGAGGTACTCCGCGTCGGTGCGCAGGCTGACGCCGTCGGGCAGCGGGACCTGGCCGGCCAGGATCTGGGTGCCGACCTCAACGCCCTCGATCGAGACCTCGATCGACTCGGGGATGCTGGACACGTCGGCCTCGACCTCGAGCCGGTCGAGCTCCTGGGTGATCAGCGCGCCGGACACCGGGTCGCCCGTGATCTGCACGGATACCTCGACGACGACCTTCTCGCCGCGCTTGATCACCAGCAGGTCGACGTGCTCGATGTAGTTGCGGATCGGGTGGGTGACTACCGTCTTGGGCAGGGCCAGCTGCGGGCCGCCCTCCAGCGCGAGGGTGAGGACCGCGTTACGGCCGTTCTCCCGCAGCGCGCGGGCGAA
>DATAZG010000144.1:0-20231 GCA_036272155.1 Pseudonocardia sp.
GGCAGTCCTGCCGGAGCCAGCCGCGCCCAGCAGATTGCCGTAGCCGAGCGGGTGCTCGCCGCGCAGGGCTGGGGCGCATGGCCCAGCTGCTCGCGCAAGGTCGGCGCCAAGGGCAAGGCCACGCCGCGCACGGTGACGACGTCGCAGCAGACCTCCGCATCCAGGACCACTCAGACCCAGGTCAAGCCGAAGGGCCCGGCCCCGGCGGCCGTCCCGTCGCCGACCAACCCCTCCCTGACCAAGGCCGGTGCCAACTACACGGTGGCGGCGGGGGACAGCCTGTCCAAGATCGCCCAGACCAAGAACATCGTGGGCGGCTGGCAGGCCATCTTCCAGCGCAACCACGACGTGCTGAGCAACCCGAGCCAGCTTCGGGTGGGGCAGCAGCTCAACATCGGCTGATCACCTAGTTCCACAGCACCAGCGGGCTCACGCACCAGGAGCTCGCCGCGACGAGTGGCCCGGCGGACCGACGACCGCCGGGCCACTCGCATGCCGGGGCCACGGGCAAATCCGGCCCACGGGTGTGCCCGGCGCACGGGTGTGCCCGGCGCACGGGTCCCGGACCGCCGCCCTCGTGCGGCCCCCTTGTGGACCCGGCAGGCAGCCGCCGGAACCGACCGGATTCCACCCGCCACTCGGGACTACTTTTCGGCGAGATTGACAAAGAACGCGCACAGTGCATGCCGATGCGAATCTTTTGGCAACACGCCAGATACATATCCCCGACCGAACTCATTTGATTCCATCGGCGATCCGCCCGACGATGATCGCGGCCTGATAAAGCACACAAGGCCACCGATGTGCAAGTCGCAGCGGTGAGTAACAGCCCCGACACAGCCAGTCGGCACCCCGCACGGGCCGGGACGCCGGATCGGGACCACAAAGACCCCTCTACACAGACCCTGTACCCACAGCACAGACTGTGCACGGTCTGTGTTGTGGGTACAGGGTCTGTGCGGTCGAGAGTTGCTGGCCTACAGACTCACCTCGGCCACCTCACTCGGGCACGGCACACCACCAGGGCCGCCAGTCACCCTCGCCCCCACCTGTCACGGGAAATAGGCACGACAAGTCGCACCTGTCGTGTCAAAAAGACGCGACAAGTCGAACGGTGGGCTGGTTGGGGAGGGCGGGCGGCGGCGCGGAGCCCGCTACGGGCAGTTGACCCACTCGTCGCTGCCGTCGCTGAACTTCTGCCGCTTCCAGATCGGCAGCTGCCGCTTCACCTCGTCGACCAGCTCGGCGCAGACCGCGAACGCCTCCTGCCGGTGGTCGGCGGCGACCGCGCAGGCCAGCGCCACGTCACCGATCCGCAGCGGGCCGATCCGGTGGCTCACCGCGATCGCGCGCACGCCGGTCGCGCGCGCGGCAACCTCGTCGGCCACCTGGCGGATGATCTTCTCGGCCGTCGGGTGGCCGCTGTACTCCAGCTCGGCCACGTCCCGGCCGCCGTCATGGTTGCGCACCACACCGGCGAAGGTGACCACCGCGCCGGCGGCCACGTCCGCCACCAGCTCGGCGTGCTCGTCGACGCTCAGCGGCTGCTCGACGACAGCGGCCCGGACCACCTGGGTGGACAGCACACTCACCGGTGATCGCCTCCCCTCAACTGGTCCACGGCGTGCGCCAGCACCCCGTCCAAGACTGCCAGGCCGTCCCGCACGCCACCGGTCGAGCCCGGCAGGTTGACCACCAGCGTGCGCCCGGCGACCCCAGCCAGGCCCCGGGACAGCACCGCCGTGGGCACCTTCGGGGCGCCGGCGGCCCGGATCGCGTCGGCCAGCCCGGGTACCTCGTAGTCCAGCACGCCTCGCGTGACCTCCGGGGTGGCGTCGGTCGGTGAGATACCGGTGCCACCGGTGGTGAGCACCACGTCGACCTTGGCCGCGACGGCGGCCCGCAGCGCCTCGCCGACCGGCTCGCCGTCCGGCACCACCGCCGGGTCAGGGCAGTCGAACCCGTGCGCGCGCAGCCAGTCGGCGATCAGCGGGCCGCCACGGTCCGCGTAGACCCCGGCGGCCGCCCGGTTCGACGCCGTCACCACTCGGGCCGTACGCGGCCGCTCAGCCCCGTCCGCCATGGTCATCAGCGTCCGTCCGGCCGGGTCCAGCTGCCGGTCTTGCCGCCGTCCTTGCGCCGGACCAGCACCCGGTCCAGCACGGCGGCCGGGTCGACCGCCTTGACCATGTCGTGCAGCGTGAGGCCGGCGACCGCGACGGCGGTCAGCGCCTCCATCTCGACGCCCGTGCGGTCGGTGGTCTTGACCGTGGCGGTGATGTGTACGGCGGGGTCGGCGCCATCGGCACCGTCGGCCAGCTCCAGGTCCACCGTGACGCCGGTGAGCGCGATCGGGTGACACAGCGGCACGAGGTCGGGGGTGCGCTTGGCGCCCATGATGCCGGCGATCCGGGCGGTGGCCAGCGCGTCGCCCTTGGGCAGCCCGTCCCGGCGCAGCAGCTCGAGCACCTCGGCGGTGGTGCGCAGTACCCCGGTGGCCACCGCGACGCGGGCCCCCGGCGACTTCTCCGATACGTCGACCATCCGGGCGGCCCCGGCCGCGTCGACGTGAGTCAGCTCCACCCCACCGACCCTACGTCGGATACCGAAGCCGCCGTGGTGTGCCGTACCGATGTGAACTGCATCACTTCGTCCAGTGTCACGTTTCGTTTCACCGATGTGTCTCGTTTGTTATCAAGTCGCGCTGTGAACTGCACGGACGGTGACATCCGGGGCCGTTCGGGCTGTCAAGTCGATCTCTACTGGGCTAATCGGGACCACTTTTCGTTCCGGCCCCGGTCGCCTAGCGTCACCTCCGGTCCGCCGATCCCCAGCCTTGCCCGGCGGCCCCCGGTGCCCGCCGCGCGCTCCCCTGTCCAGCGGTCATCGGCCCCCGAGTCAAGCGTTGGACAGGGACGGGAGTGCCCCGGCTTCGGTCGGGGCGGCCGCCAGCTCCCCGGCGGTCTCCCGGTCGCGCGACCACCTGGAGACCACGCATGTCTCGAATCGGCTCGCGCTACCGAGGCCGCCACCGCAAACCGTCGACCACGGGCCACACCATTGCGAAGACGGCGCTGGCCGGCGCCGTGGTGAGCGCCCCGCTGGTCACGGCGGGGCAGGCGCAGGCCGCGCCGGACAACGTGTGGGACCGGGTCGCGCAGTGTGAGAGCGGCGGCAACTGGGGGATCAGCACCGGCAACGGCTTCCAGGGTGGGCTGCAGTTCACCCAGTCGACCTGGCACAGCTTCGGCGGCACGCAGTTCGCCTCCACGGCCAACCGGGCCACCCGCGAGCAGCAGATCGTGGTCGCCGAGAAGGTGCTCGCCGGGCAGGGCTGGGGCGCCTGGCCGGTGTGCTCCCGCAAGGCCGGCGCGCGAGGCAGCTCGGCCACCCAGCGCACGATCACCGTGAAGTCCCCGGCCAAGGCCCCCAAGCTGAGCACCCCCGGGCGGGGTGACCGGCCCGCCGACAAGCCCGTCGTGCCCACGGTGCCCTCGCCCCGGCGGTCGATCGAGGACGCCGTGCCGGCCGTCCTGCCGCCCGCCCCGGCCGTGCCGCCCGCGCCGGCCCCGCTCCTGGCCGCCGCCACCCAGCCGGCCGCGCCGCTGCCCGCCGAGGCCCTCACCGCGCTGCCGCGGCTCCACCAGCCGGCCCCGGCGACCGGACCCGACGTGCTGCTGGCCGCCTCCCCGCCGGCCGTCGAACACGCCGCCCCGGCGCCGGCCGCCGTCCCCACTCCCACCGCGCCGCTGGCCGCCGCCGCGGCACCCCAGGTGGCCGCCGCACCGGCGCACGCCGCCCCACTCGCCGCCCCAGCGCCGGCCGCCGCCCCCACCGGCCCCCGGCACGCCGCACCCGACCCGGTGGCCGCGCCCGCCCCCGTCCCCGCACAGGCCGCCCCCGCACAGGCCGCTCCTCCGGCGCACGCCGCGCACGCCCCCGCACAGGCCTCCGCACCGGCTCAGCCGGCAGCGGGACACACCTACCTGGTCCGGGCGGGCGACACGTTGTCCGGCATCGCCACGACGCAGCGGGTCAGCGGCGGCTGGCAGGCCATCTACGAGGCCAACCGGGGCGACCTGCACAGCGCCAACCTGATCCGCCCCGGCCAACAGCTGCACCTCGGCTGACCGACCGCTCCCTGATCAAAGTCACCTGAGTCCGGTTCCCTCACAGGGAAACCGGACTCAGGTTACTTTGGTATGCGGGCCAGGCGGGCTGGCCTCACCGCGTCTGCTCGGCCCTGATCGCGGTGTGTGATCTCGCCGAGCTCAACCACAGCGGCGCGCACAGCGCGATCGGAGACCGCCGGGGTTGAACTCGGCGACCATGTCAGGCGTGGCTCGGCCGCTACGGGGCCGACTTCGGGCGGCCGCCCCCTTCGCCACTCGTCGCGGGAAATAGGCGCGACAGGTGGGACTTGTCGTGCCTATTTGTCACGACAAGTCCGGCGCCGGTGCGCTCCACCGGAGCCCTCGGCGAGGTCAGGTGGCGACGGACGACCGCTGCGCGGCCTCCCGGACGGCCCTGGCGACCTCGGTGGCGACCGAGGCATCGAACACGCTCGGCACGATGAACGACGGGTTCGGCTCGGCGACCACGGCACCGATCGCGGCGGCGGCGGCCCGGAGCATGTCGTCGGTGATCGTGCGGGCCTGCGCGTCCAGCAGGCCGCGGAAGACGCCTGGGAAGGCCAGCACGTTGTTGATCTGGTTCGGGTAGTCCGACCGGCCGGTGGCGACCACGGCGGCGTAGCGCTGGGCCAGCGCCGGATCGACCTCGGGATCGGGGTTGGCCAGCGCGAAGATCACCGAGTCGGACGCCATCGAGGCGAGCTCGGCCTCACCGAACAGGTTCGGCGCGGAGACCCCGATGAACACGTCCGCGCCGACCATCGCGTCGGCCAGCGAACCGGCCTGCCCGGCGGCGTTGGTGTGCTCGGCGATCCAGGTCAGGTTCGCGTCGGCGGCCAGCCCGGCGCGGCCGGGGTGCACGATGCCGTCCAGGTCGACGGCGAGCACGTCGCCCGGCCCCTCCGGCAGCATCAGCCGGATGATGGCCGAGCCGGCCGCGCCGACCCCGCAGACCACGATCCGGCAGTCCGCCAGCGACTTGCCGACCACCCGCAGGGCGTTGCGCAGCGCACCGAGCACCACGATCGCGGTGCCGTGCTGGTCGTCGTGGAACACCGGGATGTCCAGCATCTCGCGCAGCCGCGCCTCGATCTCGAAGCAGCGCGGCGCGGCGATGTCCTCGAGGTTGATGCCGCCGTAGGCCGGAGCGATGATCTGCACCGTCCGGATGATCTCCTCGGTGTCCTGGGTGTCCAGGCAGACCGGCCAGGCGTCCACCCCGGCGAACCGCTTGAACAGCGCCGCCTTGCCCTCCATCACCGGCATCGCGGCCGCCGCCCCGATGTTACCGAGGCCGAGCACCGCCGAGCCGTCGGTCACGACCGCTACGGTGTTGCGCTTGATGGTCAGCCGGCGGGCGTCCTCCGGGTTCGCCGCGATCGCCCGGCAGATCCGGGCCACGCCCGGGGTGTACGCGCGGGACAGGTCGTCCCGGGTACGCAGGCTGACCTTCGGGGTGACCTCGATCTTGCCGCCGAGGTGCACCAGGAACGTCCGGTCGGAGACCTTGCGCACCTCGACCCCGGGCAGCGCGGCGAGCGCGTCGGTGATCTCCTGGGCGTGGCCTTCGCTCAGCGCGTTGCAGCTGATGTCGATGACGATGTGGTCGACGGTCGCATCCACCACGTCGAACGCGGTGACGACGCCGCCGACCTTGCCGATGGCGGCGGCGAGATCGCCCGCCGCGCTCGCCGAGGGCGGGGCGGCAACTCGGGCAGTGATCGTGTATCCGGGACCAGGAACGGGCACCCGGCCAGCCTACGACGTGCGGCGCTCGGTGAACTCCCGCAGTGCCGCCGGGGTGTCCACGTCGCCGGGATCAGCCACGTCACCGCACTCGACCAGGCGCAGCGCGGGGTGCCCGGCCAGATAGCTCCGGGCGCCCGCGTCACCTCGGGCGGCCGCGCGCACGCCGGCCCAGTGCGACCGGCCGAGCAGCACCGGGTGCCCGGGGACCCCGTTGTAGGCGGCGCGCGCCAGCACGTCCGGGCCGGCCGACGCCGCCGAGGCGAGCCGTTCGATCGCGGCGGCGCCCACGCCGGGCAGGTCGACCAGGTGCACCAGCGCGGCCGGCGCGGGTGACCCGGTCAGCGCGTCCAGCCCGGCGCGCAGCGAGGCGCCCATGCCGTCGGCCCAGTCGGTCGCCAGCACGGTCCGCACATCGCCGGGGACCAGCTCGGCGACCTGGTCGGCCGCCGCCCCGAGCACGACGAGCAGCGGGGCGCACCCGCCGGCCCGCAGCGCGTCCAGCGCGCCGAGCAGCAACGGCCGCCCGGCCAGCTCGACCAGTGCTTTGGGCCGCCCCATCCGGCGACCGGCGCCGGCGGCCAGCAACAACCCGACCGGCCCGGCGCCCACCGGCTCGGACTCCACCGGCCCGGACTCCACCAGCTCGGACTCCGGCGGCGCGGCCAGCGACGGGCCGCCCACCGGCCCAGCTCCCGGTGTCAGCGGTTGATCTCGGTGACCGGGTGCTCGTAGGGGACCTCATCCAGCGGGAACTCCAGATCCCCGAAGGGGGACAGCGAGCCCTGGGTGGGCGCCGCGAGCTCGCTCACCGGGTGGCCCCCGTCGGGCAACTCCGGCCAGCTGGGGTCGATATGCTCCGGACGAGCCGACTTGGCCACCGTCTCCTCCTGGCGTCAGGTTTCTCGGGAAAGCGGCCATGCCTCAGGCTCGAGGCACCCGCACGCGACCAAGGTTACCGTGGAGCAGATGTCCGGCAATTCCCTGCTCGACTGGCTGCGTGCCAGCGACGACGCGGCGCTCGTCGCGCTGCTCCGCGCGCGCCCCGATCTTGCCGTGCCGCCGCCCCCGGACATGACGGTGCTGGCCACCCGGGCCGGCATCCGGGCCTCGGTGAACCGGGCGTGCGAGGACCTGGACACGGTCACCCTGGCGGTGCTCGAAGGCCTGGCAGTGGCGGGTGCGGACACCGAGCCGGTGCCGCCGGCCCGGCTGCGTGAGCTGTTCGGCAACCAGATCAAGGCCAAGCGGATGGCCGCCGCGCTGGACACGCTGCGCGAGCGCGCGCTGGCCTGGGGCGAGCCCGCGGTGCGGCTGGTGCCGGCCGCGCTGGAGGTGGCCTCCCGCTACCCGGCCGGGTTGGGCCGCTCGGCCGCCGCGCTGGCCGACCCGAAGATCGTGGCCGCGCTGCTCGCCGACACGCCGGATGCGGAGCGCCGGGTGCTGGATGCGCTGGCCGTCGGCCCGCCGATCGGGCGGAGCCGGGAGCCCGGGGCCGCCGTGGTGCAGCGGCTGCTCGCCAAGGGGCTGCTGCTGCGGGTCGACCCGGAGACCGTCGAGCTGCCCCGCGAGGTCGGCCTGGCGCTGCGCGGGCCGGCGCCGCTGCGCGGGCTGGTCGCCGATGAGCCGACGCTGGACGTCACCGAGCCGGGCGCGGACCGGGTGGACGGCACGGCGGCCGGCGCGGTGCTGGAGCTGCTGCGCCGGGCCGAGACACTGCTCACCGCATGGTCGGCGGAGCCCCCGCCGGTGCTGCGCTCAGGTGGCCTCGGTGTGCGTGACCTGCGCAAGGCGTCCCGGGACCTGGGCATGGACGTCGCCGAGACGGGCCTGCTGATCGAGGTGCTGGTCGCCGCCGGGCTGGTGGCAGACTCGGAGGGCACCGGCTCGGCCACCGCCGGCTCGGAGTGGGTGCCGACGACGCAGGTCGACCTGTGGGCGGCCGGTGGCCCTGAGCAGCGCTGGGTCGCCCTGGCCAGGGCCTGGCTGGAGCTGCCCCGGCTGCCCGGGATGATCGGCCAGCGTGACGGCGACGGCCCTGGCGACCGGATCCTCGGCCCGATGTCCGACGAGCTGCGCCGGCCGCTGGCCCCCCGGGACCGCCGCCGGGTGCTGGAGGCGCTGGCCGAGCTCCCGCCCGGGCAGGGCGTGGCCACCCCGGAGCGGTTGGCCGGCGTGCTGGCCTGGCGGGCCCCTCGCCGGGGCGGCCGTCTGCGCGACCAGATGGTGACGTGGACGGTGGCCGAGGCGACGCTGCTCGGGGTTGTCGCGCTGGGCGCGGTGTCCGGCCCGGGGCGGGCGCTGCTGGACTCGCCGGACCTGGCCACCAACTCCGCCCCGGTGCTCGCCGCGCTGCGCCGGTCGCTGCCCGAGCCGGTGGACAAGGTGCTGCTGCAGGCCGACCTGACGGCGGTCGCCCCCGGTCCCCTGCGCCCGGACGTGGCCGAGGAGATGGCACTGGTCGCCGACGTGGAGAGCGCCGGCGGGGCCACCGTCTACCGGATCACCGAGGCCAGCATCCTGCGCGCGCTGGACACCGGGCGGGCGCCGTCGGAGCTGCACGAGCTGTTCGCCACCCGGTCGGCAACCCCGGTGCCGCAGGGGCTGAGCTACCTGATCGACGACGTGGCCCGCCGGCACGGCCGGTTGCGCGCCGGCGTGGCCCGCTCGTTCTTACGGGCGGACGACGCGGTGCTGCTGGCCGAGGTGCTGGCCCACCCGTCCGCAGACGCCTGGGAGCTGCGCCGGATCGCGCCGACGGTGCTGATCAGCGACCTGCCGCTGGTGTCGCTGCTGGACGGGCTGCGGGCCGCCGGCTTCAGCCCGGCTGCCGAGGCCGGCGACGGCACCGTGCTCGACCTGCGCCCGCGCGGCCGCCGGATCCCGGCCAAGCCCCGCCCGGCGGCCGCCCGGTCCGGGCTACCCACCCTGGACCCGAACCAGCTCACCGCGCTCGTCGCGTCGGTCCGGGCCGGCGAGCACGCGGCCACCATGCGGCCCTCGTCGGACGCGCTGCGCCGCGCGGGCGACAGCAACGGGCGCAACGGCTCCGCCGCCACCCTGGACCTGCTGCGCGGGGCGGCCCAGCAGCGGCGCAGCGTGTGGATCGGCTACATCAACTCACTCGGCGTGGCCAGCCGGCGGATCGTCGAGCCGGTCAGCGTGGGCGGCGGGGTACTGGAGGGCTACGACCGGCAGCAGGGCGACCTGCGCCGGTTCATGCTGCACCGGATCACCTCGGCGGCCGTCGTCGAGGACCCGGACGCGCGGCCCGACCCGCAACCCGACTCCGGCGCCTGAACCGACGGCCCCGCACGCCGACAGCCCTGGGCTGACGCCCGGCAATCTGGACTGGCTGGTGCCGTCGGGCTCATCGCTGGCGCGAGTGCATCAGCACGGTGCGACGGCTCGCCGGATCAGTGGCAATGCCGCGACCGCTGCCGGGGCTGGGCCGCCGGCCAGCGCTTCCTTATTTCCACTGCACCGCTTCGATAGCAGCGTGCACCTACGTTGGAGTGGAATAACTGAGAGACTGAAGTGCGACCGAACAACCGCGCGCCGCTAAGGCGACCGTCCACTGACCGCGGCCTTCTCGGCCGTACCCGGTTCGACTTGTCGGGGCCCGCCGACGCCTTCACCGGCCCCGCCGCCCGGGTCGACCTGGCACGGCCGACACCGCCGACCGCCGAAGCGACCAACGGCCGTCGACTCAGCGGGCCCTGGCCAGCCAGTACTGCATGGCGTGCTCCACCAGCCCGATCAGCGTCTGCTTGGTGGAGTCACGGTCGCGCGCGTCGCAGCTGACCATCGGGATCGACGGGCTGATCGCCATGGCCTCGCGGACGTCCTCGATCCGGTGGGTCTGCAGGCCGTCGAAGCGGTTCAGTGCCACGACGTAGGGCAGGCCCCGGTCCTCGAAGAAGTCCACGGCGGCGAAGCAGTCGGCCAGCCGGCGGGTGTCCACCAGCACAACCGCGCCGATCGCGCCGCGCGCCAGGTCGTCCCACATGAACCAGAACCGATGCTGCCCGGGGGTACCGAACAGGTACAGGATCAGGTCGGAGTCCAACGACACGCGGCCGAAGTCCATCGCGACGGTAGTCGTGCGCTTGTTCGGCGTCGAGGCGAGGTCATCCACCCCGGCGCTGGCCTCGGTCATGACCGCCTCGGTGGTCAGCGGCACGATCTCCGAGACGGAGCCCACGAACGTTGTCTTCCCGACCCCGAAGCCGCCCGCAACGACGATCTTCGCCGATGTCGTTGCGGCCGTGGCGACGGCCTGTGACGACCTAGAGACGGCGGAGTCCACTGAGCACCCTTTCCATCAACGCAAGGTCAGGCACGTCGCCGTTGCCACTGACCGTCTGATGCACCACCACGAGGCCGAGCCCCGCCATATCGCCGACCAGGACCTTGGCCACGCCTAACGGCACGCCCAGCAGGGCCGCCACCTCAGCGACCGAGCGGGCCTGGTCACACAGCTCGGCGACCGAGCGGTGCTCGAACTGGAGCACACCGAACTGCTCCCGACCCCGCGTGCTGGTCGACACCAAGGTCTCGATCTCCAATGCGAAGCCGGACCGGGTACGGCCTCTGGTCCAGGTGTAGGGCCGGACCACCGAGGACCCACCGCCCTCGGCCGGCTGGTACGGGTCCGGCTCCTCGACCTGGGGCTGTTCCTGTTCCCAGGCTGGGGACTGCTGCCGGACCTGCTGGTCCGGCTCCGGGGCCTGCTCGACCTCGGGCTCCTCGTTGCGCCGCCGACCCCACCGACGGGGCCGGGATGAGCGGCCGCTGTCGAAGCTGAAGCCGTTCATCACGTCGGCGAATGTCGGTTCGGGTGGCCGCCGCCCGTGCTCAGGACCGGTTGTCATGGAGGCTCACCGCTCCCCGCCGCTCTTCGCCACGCCCTAACGCCCCAGAGAACCCTGCAGCTCAGCGCGCAGCTCCGGGGTGAGCAGCTGGCCGACCCGGTCGACCAGCAGCGTCATCTCGTAGCCGATCAGCCCGATGTCGCACGTGGGCGAGGCCAGCACGGCGAGACAGGAGCCGTCGCTGATCGACATGAGCAGCACGATGCCGCGCTCCATCTCGACCACGGTCTGCACCACACCACCGGCCTCGAAACACCGGGCGGCGCCCTGCGTCAAGCTGATCATGCCGGACGCGACAGCGGCGAGCTGGTCGGCGCGGTCCCTCGGCAGCCGGGCCGACGCGGTGAGCAACAGCCCATCGGCCGACACGACCACCGCGTGCGCCACTCCGGGCACCCGCTCGGCGAAGTTGGTCACTAACCATCCGAAACGACTCGGCTGGTTGTCCGGACCGGTCACGGGTTCTCCTCCCCGAAGTTATCCTGCATCTGACGCCCGCCCGTGCTGGCCGTTTCGGTCGACCGGCGGTGCCGGCTCTCCCGGCCCTGCCGGACCCCCTGCTGATAACTGGCCAGCCGACCGCGCACCTGCTCCGCGCTCCGGGCCGGAATTCCCGGTGGCGCACCGCCACCGTCCTCGCTCGGGCCGCCCGGGATCAGGTTCGACCGCGGCCGCCGCTTGGGCAGGCCCGCCGTGGTCAGCTCCTCCTCGACGGCGTCCGGCATGGGTTGCAGGAGCGCGTCACCGGCCGCCCACGTCCCCTCGGAGTCCGCGCCCGCCGAGTCGCCCCGGCCGTGTGCACCGTCCCGATCACCGCCGGAACCGACCTCCCAGTTCTCCCGGAACCAGGCCGAAGCCATCTCCGCGAAGATCGGCGACTCGCCCTCGGTGTCCCTGGCGGTGGACCGACCCGACCTGACCTGCGCGGCGTTCGCCCGCTCCGACCTGGTCAGGGCGCGCGCGGCGGCCCGTCCGACGGGTGCCTCCGGCGCCGGCTGGGCCGAGTGGCCCCGGCTCTCGGCCGACTCCGCCGAGGGCGGGGACGGCAACGGGCTCGCGGCGGCGAGCTGCACCGACTCCACCGGAGCGGGCGGCTGCGCGGGCGCCGGTGGCTGCGCGGGCGGCTGCGCGGGCGCGTCAGGCCGGTGCCGGCTGCGCGGTGGCGCGGGCGGCGGTACGGGTGGCTGACCGACCGGCGCGGCCGGGAACTGGCCACTCTGTGAGCCGACCGGCTGCCCCTGCGGGTTCCTCGGCCCCTGCTGGTTCGGCTGGTTGGGCTGGCCCTGCTGGTTGGGCTGGCCGGCGGGCTGGCCGAACCGCAGCGGCGGCGGCGGGCCCTGGCCTTGGCCACCCCGCAGGTACGGCTGCTGCGGCATCCGGCGCCGACCGCCGGCCGGGGGCCGGCCGTTCGCCGGCATCGGGCGGCTGCCCTCCACGCCGTCCTGCCGGATGTCCGGTCGGTTGTCCGGCCGGGCGTCCTGGCGGGCGGCCAGCGGGCGACTGCCTTCGACGCCGTCCTGCCGGGGGCGGCCGTTCTCGACCCGGTCCGGCCGAGCCGCCGGCTCACGCACGATGGGCTCGCGCACCGCGGGCTCGCGCACGGCCGGCTCGTCGGGCTCGGCGAAGTCGCCCCTCGGGGCGGCGAACTGCCCGCTGCCGGTGAATTGCCTGCTCTCGGGGAACTCGCTGACCGCGGGGACCTCGGCCGAAGCGGCCGGCGCGTCCGAGCGGCCGACCGGGGAGTCGTTCGGCACGTCCGCCCTCGGCGTCGCGCCGGGCAACGGGGCACCGCCGAGCGCGGCGCCGGCCGCGCGCCGGGGCAGTCCGCCCGACTCGGCGGCCGGGGTGCGGCGGGGCAGCCCGTTCGGGTCGCCCTCCGGACCGCCGTCTCTCGGTGCCGCGCTGGCGGCCGCCGCCCCGCCGAAACCGGTCCCGGTGCCGTTGACCCGGCCGGTGCCGTTGACCCGGCCACCCGCGCCGGTCCCGTTGATGCCGGGCCCGCCCGGGCCACCGGAGCCGACCGAGCCGTACGCCCCCGTGCCGTTGACGGCGACCCCGTTGGCCAGCCCGGACGGGGCGACACCCGCCCGGGTGACCGCCTCGGTGGCGCCGGTGGGCAGCGCGTTGGTGGTGCCGATCCGGTCCGCGACGGCGGACGTGCTGGCGATCAGGGCGACCGGCATGGTGACCGAGGCGGTCACACCGCTGCCGCCACCCCGGACCTGGTCGGTGCCGGCCAGCCGCACGCCGACCCCGTGCCGGGTGGCCAGCCGGCCGACCACGAAGAGACCCATCCGCCGGGAGGCCGACACGTCGACCTCGTTCGGCCCGGACAGCCGGTTGTTCGCGGCGAGCAGGTCGGCGCCGGGCATGCCGACACCCTGGTCGGCGATCTCCACGAGGACCGTGCCCTCGGGCGTCAGGCTGCTGCTGACCACCACCTGGGTGTCCGGCGCGGAGAACGACGTGGCGTTGTCCAGCAGCTCGGCCACCAGGTGCACCATGTCGCTGGCCGCGCGGCCGATCACGTCCGCCGCCGGCGGCTGCTGCACGACCACCCGCTGGTACTGCTCGATCTCGGAGACGGCGGCGCGCAGCACGTCCACCACCGGAACCGGCGCGCTGCCCCGCTTGGCCAGGTCGCTGCCCGCGAGCACCAGCAGGTTCTCGCTGTTGCGCCGCATCCGGGTGGCCAGGTGGTCGAGCTGGAACAGGTTGGACAGCTGCTCGGAGTCCTGCTCGTTGCGCTCCAGCTGCTCGATCAGCTGCAGCTGCCGCTCGACCAGGCCCTGGCTGCGGCGGGACAGGTTGACGAACATGCTGCTGACGCTGGTCTGCAGGGTGGACTGCTCGGCGGCCAACCGGATGGCCTGCCCGTGGACCTGGTCGAACGCCCTGGCCACCTGGCCGATCTCCTCGATGCTGTGCACCGGGACGGGCTCCACCTCGGGGTTGACGGCCTCGCCGGCGCGCATCTTCTGCACGGCGACGGGCAGCCGGCGCTCGGCGATGTCCAGCGCGGTGGTGCGCAGGGTCCGCAGCGGCTTCAGCATCGAGCGACCGACGAGGAACACGACGGTGGCCGCGCCGAGCAGCGCCAGCAGCAGGATCACCGAGTCGATACCGGCGGCGTTGCGCGCGGCCTCCTGCTGCGCCTCGCTGGTCTGCTGGACGTCGCCGCGCAGGCCGTCTCCGGAAGTGCGCAGTTCCGCAACTACGGAGTTGTACGCGTTGTCCCAGTCGGCCGGGCTGATCCCCAGCTGGCCCCGGGCTCCCACCCTGCTCAGCGCCGCCTGCTTGAGCTGCTGGCGCTGGCCGGTGGCCTGGTCGGCGGTGAACCCGGCGTAGCGGCCCTGCTGGTCGGAGTCCAGGGCGGCGCGGAACTGGTCGACGGCGGCACCCAGCTGCGCGTCGGTGGTGTGCACCGTGTCGGCGTCGGGCGGCAGCA
Source organism: Pseudonocardia sp. (assembly GCA_036272155.1). Lineage (GTDB taxonomy): Bacteria > Actinomycetota > Actinomycetes > Mycobacteriales > Pseudonocardiaceae > Pseudonocardia. The sequence continues at coordinate 14,202 of DATAZG010000144.1, forward strand.
GCTGGCCTCGGGCGATGGCCACCGCGATCACCGTGTGCTGCAGCGCGATCTGCTCCTGGATCGAGGTCAGCGCGGTCAGGGCGGCGGCGGGGCCGGCCATCGCGGGCGTGTTCAGCTGGCGGTCCAGCGCCGCCTCGAACACGATGACCGGCTCGATCAGGCCGGTGTACTGGGCGATCACGGCCGGTGCCGGCACCGCACTGTTGAGCACCTGGTCACGCAGCTGGGCGAGTCGGTCCAGGTTGTCCTTGGCCTGCCCGTAGGCGGTCTGCGCGGCGCCACCCAGGGAAGCCGGCTGCCCCACCTCGGTCGCCAGCACGGTCACGTCACCGTCGGTGTTGCCGAACTCGGACTGCAGCGCGTTCTTGTCGCCGGTGCGGTTGTTCTGCACGAAGACGGAGGCCTGGTCACGTTCCCGCTGCAGCTGGCCGATCAGGGTGGCGGCCTTGCCGTCCAGCTCGACGAACCGGTCGGCGGAGGCAAGGTCGGCGGCCTGCTGGGTGTGCTCGACGATCCGCGCGACCCCGAGAGCGACGCCCAGCAGCGTGGGCACCATCAGCACCGCCGCCAGCTTGACTGGCAGGCTCCAGTTTCGTGGCTGCAGTCGCTCGAAGCGACCGCTACCCTTGGGTGTGCTGGTCATGTCAGCGCCTCCCTGCAGCGCGCGGGGTGGTGCGCCAGGCTGTAGTGCACCGGTTCAGCTGTCTGTCCCCCACCGACACGATCAAAGTCGCCGACACGCCAGAAAAAGCCGCGGTCGTGGCCGGGGAGCCGACTATGATCTTCTTGGCAAGCTGCGTCCTTCTAAGGGCGCGAAGTATAGCGGTAGCTCGAGCAGCCCCCGTCACACCAGGGTCGGGAAGCATCTGCAGCCCCACTGACGTTTGCGTCCTATGGGGCTTCCATGACCTACTTGGCCGGCCGCGCCCCTTCGCTGACCGCATCCGGTGCACCGAACCCCCGGCGGGAAGGAACTGTCCGTGACCGACGGACCACTCATCGTTCAATCCGACAAGACGCTGCTGCTCGAGGTGGACCACCCGGCAGCCGCGGAGGCGCGCGCCGCGATCGCCCCGTTCGCCGAGCTGGAGCGTGCCCCCGAGCACGTGCACACCTACCGGGTGACGCCGCTCGCGCTGTGGAACGCCCGCGCCGCCGGGCACGACGCCGAGCAGGTCGTCGACGCCCTGGTCCGGTTCTCCCGGTACGCAGTGCCGCAGCCGCTGCTGGTCGACGTGGTCGACACGATGGGCCGCTACGGGCGGCTGCAGCTGGTCAAGTCCCCGGTGCACGGTCTCGTGCTGGTCTCGCTGGACCGCGCGGTGCTGGAGGAGATCCTCCGCCAGAAGAAGATCGCCCCGATGCTGGGCAACCGGATCGACGACGACACCGTCCTGGTGCACCCCTCGGCGCGCGGCACCCTCAAGCAGGCGCTGCTCAAGGTCGGGTGGCCGGCCGAGGACCTGGCCGGCTACGTGGACGGCGAGGCGCACCCGATCTCGCTGGCGGAGGACGGCTGGGTCCTGCGCGACTACCAGCGCGACGCGGTCACCGGCTTCTGGGCCGGCGGCTCCGGCGTCGTCGTGCTGCCCTGTGGCGCCGGCAAGACGCTGGTCGGCGCCGCCGCGATGGCCGAGGCGCAGGCCACCACGCTGATCCTGGTCACCAACACGGTGGCCGGCCGGCAGTGGAAACGAGAACTGGTAGCGCGGACCTCCTTGACCGAGGACGAGATCGGCGAGTACTCCGGCGAGCGCAAGGAGATCCGCCCGGTCACCATCGCCACCTACCAGGTGATGACGCGCAAGTCCAAGGGCGAGTACCGCCATCTCGAGCTGTTCGACTCCAAGGACTGGGGTCTGATCATCTACGACGAGGTGCACCTGCTGCCCGCGCCGGTCTTCCGGATGACCGCCGACCTGCAGTCCCGCCGCCGGCTCGGGCTCACCGCCACCCTGGTCCGCGAGGACGGCCGGGAGGGCGACGTGTTCTCCCTGATCGGGCCCAAGCGCTACGACGCACCGTGGCGCGACATCGAGCAGCAGGGCTGGATCGCGCCGGCCGACTGCATCGAGGTCCGGGTCACCCTGACCGACGCCGAGCGGCTGTCCTACGCCACCGCCGAGGCCGAGGACCGCTACAAGCTGGCCGCCACGGCACACACCAAGGCGGCGGTGGTCAAGGCCATCCTGGACCGCCACCCCGGCGAGCCGGCACTGGTCATCGGCGCCTACCTGGACCAGCTGCACGAGCTCGCCGCCGAGCTGGACTGCCCGGTGATCGAGGGGTCCACCCGGAACAAGGAGCGCGAGGAGCTGTTCCAGGCGTTCCGCACCGGCGAGATCCCCAGGCTCGTCGTCTCCAAGGTCGCCAACTTCTCCATCGACCTGCCGGAGGCCTCGGTCGCCGTGCAGGTGTCGGGCACGTTCGGCTCGCGGCAGGAGGAGGCCCAGCGGCTGGGTCGGCTCCTGCGTCCCAAGGGTGACCACCGCCAGGCCCACTTCTACTCCGTGGTCTCCCGCGACACCCTGGACACCGAGTACGCCGCCCACCGCCAGCGGTTCCTCGCCGAGCAGGGCTACGCCTACCGGATCATGGACGCCGACGACATCCTCGGCCCACCCGTCCCCGACGTCGAGCCCACGCTCTGACCGCGAGTCGCTGGATTCGGTAGGCCGAGTCGCTGGATTCCGCGGCGCGAGTCGGGGTTTCCCGGTGCTCCGGCCAGGGTGTGGACCAGGGACGGTTCGGGGTGCGGCCCTGAGGTGGTGGCGGTCGGGGACCGGCAGGCTCGATCTCATGAACGAGACGACCGGCAACCCGGGCACACCGTCCACCCCGCCCAGCGACCACACCCCGGACGCGGTCGTTTCGGCGACCCCGCCCACCGACCCCACACCCCCGGCAGCGGACACCACGCCGCCGGTTGACGCCACGCCGCCGGTAGAGACCACGCCGCCGGCCTACACGCCGCCACCGGCCTACACCCCACCCCCGGTCGCCGCGCCCCCGACCGGGAGCGCCCGGCCGGCGGTCCGACTCCAGCGCAGCCGCGACCAGCGCATGATCGCCGGCGTCTGTGGCGGCCTCGCCGAGACGCTCGGGGTCGACGCGACGATCCTGCGGCTGGCGCTCGTGCTGGTCACGGTGCTCGGGGCGGGCGCCGGCGTGATCCTCTACGTGGCGTGCTGGATCCTGATGCCGAAGGCACCGGAGTCCACCGTGGACGACGGCGCCAGGGCCCACCCCGAGGCGACCACCGACCTGCTGCCGGCCGTGCGGCCGACGGCGTCGGTGTCCACCCCGGGCGAGGCCGGCTGACAGCCCGCTGACTCGCTGACCCGGCTGCCGCCCAGGACTTCAGCGGCGGTGGCCGGACCAGTTGGCGAGCCGCTCGGTCGGGCCGGCGTCGGGGGCCGGCTCGACGGCGGGCGCGAACGGCGTGTGGCCACCGCGCGGTTCGGCCGGGATGATCCGGGGCGCCAGCGCGAGCACCGTGCCGGCGAGGTCGGCGTCCGCCTCCGGCGGCTGCCCGGTGGCCACGGCGAGGTCCCAACCGTGCACCAGGGTCTCGTTGAGGTAGCCGAGCATGGCCGCCCGGCCGGGCACTGTGCCCCAGGGCGCGGTCACCGTGGCGACCAACCGCCGCTCGTCCGACCACACCGTCCACATCTTGGCGGTGGCCTCGGCGTAGGCCCGCGCCCAGGCCGGGTCGGCCAGCCCGGTGACCGCGAGCGGCACCGAGAACGGGTCGCCGCCCTCGCCCATCACCCGGGCTCGCTCGACGCCGGCCACCAGGTGACCGAGCAGCGTCCGCACATCGAACTCCGCACACGGCGTCGACCCGGCGAGCTGGTCGGGACGGACGCCGTCGGCCAGGTCGTGCACCCAGCTCAGCGCGCGCCGGTAGAGCGGCCGGGGATCCAGCACCCCGGTCGGTGCGGCGGTCTCGGCCGACCCGGCGGCCTCGGCCGGTGCGGTCGACGGGGTCGGAGAAGTCGGAGCGGTCGGCGGCGTCGGAGCGGTTGTGGTCGGTTCGGTTCTGTTCATGAGTTCGACGATGTCAGCTAATCACGACATGCTGTGTCGTGTATTCACGGCAGAATCGGGCCCATGCGCGCCGACCGCCTGCTGTCGCTGGTCCTGCTGCTGCGGGTGCGCGGCCGGATGACGGCCACCGAGCTGGCCCGCGAGCTGGAGGTGTCCACCCGCACGGTGCTGCGCGACATCGATGCGCTGTCCACGGCGGGCATCCCGGTGTACGCCGAGCGCGGTCGCCAGGGCGGGTTCGCGCTGCTGCCGGGGTTCTCCACCGACCTGACCGGGTTGACCCCGGACGAGGCGGTCGCGCTGCTCACGGCCCGGTCGGCGGCGACCTCGGATGCGCTGGGGCTCGGCGCGGCGTTCGCGTCGGCGATGCGCAAGGTGGTGGCCGCGCTGCCGACGAGCAGCCGGGCCGACGCCGTCGACGCGGCGGACCGGGTACTCGTGCGCCCCGGTGGCTGGCTCGCCGACCCGGTCCCGGAGCCACAGCTCGCGGCCGTGCAGCGTGCCGTGTTCGCCGGGCTCCGGCTGCGGCTGCGCTACCCCTCGCCGGGCGCCGCGCCGCGCTGGCGGACCGTCGACCCGCTCGGCCTGGTCAGCGCGGCCGGCCGGTGGTACCTGCTGGCCCAGCACGACGGCGCGGACCGCACCTACCGGGTGTCCCGGATCGACGAGGCGGTCGAGCTGGACGAACCGGCCCGCCGCCCGGGCGGGGTCGACCTTGAGCAGTTCTGGCAGCGCCGGCGGGCCGAGTTCCAGGCCAGCCGGGGTGGGCTGCGGGTGCGCGCCCGGGTGCGGCGCGAGCGGTGGGACGAGCTGGCCGCCACGGCCCTCGACCTCGCCGCTACAGCCACCGGGCCTGAGACCGAGACCGACGGCTGGCTGACCGTCGAGGCGAGCTACGGCGACCACCGGCACGCCGAGGCAGCGCTGTGGGCCGTGGCCCCGGACGCCGAGGCACTGGACCCGCCGGAGCTGCGCGCCGCTCTGGCCGCCCGCGCCGCCGCCGTGGCCGCCCGGCACCGCTAGGACGCCGTCGGCGAATCGCGCGTCCGGCGAATCGGTAGTGCTACGGATCCGCGCGGCCACCCACAGCACCTAACTTTGGGACCATGCAGCCCTACGGCCCGCCCGCCATGCAGCCCTACGGCCCGCCCACCCCGCGCGGCACGCAGCCGAGGTGGATCGTCGCGACCGTGGCGACCGCCCTGCTCTCGGGCCTGGTCGCGCTGCTCGGGGTGTTCTGCGGCCTGGTCTCGCTGATGTTCTTCGACGACCCGTCGGCGCCGGGGGCGTACCTGGCGCTGTTCGGCATGCTGGTGTTCGCCGCGTCGTGCGTGGCGACGCTGGCGGTGCCGCTGGTGTTCTGGCTGTGGGGGCGGCGCGCCGAGGACGCGGGCCGGCGGCTGCTGCTCTGCTCAGCCGGCTACCTGGGGCCGGTGGTGTTCGGCGTCGTCCAGTTCGGCGTCCTGATGCACTGAGGCACTGAGGCACTGAGGCACTGAGGCACTGACAACGCTCACCCCGGAAAAGCCGCGAGGGCGGCACCGGAGCGAACTCCGGCACCGCCCCCGAGGGACGTACAGATAGAGCTGGACTCAGAAGTCCATGCCCCCACCCATGCCACCGGTGGGGTCGCCAGCCGGAGCGGAGTTCTTCTCCGGCTTGTCGGCGATGACCGCCTCGGTGGTGAGGAACAGCGCGGCGATGGACGCCGCGTTCTGCAGCGCGGACCGGGTGACCTTGGCCGGGTCGATGATGCCGGCCTTGATCAGGTCCTTGTACTCGCCGGTGGCCGCGTCCAGGCCTTCGCCGGCGGGGAGGTTGCGCACCTTCTCCGCCACAACGCCGCCTTCGAGGCCGGCGTTGACCGCGATCTGCTTGAGCGGAGCCTCGAGGGCGACGCGGACGATGTTCGCCCCGGTCGCCTCGTCGCCGTCCAGGCCGAGGCCGTCGAACAGCGAGCCCGCACCGGCCTGCAGCAGG
>DATAZG010000145.1:0-42259 GCA_036272155.1 Pseudonocardia sp.
GCTCGACCCGACTCCGCGCTCTTGCCGGTCACCAGGGTGCGGATGTAGACGATGCGCTCACCCTTCTTGCCCGAGATCCGTGCCCAGTCATCCGGGTTGGTGGTGTTGGGCAGGTCCTCGTTCTCGGCGAACTCGTCGACGATGGCGTCCAGCAGGTGCTGCACCCGCAAGCCGCGCTGGCCACTTTCCAGCACTGACTTGATCGCGGCCTTCTTCGACCGGTCCACGATATTCTGGATCATGGCACCGGAGTTGAAGTCCTTGAAGTACAGCACCTCCTTGTCACCATTCGCATAGGTGACCTCGAGGAAACGGTTCTCCTCGGTTTCCGTGTACATCCGCTCGACCACTCGTTGGATCATCGCGTCGACGCAGGCAGTACGACTGCCTCCGAATTCGGCCATGTCGTCGGAGTGAATCGGCAGTGTTTGCGTGAGGTACTTCGAGAAGATGTCCTTGGCCGCTTCGGCGTCCGGACGCTCGATCTTGATCTTCACGTCGAGCCGGCCGGGACGCAGGATGGCCGGGTCGATCATGTCCTCACGGTTCGAGGCACCGATCACGATCACGTTCTCCAGGCCCTCAACGCCATCGATCTCGCTGAGCAGCTGCGGCACGATGGTGGTCTCCACGTCGGAGGAGACCCCGGAGCCACGGGTCCGGAAGATCGAGTCCATCTCATCGAAGAACACGATCACCGGGGTGCCTTCGGACGCCTTCTCCCGAGCTCGCTGGAAGATGAGCCGGATGTGCCGCTCGGTCTCGCCGACGAACTTGTTGAGCAGCTCCGGGCCCTTGATGTTCAGGAAGAACGACTTGGCATCGTGGCTGCTCTCACCACGTGCCTCGGCGACCTTCTTGGCCAGCGAGTTCGCCACCGCCTTGGCGATGAGCGTCTTGCCACAGCCCGGCGGGCCGTAGAGCAGGACACCCTTTGGCGGGCGCAGCTCGTACTCACGGAACAACTCGGCGTGCAGGAACGGCAGCTCGACCGCGTCGCGGATCTGTTCGATCTGCCGACCGAGTCCACCGATGTCCTCGTAGGCCACGTCCGGAACTTCCTCCAGCACGAGGTCTTCGACCTCGGCCTTCGGTACCCGCTCGTAGGCATACGCCGCCTTGGTGTCCACCAGCAGCGAGTCACCCGGCTTGAGTGGCACGGCGTCCGGGTTGTTCGGCCCCGCGAGCAGCGGTTCCGCCAACCAGACGACGCGCTCCTCATCCGCGTGCCCGACGACCAGCGCGCGTGCCGCGAGCTGCTCGCCCTCCGAGTTGGGCGCGTCGAGCAGAACCTCACGAAGTGCGCACACCTCGCCGGTCCGCTCGAAGTCACCCGACTCGACGACGGTGAGCGCCTCGTTCAGCCGGACCGTCTGGCCCTTGCCGAGCTCGGTCAGCTCCACCGCTGGCGAGACCGCGACGCGCATCCGCCGACCGGCGGTGAACACATCGACGGTGCCGTCCTCGAAGCCGGACAGGAACACGCCGTAGCCGCTGGGCGGCTGGGCGAGTCGGTCAACCTCCTCCCGCAGAGCCACCAGCTGGCTGCGCGCTTCTCGCAGCGTTTCGGTGAGCTTCTCGTTGCGGGCGCTCAGCTGCGACAACCGGCTGGCCGACTCGGCGAGACGCTGTTCGAGGATCCGTGCGTGCCTCGGCGACTCGGTCAGCTTACGGCGTAGCAGAGATACCTCATCTTCGAGGAACCTGATCTGGGCAGTCAGCTCCGCAGAGCTGAGCTCCCGCTCATCCGGTTGATGCCCTCCAGGGCCATCGTAGTGGTTCACGGCGCCTCCCCTCCGTGTTCCGTTTCCATACGGTACCTGTCGCTAGCCACTGTCGCGGTACGTCAGATCGGTGATCCAGCACTCAGCCGGATGACAGCTTGACGTCACGCAGCGATAACCTCCCGGCCTCATCGACCCGTCGGCCTGCGCTGCGGTCGGGGCGGCGTTACCCCGTCAGCGAGCCTCCGAGTGGTCAACAAGAACGCGGTGTGACCGATCATGCGGTGCTCGGGCCGTACCGAAAGTCCCACAACATGCCACGGACGGAGCAATGTCTCCCAGGCCTGGGGCTCGGTCCAACACTGCTGCTCACGCAGGCTCTCGGTAATTTTGGACAGCTGTGTGGTGGTCGCCACGTAGACCGTCAGCACCCCGCCGGGCAGCAGCGCCTTGGTCACCGAGGGCAACACCTCCCACGGCGCGAGCATGTCCAGTACGACCCGGTCGACCTCCCCGACGAACTCTGAGACATCGCCCAGATGCAAGGTCCAGTTGGGTGGTGACGCTCCGAAGAACCGTTCCACATTCCGGACGGCGTGTTCGGCGTGGTCCTGTCGGATCTCGTAGGAGATGACCTCGCCGCGCTCGCCGACCGCCCGCAGCAGCGAGCAGGCCAACGCGCCCGACCCGGCGCCCGCCTCCAGCACGCGGGCGCCCGGGCGGATGTCACCCCACATCACGATCTGGGCGGCGTCCTTCGGGTAGATCACCTGCGCACCCCGGGGCATGGACAGCACGTAGTCCGGCAACAGGGGACGGAACGCGAGGTACGAGGTCCCGGAAGTGGACGTGACGACGTTGCCCTCCGGTCCCCCGATCAGCTCGTCGTGCGCAATCGCGCCGCGGTGGGTGTGGTACTGCCCGCCGGTCTCCAGGACCAAGGTGTAACGACGCCCCTTCGGGTCCGTCAGTTGCACTCGATCGCCGGGACCGAAAGGGCCGCGCGCCTCGGCGGAGCCGAGAGCACCGGAAACAGGGCCAGACATGGGCCAGGACGCTATCGCGAGGGTGACGGGCCACCAGCCGTCGGGTCTCGGGAATGAACCTCGGAAACCCTAATGAGTGGAACGATAGAGGCCAATTTAGTTGGAAGGCCGATTACCGTAGGCAAACGCCTACCGAGCGTCAACTAATCTCCACTTCGAAGACTAGTGACACTAGTCGAATCATCCGATATGTTGACCTTGCTCGGATGGAGAGTCGGGGGCTGGCAATCCACCGCCGGTAGCGCGCGCCTTGATATAGGGGCAACTCCGGCGGCGCCATGACCTGGGACTTCCTGGTGGGACGGGGGAAGATGACTATCACCGACGGTCGACGCTGCGCGCTTCCTGGTTGTTATGTCGTTATCGAGTCGGAACCCGATGGCCGCCCCCAACGCAAATACTGCACCGCGGCGCACCGCGCAATCGCGCGCCAGATGCGCCGTGAGGGCACCCACCGTTCGGCCACCGCGCCGCCACTCCCACTACCGACCCCTCCCCTGCCATTGCCCCCGCTCGCTCCGGTGCCGGGAGTCAGCCGGAGGCGCCGCGAGCTCGCCATGGCCGCCGCCCGCCGCTGCCGCGCGGTCGCCGTGCTCGGCTCGGCCGGCCTGCTGGTCACCGGCGGCGGGCTGATGGCCGCCAGCTCGCCCATCGGCGCGCCGAGCGCGGCCGTCACCGAGTCGCCCTGGTTGGCCTCGACGCCGGAGGCCGAGCAGCAGTGGGCCAGGCAGGCCCAGGTCACCCTCGCCTCGCTGGACACGCAGCTCAACCAGGTCGCCCAGACCCAGCGGATCTGGGACGCGCTGCCGCCCGACCGGCGGCCCGACCCGACGCCGACCCCGGTGCGCGCCCTCAACGCCCGCAGGTCACTGCTCGAGCAGCAACGCGTCACCCTCTCCTCCGAGCTGGCCACCTGGCAGTCCCTGCAGGACACCGACCAGCGGCTGGCGGACACCGAGGACCACGTCAGCAGCCTGGACCGGGCCATCGAGGACGTGCCCCGCTACCGGCAGCTCTCCCCCGCCGAGGCCAGTGCCTCACAGCAGCTCTCCGAACAGCGCAACATGCGGGTGCGCCAGCGGGACTCCCAGCAGCAGGAGCTGGACAACCTGCGCGACGACCTGCACCAGGCGATGGCGACGCCCCTGCCTGACGACGACAACGCGACCAGGTCGATCACGTCGATGGTCGACCAGCTGATCGAGCACCCTGAGCGCAACAACGGCTCGCGCGACCCGAACCCGGTCGGCGGCCAGCCCGCCCGCCCGGAGATCGTCGCCCCGAAGGACCCGGACGACCCCGGTCGCCAGGACGTCGGCAACGGCGCGCCGCCCAACCCCGGCCGCACCCGCCCCGAGGTCCCGCCGAACCCGCAGGTGCTGGCCGCCGGGCCGGACATCCCCGGTTCCGGCGTCACCCAGGCCCCGCTCAACGACGCGGCGAAGGCGGTCCCCCAGGTCGCCGCACCCGCACCCGCCGCCGCTCCTGGCGCTCCCGGCGCAGCCGCGGCCGGAGCTCCCGCCGCACCCGCACCCGCACCGGCAGCACCCGCACCCGCGGCACCCGCACCCGCCGCCGGAGCTCCTGGCGCGGGCGCACCGGCACCCGGCGCCGCACCGGCGGCCGGCGACGCCGCCCGGGGCGCGGGCAACGCCGTAGGCGACACCGCGCGAGGCGCCGGCAACGCCGTCGGGCAGGCCGCCGACGGAGCCGGCAACGCTGTCGGCCAGGCCGCGCCGCCCCCCGCCGCGCCCGCCGCACCTCCCGCGGGTGCACCCGCGGGCGCCCCTCCAGGCGGAGCACCCGCCGCCGGCGCACCCCAGGCCGCACCGCCTGGTGGTGCACCCGCCGCCGGCGCACCTCAGGCCGAGGCCGCCCCGGCCCCGGCCGCACCCGCACCCGCCACGCCCGCACCGGCTGCCGGCGGGGCCGCCCAGCCCGCTCCGGCACACCCCGGCGGTGGCGGCCCGGTCGGCGACGCCGCGCGAGGCGCGGGCAACGCGGTCGGCCAGACCGCCGACGGAGCCGGCAACGCCGTCGGCCAGACCGCCGACGGAGCGAGCAAGGCGGTCGGCGGTGGACCGGCCGGTGGAGGCGCCCCGGCCGGTGGCGCCGGCACGGGCGGCCGCGCCGAGGCCGGCGGAGGAGCCGGCGGTGGCGCCGCACCGGCCCAGCCGGCGCCCGCCGAGTCGAACCCGAGCCAGCCCGCCCCAGCTCACTCCGGCCCAGCCCAGTCCGGGCCGGTCGACGGCGCGGTCGGCAGCAATGCCGCGCCGCTGGACGGGATCACCTCGCCGGGCCCTTCCGGTGGCGCTCAGACGTCCCCCGCACCGGCCGGTGGCGCTCAGTCGGCACCGGCACCGGCCGGCGGTGGCCAGGCCGCCCCCCCGAACGCCGGCTCCACGGCACCCGGTCAGGCCCCCGCGCCGGCCAACGGGGGCACCGGGCAGCCGGGATCCTCGTTCGAGGGCGGTGACCAGCCGCTCTCCACGCCGTACGACAAGGTCTCGGACAACAGCCCGTTCATCGGGCCGACGAACCGGGGCAACAGCGAGGCGACTCCACAGACGACGGAGCCGAACTACACCTACCAGGACAGCGGCACCAGCAAAGAGGCCATGGAGCGCCAGATCGCCAGCGATGCGATGTCCGGCGACATGGGCAGCGCGATCACCAACGCGATGATGGCCGGGATGCAGGAGCAGGCCGCCGGCGACTCCGACCGCTCCTCGTCCTCCTCCTCGTCCGCCAGCTCGTCCGCCAGCTCGTCGTCGCCGGAGCAGTACGAGAACAACTCGGGCGCCTACTTCGACGAGAACTCCCGCCCGGCGAGCTCGAGCGACTCGACCAGCTCGAACTACCCCTCCGACTCGGGCTACTCGGCCAGCTCGAGCGACTCGGGCGAGCACAGCTCCTCGTCCGACTCGGCGAAGGAGCAGATGGCCAAGGAGATCATGTCGCAGTACGGGGTCGACTCGAGCGACTACTCCGACAGCGGCTCCAGCACGAAGTCGAGCGAGCGGTCCGGCCAGGACTCGGACAGCTCGAGCAGCAGCTACTCGGACAGTGCGAGCACTGGCTCGTCCTCGAGCAGTGATTCGAAGAGCTCGAGCTCCAAGAGCAGCAGCTCGGACAGCGACAGCTCCGAGAAGAGCGACTCGCACAAGTCCGACAAGAGTGACTCGGACAAGCACTCCGACAGCAGTGACTCCGACTCGAGCTCATCGGACCTCGACAAGATCATCTCGCACTACAGCGAGAAGAGCTCGAGCAAGAGCTCGCACGACGATGACGACTCGGACAGCCACTCCAGCAAGAGCTCGCGCTCCAGCAAGCACTCGGACTCGGACGACGACTCCGACAGCCACTCCAGCAAGAGCTCACACTCGAGCAAGCACTCCGACTCCGACGACGACGACTCCGACAGCCACTCGTCGAAGCACAGCTCGAGCCACGACAGCGACTCCGACGACGACTCGGACAGCCACTCCAGCAGCAAGAGCGACAGCCACGACAGCGACTCGGACAGCGACTCCGGCGGCGACAGCCACGACAGCGACTCGGGCGGCGACGGCGGAGACGGCGGAGACGACGACTAGCGGAGCGCGGCGGGCCGCCGTGCCGAACGGCCGCGGCGGGCCGCCGTGGCCGGGCCGCCGTCCCACTTGTCGTTGGAATTAGGCGCGACAAGTGGGACTTGTCGTGCCTAATTGCCGCGACAAGTCGCTGGTGCGGCCGCGTGGAGTGCGGCCCTCGGGGGATCGTCGGGGGGATCGCCTAGGCTTCGCCGCGTGACGGACACCGTGCCGGCCGCCGAGCTTCGGGGGCAAGCCCTACCGGGGCAACTCCCCCACGACGACACCCCCGACGAGCAACTCCCCCTCGGGCCGGCCACCAGCGACTCGGCCCCCGCGAAGCCGACAACTCCCACGGCGCCAGCCCTGACCGAGCCAGCCCCACCGCAGTCAGCCACCGCGAACCCGGCCCCACAGCTGCCAGCCCCGGAAGACGGCGGCGAGGCAACTGTCGGGCAGCGGCCTAGGCGGCGGCCGGCGCTGTCGCCGTCCCGCGCTGGTGACTTCAAGCAGTGTCCGCTGCTCTACCGGTTCCGCGCGGTCGACCGGCTGCCCGAGGTGCCGACGCGGGCGCAGGTCCGGGGCACGGTGGTGCACGCGGTGCTGGAGCGGCTGTACCGGTTGCCGGCGGTGGAGCGGCTGCCGGCCCGGGCCCGCGAGCTGCTCGACCCGGTCTGGGCCGAGCTCACGGCCGGCGAGCCCCGGCTGGCCGAGCTGTTCGAGGGCGCCGAGGAGACGGAGCTGGCGGGTTGGCTGGAGTCGGCCGGCGCGCTGCTGGACACCTACTTCACGCTGGAGGATCCGCGCCGGCTCGAGCCAGAGGCCTGCGAGCAGCTGGTGGAGGCTGAGCTGGAGTCCGGCCTGCTGCTGCGCGGCTATGTGGACCGGCTGGACGTGGCGCCCACCGGGCAGGTCCGTGTGGTGGACTACAAGACCGGCGCGGCGCCGAGGGAGATCGCCGAGGCCAGGGCGCTGTTCCAGATGAAGTTCTACGCGCTGGTGGTGCTGCTCACCCGGGGTGTGGTGCCGAGCCAGCTGCGGCTGATGTACCTGTCGGACGGCGAGGAGCTGACCTACCGACCGGACGAGCCGGAGCTGCGCAGGTTCGCCCGCACGCTGGATGCGATCTGGACGGCAATCCTGCGGGCCGGGCACTCCGGCGACTTCCGGCCGAACCCCAGCCGGCTGTGCGACTGGTGCAGCCACCAGGCCCTCTGCCCCGCCTTCGGCGGCACCCCGCCGGAGTACCCCGGGTGGCCGGAGCCCGACCCGGCGGTCACCGGCGGGGAGAGCCTGCTCGACCGCGCGGAGTAGGGCTCGGCCACGGCTGAGTTCCCGCCCCGCACCCGATCTTCCAGTGCCCCGTTTTCAGTCCTCGCCGCTATAACGGCGAAGCTCGAGGCGCGCCTCACGACGGCCGCGGCGGCGCTCTTCACGTCGGTGGTAGTAGTCGGTGCACGGGCACGCAGGTCACCAACGGCGCGTCCGCCAACTGCACCCACAGAGGCCGGGTCTTGTCGGTCTTGCTCATACGGTCACCTCGCGGCTCCGTGACGCCCCGGATCGGGGCTGTCATCAGACCGGATGCGCCGTGATCACCTCCGACTTCTGTTCGACCGGGTTCCGGCCGGGCTACCGCGCAGCCCTCAGAGGTCGTCGTCGCCGTTGCGGTTGTCGACGGCCCGGCAGGACCGGATCACCGAGGTCAGGATGGCGGTGCAGCCGATGGCGGCCAGCCGGTCCATCGTGATGTTGGCCTCGTTGAGGCGCACCATGGCACGCACGGCGACCCAGCCCTTGCGGGCCAGCGGGGCAATCGTGGGCGAGGCCAGCCCCGGCGTGAGCTTCTCGGCCGCCGGGAGCTGGGTCTCGGGGCAGTCGTAGTCCAGCATCAGGTACTGGCGGGCGTAGACGACGCCGCGCAACCGCTCCAGGAAGATGTTCTTCTCGCCCTTGGTCTCCAGGCTGTCCCGCCGGTCGTTGCGCGGCTCGCGCTCGATCAGGGTGGCCTCGGACTCGGCGATCGGGTCACCGATGACCTTGAGGTGGTGCTGGCGGAGGGTGCGCCCGGAGCTGACCACGTCGGCGATGGCGTCCGCGAGGCCGAGCTGGATGGAGATCTCCACGGCGCCGTCCAGCTTCACTATCTGCGCCGAGATCCGCTTGCCGGCCAGGTGCGCCCGGACCAGCCGGGGGTACGAGGTGGCGATCTTCTTGCCGTCCAGGTCCTCCAGCTTCCAGTCGCTGTTCTCCGAGACGGCGAACCGGAACTTCGAGTAACCGAAGCCGAGCCTGAGCATCTGGCGGACCGGGCTGCCGGACTCGTCCATCAGGTCATGCCCGGTGACGCCCATGTTGAGGTCGCCGTTGCCGACGTAGGTGGCAATGTCCTTGGGACGCAGGTAGAAGAACTCGACCTGGTTCTCCTCGTCCAGCGCACTGAGATCCCGCGAGTCGGTGCGTTGCCGGTAGCCGGCCTCACGCATCATCGTGCTCGCGGGCTCGGCGAGGGTTCCCTTGTTCGGCAGGGCAACGCGGAGCATGACTTTCTCTCCTGACAGCGAAACGATCTTGTGGCTAGAGGAACTTGTAGACGTCCTCCAGGCCGAGCCCGCGTCCGAGCATCACGACCTGGATCCTGTACAGCAGCTGGGAGATCTCTTCGGCAAGCTGGTCGTCCGCCTCATGCTCGGCCGCCAACCACACCTCGCCCGCCTCTTCGAGAAGCTTCTTACCCTGGGCATGCACACCGGCATCCAGGGCGGCGACCGTCCCTGAACCGGCCGGACGCGTCTGCGCCTTCTCGGCCAGCTCGGCGAACAGGTCATCAAAAGTCTTCACGGGACGTGCTCCCTTCCCTCATAAGTGTCAGCTGTGGAGTGCCACGCGGGTGGCCAAGACACCACATGGTGTCTGCTGGCGGCGGTCGGCCTGCGACCGATGGCACACCGTCAGTATCACTGGTCACGCGATGGCACTGCCGAGCGGACGCTCTGCGGAGACCAGTGGTTACCGGCGGTGGCGGTGGCCCACAGCTCGTGCAGGTCCGACTCGGTCAGCCCGGCTAGCGAGTCGCGCTGGATGCGGCCGGGCGCCGGAGGCACCTCGACGTCGTTCGGCACCACCAGTACCGCGCAACCGGCGGCCGAGGCGGCGGCCGCGCCGGTCGGCGAGTCCTCGATCGCCAGGCACAGCTCGGGGCGCACCCCGAGCTTCTCGGCGGCGATCAGGTACGGGTCCGGTGCCGGCTTGGTGGCCGGTACCTCGTCGCCGCACACCGTGAGGTCGAAGAACTCCCGGCCGATCGAGTCCAGCGCCTGCTCGACCAGCGTCCGCTCGGTGGAGGTGACCAGCGCGGTGGCCAGCCCGGTGGACCGCACCAGGCGCAGCGTCTCCAGCGCGCCGGGCCGCCACGGCAGCCCCGCGTGGAACAGCTCCGCCGTGCGCCGGGAGAGCCAGTCGGCGGCCTCCCGCATCGCCTCCGGCCGGTGCTCGAGGCCGACCTCGTCGAACATCAGCTCCAGAGTCGGCCACATCGAGCTGCCCACCATGGCGACCCGGGTGGGGGCGCTCAGCTCACCGCCGAGGTGGCGGGCCAGCTCGGCCAGCGAGACGTCCCAGATCTTCTCCGAGTCGACCAGGGTGCCGTCCATGTCCCACAGCACGGCACTGAGTCCAGCGGTAATCGGCCCAGGGGTACTCGCGGCGCGACCCTGGGCAACGGGTTCGGCCTCTCGAGGCAGGTTCGACATCAGGCGTTGAAGTACTTCGCCTCGGGGTGGTGTGCCACCAGTGCGTCGGTGCTCTGCTCGGGGTGCAGCTGCAGCTCCTCGGAGAGCTCGACGCCGATCCGGCCCGGCTCGAGCAGGTCAACGATCTTGCGGCGGTCGTCCATGTCCGGGCAGGCGCCGTAGCCGATCGAGTACCGGGCACCCCGGTAGCCGAGCTTGAAGAACGCCTCGACGTCGTCAGGGTCCTCCGCCGCCAGGTTGCCGCCGTCGGACCAGCGCATCTCCTCGCGGATCCGCCGGTGCCAGTACTCGGCGAGCGCCTCGGTGAGCTGTACGCCCAACCCGTGCACCTCCAGATAGTCACGGTAGGCGTCTTTCACGAACAGTTCGTGAGCATAGTCGGCGATCTGTTGGCCCATGGTGACCAGGTGGAAGGGCACCACGTCGACCTCGCCGCGCTCGATCGCCAGCTCGCGGGGTCGCCAGAAGTCGGCCAGGCACAGGTGCCGGTCGCGGCGCTGGCGGGGGAAGGTGAAGCGGCACCGCTCCGGGGCGTCCGGGCGCGGCTCGGTCAGCACCACCAGCGAGTCGCCCTCGGAGACCGCCGGGAAGTAGCCGTAGACCAGCGCCGCGTGGGCCAGCACGCCCTCGGTGGACAGCCGGTCCAGCCAGTGGCGCAGCCGGGGCCGCCCCTCGGTCTCCACCAGCTCCTCGTAGCTCGGCCCGTTGCCGCCCCTGGCCCCGCGCAGCCCCCACTGGCCGAGGAAGGTGGCCCGCTCGTCCAGCATCGAGGAGTAGTCGGCCAGCGGCACGCCGCGCACCACGCGGGTGCCCCAGAACGGCGGCGTGGGCAGCGGCACGTCGGTGGACACGTCGGACCGGGTCGGCACCTCGACCGGCGCCAGCTCCGCCTCGGCCGCCTTGCGCTTGGCCGCGATCCGCCGGGACCGGTCGTGCCGGGCCTTGCGCTCGGCGGCCTTGGCCTGCTCCTCCTCCGACTCCGGCGTCGTCTCGCCGCGCGAGGCCGCCATCAGCGAGTCCATCAGGCGCAGCCCCTCGAAGGCGTCCCGCGCGTAGCTGACCTGGCCCTGGTACACCTCGGCCAGGTCGTGCTCCACGTAGGAGCGGGTCAGCGCGGCGCCCCCGAGCAGCACCGGGAACTTGTCGGCGACCCCTCGGGAGTTCATCTCCTCGAGGTTCTCCTTCATGATCACGGTGGACTTCACCAGCAGCCCGGACATGCCGACCGCGTTCGCCCGGTGCTCCTCGGCGGCGGTCAGGATGGTCGAGATGGGCTGCTTGATGCCCAGGTTGACCACGGTGTAGCCATTGTTGGTCAGGATGATGTCGACCAGGTTCTTGCCGATGTCGTGCACATCGCCCTTGACCGTGGCCAGCACGATCGTGCCCTTGCCCTCGTCGTCCTCGGCGCGTTCCATATGCGGCTCGAGGTAGGCGACCGCCGCCTTCATCACCTCGGCGCTCTGCAGCACGAACGGCAGCTGCATCTGACCGGAACCGAACAGCTCACCGACCGTCTTCATGCCGGCCAGCAGCGTCACGTTGATGATGTCCAGCGCGGGCCGCTCCTCGAGCGCGGCGTCCAGGTCGGCGTCCAGCCCGGGGCGCTCGCCGTCCACGATCCGCCGTTCCAGGCGTTCGAACAGCGGCAGCGCGGCCAGCTCCTCGGCCCGGCCCGCCTTCGCCGAGGACGCCGTGACGCCCTCGAACAGCTCCATGAACCGGCTCAGCGGGTCGTACCCCTCGGCGCGCCGGTCGTAGACCAGGTCCAACGCGACGGAGCGCTGCTCGTCGGGGATCTTGGCCATCGGCAGGATCTTCGCCGCGCTGACGATCGCGGTGTCGAGCCCAGCCTCCACCGCCTCGTGCAGGAACACCGAGTTCAGTACCTGGCGAGCGGCCGGGTTGAGGCCGAACGACACGTTCGACACACCGAGTGTGGTCTGCACCTCGGGATAGCGCCGCTTCAGCTCACGGATCGCCCCGATCGTCTCGATCGCGTCGCGGCGGACCTCCTCCTGCCCGGTGGTGATCGGGAAGGTGAGCGTGTCCACCACGATGTCGTTGACCCGCATCCCATGCTTGGCGACCAGGTCGTCGATGGTCCGGGCCGCGATCCGCACCTTCCAGTCGGCCGTCCGGGCCTGACCCTCCTCGTCGATGCACATCACCACGACCGCGGCACCGTGCTCCCGGACCAGCGCCATCGTCCGCTGGAACCGCGACTCCGGCCCGTCGCCGTCCTCGAAGTTCACCGAGTTGACGATGCAGCGCCCGCCGAGCCGCTCGAGGCCCGCCTGGATCACCGGCGGCTCGGTGGAGTCCAGCATGATCGGCAGGGTGGACGCGGTGGCCAGCCGGCCGGCCAGCTCGGCCATGTCGGCGGTGCCGTCGCGCCCGACGTAGTCGATGCACAGGTCGAGCAGGTGGGCGCCGTCCGCGATCTGGTCCCTGGCGATGGCGACGCAGTTTTCCCAGTTCTGCTCGAGCATCGCCTCGCGGAACTTCTTGGACCCGTTCGCGTTGGTGCGCTCGCCGATCATCAGCACGCTGGTGTCCTGGCGGAACGGCACCGGGGCGTACAGCGAGGACACGCCTGGCTCGGGTCGCGGGTCCCGCCGGGCCGGGGTGGCCCGCCCGACGGCCTCGACCACGGCCCGGATGTGCTCCGGGGTGGTGCCGCAGCAGCCGCCGACCAGCCGGGTGCCGTACTCGCCGACGAACCCGGCCAGCGCCTCGGCCAGTGCATCCGGCCCCAGGGGGTACACGGCGCCGTGCGGGCCGAGCTCGGGCAGGCCGGCGTTCGGCATCACCGAGATCGGGATCCGCGCGTGCTTGGACAGGTGGCGAAGGTGCTCGCTCATCTCGGCCGGCCCGGTCGCGCAGTTCAGCCCGATCAGGTCGACGCCGAGGGACTCGAGCGCGGCCAGCGCGGCACCGATCTCGCTACCCAGCAGCATCGTGCCGGTGGTCTCCACGGTGACGTGGGTGATGATCGGCACCTGGCGGCCCTCGGCGGCCATCGCGCGGCGGGCGGCGATGACCACTGCCTTGGCCTGCAGCAGGTCCTGCACGGTCTCCACCAGCACCGCGTCCACCCCGCCGGCCAGCAGCCCGACCACACACTCCTGGTAGGCGTCGCGCAGCTCGGCGAACGGGGCGTGGCCGAGCGTGGGCAGCTTGGTGCCGGGGCCGACCGAGCCGAGCACGAACCGGGGATGCGCCTCGGTGCTGTAGTCGTCGGCGGCCCGCCGGGCGATCACAGCGCCCTTCTCGGCCAGCTCGCGGATCCGGTGCCCGATGTCGTACTCGCCGAGGTTCGACAGGTTGGTGCCGAACGTGTTGGTCTCGATCGCGTCGGCGCCGACCTCGAGGTTCTCCCGGTGCACCCGCTCCACGACGTCCGGGCGGGTGTCGTTCAGGATCTCGTTGCAGCCCTCCAGGCCGGCGAAGTCGTCAAGACTGAGGGCGACGGACTGCAGCATCGTGCCCATCGCGCAGTCGGCAATCAGCACTCTCTCTTGGAGTGCACGCAGCAGCGGCGAATCTGGCACGGTCAACATAGGACCCCAGAATAGTCGCCACCGGCTGTCCGTTCCCTCATCAATCGGCGCTACCGCGTCCGCTGGGCGCCAGTTGGGCACACCCATCCCTCACAAACTCGTCGGCGGCCTTAGGCTGAACCGATGAGCGAGCGCGAGCCAAGGGATCCGGATGCGGTCTCGTTGTCGTGGCAGGACGCCGACAACGTGGCCGATGCGCAGCCGCCGGAGCTGCTCGAACCCGTGGTGGTGGCCGCGTTCGAGGGCTGGAACGACGCCGGTGACGCCGCGAGCACCGCACTGGAACATCTGGAACTGAGCTGGGATGCCCGCCCGTTGGCGGCCATGGACCCGGACGACTACTACGACTTCCAGGTGACACGTCCCACAGTTCACCTGGTCGATGGGATCACCCGCCGGATCGAGTGGCCGACGACGCGGCTTTCGGTGTGCCGCCCGCCGGGCGCGGACCACGATGTCGTGCTGATCCGGGGCATCGAGCCGAACATGCGCTGGCGCGCGTTCTGCGCCGAGCTGCTCACCTACATCGAGAAGCTCGGCGCCACCACCGTGGTGACGCTGGGTGCCCTGCTCACCGACACTCCGCACACCCGCCCGGTGCCGGTCAGCGGCACTGCCTACGACGCGGAGTCGGCGGCCCAGTTCGGCCTGGAGACGTCCCGCTACCAGGGCAACACCGGCATCGTCGGCGTGTTCCAGGACTCCTGCGTGCGCGCCGGCATCCCGGCCATCTCGTTCTGGGCGGCGGTGCCGCACTACGTGTCCCAGGCGCCCGACCCGAAGGCGGCGGTGGCCCTGCTGCACCGGGTCGAGGAGGTGCTCGACATCGAGGTGCCGCTGGGTGGGCTGCCCGAGCAGGCCGAGGCGTGGGAGCGCACGGTCAGCGAGATGGCCGACGCCGACGACGAGGTGCGCGAGTACGTGCGGTCACTGGAGGAGCGGGTCGAGTCGGAGGCGGCGCTGCCGGAGATGACCGGCGAGTCGATCGCCGCCGACTTCGAGCGCTACCTGCGCCGGCGCGGGCCCGGCGGCTCGGGCCCCGGCCGGCCGGGCGGACTCAGCGGGCCCGGACCCGGTCGCTGAGGTTTTCTCAGGTTCGGTTGGCGCGGGAGGCCGGGCTCAGGCCTGGCCGGCCGCGGGTTCAGCGCCGGCCGGTTGCGGGCGCGGGCCGCGCTCCAGCAGCCGCCTCGGCCCCGGGCCGTGGGTGGAGAGCGTGTCGTACGGGTTGGTCAGCCGACACCGGTCCAGCGAGAGGCAGCCGCACCCGATGCAGTTGGTGAAGCTGTCGCGCAGCTGCTGGAGGTTCCGGATCCGCTCCTCCAGCTCGTCGTGCCAGCGCTGCGACAGCCGCTCCCAGTCCGCCCGGTTCGGGGTGCGGTTGTCCGGCAGCTCGGCCAGCGCGGCGCGCACCTCGGCCAGCGGGATGCCGACCCGCTGGGCGACCCGGATGAGCGCGACCCGGCGCAGCGTGTCCCGCCGGTAGCGCCGCTGGTTGCCCGAGGTCCGGCGGCTGATGATCAGCTCCTGGCGCTCGTAGAAGTGCAGCGCGGAGACCGCGACACCGCTGCGCTCGGCGAGCTGGCCGACGGTCAGCTCCCCCTGGTCCCACCCTGGCTGCCGCATGCGCGCTCCGTGCTCCGTACCCGCCCAGTACCTCAACAAACATTGTGGTTCTACTCGGCCGGGAGACGCCCGGTCAAGGAGTTTGACCTCAATATTTATTGAGGTTTTACCGTACCTCCCGCGGCCGATGACCGGCCGCCCACAGCCACGGGGCAACACCGGGCAGCGCACCCGCGCAGCGAGAGGAACCGCCATGACCCTGACCAACTCCGTACCCACCACTACCGGAGCGACCACGCCGGTGCCCGACGACACGGCCTGGAGCCGGCCGATCCGGGTCGAGGTGATCATGGGTAGCGTCCGGGAGGGCAGGTTCGGGCCGGTCGTGGCCGACTGGTTCACCCGGCACGCGACGGCGCGGGGCGACCTGGCGGTCCGGACGCTCGACCTGGCCGCGAACCCGCCGGAGCTCGCCGACCGGATCGGCGCGGCGGACGCGGTGGTCGTGGTGACGCCGGAGTACAACCACAGCTACCCCGGCCCGCTCAAGACCGCGATCGACGGGGTCGGCCCGCAGTGGCGCGGCAAGCCGGTGGGGTTCGTGAGCTACGGAGGGCTGTCCGGCGGGTTGCGCGCGGTGGAGGCGCTGCGGGTGGTGTTCGCCGAGCTGCACACGGTGACGGTGCGCGACACGGTCAGCTTCCACATGGCACACGGGCGGTTCGACGCCGACGGCGAGCCCCACGACCGGACCGGACCGGCCGCCGCCGCGACCACCCTGCTCGACCAGCTCGTGTGGTGGGCCCGCCCGCTCCGGCTGGCCCGGTCCCACACCCCGTACGGCCGCTGACCGGACGCACCCCGCCGGGTACGTGCGCGGTCAGCCCGGGTGGCGGCCGCCGAGCATGCGGGTGGCGCGGCGGGCGGCGTCGAGCACGGCGGGGGTCCAGTCGTGGCAGCGCTGCGGGGTGAGCCGCTGGGTCGGGCCGGCGATGCCGATCGCGGCGACCAACCTGGCCTGCGGGTCGAACACCGGCGCGCTCACCGACGCCGCGCCGGGGTCCCGCTCCTCCGCCGTGCTGGCAAAGCCCTGCGCGCGCGTCTGCTGCAGTGCGATGCGCAGCAGCTCACGGTCGGTGATGGTGAAGTCGGTGAACCGGGACAGCGGGCCGTCGAGCGCCGCGTCGGCGGCCTCGGGGTCCCAGGCCAGCAGGACGCGGCTGGCCGAGCCGGCGTGCAGGGGCATGATCTTGCCGACGTGCATCTCGCGGCGCACGGCGTGCAGCGTCTCGGCCATCGCCACGCACACCCGGAAGCCGCCCTCCCGCCGGAACAGGCAGGCCGTCTCGCCCGTCTCCTCGCGCAGCTCGCGCACGATCGGCATGAGCAGCTGCACCAGGTCCAGCCCGGACGAGGACGGTGTCGCCCAGTAGGCCAGGCTCAGCCCGATCCGGTACTTGTCGGCCACCCGGTCCAGGAAGCCCTCGGCGACCAGGTTCGCCACGATCCGCTGGCAGGTGCTCGCCGGCAGCCCGGTGGCGCGGCGGATCTCCGGCAGCGTGAGCTCGGGCCGGTCGACGGTGAACGCCTCCAGCACCTCACGGATCTTGGCCAGCACCAGCAGCGGCTTGATCCCGCGGGGCAGCCCGCGGCCCGCCCCACCGTCGAGCTCGCCGCCGCTGCCCTCGGCACCGCTGCCCTCGGCACTCTCGCCGGACTCGGCGCCGTCGTCGAGGCCGGCCCCGGGCAGGTCCGTCCCGTCGGCCGTGTCAACGCCGGGCATCGGAGCCTCCAGGGTGGCGCGCGCGGTTCATAGGCGGGCCAGTCTAGAAGAAGGCACCCCTCGCGGGACGGACTACTCGCGTGCCTCGACGGCGTGCTGGCGCAGGTCCTTGAGGTCGACCCACTCCAGCGTGCGGGCGTGGGTGGCCTCGAGCACGACCTCCGGGGCGCGCCCGGCCTCCAGCGCCTCGGCCCACCGGGACGCGCACAGGCACCACTGGTCACCCGCTTGCAGCCCGGCGAAGCCGTACTCGGGGCGCGGGGTGGACAGGTCGTTGCCGACGTCCTTGCTGTACGCGAGGAACTCCTCGGTGAGCCGGACGCACACCGTGTGCACGCCGGTGTCCTCACCGCCGGTGTCGCAGCAGCCGTTGCGATAGAAGCCCGTCAACGGATCGGTGCTGCACGCCTGGAGCTCGCCGCCGAGCACGTTCTGGGCCATGGACCCGCCTCCCCCGTCGTGGACCGAGCGGCGCGAACCTACAGCGCCACCCCGAGCAGCGCGTCGACCGCGATCTTGACCAGCCCGGGCGCGGTGGTGTCCCGACCGCGCCGCTGCCGGGCCTCACTCGCCCAGGCGTCGACGGCGGCCAGCGCCTTGGGGGTGTCCAGGTCGTCGGCCAGGTGCGTGCGCAACCGCGCGACAGTCTCCTCGGCCGCCGGGCCGGCGTCCAGGCTGACGGCCTCCCGCCAGGCGGCCAGGCGGGCCTCGGCGGCGTGCAGTAGCTCGGTCTCCCAGGAGCGGTCGGAGCGCCAGTGCCCGGCGAGCAGCGCCAGCCGGACGGCCATCGGGTCCACCCCGTCGGCCCGCAGCTTCGACACGAACACGAGGTTGCCGCGCGACTTGGACATCTTCTCGCCGTCCAGCGCGATCATCCCGGCGTGGCAGTAGTGCCGGGCGAACGGGTGCACGCCGGTGAACGCCTCGGCGTGCGCGGCCCCGAACTCGTGGTGCGGGAAGATCAGGTCGGAGCCGCCGCCCTGCACGTCGATCTGCGAGCCGAGCCGGTTCAGCGAGATCGCGGCGCACTCCACGTGCCAGCCGGGGCGGCCGGTGCCCAGCTCGCTCTCCCAGGACGGCTCGTCCGGGCGCGCCATCCGCCAGAGCAGCGCGTCCACCGGGTTGCGCTTGCCGGGCCGGTCCGGGTCGCCGCCGCGCTCGCTGGACAGCCGGCGCATGGTGGCCTCGTCGTAGCCCGACTCGTAGCCGAACTCCTTGGTGGCGGCGCTGTCGTAGTAGACGTCCGGGTACTCCGCGTCGTCGATCCGGTAGGCGGCGCCGGCGCCGAGCAGCTTGGCGACCAGCTCACTGATCTCCGCCATGGCCTCCACCGCGCCGATGTAGTGCTTCGGCGGCAGCACCCGCAGCGACTCCATGTCCTCCCGGAACAGCGCCGTCTCCCGCATGCCCAGCACGACCCAGTCGCCGTGGTCCCGCTTCGCGCGCTCCAGCAACGGCTCGTCGATGTCGGTGACGTTCTGCACGTAGAGCACGTCGTGGCCGGCGTCCCGCCACACCCGGTTGACCAGGTCGAACGCCAGATACGTGGCGGCGTGACCGAGGTGGGTGGCGTCGTAGGGCGTGATGCCGCAGACGTACATCCGGGCGGTCGACGCGGGCGCCGTCGGGCGGACCTCTCCGGTGGCGGTGTCGTACAGCCGCAGCGGCGGCGCGGAACCGGGGACCGAGGGCAACGTGGTGGGTGACCAGGACTGCATACCGACAAACTACGCGTTGTCGCCGGTACCGGCCTCGCAAAAGACCAGCGTCACGCCCCGCGCACCCCCGACGGACGGCGAGCCAGCAACGTGCCGCACACGCGATGCCCGCCCTCACACACAGGTTGTGAGGCCGGCACCAGGGTTGTCGGGCTGGCACACCGGGCGCGGGGCCGACACACAGGTGGCGGCGCCGACACGCAGGTTGTCGGGCCGGCACACCGACTGTGGACGTGGCACACGAGTTAGAACACGTGTGAGGTGTCGACACGCGATGTGCCAGCGCGACGAGCTGTGTGCCGACCGCGGCAACCTGTGTGTCGACACCCCGTGTGCCAGCACCGCAAGCCATGTGCCAGCGCGCGACACCCTTTGCGCCAGCCCGCCGGCCCGCACGCCCGCCCACCGCCAGCCCGCCAGCCCGCGAAACCGCGGCCAGCCCGCCACCCCGTGTGCCAGCCCGCCACCTCGTGTGCCGGCCCGACACCCCGTGTGTCAACCCGCGCAACCGTGTGCCGGCGCGACGCAACCGGTCACCACACACGCCGGAGCGGCCCGGGCCTCGACTCCCCCACCTGCCGAGGTCCGGGCCGCCACCGACGCCCCCAACCTGTGTTACTTCGCCCCCGCCGCCGCCTCGTCGACGAACCGGGTGGTGTACGTCCGGTTCAGGTCGATCATGAAGCGGTGCGCGCTGACGTTCTTGGAGAAGCTCGACAGCACGGTCAGCACGTTCTGGGCACCCTCGGCACTCATCCGGCCGTCGGCGTTGAACATCCCGATGCTGTCCTTGACCGACTCCACGTACAGCGCCTTGTTCCCACCGGCGAACGAGGGCGGCATGGCGGCCGCGATCTCCCCCGGACTGTGCTCGTGGATCCAGCGCAGCGTGCCGACGAACGCGGTGGCCAGCTGCTGCACGATCTCCGGGTAGCGGTCCACGATCGAGCAGCTCATGTACAGCGAGGTCGCCGGGTAGACGCCACCCAGCGCGTCCCGGGTGCCCTGCTCGGTGCGCATGTCGTAGAGCACCTTGGCCTGGCCGGTCTGCACGAGCTGCGCGACCGTCGGGTCGGTGGTCATACCGGCGTCGATGCCGCCGTTGGCCAGGCTGGCGATGAACGTCTGCCCGGCGCCCACCTTGACCGGCGTGAACTCCGAGGCGGACACACCCGCCTTGCCGGCCAGCGCCTTGGTCAGGAAGTCGGTGGACGAGCCCAGCGAGGTGATGCCCATCTTGCGGCCCTTGAAGTCGGCCGAGGACCGGATCAGGTCGGCCTTGTCGGTGGCCACCATGATGACCTCGCCCGGGATGTTGGCCATCTGCACCACACTGGTGATGCACTGGTCCTTGGCCTGCAGGTCCACGGTGTGGTCGTAGAACCCGACGACCCCCTGCACGTCGCCGGAGATCAGCGCGGTCTCCGCGTTCGCCCCGGACGGCTGGTTGAGCAGCTCCACGTGCACGCCGGCCCGGTCGAACCCGCCGAGCTGCTGGGTCAGCATGGCCGGCAGGTAGATCACCTTCTCCAGCCCGCCGACCATCAGCTTGATCGTCGGCTTGCCGTCCGAGCCGAGGGACAGGTTCCGCGAGTCCCGGCAGCCGACCAGGCTGAGCAGGGCCAGCGCGGCCGCCAGCACAACACCGACCACTCGATATCCGCGTGTCATCGCCGGCCTCAGATCTGTGCCGAGGTGGCGCCGACGTTGGGCCGCCAGCCCAGCAGCCGGTTCTCCAGCGAGCCGATCAGCGACTCGGCGAGCAGTGCCACCACGGTGATGATGATCATCCCGGCGAACACCCCGGCGGTGTCGAAGGTGCCCTGCGCGTTGGAGATCAGGAACCCGATGCCGGCCTGGGCGCCGGTGTACTCACCCACCACGGCGCCGATCAGCGCGAAGCCGAAGGCCGTGTGCAGCGAGGACAGGATCCACGACGTCGCGCTGGGCAGCACGATCGTGGCCAGCACCTGGCCCTTGCTGGCGCCGAGGATCCGGGCGTTGTCGATCAGGTTGCGGTCCACCTCGCGGGCCCCGGTGAAGGCGTTGAAGAACACCACGAAGAACACCAGCACCACGACGGTGGCCACCTTGGAGGACAGCCCGAGCCCGAACCAGATGACAAAGAGCGCCGCCAGCACGATCCGGGGCACCGCGTTGACCGCCTTGATGAACGGCGCCAGCACGTCGGCCAGGTACTGGCTGCGGCCGAGCAGTACGCCGAGCACCACACCGGCCACGGTGCCGATCAGGAACCCGATCACCGCCTCCTCGGCCGTGACCCCGATGTGCAGCCAGATCGAGCCGAAGTCGGTGCCGGCGGTGAACCACTCCACCAGCCGCTCCCAGATCTTGGACGGCCGGGAGTAGAAGAACGGGTCGATCCCGCCGGGCGCGGTGACCAGCTGCCAGCTGCCCAGCCAGACCACGACGAGGACCAGCCGGAGCAGCCAGATGTTGCGCTTGCGGGCGCGCTGGGCCCGCCGTGCCCCGGACAGGATGCTCTGCTCGGTCTCCTCGACCGGCACGTCCGCCGCGTCGGCCGGGGCCGGCGGCACGCTCTGCTTGGTGTCAGGAGACACGGGCCACGCTCCCCAGCTGGCGGGTCTTGTCGACCTCGACGCGCAGCGACTCCCAGATCTCCCGGTAGATCGCCACGAAGTCGGGGGTCAGCCGCAGCTCCTCGACCGCCCGCGGTCGCTCCAGCGGGATCGGGAAGACGTCCTTCACCGTCGCCGGGCTGGCGGTCATCACGACCACTTTGTCGGCCAGCGCGATCGCCTCGTCGAGGTCGTGCGTCACGAAGATCACCGCGGCCCCGCTGCCGGCCCACAGCCGCAGCAGCTCGTCCTGCATGTTCGCCCTGGTCTGCACGTCGAGCGCGGAGAACGGCTCGTCCATCAGCAGGATCCGGGGGTTGGTGACCAGCGTCTGGGCCAGGGCGACGCGCTTGCGCATGCCACCGGAGAGCTGGTGCGGGTAGTAGCCCTCGAACCCGGCCAGCCCGACGCGGGCCACCCAGTCGGCCGCCTGCGCGCGGGCCTCCGCCTTGCCTGCGCCCCGGAAGCGGGGACCCGAGGCCACGTTGTCCAGCACCGAGCGCCACGGCATCACGGCGTCGGACTGGAACATGTAGCCGACCCCGTCCGGGATCGACGTGACCCGGGTGCCGTTGACGAGCACCTGGCCGGCCGACGCCGGCTGCAGGCCGGAGACCAGCGACAACGCGGTGGACTTGCCACAGCCGGTCGGCCCGACGACGGACACGAACTCGCCGGGGTGGACATCCATGGTGAGCTCGCGGACGGCGGTGTGCACCGTGCCCCCCGCCCCGGGGAAGCGCTTGGTTGCCTTGATCAACTCGATCAGTGGTGCTGCGGTGGGTGGAGCTGTCACGGTGACTCCTTCGTCACTTCCTCGGCGATGGTCACGGACGGTAGGTGGGCGGTCCCCGGAAACGGCCGTTGTTCGCGTTGTCCTCGGCCTGTGCACTTACCGCTTCTTTTGCGCGTTCTGCTCACTCGGCTGGTCAGAGCGGTACCGTGCCCCCATGTATGGGTCCGGCGTGCTCGGCAGGCTCCGGTTCAGCCGGCAGATCTTTGTGTTGCAGACGGTGCTGGTGGTGCTGCTGATCGGTCTGGTCGCCGTGCTGGTCGGCTGGCTGCTGCGCAACACGCTCACCGACGAGTACGGCGAGCGGGCGCTGGCCATCGCGCGGACCGTGGCGGACGATCCGGAGGTGGTCACCTCGGTGGCCGCGAAGACCTCGGGCGGGGCGCTGCAGCGCGAGGTCGTGGACCTCACCGCGCGCACCGGAGCGCTGTTCGTGGTGGTCACCGACGACCACGGCATCCGGCTGGCGCACCCGGACCCCGGCCAGGCCGGCGAGATGGTCAGCACCGACCCGTCCGAGGCGTTGGCCGGCCGGGAGGTGGTCAGCGCCGTCGAGACCGGCACGCTGGGCCGCTCGGTGCGCAGCAAGACGCCGGTGGTCGGCCCGGACGGCGCGGTGGTCGGCGAGGTCAGCGTGGGCTATGCGGTGACCGCGCCGGCCGGTGAGACCCGTCGCCTGCTCACCCTGCTCGGCGTCTTCGCGGCGGCCGCCATGCTGCTCGGGCTGGCCGCGTCCTGGCTGCTCAGCCGCCGGTTGCGCCGGTTGACCCACGGCGTCGAGCCGCGTGAGCTGACCGGCATGCTCTACGAGCACGAGGCGGTCCTGCACGGCATCGGGGAGGGGGTGCTGGCGGTGGACGCGCGGCAGCGGATCTCGGTGCGCAACGCCGAGGCGGAACGGCTGCTGGGCATCGCGCTGCCGGTCGGGGCGGACGCGGCCGAGCTGGCGATGTCACCCCGGGTGCACAAGGCGCTGCGCGAGCCCCCGGTGGACAATGTGCTCGCGGTGGCCGGCGAGCGGGTCGTCGTGGTCAACTCCCGGCCGGTGCACCGCGACGACCGCGCGCTGGGCACGGTGTTGACCTTCCGTGACCGCACCGACCTGGACATGCTGACCCGCGAGCTGGACGCGGTGCGTTCGCTGACCGACGGCCTGCGCGCCCAGCGGCACGAGTACTCCAACCGGCTGCACACGCTCTCCGGGCTGCTCCAGCTGGACCACCGCGCCGAGGCGCTGGAGTACCTGCAGGCGCTCACCGAGACCGACGCCGGGCGGCCGAGCGGCATCGACGGCGCGGTGGCCGACCCGTATCTGAGCGCGCTGCTGCTGGCCA
This sequence comes from Pseudonocardia sp., assembly GCA_036272155.1. Classification (GTDB taxonomy): domain Bacteria; phylum Actinomycetota; class Actinomycetes; order Mycobacteriales; family Pseudonocardiaceae; genus Pseudonocardia. Next base: position 23,452 of record DATAZG010000145.1, read on the forward strand.
AGACCGAGCAGGCCAGGGAGAAGGACGTCGAGCTGCGGCTGACCGAGGACTCGTCGGTACCCGGGCTCGTCGACGACCCGGTCGCGGTGACGACCGTGCTGGGCAACCTGCTGGACAACGCACTGCGCGCCGCCCAGCTGGCTGCCCGGCGGCCGGCCTGGATCGAGGTGACCCTGCTCGCCGGCGGCACCACATTGCACCTGTCGGTCCAGGACAGCGGCCCCGGTGTGCCGGCCGAGCTGCGCGACTCCGTGTTCGACGAGGGCGTTACGACCAAGCTCACCCCGGGCCACGGGCTCGGCCTGGCTCTGGCCCGCCACGAGGCCCGGGGCCGGGGCGGCGACCTGTGGCTGGTCAACGGCTCGGACGCGGGCGGCGGCGACACGGCGGCGGACCCGGAGCACGGCACCGAGGCGGGCGCGCTGTTCGTGGCCGCGCTGCCCGGGGTGCTGTCGGCCACCACGGTCACCGCGCCGGTCGGGGGTGACCGATGATCCGGACGCTGATCGTGGACGACGACTTCCGGGTGGCGGCCGTGCACGCGGGGTTCGTGGCCGAGGTGGCCGGCTTCGAGGTCGTCGGGGTGGCCCGCACGGCGGCCGAGGCCAGGGCCAAGGTGCGCGAGCTGCGGCCCGACCTGCTGCTGCTCGACATCTACCTGCCCGACCAGTCCGGGCTGACCCTGCTCGCCGAGCTGGCCACCGACACCGTGGTGGCCTCCGCCGCGTCCGACGCGCGCACGGTGCGCGCCGCGATCCGCGCCGGCGCGCTGAACTACCTGGTCAAACCGTTCACCCGGCGCCAGCTCGCGGACCGGCTGGCCGGCTACGCGCGCTACCGGGGGCTGCTGGACACCGACCGCGGCCTCACCCAGGCCGACGTCGACCGGACCTTCCGCGCGCTGCACGAGCAGGACCGCACGGTCGCGCCCAAGGGCCAGTCACCGGCGACCTCGCGGCTGGTGTCCGACCGGCTGCGGGACACCGGCGCGCCGCTGTCCGCCGCCGAGGTCGCCGCGCAGCTCGGCATCGCCAGGGCCACGGCGCAGCGGTACCTCACCGCGCTGGCCGACGCCGGCACGGTCGAGATGCGGCTGCGCTACGGCGTCACCGGGCGCCCGGAGCACGAGTACCTGTGGGCGGGCGAGGCCTGACCACCCGACCCGGACGGGCGCTCCCCGTCAGTGGCGCGGCCGGGCTACCACCACTCGTCGGGCAGCTTGGCCTCGATCGCCCGCAGGTGGGAGCGCGCGCAGTCGGCGCACAGCCAGCTGCTCCGGCCGTCCGGTCGACGGTCGCACATCCACGACAGCGAGCTGGCCAGCCCGGGGTCGCGTTGGCGACCGCAGTCGCGGCAGGCTTCGGGTTCACTCATCGGGGAAGTGTGCCGGCCCGGGGCGGACATGGCGGCCGGCACGACGCGGGGAGCCGATTCGGCGCGGTGACCGGCGGCTCCAGTGCGCTCAACGATCGCGCTCTGTTACGAGCACGCTACCGGGCGCTGTCCTGGGCCAGCCGCCGGACCGGTAAACCGCCGGATCAGGCGTTGCTCTCCACCCGCACCGCACTGCCGGTAGTCGCCCGGAGGTAGTCCGCCGGCCCGACCGCGTCGACCTCGGCTCCATCGACCCGGGCTCCATCGACCACAGCCCCGTCGGAATTGGCGGCGGTTCGATCGGTCACGGCGGCGGCATCGACCTTGGGGCCGAGCTCGGCGACCTCGGCGGCGGCGTCAGCCTCGGCGGCCTGCTTGGCGAACCGGCTGGCCAGCCAGGCGCACGCCATCAGCTGGATCTGGTGGAACAGCATCAGGGGCAGCACCAGCAGCCCGATGCCCTGGCCGGCGAACAGCACACCGGCCATCGGCAGCCCGCTGGCCAGGCTCTTCTTCGAGCCGCAGAACAGGATGGTGATCCGGTCCGCGCGGGAGAAGCCGAGCCAGCGCGGCACCAGCGAGGTCACCGCGAGCACCACGCCGAGCAGCACGGCGTCGACGGCCGCGAGCACCCCGAGCGAGCCCAGCGAGATCCGGTGCCACAGGCCGGCCTCGACCGCCTCACTGAACGCGGTGTACACGACCAGCAGGATCGAGCCCCGGTCCACCAGCGAGAGCACCCGGTGGTGCCGGCCGGCCCACCCGGCGAGCCAGCGCCGCAGCAGCTGGCCGAGCACGAACGGGGCCAGCAGCTGCAGCGCCACGTCCAGCACGGCGCCGCCGGAGATACCACCGTGCGTGGACATCAGGACGCCGACCAGTACCGGGGTCACAACGATGCCGGCGAGGTTGGACAGCGAGGCCGCGCAGATGGCCGCCGGCACGTTGCCCCTGGCCACCGAGGTGAACGCGATGGACGACTGCACCGTGGACGGCAGGCAGCACAGGAACAGCACGCCGAGCGCGAGCTGGCGCGGCAGCACCGACTCCGGGATCCATTGGGCGGCCAGGCCGAGCAGGGGGAACAGCACGAAGGTGGCCAGCACGACGGTGCCGTGCAGCCGCCAGTGCCGCAGCCCGGCGATCGCCTCGCGCGGGGAGAGGCGCACGCCGTAGAGGAAGAACAACACCCCGATGGCCACCGTGGTCAGGTGCGAGAAGCCGACCGAGACCGAGCCGCTGGCCGGCAGCAGCGCGGCGATACCGACGGTGAGCAGGATCAACACCATGAAGGTGTCGACCCGCAGGCGGGTGCGCAGGCCGGCCAGCCGGCCCGATAAACGATTCACTCCTCGATGATGAGCGCACGACGGTGATTCGGACACGCGTATGCCGCGATGATTGTCATCACGTTTGCGACTAAAGGCCAGCTAGGCTGCTCGACGTGTTGGATCCCACACACCTACGGTCCTTCGTCACGGTCGCCAGGCTGCTCAGCTTCACCCGCGCCAGCGAGCACCTGGGGATCCGGCAGTCCACCGTGAGCCAGCACATCCGCAAGCTGGAGGCGGCGGTCGGCCGGCCGCTGCTGGTCCGGGACACCCACTCGGTCGCGCTCACCCCGGACGGCGAGACGATGCTCAACTTCGCCGGCACGATCCTGGACACCTCGGACCGGGCGATCGCCTACTTCGAAGGCCCTCGCGTGCGTGGCCGGCTGCGCTTCGGCGTGTCCGAGGACCTCGTGCTCAGCCGGCTGCCGGACATCCTCGCCGAGTTCCGCCGCCGGCACCCGCTGGTCGACCTGGAGCTCACCGTCGGGCTCGGCGCCAGCCTGCGCCAGCAGGCCAAGGACCGCGAGCTGGACCTGGTGTTCGCCAAGCGGACCGACGGGCAGGTCGACGGCGTCCCGGTGTGGCGGGACCGGTTCATCTGGGTGGCCGGCCCGGACCTGCCGCCCCTCGGCCCGAACGACCCGGTGCCGCTGGTCTGCTTCCCGCCGCCCAGCTCGTCGCGGGCCGCCGTGCTGGCCGCGCTGGAGGCAGTCGGCCGGCCCTGGCGGATGGCCTGCACGAGCGGCAGCCTCAGTGGGCTGCACGCCGCCGCGCTGGCCGGTCTCGGCGTGGTGCCCCACGCCGAGACCCTGGTGCCGGCCGGGCTGAGCCCGGTGCCCGGCCGGGCCGGCCTACCAGGGCTGCCCTCGTTCGAGTTCGTGCTGTCCAACGGGCGGCACACCCTGGACGGCCCAGGCGCCGCGCTGGCCGAGACCATCCTCAACGCGGCCGACCGGCTGCGCTCCGGCGAACGGCTGCGCTCGGTCGAACGGTTGCGCTCCGGCGAACGGCTGCGCGGCACCTGAGGGTCAGCGGCGGGTCCGGAGATAGTCGGCGACGACCTCGGCGCCCAACCCGTCCAGCGTCGGGGTCACCACCCGCCCGCCGCAGCGGCGCGCCACCTCGTCCATGAACGCCGCCAGCCGGGGGTCCTCGCCGAGCACGAAGAAGGTGAACACCGCCTTCATGGCGGTCAGCCGGTCCACCTCGCCGACCGTGGCCCGCAGCGTGTACGGGCTGGGCGGGTAGTCGAAGTAGGCCTCGCCGTCCGGCTCCAGGTGCGCGGTGGGCTCGCCGTCGGTGACGACCAGCACCACCGGCATCGCGTCCGGGTGCCGGCGCAGGTGCTCGCCGGCCAGCAGCAGCGCGTGGTGCAGGTTGGTGCCCTGCGCGTACGCCCCCTCCAGGCCGACCAGCTCGCCCAGCTGCACCGTCTGCGCGTGCCGCCCGAAGGTGATCAGCGCGAGGTCGTCACCCCGGAACCGGGTCGAGATGAGCTGGTGCAGGGCCAGCGCGGTGCGCTTCATCGGCACCCAGCGGCCCTCGGCCACCATCGACCAGGACGTGTCCACCAGCAGCGCCACCGCGGCCCGGGTGCGCTGCTCGGTCTCCACCACCTCGACGTCGCTGACATCGAGGCGCCGTTCGTCGCCGCCGGCCCGGCGCAGCTGCGCGTTCAGCAGCGTGCGCGGCACCGACCAGGCCTCGGTGTCGCCGAACGCCCACGGCCGGGTCGCCCCGGTGGCCTCGCCGGCGGCGCCGGAACGGCGGGTCTCCCGCTCCCCCCGGCGCGCGCCGATCCGGTCCACCACGTCGCGCAGCGCGGACTCCCCCAGCCGCCGGATGGCCTTCGGGGACAGCTGCAGCGACCCGTCGGCGGCACGCTCGAACAGCCCCTGCCGCTGCAGCTCACGCTCCAGCTCGGCCAGCGTCCGCGCGTCCACCCTGGCGTCCTCGCCGAGTAGCTCACCCAGCGCGTCCAGATCGATGTCTTCCAGCCGGGCACCCGGGTAGCTCTGCGCGAGCTGCTCGGCCAGCGCGTCGAGCTGCCCGAGCTGTTCCATGGCCCGGGTCGCCTCGCCCATGCCCATCGGGTTGTCGCCCCGGAACCGGCCGGAGCCCTCCCAGTCCTCACCCGGCCGCATGCCCTGCAACTGGGCGTCCAGCTGGGCGAGCGCCTGGGCCAGTCGAGGGTCGCCGAACGCCTGCTGGGCCAGCTCGGACAGCTCGGCGCGCTGCTCGGCGGACATCGAGTTCAGCATCCGCTGGGCGGCGGCCGCGCGGGCCGCGAGCAGGTCGACCAGCTCCTCGGTGTTCTCCGGGTTCTCCGGGAAGAACTCGCCGTGCTTGGCCATGAACTCGGCGAACTGCTCGGTGGTGTCCTGCCCCTGGGCGTGCCGGGCGAGCAGGTTGTTCAGGTCGTCGAGCATCTCGCGGACCCGCTCGACGTCCTCCGGGCTGGCGTTCTGCATGGCCTGCTTCATGCCCTCGAAGCGCTGGTCCAGCATCTCCCGGCCGAGCAGGTCGCGGATTTCCTCGTAGGCCTCGCGGGCGTCGGAGGAGCGCCAGTCGTACTCGTTGAGCTCCCGGACGGCGCCGCCGGTGTCGGTCGGCAGCGCGTCCAGCTGCATCTCCCGGAACCGGGCGTCGTCGCTGTCCTCGTTGCCCAGCGCCTCCCGCTCGGCGTCCAGGGCGCGCTGCAGCAGCTCCCGGACCTCTTCCAGGGTGCCGTCCAGCCGGTTGTCCCGCTGCAGGTCACGGCGGCGCTGCCAGACCTGGCGGGTCAGGTCGTCCAGCCCGCGCCGGTTCTGCAGGCCCCGGCGCAGCAGCTCCTGCAGGGCCTGCCGGGGCGACGAGCCCTCCATCACGTCCCGGCCGATCTCGTCCATCGCGGCGCGGATGTCGAACGGCGGGGCCAACGGGTCCGGCCCGCCGTCGTAACGCCCGTAGGCGTAGCGGCGGCGCCGGATCCGCCGACGCCCGGGTCGTCCGGCGCTCGGAGAATCAGCCATAGCTGACCGTGTCACCGTCGTCGGACTCGTCCTTGGCCAGCTTGCGGGTCAGGAACAGGTACTCCAGCGCCAGCTCGGCGGCCGAGGCCATCGGGCCGGGGTCCTCGGTGCCGGAAGCGTCCAGGCGCTTGGCCACCTCGGTCAGCGCCGGTACCGACGGCAGCGCGTTGACCACCTCGGCGGCCGGCACGCGCTCACCGGTGCGGACCGGGCGGTCGGCCACCTGGTCGACCAGCTCGGACAGGTCAACCCCGCGCAGCGCGAAACGCGCGGTGTCGGCGACCGCCCGGCGCAGCAGGTGCTCGAGGATCTCCTCCTCGCGCCCCTCCTCGCCGGAGGCGAACTCCAGCTTGCCGCGCAGCACGGCCGGCACGGCGTCCAGGTCGACCGGGCGGGCGTAGGCGCGGACCTCACCGGTGATCGCGGCCCGGCGCAGCGCGGAGGCGGCGACCGTCTCGGCGGCGGCTACCGCGAACCGGGCGGACACCCCGGACGACTGGTCGACGGCCGTGGAGTCCCGCAGGTGCCGGGTGAACCGGGCGACGACCTCGATCAGGTGCCTCGGTACGTCGGCGACCAGGTCGGCCTCCTGCAGGACCAGCGCCACCTCGTCGGCCACCTCGAGCGGGTAGTGGGTGCGCACCTCGGCCCCGAAGCGGTCCTTCAGCGGGGTGATGATGCGGCCGCGGTTGGTGTAGTCCTCGGGGTTGGCGCTGGCCACCAGCAGCACGTCCAGCGGCAGCCGCAGCGTGTAGCCACGCACCTGGATGTCCCGCTCCTCCATCACGTTCAGCAGCGCGACCTGGATCCGCTCGGCCAGGTCGGGCAGCTCGTTGATGGCCACCACACCCCGGTGCGCGCGGGGCACCAGGCCGAAGTGGATGGTCTCCGGATCACCCAGGGAGCGGCCCTCGGCGACCTTCACGGGGTCGACGTCGCCGATCAGGTCAGCCACCGCCGTGTCCGGGGTGGCCAGCTTCTCGGTGTAGCGCAGCGAGCGGTGCTTCCAGGCCACCGGCAGGTCGTCGCCGAGCTCGGCAGCCCGCCTGATCGACGCCGGGGCAATGGGTTCATAAGGATGCTCGCCCAGCTCGGAGCCCTCGATGACCGGCGTCCACTCGTCGAGCAGGCCGGTCAGCGAGCGCAGCAGGCGCGTCTTGCCCTGGCCGCGCTCGCCGAGCAGGACGAGGTCGTGGCCGGCGAGCAGGGCGCGCTCCAGCTGTGGGAGCACGGTGGATTCGAAGCCGACGATGCCGGGCCAGGGGTCGCGGCCGGCGCGCAGCGCGGCCAGCAGGTTCTCCCGGATCTCGGTCTTGACGCCCCGCAGCTCATGGCCGGACGCGCGGAGCGCGCCGAGGGTGCGGGGAAGATCTGATGGTGCGGTCTGAATTACTGGCACCACTCCACGCTACGTCGTAACGAGGTAATCCGCCGCTTGCTTCACGTACTCGTAGCAGACCAGCTGTTGATCAAGTCATGATCATCCGCCGTGCGCGGCTTGATCAACAATGCTCAGAATGCCGGCCAGGGAATCGCCGGCCCGTAGCCGGAGGGCTCCGGGAACTTCGGGTGCGACAGCAGCCCGTCCACCCGCTCGGACAGTGCTCGCAGCTCACGGCGGGTCAGGTGGTCGCCGAGCTGGCCGCACAGACCGTTGTCCAGCTCGCGGCGGACCGCCCGCACCTCTGACCGCAGCTCGGTCGGCAGCTTCTGCCCCACCCAGCCCCAGAGCACGGTGCGCAGCTTGTCCTCCTCGTGCAGGCAGATGCCGTGGTCGACGCCGTAGACCCGCCCGTCCTGGCCCGCGAGCACGTGGCCGGCCTTGCGGTCGGCGTTGTTCAGCACCACGTCCAGCACGGCCATCCGCTGCAGCTCGGGGTGGTCGGCGTGCACCAGCACGGCCGGCTCACCGAGCGAGTCCCGCGCCCGCAGCACGGTCAGCCAGCCGTCCGGCACATCGCTCGGCGCGCGCACGTCCACCAGCTCGCGTTCCTCGTCGGTGTCGATCCACAGCTGCACCATGCCGGAGCCGAACGGCCCCTCACGCAGCACCGTCGGCGGCACGATGGCGCAGCCGTCCGGCGCGAACGCCTCGGCGAGCAGGTAGCTGGCGTACTCCCGGTCGGCCAGCGTGCCGTCGGGGAAGTCCCACAGCGGCCGCTCGCCCCGCACCGGCTTGTACACGCACTTGGCTCGCACGCCGTCGGCCTCGATCTCGCAGAACAGCGTCGCGTTCGAGGCATTGACGATGCGACCGGTGACTTCCAGCCGCCCCGCGCTCAGCAGCCCGGGCACCGCCGGGTCGAGTGGGTCCATCGGGTCTTGTGTCTCGCGTCCAGGCTCAGGATTCGGGTTGTTCCCCGGCCACCGCGCGCCGGTGGTACCCATTCTGCCTCGGACAGATGTGCCCCTCGGCGTCCAGTGGCTCGGCACACAGTGGGCACGGCGGCCGGCCCGCCGAGATCACCCGCTCGGCCCGGGTGGCGAAGGCGCGCGCCTGCACCGGGGACAGGAACACCCGCACCGCGTCGGGGCCCTCCTCGGTGTCGTCCAGCACGACCGACTCGTCGACCTCTTCTTCGGTGAAAGCGAGCAACTCCACCACTATCGAGCGAGAGTCGGCGTCCCAACCGAGGCCCATCGTGCCGACCCGGAACTCCTCCTCGAGCGGCACGACGAGCGGCTCGGTGTCCACCTGCTCATCGTCGACCTCCTCGGTGACCTCCGCGCCGAACCGGCGGGAGATCTCGGTGAGGAGGGCGCTGATCCGCTCGGCCAACACCGTGACCTGCTGTTTTTCCAGCAGCACGCTGACCGTCCTGGAGTCCTCGACGGCTTGCAGATAGAACGAGCGGTCGCCAGGCTCCCCGACGGTGCCGGCGATAAACCGGTCGGGTTGGCGGAAGACATGAATGACACGTGGCATGGCAACCCCGACAGTAGGCCACCGACCGTGCGCGGGCACGGCGGTACCGTCAAGTCAGGATACCCCCGTAGATCCGCCGACGACCGCGTCCGACGAGGGTTTGGCCGCGCGCCGGCGCCGGCCCTGCTTCGGCGGGGGTATGAGGCCGGAGACGTCGCCCCCGGTGTCGTTCACCCGGCTCACGAACGGCCGGGTCTCGGTGTAGTGCACCACGCTGATCGAGCACGGGTCCACCACGATGCGCTGGAACGAGTCGAGGTGCAGCCCGAGCGCGTCGGCCAGCACCGACTTGATCACATCCCCGTGGCTGCACGCCACCCAGACCGCGGTCGGGCCGTGCTCGGCGATCACCTTCGCGTCGTGCGCCCGGATCGCCGCCACCGACCGGGCCTGCATGGCGGCCAGCCCCTCACCGCCCGGGAACACCGCGGCCGACGGGTGCTGCTGCACCACCCGCCAGAGCGCCTCCTTGGCCAGGTTCTTGATCTCGCTGCCGGTCCAGTCGCCGTAGTCCACCTCGGCGAGCTGCTCGTCCACCTGCGCGGTGAGCCCCCGCCCGGCCAGCAGCGGCGCCACGGTCTGCTGGCAGCGCTCCATCGGCGAGGTCACCAGCGCCGAGATCGGCACCGGTTTGAGCCGTTGGGCGAGCGCCCAGGCCTGCCCCTTGCCGGTGTCGTCGAGCTCGACGCCCGGGCTGCGGCCGGCCAGTACGCCAGACGTGTTGGCCGAGGACCGGCCGTGTCGCAGCAGGATGAGGGTGGTCACAGCCGCCCACGTTACGTCCCGATCACCGATCCCGCCGCCGGCCCCCGGCCCGCACGCCCTAGCGGACCTGGTCCGTCGGGCGCACCAGCACCTCGTTGATCGCCACGTGCGGCGGCTGGCTGACCACGTAGAGGATGGCCTCGGCGATGTCCTCCGAGCGCAGCTCCCGCAGCGACTCGCGCATCTGCTCGGCGCCCTGCTTGGCCGCCGGTTGGGTGATGTGGTCGATCAGCTCCGTGGCCACCGCACCCGGCTCCACCAGCGAGATCCGCACGCCCTTCGCGGTCACCTCCTGGCGCAGCGACTCGCTGAACGCGTTGACCGCCCACTTGCTCGCGTTGTACCCACCGGCGCCGACGCGGGCCTGGCGGCCGGCCACGCTGGAGATGTTCACGATGTCCCCGGAGCCCTGCTCGACCATGCCGGCGACGGCCGCGTGGGTCAGGTACATCAGGCCGAGCACGTTCGTGTTGATCATGCGGCGCCAGTCCTCGGTGTCCGCGCCCACGATCGTCCCGAGCAGCATCACGCCGGCGTTGTTCACCAGCACGTCCAGGCCACCCAGCTCGGACCGGGTGCGGGCCACCGCGTCCCGGCAGGCCGACTCGTCGGTGACGTCGAGCTCCAGCGCCAGTACCGAGGCGCCCTGGCCGCGCAGCCGCTCGGCGAGCGCGTCGAGGCGGTCCTTGCGGCGGGCGCCGATCGCCACCGAGGCGCCGGCGGCGGCCAGCGCGACCGCCGTGGCCTCACCGATGCCGGAGGAGGCTCCGCTGACCAAAACAACCTTGCCGGCCAGTGGGGCCGGAGACGAGGTACTCACGTCTGCGCACAGTAGGCCGGACCGCGGGACCGCGCCGGGTGAGCGGTCAGGTTGCGGCGGTCAGGTCGCGGCGAGCCAGCCGGCGCCGAGCGTGATGATGATCGCAATGCCGAGCACGATGCGGTACGGCACGAACGCGGTGATCCGGTTGGTCGAGACGAACCGCAGCAGCCAGGCCACCGAGGCGTAGGCGACGATGAAGCTGACCACCGTGCCGACCGCCGTGGGCAGCAGCCCGACCCCCTGCCCGAGCGCCTTCGGCGTCTCCAGCACCCCTGCCCCGACCAGCGCCGGAATGCCCAGGTAGAAGGCGAGCTTGGTGGCCGTGACGCGCTCGATGCCGCGCAGCAGGCCGGCGCTGATGGTCGCGCCGGAGCGGGACACCCCGGGGAACAGCGCCAGGCACTGGGCGACGCCGACGACGAGCACGTCAGCCACGCCGAGGTCGGCCTCGCCCTTCTTCTGCGACGGGTTGCGCTCGGCCCACCACATCACCCCGCTCCACAGGATCAGCGAGACAGCCACCACCCAGAGGCTGCGCAGCGGCCCCTCGATCAGGTGCTTGCCGGCCAGCCCGACGATGCCGATCGGGATCGAGCCGAGGATGATCAGCCAGCCGAACCGGTACTCCTCGGACTGCCGCCCGGACCGGCTGAACAGGCCGCGCACCCAGCCCCGGATGATCCTGGCCAGGTCTTTCGCGAAGTAGACGAGCACCGCCACGATCGCGCCGACCTGGATGACCGCGGTGAAGGCGGTGACGGCCTGGTCGTCGGGCTGCAGCCCGAGCAGCTTTTCCGCGATGGTCAGGTGCCCGGTGGAGGAGACCGGCAGGAACTCGGTCAGCCCCTCGACGATTCCGAGCACCACCGCTTGAAAGAGGTTCAACTCACCACCCGAGTCGGACACCGTGAGTGGCCCGTTCGGGCCCGGGCGGTCAACCTATCGTCCGCCGTGGCGGGCCCCGCGCCGACCCGGGCTCCGGCCCACCCCGCGCGGGCCCGGCGGTTGCCCGGCGCGGGTTCCGGCGGCTTGTCCGAACGGCCTTCGCCCGTCCGGCGGCACACAGGTCGAAGGACCACCCGAGAAGGTGACATGAACCTGAGCCGACGAGCTGTTGACATCTACCGACGAGCTGGACGGGCCCCTATGGTGGGGGCCACCACGCCACGGCGAGGTGGCTGGTGGACCGAGAAGTGTCACGCGGACCATGGGCGGAGGTGGCCGGTGGAGCGGACGAGCACTGGCACGATCGAAGGAGACAGCGTCGACGGAGAATGGGAGTACCGGCCGCTCCGGCTGCCACCCGATGTCTCTCGGGTCACGGCGTCGGTGCGGCTGGCGATCCAGGCCGAGTTCGGAGGTTGGGAGCTCAACCGGGTGCGGCTCTACCCCGGCGGTGAGCGCAAGGTGTGGCTGCGGCGGCGGCGCACCAAGCACATGCTGCCTAACCTGATCGAGTAATCCCCCCGCTACGGAACCAGTACGACCTTGCCGACGGTCCCCCGGCCGCCGAGCCTGCGCAGCGCCTCCGGCGCCTCCTCGAGCGGCAGCTCGGCGCCGACCAGTGGGTCGATCTTGCGCTCGCCCCAGAGCGCGACCAGCGCGTCCTGCCACTGTGGGATCAGCTCCGGCGCCATCCGCTGGTAGTAGCCCCAGTGGACGCCGACCACCGCGTAGTTCTTCACGAGCACGTGGTTGGTCGGGGCGTCCGCGAACCGGCCGGCCACAAAACCGATCACCAGGATCCGGCCCTCGAACGCGACCACCTTGCGTGACGCGTCGAACACGTCCCCGCCGACCGGGTCGTAGATCACGTCGGCGCCGCGTCCGCCCGTGATCTCCTTGACCCGGGCCACCAGGTCCTCGGTGGAGTAGTCGATCACGTGGTCCGCGCCCTGTGCCTTGGCCACCGTGCACTTCTCGGCGCCGCCGGCGCTGGCGATGACGGTGGCGCCGGCCGCCTTGCCCAGCTGGACCGCCGCGCTGCCCACCCCGCCGGCGGCGGCGTGCACGAGCAGCGTCTCCCCCGGCTGGATCCGGGCCCGGCGGTGCAGCGCGCAGTAGCCGGTCTGGTAGGTCACGAACATGCCGGCGGCCTGGCCGGCGGACATCCCCTCCGGCCACGGCCAGAGGTGGGTTGCCGGCACGGTGGCGTACTCCGCGTAGCCGCCGCCGTGCGCTCCGGTCTGCCCCATCACCTTGTCGCCGACGCGCACGGAGACGCCCTCGCCGACGGCAACGACCTCGCCGGCCAGCTCCATGCCGGGCGTGAACGGCAGCGGCGGTCGCTCCTGGTAGCGGCCCTGGCAGAGCAGGATGTCCGGGAAGTTGCAGGCCACCGCGGCCACGCGGACCACCGCCTGGCCCGGTCCAGGGGACGGTTGAGGCAGCTCGACCAGCTTGAGGACGTCGGCCGGCTCACCCAGCTCGGACACCTGCCAGGCGCGCATCAGTCGGTCAGCTTCAGCGCGGGCGGGCGGGGGCCACCGGCGGGGCCCGGTACCCCCCGGAACCCGTACGGGGCGGGTTCCCGGCCGGGCTGGACGAACCACGCCTCGCCGGAGTTGCCCCGGTCCAGGATGCCCTCGACGGCGTCGGCCACGTCGTCGGGCACGAGCATCGGGAAGTCGCCGAACTGGTCGCGGTGGTCGGCGATGAGCGGGGTGTCCACGAAGCCGGGGCACACGGCGCAGGCCCGGATGCCCTCCTCTGCGAGCGACTGGCCGACCGCGCGCATGTAGCCGACCACGGCGTGCTTGGTCATCGTGTACAGCGCGTCGCCGGCCATCGGCAGCAGCCCGGCCAGCGACGCGGTGGCGATCACCGTGCCGCCACCCGCCCGGCGCAGGGCCGGCACGGCGGCGCAGGTGCCGAACACCACGTGGTCGATGTTCACGCCGACGAGCTGGCGGTACTTGGCGACGTCGAGGTCGGTGACCCCGGACTGGCCGGCGGTCAGCCCGGCGTTCAGGAAGACGATGTCGAGGCGGCCGAAGCGGTCCTCGGCCACCGAGGTGAACATCGGCATGATGTCCGGGTCGGAGACGTCGCCCGGCAGGGCCAGGCCGGCCACCTCGTCGGCGATCCGGCGGGCGGCCTCCTCGTTCCGGTCGATGATCGCCACGTGGGCGCCGGCCGCGCTCAGCCGCCGCACCACCGCCGCGCCGATGCCGGACCCGCCGCCGGTGACCAGAGCGCCTCTGCCCTTGAGATCCATCCCGCAACCCCTTCCCGCGACCGCGCGCGGTGTACTTGTTCAGTGGTCAGTCCCGTCGCCCCGCCGCGGGGGTCGGGCAGGTCAGCAGGTGCGCAGGAACCGGTCCAGCACGCGGGCCCCGAAGCGCAGCGACTCCACCGGAACGCGCTCGTCCACACCGTGGAACATCGAGGCGAAGTCCAGCTCCGGAGGCAGCCGGAGCGGCGCGAAGCCGAAGCAACGGATGCCGAACTTCTCCTCGAAATGCTTGCCGTCGGTGCCGCCGGAGAGCATGTAGGGCACCGCGCGCGCGTCCGGGTCCTCGGCGCGCAGCGCGGCGCCCATGGCCTCGACGAGATCGCCGTCGAAGCTGGTCTGCATCGCCGGCAGGTGGGTGACCCACTCGCGGGTGACGTCCGGGCCCAGCAGCTCGTCCACCTCCCGCTCGAACGCGGCCTCCCGCCCGGGCAGCACCCGGCAGTCCACCACGGCCTCGGCGGTGGACGGGATCACGTTGGCCTTGTAGCCGGCATTCAGCATCGTCGGGTTCGCGGTGTCCCGCACGGTGGCTCCGACGATCCGGGACAGCGGGCCGAGCTTGCGCACCGAGCCCTCCAGGTCGTCGAGCGGGAACTCCATGCCGGTGACCTCGGAGATCGTGTCCAGCAGCTCGCGCACGGTATCGGTGAGCACGACGGGGAAGCGGTGGTTGCCCAGCCGGGCGACGGCCTCGGCGAGCGTGGTCACCGCGTTGTCCTCGTGCAGGAAGGAGCCGTGGCCGGCCTTGCCCTTGGCCCGCAGCCGCATCCAGGCCATGCCCTTCTCGGCGGCCTCGATCAGGTAGAACCGGGCGGGGTCGCCCTGGCGGTCGGGCAGTGTGAGGGAGAACCCGCCGACCTCGCCGACGGCCTCGGTGCAGCCGGCGAACAGGTCCGGCCGGTGCTCCACCAGCCACCCCGCGCCGTACTTGCCGCCGGCCTCCTCGTCGGCCAGGAAGGCGAACACGAGGTCACGCGGCGGCACCACACCGTCGCGCTTGAATCGGCGCGCCACGGCCAGCGTCATGCCGACCATGTCCTTCATGTCGACCGCGCCACGCCCCCACAGACATCCGTCCTGGATCGCGCCGGAGAAGGGGTGCACCGACCATTCGGACGGATCGGCGGGCACCACATCCAGGTGGCCGTGCACCAACAGCGCACCCCGCGACCGGTCCGCGCCGGGTAGCCGGGCGAACACGTTGTCGCGCCGGGCCGCCCCGGACTCGACCATCTCGATCTCGTACCCGACCTCGGTCAGCTTGGCCGCGACATACTCGGCCGCCTCCCGCTCCCCCACCACGGTCGCCGGGTCGCCGGTGTTGGTGGTATCGATCCGGATCAGGTCGGCGGCCAGCTCGACGGCCTCGTCCTCGACAGAAATGCTGCTCGTCACCGGATCTTCCTACCATCGGTGGTGGGGTTACGGGTGCCCTGAGGGGGTCAGCTATCCTGCTCTCACCACGGTCCGAGTGGCGGAATGGCAGACGCGCTAGCTTGAGGTGCTAGTGCCCTATTAACGGGCGTGGGGGTTCAAGTCCCCCCTCGGACACCACGACGTAGCATTCTTGCCACGTTTTCGGCCCCTGTGTCAGTGGGCCCTCCAGCACCCGATCCGGACACACTTCCGCACGCCCCCGGTGGTCGTGTGCGTCGGTGTGGCCGATGAGCGGCGAGATGGTCGAGCCGCTGGCGTTTCCCACCGCGCGGCCCGCACCTCACCCCGGCGAGGCTGGGGCGCTGACAAGGCGGGGTAGACCGCCGCTGGCCGAGCTCCCGCCCCAGCGGGAAGGCCGGTGGGTCTACGGCCTGGCCTCGATGGACGCCCGGGGCCGGCTCGCCGATCAGCAGGTCCTGCACGCCCTGGGTTGGGGACCGGGTGAGCGCCTGGATATCCGCACTCGACACGACGTGCTGATCGTCCGCGCGCGCCCCGACGGGGTGTTCTCGATCACCAACCAAGGTCATCTGCGGCTGCCGGCCCCGGTTCGCCGCTGGATCGGCCTGACCGCGGGGCAGCGGGTATTCCTGGCCGCGGACCCATCGACGCGGCGGCTGATCCTCCACTCACCGGCGGCGCTGGACCGCATGATCGCCCAGTCCCACGCCCACCTGTCCGAGGACGGCCCCAATGACCGCTGAGCACCATCGCCGCCCGTCCGCGAACGCGGCGGACCTCGACGCGGCCCGGCTACTGCTCGACCGACTGGGGGTCTCGGCGTCTGACCTACTCGACACCCCCCGACCCCGGGCACTGGTGCCGACCTTCGCCGAGTACATCCCGATCGTCGCCGCGGCCGTGGGTGAGGGCACCCGCCGCGTGTACGGCTCCTACTGGAACCGGGTCCTGGACCAGTGGGCGCAGCGTCGGCTCGACGAGCCGACCCCGTCAGACATCAGTCGGCTGGTGGACTACACCAAGACCCACACCGTGGCCCGCCGCAACGCCCGCGGCGGACGCAGCGCGGCCGAACACCTGATCGCCGCCCTGCGGTGCGTATACCGCCACGCCGAGCACGACGGCCTGATCGACGAAGCGAACAACCCCGCCCGCAAGGTCGCCAAACCGCGCCGGTTGGCTTCCACCCGACGCGCGGTCCCTGACGACCGGCTCGCCGAGATCAACCGCGTGGCCGCGGCCACCGGCAACGACCCGGTGCTGGACACGCTGCTGTTGCGGCTGCACACCGAAACCGCGTGCCGCCGCGCCGGTGCGCTCGCGCTGCGCCCACAAGATCTAGACCGGACCCAGTGCCTGATCTTCCTGCGGGAGAAGGGCGAGACGGTGCGCTGGCAACCCGTATCCCCCACCCTGATGCGCCACCTCCACACTCACGCCGAACAGCGCGGCGCCGCCCGCGACGAACCTCTCCTGCGCGCCGCCGGGGGACGACCGATCACCGCGCGCCGCTACGACCATCTCTGGTCGCGCCTGGGCCGCCACCTGCCGTGGGTCGCGACCCAGCAGATCAGCACCCATTGGCTACGGCACACCACGTTGACCTGGGTGGAACGCAACTTCGGCCACGCCGTCGCCCGTGCCTACGCGGGCCACTCCGGCGGGGGTCACGGCGACGGGGCCACCGCCCTCTACACCCGAGCCGGCGTGGAAGAGGTCGCCGCCGCACTCGCCACGCTGACCGGCGAACCACACCCGCTCGCCGGCACCGCAACCTTCTGACCCTTCAGGATGCGCCCCCACATTCGACCAAACCGGCGAACTGGAAGGGTGAAAGCTGGTTCCGTCTTCATCCCGCTCCGGCGAGCCGTTCCGGGCCCCGCGGCTGTGCCGTCGGCGTAGCCAGTGGATGTTGTTCCCCGGTCAGTGTGGACAGCGCGGCGGCGACTTCCTGGACGTCCGCGCGGATGTATGTCGCGGTTGAACCGGAGTCGCTTCGCCCGGTATGTCCGGCATAGGCGCGGGTGATCGCATACCCGTAGTGGCGCTCCACCCAGGTCAACGTGGTGTGCCGCAGCCAATGGGTGCTGATCTGCTGGGTCGCGACCCACGGCAGGTGCTTGCCAAGCCGCGACCACAGGTAGTCATACCGCCGCGCGGTGATCGGTCGACCGTTGCGGTAGGACAAGAGTTGGTCGTGCCCGCCGGTGTTGCGTTCGTCGGCGTGGGCCCCCAGGTGGCGGGTCAACGTCGGCGAGATCGGCTGCCACCGCACGGTGTCACCCTTTTCGTGCAAGCACACCAAGCATTGCACCATGTCGAGGTCCCGCCGGCGCAGCGCGAGGGCACCGCCTCGTCGGCACGCCGTCTCTGTGTGCAGTCGCAGCAGCAATATGTCGAGCTCGGGATCGTTGCCCGTCGTTGCCGCCACGGAGTTGATCTCGGCGAGGGCTTCACTCGAGAGTGCGCGGCGAGTGCTCGCCAACCGGCGCGGCTTCGGAACCCGGACAGCGGGATTGTCCGCGGTTGAGATGTGCCCGTCCTGCTCCGCGTAGCGGTAGAGGCATCGCAACGACGCGATCAGGTGCTCGGCCGCGGTGCGTCCGCCCCGAGCGTTGCGACGAAGGACCACGTCGAGCTTCATCCGCTCGGCGAGCTGCGTGATCTCCAGCGCAGTTGGTTCGTCCAGTCGCCGCTCGGCCCAGACCTCGAGGACCCGTCGCCAGTACGTGGCGTACACCCGCTGGGTGCCGACCGGCACCGCCATCGACACCTGCGCGACGTACTCGCCAAAGGTCGGTACTGCTCGACGGCCCGTAGGGGCCGCCATCAACTGCTCCGGTGTCACCCCCAGACGTGACAACAGAAGCCGGGCCGCCTCGATCTCCGGGTTCACGGCCGTTGCCTAGCCGCGCAGCGATGCGCAGTACGCCACCGCCATCGCATCCAAAGCGGACATGTTGAACGCGGCCAACAGGTCTGATTCCGGACAGGCCGCCAGCAGCATCCGATCACCCACACCGACACGCAACCGCCGGACAACAGCAGAGGGCAGACGCAGATGCCCTTGTCTCGTGATCGACAGGTAACCGTTCACTTGTCTGGTCGCGACGACCAGCCCGTGCACGAGCGACACCGCGATCTTCTGTTGCGGTGCCCAACCCAAAACATTCACAGGCGTACGGGCCGCGAGCCGGCCGCGAACATCGACCGTGGACACCGCGTAGTACGTCGAGACGCCCTGAAGAGTGTCGAGCAACTGCGCGATCGGCAGACCCGCCGTACCCCCGTGAGGTACGGAGTGGGTACAAGCCATCAACTCGGCTACCCCCACGCCCAACGTCGTCCCATGATCTGCCTGCCCGGATCCGCCTTGTGCGCCGGTCAGAGAGGAACGCGCGCCGGACCGTGAGACTTTGGGGAGCGGCAACCGGTTCGAAACGGTCGACGGGGCGGATCGACCAGGCAGTATGGATGCGTGCCCTTCCGTCGCGGACCGGGCCGGTAAGCGACAGGATCCGAGACGCGGTCGAGGTATCAGGGTTCTCGCGGCACTCTCGGCTGGTGTCGGTGAGATCGGTGCGAAGTGAGATCGGTTCTCGGTCACGGACCAGCCGCCCTTCCACGAGGTGCTCGCCGCTTGCCTCTCACCCCGTATAAGGGCTCCGATCCCCCGGTTTCGGGACACCGACTCCGAACCTTCGTCGAGATCTACTCCGGCTGTTTCTCGCATAGAGGCGCGACCGGTCTGTCGCCGAGTCTCGGGCCCCCTCACCAGCTACTCGCAACCACCTGAGCTTCCCGACTTGTATGTAGTCACCGGTTGGTTGGCGGGATGATCACTGGCCATAGCCTTCCGGAGGTGCCGGGTCGGGATCGCTCGTGAGCTTCCTGCCGCCCTTGAGGGGCTGGCTCTTCGGGGGTTTGTGGCCTGACCTGGCA
>DATAZG010000146.1:0-57398 GCA_036272155.1 Pseudonocardia sp.
ACCATCCGGCCGTAGATCGGGCTGCCGCCGGAGGTCTTGATCGGTGAGTTGTCGTCGGTGCCGACCCAGACGGCGGTGGAGACGGACGGGGTGTAGCCGACGGTCCAGGCGTCGTTGTTCTGGCCCTCGATCCGGCTCTGCACGGTGCCGGTCTTGGCGGCCACCTGCCGGCCGCCGGACAGCGGGATCAACGACGAGCTGGCCACGTTCAGCATCGACTCGGTGACGTTGCGGGCCACGGCCGGGTCGATCCGCTGCTCGCCGAGGGCCGTGCCGCCGTCGTAGAGCACCCGGCCGTCCGACGTCTCCACCTTCGTGATCATGTGCGGCGCGTGGTACAGCCCGTCGGCGGCGAAGGTGGCGTACGCGGACGCCATATCCCCGGGGTGCACCTCCTTGTCGCCCAGTGAGATGCCCGCCGTGGGGTTGGCCAGCAGCCCGTCCGGGATGCCGGCCTGGTGCGCGGCCTGCACCACCGCGGCCGGCCCGACCTGGATCGCCAGCTGGTAGAAGATCGTGTTGATCGACTTGGTCATGGCGGTCTTCAGGTCGCAGCTGTCGCAGCTGTCACCGTCGGAGTTGGCCACCGTCTGGCCGGCGATGGTCTGCGGCGAGGAGCCGTCGAAGTCGGTGCCCAGCCCGATCGGCGGGTTCTTCTCCAGCGCGGCGGTCATCACGAACGGCTTGAACGAGGAACCGGGCTGCTTGAGCACCTGGGCGTAGTCCAGCCCGACCCCGTTGTCGCCGCCGTAGTAGGCCAGGATCGCCCCGGTGCGCGGGTCGACCGAGACGAGCGCGGCGCGCAGGTTCGGCGGCTGGGCCTTGAGCACCTTGGTGGCGATGTCGGCGGCGTCCTTCTCGAGCACCGGGTCGATCGTCGTGGTGATCTTCAGGCCCTCCTGGTTCAGCTCCTGCTCGCTGATCCCGTCGTTCTCCAGCTCGGCCTTGACCTGTGTGTAGATGTGTCCGAGGTGGTTGCCCGGGATGCCGCCGCCGGCCGACTTCTGGGGCAGCGTGGTCGGGAACCGCGCCGCCGCCCGGTCGGCCGGGCTCAGCCAGTTCTGGGTGACCATGCCGTCGAGCACGTAGTTCCACCGCTGGGTGGCCTTGGCCGGGTCGGTGGCCGGGTCCCAGCGGGACGGCGACTGGATCATCCCGGCCAGCAGCGCGCCCTGCGAGTAGGTCAGGTCGTGCGAGTCCACCCCGAAGTACGCCCGGGCCGCCGCCTGGATGCCGTAGGCGCCCCGGCCCAGGTAGATGGTGTTCAGGTAGTCCTCGAGGATCTGGTCCTTGCTGTACTCCTTGGAGATCTTCGCGGCGGCGATGACCTCGCGGAACTTGCGCCACAGCGAGTGCTGGTCCTGCCCGGTGGTGATCTTGACGTACTGCTGCGTGATCGTCGAGCCACCGCCGACGCCGCCGGTGAGCTGGCGCCACGCCGCCCGAGCGATGCCGATCACGTCGAAGCCGGGGTTGGAGTAGAACGACCGGTCCTCGGCGGACAGCACCGCGTAGCGCACCGGCACGGGCACCTCGGCCAGGTTGACCTTGACCCGGTTCTCCACGCCGTCCGGCCGGACGGTCGCCAGCGGCTGCCCGTCCGCGTAGTTGATCGTGGCCACCTGGCTGGTGGACAGGTCGTCCGGGGTGGGCGCGGGGAACACCAGCCAGCCGATCGCGAACGCCACGATCGGCCCGAGCACCAGCACCGCCAGCGCGATCAGCACCAGCCGGCGGGGCCGCAGTGGCCCCCGGGAACCGCCGCCGCCACGGCCGAAGCGACCGAAGCTGAAGCGACCGAAGCCGAAGCGGTCCAGGCCGAACGGGAGCCGGCCGCGCGGCGGGCCACCCGGACCGCCGGGTTCGAGTGCCACGGTGGGCTTGGGCACGCTGTCCGGATGTGCCGACACGACCGGCCGGCGCATCACCCGGGTACTGGCCGACCACAGGCCGCCCGACGCGTTGTCGGCGCCCGGCGGTGGGCCGCCTCGCGCTGGGCCGCCGGTCCGCCGGCCGCCGGGCGGCACCGGCCCCTGCGGAGACCCGGGAGCCGCGCCCGGCGTCGGTGGCGGGGGCCCGGGAGCCGCGGTGGGGGGTCCGGGAGCAGGCGGCGCGCCGGCCGGTGGTCGAGGCTGGGCGCCGCCCGGAGGAGCCGGAGCCGGCGGAGGACCGACCGGTGGCCGGGGTTGGGCGCCGCCCGGAGGAGCCGGCGGAGGACCGACCGGCGGTCGAGGCTGGGCGCCGCCCGGAGGAGCCGGCGGGCGGCCGGACGGTGGCCGGGGCTGGCCACCGCCCGGGGGCGCCGGTGCCGGCGGCGGCCCGGACGCGGGGCGTTGGGGTGGCCCGGACGGCGGTGGCGCCTGCCCCGGGGGTGGTCCGGACGCCGGTGGCGCCTGCCCGGGGGGTGGGCCGGACGGCGGTGCCGCCGGCCGCGAGGGTGGTCCGGATGGCGGTGTCGCCGGACCCGGGGGAGGAGCGAGGGTGTTGTCGCCGTGGGTGAGTAACTCGGGGTCCGAGTCGGGGGGCGTGGGCCGGCGAGGCGCCCGCCCAGGGCCGGGTGCCGGACCGTTCGTCCAGCGCGGCCCGTCCGGGCCCGGACGGCCCTCTTGTCGAGGATCGCGCTGGTTGTTCACTACGGCTCCATCCAAACTGACCCATTGCGCGGCACCTGCGAGGGTCCGCGCGCGGACTCGATCGTGCCGCACGGGCCTAAGAGCCCGATAAGCCGGCCGGGCGCCGGCTTACGGCGACATTCACCGGATCGGTCCGAAACACCCCCTGAGCAGGCCCGACGCGGCGATGACCCGATCAAACTGAGAGTCATACCAGAAACCGCTCCGTAGCGTTGCCTGGTGTGCACCGCAATCTGTCGGGCTGAACTGTGCCCGCGCTCCGACGCTCCCGGGGGATGGTCGGCGTGACCAGCACCCTGACCCGGCCGAACTCCCCGGCCAGTGAGTCGCCCGGTCCGAGCGGGGATGGGGACGACCGGGGCACCCGAAGGATCGTCGCCACGGCAGTGATGGCCACGGTGGCCGCGGCGCTGCTCGCCGCCGCGTTCGGCCCGGTGGCCGCGTACGGGTTCGTGGGCGGCACGCTGGGCATTCTGCTGCTGATCACCTCGGCGCTCTACCCGATCTTCGCCACCTACGCCTACCTGGTCACGCTGCCGATCATCGCCGGCATCGACCGGGACACCCTGCTGCCGCTGGTCCGGCCGAACGAGGGACTGTTGGCGGTCGTGGTGGCCGGCGCGGTGCTCGGCGCCTACCTGCGGTACGTCCGGGGTGACGAGATCCGGCCCCGGTTCTACCCGCTGATCGACATACCGCTGGCCGTCTTCCTGCTGGCCTCCACGGTGTGGCCGCTGGCTTCGCTGACCCTGCGCGGCATGCTGCCGACCTCGGACGAGTGGGCCGCCACGCTGCCGATGGCCAAGCTCGTCGGCATCTACTTCCTGGTCCGCTACACGGTCACCACGGAGCAGCGGATCCTGCGCACGATCCGGTTCATCATCTGGCCCGGGGCGATGGTGGCGCTCATCGCGGTGCTGCAGACGCTCAAGTTCGGGCCGGTCCTGGCGCTGCTGGACACCTTCTGGAACACCGGCTCGAACGCCGCCGACACCCAGGACCTCGCCGAGCGGGGCAGCGCCACCCTGGGCTCCCCGATCGCCACCGGCGACGTGATCATCATCAGCCTGGTGCTCGTGCTCTGCTGCGGCGCGCGCGGCCTGCTGGGGCGCCGGGAGCGGCTGGTGCTGGCCGTCGTGCTGGGCACCGGTGTGTTCGCGGCCGGGCAGTTCTCCACCTGGATCGCCACCGCGGTCGCCTTCGCACTGCTCGCCTGGCGGTTCCCCGACCTGCGCCGGCAGGCCAGGCGGTTCGCGCCGCTGGCGCTGGTCGCACTGGTGATCGGGGCGCCGGCGTTCATCGGCCGGCTGTCCGGCATCGGGGAGAACGGCTCGTTCCTGCCGGAACCGGAGCAGGGCCGGCTGGACAACCTGCGCTACATGTACCTGCCGCACTTCAACTGGGTGACCACGCTGATCGGGGTCAGCCCGAACGAGGTGCTGCAGGCCCCGGAGCGCTGGCGCGAGGTGATCTACCTCGAGTCGGGAGTGCTGTACTTCATCTGGGTCGGCGGCCTGCCGCTGCTCGCCGCCTTCATCTGGCTCTCCGTGCGGACCCTGCGCTCGGTGCGGCCCGCGCTCGCCCACCCCGGGCCGTTCGGCGCGGCGGCGTCCTCGCTGGACATCGTGTGGCGGTTCCTGCTGGTGCTGACCCTGATCGACCCTCACCTGCAGCTGCGCGGCACCGGTGACCTGATCTTCACGCTGCTCGGCATCGTGGCCACCGGGCTGGACCAGCGCGGCATGTTCAACGAACGCAGGGGGCTGCCCGCGTTCATGATCGGCACGCCGCGTCCGGTACCCCAGCCGGCGGGTGCGGCCGCGCCCTAACCACCTGGCGGAGCGGGCCCGGTGCGGCCCGGGGTGGCACCCTCAGCCGAGGCCGCTCAGGTCCCAGCCGATCAGCCGGGTCACGGCCCACAGGCAGAGCACCGTGACGAGCGGAAGCCACACCAGCAGCAGCACGATGAAGACCACCCACGTCAGCACGCCGCTGCGCGCCCTGGCGGCCAGGCTGTAGATCGCCAGCGCCGGGACCCCGCAGAGCACCGCCCAGACCAGCATGCCCGCCACGCCGAGCAGGGTCTGCCAGAGCGGCACGTCGTCCATCAGGGCCTCCCGTGCCGTGGTCGGGCCCCCAGTGTCGCCCGTGCGGCCGATCCGGTGGGAGAACGCCACGCAACGCCGAGACCGGGCGGCCCGGCCGCGTCAAGGGAACAGCCACCTTCGAGTAGCTGTGTGTGGTGGCGATTCGCCCACTGGGGTGAGGTGCCGGGCTGCTGATAGGGCGGAGTGGGCGTTCGCTCCGTCACACAATGAGTTGATCTGTGAGTTTGTCGGCGATCTTTCATCCGTGTGGGTGTCGGGGTACGGGGCCGCGCACCCTTAGGTTCGAAACATCATGTACGGGGATCAGTTGCGGCTTGCCGAGTACGAACCAGTAATGGCCGGATACTCGGGCGGCCCCAGTAATCGAGCGGTTCGTCGTCACGCGCGTCGTCACGGGCAGTTGACCTGGGGTGACCAGTTGGCCTTCTGGAAGGCGCACTGGTTCGGCCGGCAGTGCTCCCGGGGGGAGACCCCGAACGGGTGGCCAGCGCACATTCGGGTCACCCTGGTGCTGCTTTTCCTGGTGGCCGGGTTAACCGTGGGTGTGGTCTTCGCCTAACCGCTCACCTGGATGGGCGCGTCGTTGCGCGGCGTCGTACCTGTGCGGGTGTACCCCTCGTTTCTCACTCTGAGTGCACGGTGATGTGCGTTCGGTGAGCACGGGGGTTCGGCATGCGCAACTGGCCTGGTCGCCTGATCGGAGCCGGTCTGGCGGCGGCTGTGCTGTCCGCCGTGGCGCTGACCGGCACGGTGCTCACCGGTACCGCGGCGGCGTCCGACAACTCCGACGACGTCGTGACCGTGCCCGTGTCCTTCCAGGTCAGCAACGTCAACCAGTCGAAGGTGGCGTGCAGCTCGGACGGCCGGCGCTACACCGTGCGCGGCAACATCGTGGCGCCGCGCTCCGCGCTGTCCGGTGGCGGCCGCGCCGGGTCGAGTCTGACGATCTACACCCACGGGCTGTCCTACAACGGTGAGAGCTTCTTCCACTTCACCGACGTGCCGGGCTACGACTACGTCACCGAGCAGGCCCGCAACGGCCACGCCTCGCTGGAGTTCGACCTACCCGGCTACGGCGACAGCGACGTGCTCAGGGACGGCCACCAGCTGTGCTACGGCTCGGAGGCCACGATCATCCACCAGATGATCGGCCAGCTGCGCTCCGGCCACTACGACACCGACGGCGACGACCCGGTCGCCTTCCACAAGATCGCGCTGGCCGGCCACTCGGCGGGCGGGTTCACCGCGCAGGCCGAGGCGTACTCGTTCCACGACATCGACGCGCTGATCATCATGTCGTTCGCCGACCAGGGGTTCAGCCCGCTGCTGCTGGAGACCACCGGCGTGACGACGCTGCGTTGCACCCTCGGCGGCGACCCCAAGCCCGGTGACCCGGGCACCACCGGCTACGCCTACTTCGGCCAGACCGCGGCCGACTACCGCGCCGGGCACCTGCACAACACCGACCCGGAGGTGGCCAGGGCGGCCACCGAGAACCGCGTCAAGGACCCGTGCGGCCGGATCGGCTCGGCGGTCCCGAACGCGGCCAGCGACATCGCCCTGCTGGCCACCGTGCACGTGCCGGTGCTGCTCGTCTACGGCCAGAACGACGCGCTGTTCCAGGACAACCCGATCGGCACGCCGCTGCAGAAGCTGCACTACCTGGGCAGCCACGACGTCCACGACATCTTCCTGCCGAACACCGGGCACGCGCTCACCCTGGAGCGCACCGCGCCCCAGATGCGCGAGCAGGTCTCCGACTGGCTGGACCGGCACGAGCTCTGAGCCACCGCTGAGCCGGGGCGGACCCGCTAGGCGATGCGGCGCAGGGGGACGATGGTGATATCGCCGTCCACCAGCTCGGTCGCCGCCCTGGCGATCGTCTCCTGCAGCATCGGGGACTTCGAGTGCTGCTGGAGGAACTCGGCGCTCTCCCAGTTCTCGTAGAAGTAGAAGACGGCCGGGTCGGCCACCCCCTGGTGCAGGTCGTAGTTGACGTTGCCCGGCTCCGTCTTGGTCGGTTCGACCAACTTCTCCAGGGCCGCGCGCAGCTCGTCCTCCTTGCCCGGCTTGGCGCGCATGGAAGCGATCACGGTCAGCAGGTCGCGATTGGTGTCGGTCGGGGTGGTCACGTGGATCGCTCCTCGGGTTCGGCGCTGATCGTCGGACGGTACCGCCGCGCGGCAGACCTCGCCCGGGCGGCGGGGGCGGCGCAGGCCCGCCCGTTGAGACAGTGGCCATGATGCGGGGATGGTCGGGAATCAGAGAGGATGCGGGGGTCAGCCGGAATACGTGGAACCGGAGGTTCGGTGAAGGTCCTCTACCCGATGAACGTCGATCGCGCGCCCGAGGTGCCCGACGGCGTCGAGCTGGTCCGGTTCGACCCGACCGCCCCGATCCCGGCCGAGCACCACGACGCCGAGGTACTGGTGAGCTGGGGGAGCACCACCGAGTTGATGCGCGCGGCGGCCGCCCAGCTGACCAAGCTGCAGTGGGTGCAGGGCCTGGCCGCCGGGCCGGACGACATCCTCGCCGCCGACTTCCCGCCCGGCGTGCGGATCACCACCGGCCGTTCGCTGCACAACGAGACGGTCGCCGAGCACGCGCTGGCGCTGATCCTGGGTGGCCTGCGCGGGCTGCACCTGCTGGTCGCCGCGCAGCCCCAGCACCGCTGGCGGGGTGACCTGGGCGGGCCGAGGGTCGAGGGGGCCGACGGCCGGGTCGAGACGCTGTTCGGGGCGAACGTGCTGATCTGGGGCTTCGGCGCGATCGCGGAGTGCCTGGCGCCGATGCTGACCGCGCTGGGCGCCCGGGTCTCCGGGGTGGCCCGGACGGAGGGGGAGCGGGCCGGCTACCCGGTGATCGCCGCCGAGTCGTTGCCCCAGGCCCTGCCGGACACCGACGTGCTCGTGATGATCCTGCCGAACGCGCCGGACACCCGGGCCGCGCTGAACGCCGAGCTGCTCGCACTGCTGCCCCGCCGCGCCTGGCTGGTGAACGTCGGGCGGGGCGCCACGGTCGACGAGGACGCGCTGGTGGAGACGCTGCGCGCGGAGGCGATCGCCGGCGCCGCGCTGGACGTGTTCCGCACCGAGCCGCTGCCCGCCGACTCCCCGCTGTGGGACCTGCCGAACGTGATCATCACGCCGCACACCGCCGGCGGCCGGCCGCGCGCCGCCGCCGACCTCGTCGCCGAGAACCTGGCCGCCTACCTCGCCGGCGGCCCGCTGCGTAACGAGATCACCCGCTAGCGGACCCGGCCGGCGGGGTCAGGCGCCGCGCAGGCGGCGGTCGAAGAGCAGGTCGCGGGCGACGTCGAGCGCGCGGGCGACCGCGCCCTGCAGCACGCCGGTGTCGCCGAGCGCGCTGGCCACGATGTCCGGCCGCAGGGGGCCGAGCTCGGCCATCCGACCGGTGATGGCGTCGGAGAGCATGTCCAGGTTGCGCCCGACGCCGCCGCCGAGCACCACCAGGTCGGGGTCGAGGATCGCGGTGACCGCCGTGATCAGGGCGCCGATCCGCCGGCCCTCCGAGATCACGATCGCCTGGGCCAGCTCGTCACCGTCGGCGGCCAGCGCGAACACCTCCCGCGCGGAGCGCACCGGCAGGCCCGCCTCCTGGGCGGCCTTGACCACCCCGCCGGCCGAGGTCATCGCCTCCGTCGGGCCCCGCTGCCGGGCGTCCAGCGCCGGGGCGGTGAGCTCGGCGGCCGGCAGGTAGGAGACCTCGCCGGCGGCGCCCCGGCCGCCCACGTACAGCGATCCGTTGATCACTATCCCCATACCGACGCCGGTGCCGATGGAGACCAGCACGAAGTTGCGCACGCCCTGGCCGGCGCCCCTGGCCAGCTCACCGACCGCGGCCAGGTTGATGTCGTTCTCGATCGTCGAGTCCACCTGCAGCGCCGCCCGCAGCTGGTCGACCAGCCCGGGACGCCCCCAGCCCGGCAGGTTCGGGGCCAGGCCGAGCCGGCCGGTGACCGGGTCCAGCACACCCGGGCTGCCGATCACCGCGTAGCTCACCGCCGACCACTCCACCCCGGCGTCGCGGGCCACCTGGTGGGCCAGCCCCCGCACCCGGCGGACCAGGTCGGCCGAGGACCGGGCGGTGTTGCGCAGGTCGTGCCGGCCGATGAACTCGCCGCGCAGGTCGGCGATGGCCAGCCGGATCCAGTCCCGGCCGATGTCCACCCCGGCGACCAGGCCGGCGCGGGCGTTCATGTCGTAGATCGCCGTGGTCGGGCCCGGCCGGCCGGACAGCGCGCCGACCAGCTGGACGAGGCCGGCCTGCTCCAGGCTGGCCAGCGCGGAGGAGACCGTCGGCTTGGACAGCCCGGTGACCTTGGCGAGCTCGCCCCGGGAGGCCTCGCCGTGCTGCCAGAGGTGGTCCAGCAGCAGCCGCTCGTTCATCGCGCGCAGCAGTTGGGGGTTGCCCACCTGGGCTCTCATCTCGTCCTCCCGCTGTGTCGGCGCTCCCGCGTCCCGGCGCTCCCGCCCACCAGAGTCGAGCAAAGGGTAGACACGAACCAAGTCAGTAAACTACCTTTCTTATCAACGCTCAACCGGGCGAACGCCACTCGAACCAAGAGGGTGACCCCATGCGTCGAGGATTGCTCGTCACGGCGGCGCTGGCCGCGGTACTGATCGCGGCCGGCTGCGGATCCGGCGGAGGCGCGAGCGGCGCGGGCCCGTCGAGCGGTGCCGCCGCGCCGGCCGCCACGATCGCCCTGTTCCTGCCCGAGTCCAAGACCACCCGCTACGAGGCGTTCGACCGCCCGCTGTTCCAGGCCAAGGTCGCCGCGCTCTGCCCGGCCTGCAAGGTGCTCTACGCGAACGCCGACCAGGACCCGGCCAAGCAGCAGGGCCAGGTCGAGTCCGCGCTGACCCAGGGCGCCCAGGTGCTGGTGCTGGACGCGGTGGACGCCGCCGCGGTCGCGCCGCTGGTCAACGAGGCCAAGCAGAAGAAGATCCCGGTGATCGCCTACGACCGGTTGATCTCCGGCATCGGCTACGACTACTACGTCTCGTTCGACAACGTGAAGGTCGGACAGGTGCAGGGCCAGGCCCTGCTGGACGAGCTGAACCGGCGCGGCACCACCGCCAAGGGCCAGATCGTGATGCTCAACGGCGCGCCGACCGACCCGAGCTCGGCCGACTACAAGAAGGGCGCGCACCTCGCGCTGGACGGCAAGGTGCAGATCGGCCGGGAGTTCGACACCCCGGACTGGAGCCCGGACAAGGCCCAGCAGGAGACCGAGCAGGCCATCACCGCGCTCGGCCGCGACACCATCGTCGGGGTCTACTCCGCGAACGACGGCATGGCCGGCGGTGCGGTGGCCGCGCTCAAGCGCGCCGGCTACGCCACCATGCCGCCGCTGACCGGCCAGGACGCCGAGCTGACCGCCATCCAGCGGATCCTCACCGGTGACCAGACGATGACCGTCTACCTGAACATCCGCTCGCAGGCCGAGAAGGCCGCCGAGCTGGCCGTCGCCCTCGGCAAGGGAGAGCACCCGCCGGCCCAGACGAAGGTCAACAACGGCACCGCCGACATCCCGGCCTTCCTGCTGGACCCGGAGGTGGTGACCAAGAGCAACATCAAGGACACCATCGTCAAGGACGGCTTCTACACCGGCGCGCAGATCTGCACCCCGGACGTCGCCGCCGCCTGCCAGCAGGCCGGCCTGCAGTGAGCCCCGTCGTGACCCCTGACACCAGCTCGAGCGGGGCCACCCCCAATCCCGCGCCCCGGACCGAGAAGCAGATGGTGCTCTCCGTCCGGGGCGCGTCCAAGCGGTACGGCGCGGTGCAGGCACTCGGCGGCGCCGACCTCGACCTGCACGCCGGCGAGGTCGTCGCACTGGTCGGCGACAACGGCGCCGGCAAGTCCACCCTGGTCAAGGTGATCTCCGGTGCGGTCCAGTCGGACTCCGGCACGATCACGTTCGAGGGCCGCGAGGTGCGGATCGGCCGCCCGCAGGACGCCCAGGCGCTCGGCATCACCACGGTGTTCCAGGACCTGGCGCTGTGCGAGAACCTGGACGTGGTGGCCAACCTGTTCCTCGGCACCGAGTCCCGCCACTACGGCGTGCTCGGCGAGATCCCGATGGAGCGCCGGGCCCGTGACCTGCTCACCTCGCTGGACGTCCGGATCAAGGACGTCCGGTCGCCGGTGGCCGCGCTGTCCGGCGGCCAGCGCCAGTCGGTGGCGATCGCGCGGGCACTGCTCGGCGAGCCGAAGGTGGTCATCCTCGACGAGCCCACCGCCGCGCTCGGCGTCGAGCAGACCGCGCAGGTGCTGGGGCTGATCGGGCGGCTGCGTGAGCGCGGCCTCGCGGTGCTGCTCATCTCGCACAACCTGGCCGACGTGCGCCAGGTCAGCGACCGGATCGCGGTGCTGCGGCTGGGTCGCAACGCCGGCACGTTCGAGACGGCGTCGGTCAGCCAGGAGACGGTCGTCGGGGCGATCACGGGGGCGGGGGCATGAGCGAGCTCACGAGCGAATCATCGGCACCGAGCGAGTCATCGGCACCAGTACGGACTGAGACGGCGGCTGTGGTGACTGACGAAGTGACGCGGCCGTCCCCGGCTAACGGCACGCCGCCGGCCCCGCCGGCGCGGACCGGGCTGTTCGACCTGGCCCGGGACCGGCTGCGCCGGGGTGACCTCGGCTCGATCCCGGTCGCGGTCGGGCTGGTCCTGATCGCCGTGGTGTTCTCGTCGCTGAACGGGCACTTCCTGGCCCCGGAGAACCTGACCAACCTGGCACTGCAGATGGCGGCCACCGGCACCATCGCGCTGGGCATCGTGCTGGTGCTGCTGCTCGGCGAGATCGAC
Organism: Pseudonocardia sp.; assembly: GCA_036272155.1. Lineage (GTDB taxonomy): Bacteria > Actinomycetota > Actinomycetes > Mycobacteriales > Pseudonocardiaceae > Pseudonocardia. The sequence continues at coordinate 11,578 of DATAZG010000146.1, forward strand.
CTGTCGGCCGGCTCGGTGAGCGGGCTGTGCGCCGTCGTGATGACCATCCTGGCGGTGCACCACGGGCTGAACCCGGCGCTCGCCGTGCTCGGCGCGCTGCTCGCCGGCGCGGTGATCGGCCTGATCCACGGCGTGATGCGGACCAAGCTGGCCATGCCGTCGTTCGTGGTCACGCTGGCCGGCCTGATCGGCTGGGAGGGCTTGATGCTCTTCCTGCTCGGCAACGAGGGCACGATCAACCTGCCGTTCGACCGGGGCATCGCGCAGCTGTCGGACACCTGGATGCCGCCGGCGGTCGGCTGGGTCATCGTGGTCCTGCTGGCCGGCGGGCACCTGGCGGCGACGCTGGTCACGCGGCGGCTGCGGGCCAGGGCGGGGCTGTCCGTGCTCGGCACCGGCTGGGTCGCGGTGCGCTCCGGCGGGCTGGCCCTGCTGCTGGCCGCCGCGGTGCTGGTGCTCAACTCCGACCGGGGTGTTCCGCTCACACTGGTGATCTTCGGCGGGCTGGTCGTGAGCCTGGACCTGGTGCTGCGCCGGACCGTGTTCGGCCGCCGGATGTACGCGGTCGGCGGCAACGCGGAGGCGTCGCGGCGGGCCGGGATCAACATCACCCAGGTGCGGATCCTGGCGTTCATGGGCTCGTCGATGCTGGCCGCGACCGGCGGCATCCTGGCTGCGTCCCGGCTGGCGGCGGTGAACCAGAGCTCCGGCGGCAGCGACATCCTGCTCAACGCGATCGCGGCCGCGGTGATCGGCGGCACCAGCCTGTTCGGTGGTCGCGGCCGGACCTACTCGGCACTGCTGGGCATCCTGGTGATCCAGTCGATCACCAACGGCATGCTGCTGCTCAACGTCAACTCGTCGGTCCGGTTCATGGTGACCGGCGTCGTGCTGGCGGTGGCGGTGGCGATCGACTCGCTGGCCCGGCGCGGGGCCCCGGACGGGGTCCGGTGACCGAGCAGTACGTACTGGCCGTCGACTTCGGGGGCACCAAGGCGAACATCGCCGCGGTGGACGCCACCGGCCGGACCCTGGCCAGCCAGCGGCTGGCGATGCACTCCGAACGCGGTGCCGAGCAGGCCCTGCTGCGCACCCTGGACGCGGCCCGCGCACTGATCGACGAGGTCGGCCCGGACCGGCTGCGCGCCGCCGGTGTGGCCAGCCCCGGCATCGTGCGCAGGGACGGCGTGCTGCTGGCGCCCAACGTGCCGGGCTGGTCCAGGCTGCGGCTGCAGGACCGGTTCGAGGCGGCGCTGGGTGTGCCGGCGGTGTGCGCCACGGACGTCAAGGCGGCCACGCTGGCCGAGGCCCGGTGGGGTCGGCTGCGCGGGGTGGCGTTCGGGGTGCACCTCAACCTCGGCACCGGGCTCGCCGTCGGGGTGCTGGCCGGTGGTGAGGTGCTGACCGGGGCACACGGCTCGGCCGGCGAGATCGGCTACAACCTGCGCCGCGTGGACGACGAGGCCGGCCCGCACGCCGGCCGCGCCCCGCTCGAGGAGTGGGTCGGCGGTCGGGCCATCGGGCTGCGTGGCCGGTCGCTCGGCGGCGACGGCGAGGCCGCCTCGGTGTTTGCGCTGGCCAGGACGCAGGCGGCGGCGCGGGAGTTCCTGGCCGAGACGTTCGGCGAGCTCGCGGTGCACCTGGCCAACGCGGCCAATCTGATCGACCCGGAGCGGATCACGGTGGGCGGCGGGCTGGTCGAGTCGGCGGACGCGGTGCTGCCGCTGCTGTCCGAGGTGCTGGACCGGGCGGTGCCGTTCCCGCCGGAGCTGGTGGTGGCGCGGTTCGCACAGGACGGCGCGCTGGTCGGCGCCGCGGCGCTGGCCTGGGACGCCCTGCGGGACGGGGATCTGCGCGCCGTGAGCTGACGGCGGATCGAGCCTGGCCGGCGGCGCCCGACGCTGGCCCTCCCTCGAGCGCCACCTCGGTCGGGTTTGCTGAAGGGGGAACCCGACCGAGGTGGCACTCGGCCCCGCGCGGCCGGGCGCGGCTGGCGGCACACATCTTGATTACGCCGCACAGAGGTTCAGCGGTGTGTGCGGCGCTACGACGGTGTGTGCGGTGCGCCCGTCCCGCGAAGTTGCCCGCGCCGCGAAGTCGGTTGGCCGCCGCGGCGGGCACGCCGTACGCTCGCACGCCCATCGGGTCGAGCACGGGCGGTGCCGCGATGACCCCGTCGAGTGGAGCCCTGGCCGGCGCGGCCGGCCGGCCGGATCCGGTACAGGCCGATCCGGCGCTGGCCGAGGCATTGGACCGGCTGCGTGCGCTCTGCCTCGCGCTGCCCGAGTCCACCGAGCGGCTCAGCCACGGGGAGCCGACCTGGTTCGTCCGGAAGGTGTTCGTGAGCTTCGCCGGCCGGCACCACGACGACCGGATGGCCTGCTGGTGCGCGGCCACCGCCGAGGAGCGGGACGCGCTGGTCGCCGAGGACCCGGACCGGTTCTTCGTGCCGCCCTACGTGGGTGGGCGCGGCTGGCTCGGCGTGTACCTGGACGTGCCCGGCGTGGACTGGGTGGAGCTGCGCGAGATCGTGCGCGAGGCCTACCGGCTGGTCGCGCCGAAGCGCCTCGCCGCCCTGTTCTGAGCCGTGCGGACCCTGAGCGTGTGCCGGCCCTGGGGTCAGGCGGGCACGGTGTCCAGCAGGCCGGCGCGCTCGAGGGCGCCGCGGACCACGGCGGTCTCGGCCTCGTCCGCCTCGACCAGCGGCAGCCGCAGGCCACCGACGCGGTGCCCGAGCAGGTTCAGCGCCGCCTTCACCGGGATCGGGTTGGTGGTCGCGCCCATCGCCAGGTAGATCTCCCGCAGCGAGGTGTCGATCTCGGCGCGGTGCTCCGGCTCGTCGACCATCCGGCGCATCTGCTCGCCGACGACGTGGCTGGCCACGAGGATGCCACCGCAGCCACCCAGGTCCAGGGTGCGGGCGAAGATCTCGTCGTTGCCGGCGTAGAGGCCGAGCCCGTCGACCAGCGCCAGGTTCGCGTTGTTGGCCTGCTTGACGTACTCGATGTGGTCGATCTGGGCCAGCTCGGCGAGCAGCTCGTTGGGCAGGTCCAGCACCACCCGGGACGGGATGTTGTAGAGGATGATCGGCTTGTCGGTCGCCCTGGACACCTCGCGGTAGTGCGCGACGAGACCCCGCCGGTTCGGCTTGTTGTAGTACGGCGTCACCGAGAGCACGGCGTCGGCCCCGAGCTCGGTGGCCCGCTCGGTCAGGTGCACCGCGTGCCGGGTGTTGTTCGAGCCGGTGCCGGCGACGACGGTGGTGCCGGCCGGCCGGTTCTGACAGGCCAGCTCGATCACCCGCAGGTGCTCGTCGTCGTCCAGGGTGGATGCCTCGCCGGTGGTGCCGCAGACCACAAATCCGTCCGAGCCGTGTGCCGCCAGGTGGTGCAGCAGATCGACGAACGCCTCCTCGTCAACGGCGAGGTTGTCATCGAAGGGCGTAATGATGGCGGTAAGCACGGAACCGAGCGACATGCTCGACAGCTAACCTCCTGCTCGCCCGTGTGTCGAGCGCGGCTTGCTCACTCGGGCCCCGGCGGCTCCGCGCGGCCGTCGAAGGGGCCGGGCAAGGCGCGCCGCCTGTTGACCGCTCCGCGCGCGCACGCCAGGGTGGGTTGCGTCACACCGACGCCCGCTCCCGCCAGGAGGCAATCGAATGTCCGCAGCCGTCGACCAAGTCCTCAGCAACGCGGTCCGGGCCGGTGACGTGCCCAATGTGGTCGCCGTCGCCGCCGACCGGGACGGCGTGGTCTACGAGGGCGCCGCCGGCCCGCGCGCGGTGGGCCAGGACGCCCCGGTCGGTCCCGACAGCACGTTCCGGATCGCCTCCATGACCAAGATGGTGGCCACCGTCGCGGCGCTGCAGCAGTCCGAGCGCGGCCACCTCGAGCTGGACGCCCCGGTGGACACCTACCTGCCCGAGTTCGCCGACCGGCAGGTGCTGGAGGGCTTCGACGGCGACACCCCGAAGCTGCGCCCCGCCGGCGCCCGCGCCACGGTGCGCCAGCTGATCACCCACACCTCGGGGCTGTCCTACTGGTTCTTCAACGAGGACATCAAGCGCTGGGGCGACGTCACCGGCACCCCCATCGTGACCTCGGGGCTGGAGGTGATCTTCAACGCCCCGCTGGCCGTCGACCCCGGCACCCGCTTCGAGTACGGGATCAACACCGACTGGCTCGGCAAGGTCGTCGAGGCCGTGAGCGGGCAGTCGCTGGACGCCTACCTCGACGCCAACGTGCTCGGCCCGCTGGGCATGCACCACACCGCGTTCCTGATGACCGAAGAGCAGCGGGCCAACTCGGTGCCGGTGCACGTGCGCGGCGAGGACGGTGAGTGGGTCGTCACCGACATCGAGTTCAACCAGGAGCCGGACTGGTGGGCCGGCGGGCACGGGCTCTACTCCACCGCGCGTGACTACCTGGCCTTCCAGCGCATGCTGCTCGGTGGCGGCACCCTGGGCGACGCCACCATCCTCGAGCCGGCCACCGTGGCCGCCGCGTTCACCAACCAGATCGGCTCGCTCGACTTCCCCGCCCACATTCCCACCGCCGACCCGGTCATGACCTGCGACTGCGACCTCGGCCCCGGCCTGAAGTGGGGCCTGGGGCTGCTGCTGAACACCGAGCATCAGCAGCCGGGCCTGCGCGCGCCCGACAGCGGGGCCTGGGCCGGCATCTTCAACACGCACTTCTGGGTGGACCCGACCAGCGGGATCACCGGCGCGATCTACACCCAGTTCCTGCCGTTCCTGGAGCCCCGCGCGGTGCGGCTCTACGCCGACTTCGAGCGGGCGCTGTACGCCTCACTGTGATCGTGCCTCAGCGCCCGGGCCGCGCGCCCGGGCGGGGGGTAGGTTCGGTTCGGACTAGTTCGAACCGAGGTCAGGAGCGGGATGAGGCTGGCGACGATCCGGACCGGGTCAGGGACCCGGGCCGTGCGGGTGGATGCGGACAACGCGGTGGAGACCGGCGACGCCGACCTCGGCGCCCTGCTGCGCCGGCCGGGCTGGCGGGACCGTGCGGCGGCCGCCGCCGGGCCGGCCCACCCGGTCGACGGGCTGGACTACGCGCCGCTGGTGCCGGCTCCCGAGAAGATCATCTGCGTAGGCGCGAACTACCGGGACCACATCGCCGAGATGGGCCGCCAGCCCCCGGAGTTCCCGACACTGTTCGCGAAGTTCCCGCCCACGCTGGTCGGGGCGCACGACGAGGTCCTGCTGCCGGCGGTGTCCGAGGCGGTGGACTGGGAGGCCGAGCTGACCGTGGTGATCGGCGCGCCGACGCGGCACGTCAGCGCGGCGGAGGCGCCGGCCGCGATCGCGGGCTACACGGTGCTCAACGATGTCTCGGTGCGTGACTACCAGAACCGCACGCTGCAGTGGCTGCAGGGCAAGATGTTCGAGGCCACCACGCCGATCGGACCGACCCTGGTCACCCCGGACGAGCTGTCCGTCGACCCGGTCACCGGGCTCGCCGCCGAGATCAGCACGGAGGTCGACGGCGAGGTGCTGCAGCGGTCGAACACCGACCAGCTGGTCTTCGGCGCCTACGAGCTGATCGCGTACATCTCCCAGATCATCACGCTCAACCCCGGTGACCTGATCGCCACCGGCACACCGGGCGGCGTCGGGCACGCTCGCAAGCCACCGCGCTACCTGGCCGACGGCTCGGTGCTGACCACCCGCATCGCCGGCGTCGGCGAGTGCCGCAACGTCTGCCGCAAGGAGAAGCTCTGACGCTCTGAGTGGTATTGGTCGCTATGAATCAGCGCAGCGACCAATACCACTCACAGGTCATCAAGCGTCCCGGTCAGCCGTCGGTGAGCCGGACGAGCTGGCGCTGCACCTCGTCGAGGCGGGCCTGCAGCAGCGCCACCTCGGCGGCCAGCACCGGCACCAGCTCGGCGTGCGCGACGCTGTCGAGAGCTGGCGCGGTGCCGCTGTTCGGCGCCGACCGGACGGGCCCGGCGGAGCTCGCCGCCGGGGCGGGCGAGGACTCGGTGCTCAGGTCGTACGGGCGGACCGGGTCGTACGGGCGCGCGGTGTCGTCCTGGACCACCGGGACGCCGCCGAGCAGCCGGGACAGGCCGGCCAGTGCCAGCCCGGGGCGCGGGCCGGCGCACGCCGGGCAGACCGCGACCACCCGCCGCCAGCCCACCGAACCGGCGCCGGTCTCCACGAACACGGTGGCCGCGTGGCCGCAGCCGCACCGGCCGACCCGCACCGTGGTGACCCGCTGCTTGCCGTAGCGCAGGCCGCGCTCGTAGCGCATGAACCGGCCGGACGCGGAGACCTCCAGCAACACCGCGTAGCGGTAGTCCGGATCGCAGGCGAGCCCACGGGCGTCGTCCAGCGTGTTGACGCAGTAGAACCCGCAGTCGCACCAGCGGGACGGGCTCTGGTGCCGCCCGCCCTGGGCACACTCGGCGTCCGCGACCACCCCGTAGATGCTGGCCCGGCCGAGGGTGACCCCGCCGAAGCCGGCGCGGGTGCCGTCGGCGGACACCATCGGGTGCGCCAGCTTGAACCCGCGCAGCGCCTCCGTCGGCCGCTCCTTGGGCGTGCGCCGGACGGACAGCCAGCCCGGCATCGGCTTAGCGGCTGGCGTTGGCTGGGGCGGGCACCGGGGCCGGCGCGGGGGCCGACTCGGGCTCCGGGAGCGGGGCGATCCGCTCGGCGACCGGCGCGGTGGGTTCCGCGACGACCGACTCTTCGGTTACGGGGGATTCGACGACCTCGCCGACCGACAGCATCTTCCCGAGCTTCATCCGAGCCTCCGAGCGTGTGGCGTGCCTGCGCGTGCTCTCCAGGCTGAACCGCCGGATCGCGGATGTCCAGTGCCAGCTGATGTGGGTTTCAGTGCTCACGGTGTGCGCAGGGCCGGCCACAGCCACGCCCAGGGCTCCCGCCGGCCGCTGGCCAGCCACAGCGTGGCGTCGCCCGGCAGGCTCGCCACCCCCGGGGTGCCCGCCGCCACCGAACCCAGTTCCCGCAGGTCGGTGAAGTACGGCCGGATGTCGCGGGCGTCGCCGACGTAGAGCACCGGGTCGGCGCGCTCCGGCGGGGTGCCGAAGTAGAAGTAGCCGCCCTGCGGGCTGTACACGTCGGGCAGCCCCCGGGATCGGCCGAAGCGGTCCAGCGCGGCGGCCGCCCAATATCCCTGCGTGATGATCACCACACGCGGCCGGACCTCGGGTGGCAGCGCCTCGTACCGGGCGGCCACCGCGTCCGCCAGCCCGGTCCACACGGCGTCCCCGGGGCGGGGGCCGACCTGCCGGTCGATGGGGCCCTTGGCGCCGTAGCGGGCCAGCCAGGTGGCGGGGGACACCGGGGAGTCCGCCACGGTGGGCAGGCCGGCCGTCGCGGGCAGGGCGAGCAGCGCGGACACCAGCAGCACCGGCCAGCTCGGCAGCCAGCGCAGGCCCCGGGGCAGCGGGTGGCGTTCCAGCTCGACGGCGGCCGCCGCCCACAGCACCGGCAGCAGCCCCGCCACGTTGTACGGCCGGAAGTCCAGAGCCAGGTAGGTCGCGGTGACCCCGATCGCGGTCCAGCCGAGAAAGGCGTAGCGGCTCAGCTCCTCGCTGCGCAGCAGCCGCACCGCGCCGTAGCAGGCCGCCAGCGCACCGGCCAGCACTCCGGCGGACACCAGCAGCACCGGCACGAAGGTCAGCTTGGCCGTCATTGCCGACTCGGCGGCGTTCCACGCGGCGTGCCGGGGCCAGCCGTGCTGGGCCTGCCAGACCAGGCCGGGCACCACGGTCAGCGCCGCCACCGCACCGGCCACCCACAGCCGGGGCCGGCTGGCCAGCTGCCTCGGGCCGACCGTGAGCAGCGCGATGCCCAGCACGCCCCACAGCGCGGCCATCAGGTAGTCGGCCTGCAGCGCCACCGCGGTGACGACGCCGAGCCAGATCGGCAGGCGGTCGTCGCCGGTGCGGGCCCAGCGGACCAGCAGCCAGCCGGCGACCGCCCAGAGGAACGCGTCCACGGTCGTGGTGGCCAGCAGGTACCCGGTGCTGAGCAGGAACGCCGAGCTGGCGTACACCGCCGACGCCAGCACCTGGGCGTACCGGCCGCCCCCCAGCTCGCGCGCGGTCAGCGCGGTGACCAGCACCCCGGCGGTGCTGAGCAGGACGGCGGGCAGCCGGGCACCGACCGTGGACTCGCCGGTGACCAACTCCGCCAGCCGGGCCAGCACCGGCAGCAGCGGGGGCCGGTCCACGTAGCCCCAGGCCAGGTGGTCGCCGGCGGCCAGCGCGCCGAGCTCGCCGCCGGTCAGCCCCGTGCGCCAGCTCAGCACGAGCAGCACCGCGGCGAACCCGCCGGCCACCGTCAGCACCGGCACGGTCGCCAGCGGCGCGAGCGCCGTGCCACCGTCCCGAGGCCTGATCACAACCGCGCGCATCCCGTACGTCCCCCTTTTGATTGCGCTCTCACCATTTCAGCCCAGTGACCCCCGCCCTGTCAGCGGGATAGGTGCGCCCGGGCGTGGCGAAGGTGTGCCGGGCCCGCCCCCGCTGCGACTTTCGTCGGATGGCCCGCGCCCATCGGAGGTGTTTGTGCTGGCTGGCCGGGCCGGGGCGGATCTCGGTGAGTACCGTTTTCCACGTGAGCTACCCGAGACGAGCGAGCCGGTGGCCTCGGCTGTGGACCTCGCCGCGCGAGGCGGCGTTCGACGCCATGGTCGTGGCGCTCGTCGTGCTGTTACTGGTGGCGCTGCTGTGGCCCGCCGTGCACCAGTACGGACCGTGGGGCCTGGTGATCCAGTCCGGGTTCGCGCTGGCCCTGCTGTTCCGCCGGGTGGCGCCGCTGAGCGTGCTGCTGCTGATGGCGGTCAGCACGATCCTGCTGCTGAGCCTGGGCCAATGGGCGCCCAACCTGCTGCTGGCCACCGTCGGGGACCGGGACCAGAGCTGGATCCTGCTCGCGGTGCCGTTCGCGGTGTACAGCGGGCTGGCCTACGGGCAGGACCGCCGCCGGGCCTGGGTGATGGTCGGCCTGATCACCGTGCTCGCGTCCCGCCCCTGGGAGCCCACCGTGGCCGCGCCGATCGGGGTGGCCGTGATCGTGCTGCTGCCCGCGATGCTGGGCACCTACGTGTCGAACCTGACCGAGCGGGCCGAGCGGGCCGAGCGGGACCAGCACCGCCTGGCCGACCAGGCCCGGGTGGAGGAGCGGGTCCGGCTCGCCGCCGAGATGCACGACGTGGTCACCCACCGGGTCAGCCTGATGGTGCTGCAGGCCGGCGCGCTGGGCGTCACGGCGACCGACGCCGCCACCCGCGCCGCCGCGGAGGACCTGCGGGCCGCCGGCTGCCAGGCGCTGGAGGAGCTGCGCGACCTGGTCGGCGTGCTCCGCTCGGCCCCCGGCGCGGCCGCCGAGGACCTCGCGTTCCCGCGCGCCGGCGGCGAGGCGGTGGCGCCGGACTTCCGCGAGCTGATCACTGAGTCCGAGTCGGTCGGGGTGTCCGTCGAGCTGGAGCAGCACGGCAACCCCGAGCTCGCCTCGCCGGTGGTCGGGCGCACCGCGTACCGGATCGTGCAGGAGTCGCTGACCAACGTGCGCAAGCACGCGCCGGGCGCGACCGCGCGGGTGACCATGCAGTTCGGCGCCGACCGGGTCCGCCTGACCGTGCGCAACACCGCGCCCCAGCACACCGGCGACGAGGCTCTCACCGCGAGCGGGTCGGGCACCGGGCTGCTCGGGCTGCGCCAGCGCGTCGAGCTGGTCAGCGGCTCGCTCTACGCCGGTCCGACCGACGACGGCGGGTTCGTGGTGGACGCGACGCTGCCCGCCTATGTACCGACCAGGGACCAGCCGGCCCCGGCCGCCGAGCACGACGACGACCAGCCGGCGCAGGCGCGCGGGGCCCACCGGGCCGGTCCGCGCGACCGGGCCCGGCCCGCCGGTGGACCGGTCGGCGCCTATCGGGTACGGGGAGATGCATGATTCGCGTGGTGGTCGTGGACGACGAGCCGATGGTGTGTGCGCACCTGCGCACGATCCTGGGCTCGGCCGACGACATCGAGGTCGTCGAGGCGGCGCACGACGGCGCCGCCGGTGTCGAGGCGGTGGTGCGGCATCGGCCCCAGGTGGTGCTGATGGACCTGCGGATGCCGGGGGTGGACGGGCTGACCGCGATCGCCCGGATCGCCGCGCTGCCGGACCCGCCGATCGTGGTCGCGCTGACGACCTTCGACGCCGACCAGTACGTGATCCGCGCGCTGCGCGCCGGGGCCTCCGGCTTCCTGGTCAAGTCGACCCCGCCGGAGGACCTGATCGGGCTGGTCCGGGTGGCCGCCGACGGGCACACCGTGCTCTCGCCGGCCGCCGCCCGCCGGCTGGTCGCCGCCTCGGCCGACGAGCACGCCAACCGGGACCGCGCACTCGGCATGATCCGTGAGCTGACCGACCGGGAGACCGACGTCCTGACCTGCCTCGGCGAGGGGATGTCCAACGCGCAGATCGCCAAGCGGCTCTACCTGTCCGAGACCACGGTCAAGGGCTACGTGTCCCGGATCCTGGTCAAGCTGGACTGTGAGAACCGCACCCAGGCCGGCCTGCTCGCCTACGACGCCGGGCTGGTCGCCCGCTGAGCGCAGGCCGCCGGCTCAGCCGTTGCTGATCTCGATCGACCCGGCGTTCGTCTTGGCCTGGATCTTGTGGGTCGAGCTGTCGCTCTGGTTGACGTCGACCTCCGGGCGGCCCGTGTTGCTGTCCGCCTGCACCGCGTAGCTCTGCCCGGCCGGTACGACGACCTCGATGCCGCCGGCGTTGCTGGTCGCCTGCACCTGGTCGGGCACCTGGGCGAACTGCAGGTCCACGCCGCCCGCGTTGGTCTTCGCGGTGACGGTCTTGCTGGCCAGGCTCCGGGCCCGCACCCCGCCGGCGTTCGTCTTCGCGTCGATCTCGCCGGCCATCCCGGTGACCGCGATACCGCCGGCCCTGGTGGTCAGAGCGAGGGTGGTGCCGGCCGGTACCTGGATGTCCCAGCCGACCTCACAGCGGCCGTTGATGGTGCGCTCGTGCTGGCAGCCGTCCTCCTTGAGGTCCAGCGTGTCGCCGTTCACGGCATGGCTGGTCGCCGGCTTGTCGTCGCTGTAGGTGTACGACTCGGTGACCGAGATCGGGCCGTTGCCGGCCGTCACCGTGACCCGGCCGCTGTGCGCGTCCAGCTGGAGCTGGCTGACGGTCTGGGTGATCTGGTACGTGGTCTGCTCGGTGTGCGAGCCGTCGCTCGACGTCGACCCCGGTGTGGAGCTGGAGTTGTCGGCGCCGGAGGTGTTCTGCGTCGACGGGTTGCAGGCCGAGGCCGCCAGCGCGGCGGCGACACCGAGCAGGGCCATGGCGAGCCGGCGGTGGTTCGGACGCAGCGGGCGCGGGGAGCGGTCGAGCGGGGAGCCAGTCACGCGCGCATTAAACCGCGGCTGCTCCGGTGGACAGATCTGTTATCCCCGATCACCCCGATGGCGGCCGGGTGTAGGGACCGGGGTGGTGTGGCGCACAGCCCGGAAGGATTCGGGCCCCGAGTCGGTCCGTAAGGTGGACGGAGCTGATCCCGGGATTGTGGAGGACATCGTGACGGAGCCGGCGGCGACCCCGGACCTGAAGACCCAGACCATCGGCGTGCTGGGCGGCACCGGTCCGCAGGGCAAGGGGCTGGCGCTGCGCTGGGCGGCCGTCGGACTGCACGTGGTGATCGGGTCGCGCAGCGCCGAGCGCGCCGAGCAGGCCGCCACCGAGCTGGCCGAGGCCGCCGGGCTGCCCGCCGGCACCGACGTGATCACCGGGGCGGACAACGCCGGCTGCGCGTCCCGGTCGGACATCGTGCTGGTCGCGGTGCCGTGGGACGGGCACGACGCGCTGCTCACCTCGCTGCGCGAGGAGCTGGCCGGCAAGATCGTGATCGACTGCGTGAACCCGCTGGGCTTCGACAAGCAGGGCCCGTTCCCGCTGGACGTCAAGGAGGGCAGCGCCGCGCAGCAGGCCGCCGCGCTGCTGCCCGACTCCACGGTGACCGCCGCGTTCCACCACGTGTCGGCGGTGACGCTGGCCGACCTGTCGGTCTCCGAGATCGACCTGGACGTGCTGGTGCTCGGTGAGGACCGGGCGGCCACCGACCAGGTCCGCGCGCTGGCCGAGACGATCCCCGGGGTGCGGGGCGTCTACGGCGGCCGGCTGCGCAACGCCGGCCAGGTCGAGGCGCTCACCGCGAACCTGATCGCCATCAACCGCCGGTACAAGACGCACGCCGGGATCCGGATCACCGACCTGCCGTGACCGCCGTGCCGACGGACGACCTCGGGGAGCCGGTACCGCTGGCCGGCCGGCCCATCCGGGTCGTCTCGCTGGTGCCCTCGATCACCGAGGCGGTCGCGGTGAGCGTGCCCGGGGTGCTGGTCGGGGCCACCGACTACTGCACCCACCCGGCCGAGCTGGACGTGGCCAGGGTGGGCGGCTCCAAGTACCCCAAGCTGCCCGCCGTGCGCGCCGCCGCCCCCGACCTCGTACTGGCCAACGCCGAGGAGAACCGCCCGGAGGACGTGGCCGCACTGCGCGCCGACGGCATCCCGGTCTGGGTCACCGAGGCCGCCGCCACCGTGCCCATCGCGCTGGCCTCCATCCGCCGGCTGCTCGCCGAGGCGTTCGACGCCGTCCCGGACTGGCTGGACCGGGCCGAGGCGGAGTGGGATGGCCCACCGCCGCCGGTGCGGGTCACCGCGATCGTGCCGGTCTGGCGCAAGCCGTGGGTGCTGCTCGGCCGCGACACCTTCGCCGGGGACGTGCTGCGCCGCCTCGGCGTGGCCAACGCCTACGCCGAGCACGCCGACCGCTACCCCCGTCCGAAGCTGGACGAGCTGCGCGGCCTGCTCGCGGACGGCCGGGCCGACCTGGTGGTGCTGCCGGACGAGCCCTACCTGTTCACCCCGGACGACGGCCCGGAGGCGTTCCCCGGCACGCGGTGCGCGTTCGTCACCGGGCGCCTGCTCACCTGGTGCGGCCCGTCGCTGGCCGGGGCACGGGCGGCGCTGTCCGAGCAGCTCGCGGCCGCTGATCCTGACCGCTGACCCGCGGTCCGGGGCTCAGCGTGTCTGGGGCTCAGCGTGTCTGGGGCTCCGCGCGCCGCGAACCGGTCGGTCGCGGTGATCAGGGCGTGCTGGATGCCCGGCTCGTCGAAGGCGTGGCCGGCGTCGTCGACCACGACGAACTCAGCCTCCGGCCAGGCCAGGTGCAGGTCCCAGGCGGTGCGCAGCGGGGTGCACACGTCGTAGCGGCCCTGCACGATCACCCCGGGGATGCCCGCCAGCCGGCCCGCCTCGCGCACCAGCTGGCCCTCGTCCAGGAAGCCGGCGTGCCACATGTAGTGGTTCTCGATCCGGGCGAAGGCCAGCGCGAACTCCGGCTCGGTGAACGACTCGACCAGGTCCTTGCGGGGGAGCAGGGTGATCGTGGCGGCCTCCCAGCCGCTCCACGCCGCCGCGGCGCGACCGGCCACCTCGGGGTCGGGGTCGTGCAACAACCGACGGTAGCCGTCGATGATCGCCACGCTGCCCGCCCCGTGCAGCTCGGTCGGCAGCGGTGCGAGGAAACCCGCCCAGAGGTCCGGGAACAGCGCCTGGGCGCCACCACCGTAGAACCAGTCCAGCTCCCAGCGGCGCAGCGTGAAGATGCCGCGCAGCACCAGCTCGCTGACCCGCTCCCGGTGGCTCTGCGCATAGGCCAGCGCGAGCGTCGACCCCCAGGACCCGCCGAACACCTGCCACCGGTCGATGCCCAGGTGCCCGCGCAGCAGCTCCAGGTCGGCGACCAGGTCGGCGGTGGTGTTGTGGTGCAGGGCGGCGCGCGCGGTCCCCGGGTCCGGGTCGGCGGCGTGGGGCCGGCTGCGGCCGCAGCCGCGCTGGTCGACGAGCACGATCCGATAGCGGGCCGGGTCGAACGCCCGCCGGTGGTCCGGCTTGCAGCCGCCGCCCGGGCCGCCGTGCAGGAACACCACGGGTTTGCCGTCCGGGTTGCCGCAGCACTCCCAGTACAGCCGGTGACCGTCGCCGACCTCGAGAAGACCGTGCTGGTAGGGCTCGATCGGTGGGTATGGCTCGCGCACCCGCCCATTCTGGCCCCAGTTGTCGATCGCCCAGGCATTTGACGCGCCCCGGTGGCACCTCGCGGCCCCGTCGTCGGGCACAACAGCGACCTTCGTCCTCACCCGGCGCTGAGCGTGCGGTGGCCTCAGCGCGCCGGGTTGGGCCTGGTGGGGCGGGGCGCGGGGATCACGTGCAGGTCCAGCTCGTCCGGGACGGCGGCCAGGCCCGGGCCGCCATCGGCCAGCCAGTCCTCGAGCAGGCTCAGCACGCGGGTACCCGCGATGAACGCGAACCAGACCGGCCGGCCGCCGAGGCGCCGCCCGTCCGGTGAGGGCCGGACGACGACCACGTTGGCGTGGGCACAGGGCCCCAGGCACTCCGACGTCCGCACCGTGAGCTCGGCGGGCCTGGCCCGGGCGAGGTCGTGCAGCCGCACCAGCTGGCCCGCGTGGTCGGTGACCGGGTCACGGCGCTGGTTGCCGCAACAACACCCCCGGCAGACCACAACACCCGCCTGCCGGTACCGCCCGGGTATCGGCCGCGCCTCGTCGGCTTCGCGGCCGAGCTGCGCGCCCGGAGCGCCGGATCGTGGTGACGTCACCGCCACATCCCATCACCTGATCAGATGCACGGCCACCGCACCTGGGTGAGGTGTCTCCGCGGGGACACGGGATCGCCGCGTCCCCGCGGGACGTCTGGGGGCAGCCGCCGGGCTGCCGGGAAACTACGAGTACGAGTGCTCCGGGTCCGGGTAGACGCCGTCGCGGACCTCCGAACCGAACGTACGCGCCGCCTCGAACAGCGCGTCGCCCAGTGCCGCGTAGCGCTTGACGAACCGGGGCGTGCGGCCGCGGTTGAGCCCGGCCATGTCCTGCCAGACCAGCACCTGGGCGTCGCAGTCCGGCCCGGCGCCGATGCCCACGGTGGGGATCGCGAGCTCGGCGGTGACCCGCTTGGCCACGTCGGCGGGCACCATCTCCAGTACGACCGCGAACGCGCCGGCCTCCTGCAGCGCGAGCGCGTCGGCGATCAGGGTCTCGCCGGTGTCGCCTCGGCCCTGTACCCGGTAGCCGCCGATGGTGTGCTCGCTCTGCGGTGTGAAGCCGAGGTGCGCCATCACCGGGATGCCGGCCCCGACGAGCGCGTCGACCTGGGGCGCGAACCGCCGGCCGCCCTCCAGCTTGACGGCGTGCGCGCCGCCCTCCTTCATGAACCGGGTGGCCGTTTCCAGTGCCTGGGCCGGGCCGATCTGGTAGCTGCCGAACGGCAGGTCGGCCAGCACCAGCGCCCGCCGCGTGGACCGCACCACCGCGCGGACCAGCGGCAACAGCTCATCCACGGTGATCGGCAGCGTGGTGTCGTAGCCGTAGACGTTGTTGGCCGCCGAGTCGCCGACCAGCAGGACCGGGATGCCGGCCTCGTCGAAGATCTCCGCCGCGTAGGTGTCGTACGCGGTGAGCATGGCCCACCGCTCGCCGCGTTCCTTCATGGCGTGCAGCTGGGGGATCCTGATGCGCTTGACCGGTGCCGGCTGCTTCGCGGCGGGTTCGGGCGTGCCGGGTCCGCTGCGGTAGGGGGCGGTCACCTCGTCGCCGGCGCTGGGCCGTGGCGTCGCGGATCCGTCGGTATTTCCATCGCGAGATGCGGGTGACGTCATCGTCAACCGTCCTCCCTCGAGGCCCGTCTGGCGGGTCCCCGGGTCGTCTCCGGTGTGGTGCGCCCAGCCTGGCATCCGGGACGGCGGCAGGGCTCCGGCTGCGACGAGACTCACAGGGGCGGGTCACCCGTTAGTGCCGTGACCAGGGGGATTCAGTCGAAGGCCATCGCCCGGCGGACCGTGCGCAGGCCCTCGGTGGCCCGCAGCGACGCCCACACCAGCAGGCCGATGTCGGTGAGGTCGACGTCGGGCCGCGGCACACCGGCGCGCTGCGCCCGCTCGACGAGCGCGACGGTCGGTGACCCGCCCCGGGTCGACCGGGGCGGGCTGCCGCGGCGGTACTGGGAGCTGGTGCGGGACCGCCCCGGCGTCGAGGAGCTGGTCGGCTGATCGACCGGGCCGGCGCTGATCGACCGGGCCTGCGCCGCTCGACCGGGCTCACCGATCGGGACGGCCGAGATTCCTGAGAGCCACGCCACGCGGACGGGCGACCCACTGGCGGTCCCCGGCGACATCCGGTGCAGACTGTCCGGCGATGAAGCTGACAGCGCGCGGCCTGCGCCGCCCCCTCCTGATTCTGCTCGCGCTGCTGGCTGTGGCGATTCCGGCGGTGGCGTGCTCGCCGGACGGGACTCTCGGCGCCGGCACCGCCGTCGGCCCGGTGCCCACCGGGGACCTGCAGAAGTTCTACTCGCAGAAGCTCACCTGGGGCCCGTGTACGTCGTACGCGCCGTCGCTGGACGACAAGCAGACGTTCGCCGACCCGAAGCTCGACTGCAGCTACCTGCAGGTTCCGCTGGACTACTCCCAGCCGGCCGGCAAGACGGCGCAGATCGCGGTGCTGCGGGAGAAGGCCAGCGTGCCCGGCCAGCGGATCGGCTCGCTGGTGATCAACCCGGGTGGGCCGGGCGCCTCCGGCACCGAGGCCGCCGCCGGCGTGGCCAAGCAGGTCGAGGGCAGCTCGCTGGGCCAGCGGTTCGACGTGGTGGGCTTCGACCCGAGGGGCGTCGGTGCCAGCAAGCCGACGATCCAGTGCTTCACCCCGCCGGAGCGCGACGCGGACCGGCTGGACGTCGAGGTGGACAGCTCGCCGGCCGGGGTGGCCCGGATCGAGGGTCACAACAAGGACTACGACAACAAGTGCGCGCAGCGTTCGGGCCTGGACCTGCTGGCCAACTCGGGTACCCGGGACGTCGTCAAGGACATGGACATCCTGCGCTCGGCGCTGGGTGACCAGAAGCTGACCTACCTGGGCTACTCGTACGGCACCCGGCTCGGCTACAGCTACGCGGAGGCCTTCCCGCAGAACGTGCGGGCGCTCGTGCTCGACGGGGCGCTGGACCCGGACCAGAACCTGATCGACCGGTCGGTGGCCCAGGCGGCCGGCTTCCAGCAGGCGTTCGACGCGTTCGCCGTCTGGTGCGCCAAGCAGCCGCAGTGCGCACTGGGCCGGGACCCGAAGGCGGCCACGGACAACTTCAAGAAGCTGGTGCTGCCGATCATCAACCGGCCGGTGCCGCTGTCCGACGGCCGCAAGATGTCGTACAACGACGCGATGACCGGCGCTATCCAGGCGCTGTACACCCCCCAGCTGTGGGACCCGCTGAGCCGGGGCCTGACCGAGCTGGCCCAGGGTCAGGGCCGGATCCTGATGCTGCTGGCCGACATCTACAACGGCCGGCAGCAGGACGGCACCTACCAGTTCACCCTGGACGCGTTCACCGCGATCGGCTGCGTGGACGACAAGCCGGTCACCGACCCGAACGTGGTGCTGGAGGCCGACAAGCGCTCCCGGGCGGCGGCGCCGTTCCGCGACGACGGCCACGGACCGAACCCGGCGCGCGACCCCTGCGCGTTCTGGCCGGTGCCCAACACCAGCGAGCCGCACATGCCGCACGTCGTCGGCCTGCCGCAGGTCATGGTCATCTCGGTGACCGGCGACCCGGCGACGCCGTACCAGGCCGGGGTGAACCTGGCCAAGGCGCTCAACGCGCGGCTGCTCACCGTGCAGGGCAACCAGCACACCGTGGCCCTGCAGGGCACCCAGTGCGTCGACGACATCGTCAGCAAGTACTTCACCGACCTGGCGCTGCCGCCGGACAACTCACACTGCACGATCGCGCCCAGCTGACCGGCTGACCCGATCACCCGAAGGGGCGCCCGGCGGATCCTCCGCCCGGCGCCCCTTCGCCGTTCTCCGGTCGGGGGAGAGAACCCCGCGCAGGACCCCACCTGGGTTCGGGGGGCTGACCCCACACCGAAGGGGGGCCGCCCCATCGTCCGCGCCGCGCGCCGCTGACATTGTCCAAAGCGTGTGCCCTACCTGGGCAAACACGCCGGCGGCGGTCCGCGATACGCCCGTGTGCCCGGCATTTTCGCCGCGCCGGGCACCACCGCTCCGGCCCGTGAGGCATGGAGAACACGCATGTCGATTGTTGAGCAACGACCCACCGCCCCGGTCCGCTCGGAGCCCCCCGCGCGCACCGGCGACGGCCGCCTCGTGGTCCGCAACCTGGCCAAGCGGTTCCGGTCCGTCGAGGCCGTCCGCGACGTCAGCTTCACCGCCGAACCGGGCCAGGTGACCGGCTTCCTCGGCCCGAACGGGGCGGGCAAGACCACCACGCTGCGCGCGCTGCTGGGACTGGTCACGCCGACCAGCGGCACGGCCACGGTCAACGGGGTGCCCTATAGCGAGCTGCACCAGCCGACCCGGGTGGTCGGCGCGGTACTGGACTCGGACGGCTTCCACCGCTCCCGCGGGGCGCGCACGCACCTGCGCATCTACACCGCCGCGATGGGCCTGCCCGACCGGCGGGCCGACGAGGTGCTGGAGCTGGTCGGGCTGGCCGGTGTGGCCAACCGAAAGGCCGGCGGGTTCTCCCTCGGCATGCGCCAGCGGCTCGCCCTGGCCACCGCGCTGCTCGGCGACCCCCGGGTGCTGATCCTGGACGAGCCCGGCTCCGGTCTCGACCCGGAGGGCGTCGCCTGGCTGCGCGGGTTCCTGCGCCGCTACGCGGCCGCCGGGCGCACGGTGCTCGTGTCCAGCCACCAGCTCGCCGAGATCGCGCAGACGGTGGACCGGGTGGTGATCGTCAGCAAGGGCCGGGCCGTGTTCGAGGGCCCGATGGACGAGCTCGCCGGGCCCGGCCGCGAACCCGCCGAGCTGGAGCGGCGGTTCCTGCGGCTCACCGAGAGCGAGTACCTGCCCCCCGCGCCGGGCGGCCCGCCCGACGACCCGCCGGCCACTCCCACCATCCCCACCATGCGGGAAGGGGAGCAGTGATGTCGGCGCCCAGCCTCGACACCGTGCCCCGGACCGCCCGGCCGGCCCGGTCGGCCTGGTCGGCCGGGGAGATCCGCGACCTGGTGACCTCGGAGAGGCGCAAGACGCTGTCCACCTCGACCTGGTGGGCGCTGCTCCTCCCGGCCGCGCTGCTCGCGCTGACGTACGCCTGGGTCAACGCCAAGGACGAGTTCCTGGCGATGAGCCAGGCCGAGGCGCTGGACATCGGCATCCTCTTCGCGCTCCTGTTCGGCGTGGTCTGTGCGTCGGGGGAGTACCGGCACAACACGATCGTCACCAGCTACCTCAACGCCGCGCGCCGGGCCAAGCTCGGTGTCGCAAAGATGATCTTCGCGGCACTGGTCGGCGTCGTGTACGGCCTGGTCTCGGCGGCCGCCGGCGTCGGTGGGTTGCTGCTCAGCCACACCGCGTTCGACGGCGAGGTGCCGTGGCTGCTCGCGGTGAGCGCGGGCGGGACGCTGCTGTTCGCGCTGTGGGCGGTGCTCGGGGTCGGGGTCGGCCTGCTGCTGCGTCGGCAGTCCTTCGGGGTGCTCGCCGTCCTGCTCTACTGCCTCATCCTCGAGCCGATCCTGGTCTATCTGGGCAGCCTCACCGAGGTCACCGACCGGATCACCGACTACCTGCCCGGGGTGGCCGTGCGGTACGTCCTGAAGGGACTCACCGGCGGTGAGCAGTTCGGCGGCGGGTTCGGCGTCGCGCAGTCCTGGTGGCTGATGCTGCTGTTGGTCGCGGCCTACGCGGCCGTGGCCATGCTGCTCGGCACCGCCGCCGCCCGACGGCGGGACCTGACGTGAGCTCGCGGTCGGCACCGCGCCGGTGGCGCCCCCTGCTGGTCCTCGTCGCGCTGTTGGCGCTGGTGGCGCCGCTGGCGGGGTGCGGAGGGAGCACGCTCGGCGCGGGCACGGCGGTCGGGCCGGTACCGAGCCCGGAGCTGCGCCAGTTCTACGCCCAGCGGCTGGACTGGAGCCGGTGCGGCCGGTTCGACTGCACCTACCTCGAGGTGCCGCTGGACTACAGCCGACCGACGGGCAGGACGGCCCGCCTGGCGGTGCTGCGGAGCAGGGCCGGCCAGCCGGACCGGCGGATCGGCTCGCTGGTGGTCAACCCGGGCGGCCCGGGCGGCTCCGGCACCGAGCTGGCCGCCGGGCTCGCCGACCAGGTCCGGAACACGCCGCTCGGGGAGCGGTTCGACCTGGTCGGGTTCGACCCGCGCGGGATCGGGTCGAGCGAGCCGCTGATCAAGTGCAGCACCGGGCGCGAGCGGGACGACGACCGGCTCTACCGGGACACCGACGACGCCCCGCCGCCCGGCGAGACCGCGGCCGCGGCGGCCGAGCGGACCCGGGCGCGCGACGCCCACTACGAGGAGGAGACGAAGGGGGACGTCGCCAAGTGCGTCGACCGCTCGGGCGCGGACCTGCTGGCCAACGTCGGCACGCGGGACGTGGCCAGGGACATGGACGTGCTGCGCTCGGCGCTCGGGGACGCCAAGCTGACCTATCTCGGCTACTCCTACGGCACGCGGCTGGGCTACACCTACGCCGAGGCGTTCCCGGGCAACGTCCGGCCCTGGTGCTGGACGGCGCGCTCGACCCGAACCAGGACCCGGTCGAGGAGTCGGTGGCGCAGGCCGCCGCGTTCCAGCGGGCGTTCGAGGTGTTCGCCGCCTGGTGCGGCCAGCAGCCGAGCTGCCCGCTGGGCGCCGACGCCGGCGATCCCAAGGTCGCCACGGCCAACTACCGCGCGCTCGTGCTGCCGCTGCTGCGCAAGCCGGTCGCGCTGCGGGACGGCCGCAAGCTGGCCTACGGCGACGCCCAGACGGCCGTGATCAAGGCCATGTACCAGCGGGATCTCTGGTCCCCGCTGCGCCAGGGCCTCGAGGAGCTGGTGGGCGGCAAGGGCGAGATGCTCATGCGGCTCGCCGACGCCTACTACCAGCGGTCCGGGCACGGCGAGTACAGCAACCTGCAGGACGCGCTGCAGGCGGTCCGCTGCGTCGACGACCAGGCGAGCACCGACCCTGCCGTCGCGCTGGGGGAGAGCAGGCGGACGCTGGCCGTCGCGCCGTTCGAGGACAACGGGCAGGGGCCGAGCGCGGCCCGGGACGCCTGCGCGTTCTGGCCGGTGCCGCCGACCAGCCGGGCCCACCAGCCGAACGTGGCCGGCCTGCCTCCGGTGGTGGTCGTCTCGACGACCGGTGACCCGGCCACCCCCTACCAGGCCGGGGTGGAGCTGGCCAAGGCGCTGCACGGGCGGCTGCTCTCCGTGCAGGGCAACCAGCACGGCGCCAGCCTGAGTGGCAACCAGTGCGTGGACGGCGCTGTGACCAGGTACCTCACCGACCTGGAGCTACCGCCCGACGGCATCCACTGCACGCTCGACCCCAGCTGACCCGGCCGGCCGGGTGACCCGTGAGTAGCGAGCGGGGCCATAGCCCAACTCGCCACTCACGGGGTCTGGAGGCGGGTACGCGAGTCGAGGTGGCCGCGTGTTTGCGATCGCACACGATCTGGGCCGATCGGCCTCGCGGCGGGTCGGGTCGGGTGTTCGCTGTGCGGCATGAATCGGGCTGGGCGGTCGTCTGCGCGCGTCAGCTTGGCGCGCGGGGGTCCGGCTCGGGGTGGGTTGACTCGGGGTGGGTTGACTCGGAGGGCGGCGGTGGCCGGTGGGGTGCTGGCCGCCGCGGTGGTCTTCTTCGCCCTGCTGACCGCGTTCTCCGGCCCGTCCCACGCCAGTTCCTGGCAGGCGCGTGGGCTGGATGCGCTGCACGGTCCGCTCACGGTCGGGGGCGACGGTGCCGATCGGGGCGGCGGGTCCGGTTCGGCGGGCGGCGGGTGGACCTCGGGCGATGGCGGCTCGGGGTCGGCGGCCGCGGCGCCGGACGGCTCCTCCGCCGGTGGTGTCCCCGCCGCGGCGGCCGGGGCGGCGGCGCCCGCCGCTCCCGCCGGGGCCTCGGCGAAGCAGACCGGCGGTGGGTCCGGGCGGGCCACGGCACAGATCAACTGCACCAAGGAGGTCCTGGACGAGTCAGGGCTGAAGGACGCGGTGGCCAACGCCGGTCCGAACGACGTGATCTGTGTCAAGACGAACATGGCCAGCGGCCCGGCCGATGCCCCGGCCCCGGCGCCGGCTCCGCGGGTGTTGCCGCCGGCTGCCCCGGACGCGTCTGGCGCGGGTTCTGGCTCCGGTTCTGGCTCTGGCGCGGCGGCTCCGCGGCCGGCAGACCGGTCGCCGAGCGGGCGCTCCACCGCTCCGGCGGAGCCTTCGGCCAGTCCCTCGGCACCGCCGCTCGCGCTGCCGAGGCGGTCCGAGGACGGCCCGTCGCGCGGCACGTCGCGCGGCGGTTCGGCCGCGGGGACCGGGGACGACGGTGGCACGCGGCCCCGGCGGGAGCAGGGAGCGACGCCCCGGCGTGACGACGGCGCCGCGTCCGGTGGCGCGGCGGGGCGTGAGCAGGGGGACTCAACCGGCGGCGGCTCGGGGAGTGGCGGCTCGGGTGGTGGTGGCTCGGGTGGTGGTGGCTCGGGTGAGGACCGTGACCAGGGCGGAAGTGGCTCGGGCGGTGGCGGGGCACCGGCCGGTGGTGGTTGGTTCGGGGACTCGCCGCAACACCCCACCGGGGATGCGTCCGGGGGCACCGCGGGCGGACTGTCCGGTGGCTCGGACAACCGCACCGGCGGCGAAGGACTGTTCGGAGACTCCGGTGGTGGCTCGGGCGGTGGTGGCTTCGGCCGCTCGGGCGGCGGTTTAGGCGGCGGCTCGGGCGGCGGGTTTGGCGGTGGCTCGGGCAACTCCCTGGAGGTACAGGGTGGCCCGCCCGGCGCTGGCACGCCGAACCAGTCCGGCTGCACCAAGCAGGTCACCGACAGTGCCGGGCTGAGCCAGGCGATCAGCAGCGCCAGCCCCGGCGACCGGATCTGCATCACCGGCGATCTGGGTTCGATCCGGCTGGAGATCTCCAAGGGCGGCAGCGAGCAGGCGCCGCTGGTGATCATCGGCAACGGCCGGGTCGCGGTGAAGGGCATCACGGTGAGCGCCAGCAACGTGGTGGTCGACGGCTTCCAGGTGCTGGGCGCCGAGGCCCCGGGCATCGAGATCACCGGCAACAACATCACCGTGCGCAACAACACGGTGAAGCACCCGACCGGCGGCGACTTCGACGGGCTGCGGTTCTTCGGCAACAACCTGAAGATCCTGCACAACACCATCTCCGACATCACCAACACCGGTGGCGCGCACGCCGACTGCATGCAGACCTTCACCAACGGTGAGCCGTCCAGCGAGAACGTGCTGATCGACGGCAACCGGTGCGAGAACATCGACAACCAGTGCCTGATGGCCGAGGGCCCTGGCGATGTGGGGGACGGCGGCGGCGGGGACGGCACCTCGGCCAACTGGATCTGGAGCAACAACATCTGCAACTTCGGCGCCTCGCAGGGCGTGATGATCGAGGCCGTGCAGAACGTGACCATCCGGAACAACCTGTTCAACGGCAAGGGCGACAAGGCGATCGGCCTGGACATCGGGTCCACCGGCGCGAAGGTCAGTGCGAACGTCGTCGCCGCCGGGATCGGCCACGAGATCGGCATGGACGAGACGTCCAAGAAGAACTACCAGGGCCCCACTCCGCAGGGCGGCCCCTGACCGCGGCCGCCGCTGGCCCGCGCCCGGGCGCCGCGAGTGATATCGGCCACCCGGACCCCGTCACCTGGCGCCGTGCGACCGCCGTCCGGCCCCCCGATCCGGGCTACTACCAGCCCGGAAACATGGATGTAACGCGACGTTCCTAGGCTGCGCCCATGGATCGCCAGCAGGAGTTCGTGCTGCGCACGCTCGAGGAACGAGACATCCGCTTCGTGCGGCTCTGGTTTACCGACGTGCTGGGATATCTGAAGTCGGTGGCGATCGCGCCCGCCGAGCTGGAGGGCGCCTTCACTGAGGGGATCGGCTTCGACGGTTCGGCGATCGAGGGCTTCGCCCGGGTCTACGAGTCGGACATGGTCGCGAAGCCCGACCCGTCGACCTTCCAGGTGCTGCCCTGGGAGACCGCGGACGGCCAGCACTACTCGGCGCGGATGTTCTGCGACATCACCATGCCGGACGGGTCGCCCTCCTGGGCCGACCCCCGGCACGTGCTGCGTCGGGCACTGAGTCGGGCCGCCGAGGCCGGCTTCACCTGCTACGTGCATCCCGAGATCGAGTTCTACCTGCTCAAGAACCTGCCGAGCGACGGCACCCCGCCGACCCCGGCGGACTCCGGCGGCTTCTTCGACCAGGCCAGCCACGACGCGGCGCCGCACTTCCGGCGCAACGCGATCGAGACGCTGGAGTCGATGGGCATCTCCGTGGAGTTCAGCCACCACGAGGGCGCGCCCGGCCAGCAGGAGATCGACCTGCGCTACGCCGACGCGCTGACCATGGCCGACAACATCATGACCTTCCGGTACGTGGTCAAGGAAGTGGCCATGACGCAGGGGGTGCGGGCGTCGTTCATGCCCAAGCCGTTCACCCAGTACCCCGGGTCGGCGATGCACACCCACTTCAGCCTGTTCGAGGGCGACCGCAACGCGTTCCACGACCCTTCGGACCCCTACGAGCTCTCCGAGACCGGCAAGGCCTTCGTGGCCGGCGTGCTGCGGCATGCCAGGGAGATCACCGCGATCACGAACCAGTGGGTGAACTCCTACAAGCGCCTGGTCGTCGGCGGCGAGGCGCCGACCACCGTGTGCTGGGGGCACGCGAACCGGTCCGCGCTGGTCCGGGTGCCGATGTACTCACCGGGCAAGGCGTCCTCGCGCCGCGTGGAGATCCGCACCCTGGACAGCGCCTGCAACCCGTACCTGGCCTTCGCGGTCATACTGGGCGCCGGGCTGACCGGTGTGCAGAAGGGCTACGAGCTCGGCGAGCCGGCCGGCGACGACGTGTGGTCGCTGACCGAGATCGAGCGCAGGGCGATGGGCTACGAGACGCTGCCCCAGAACCTCACCGAGGCGCTCGCCGCGATGGAGCATTCCGAGCTGGTCGCCGAGATCCTGGGCGAGCACGTCTTCGACTTCTTCCTGCGGAACAAGCGCGCGGAATGGGATGCCTATCGGCGCAACGTCACGCCGTACGAATTGGCAACCTATTTGCCCGTGCTCTGACAGCTTCGGTTCACCTGTTGTTAACTCTCAGTTATATCTCAGTTTAGCTGGGTGGATCACCCTTTCGGGCGACCGTAAACGGCCTAACCCCGAAGTAGGGACCGGTGGACATCACCTTCATCGTGCTCGCGGTGGTCATCACCGCGCTGCTCTTCGACTTCACCAACGGCTTCCATGACACCGCGAACGCGATGGCCACCTCGGTGGCCACCGGCGCGCTGCGACCCAAGGTCGCGGTCGCCATCTCCGCGGTGCTGAACCTCGTCGGCGCCTTCCTCTCCACCGAGGTGGCCAAGACGATCTCCAGCGGCCTCGTCGACGAGACCAAGATCAACCCGACGGTCATCTTCGCGGGCCTCATCGGTGCCATCCTGTGGAACCTCGCGACCTGGTACTTCGGCCTGCCGTCCAGCTCGTCGCACGCGCTGTTCGGCGGCCTGATCGGCGCGACCTGGGTGGCCGCCGGCGGCGGGGCGATCAAGTTCATGAGCCTGGTCACCGCGGTGGTACTGCCCGCGCTGGCCGCGCCGATCGTGGCCGGCCTGGCCGCGATGATCTCCACGTACTTCGCCTACAAGATCACCGCCAAGGCCCGGCCGGACCAGGCGGCCAAGGGCTTCAAGACCGGCCAGATCGTGTCGGCCTCGATGGTCTCGCTGGCGCACGGCACGAACGACGCGCAGAAGACGATGGGCATCATCACCCTGACGCTGATCACCGCCGGCGTGCTGGTGCCGAACTCCGGCCCGCCGGTCTGGGTGATCGGGCTGGCCGGCCTGGCCATCGCGCTGGGCACCTACCTGGGCGGCTGGCGGATCATCCGGACCCTGGGCAAGGGCCTCTACGACATGGAGACCACGCAGGGCTTCGCCGCCGAGACGTCCAGTACGGCGACAATCCTGATCTCCAGCCACCTCGGCTTCGCGCTGTCCACCACGCAGGTGGCCTCGGGCTCGATCTTCGGCGCCGGCGCCGGCAAGCGGCTGTCCGACGTGCGCTGGTCGGTGGCCGGCAAGATGGTCATCGCCTGGGTGCTCACGCTGCCCTCGGCGGCCCTCGTCGGGGCACTGGCCGGTGAGGTCGCCGGCCTCGGCACGGCCGGCACGATCATCGTCGGGCTGGTCGCGATCGCCATCGCGGCGGGCATCTACATCGCCTCCCGGCGCGACCCGGTCAGCGCGACCAACGTCAACGACGTGCCCGAGACCGCTCAGCCCGCGGCCGTCTCGGCCGTCTGAGCCCAGCCGACAACCGGTCGAGAGAGGACCTTTCGATGCATATCAAATGGGGCGCGCTGGGTGATGTCTTCCTGGTCGGGCTCGGGGTGACGATCGTGGTCGTGGTGCTGTTCTCCCTCGGGGTGAACGCCATGGCCGCCCGGGCCGACCCGCTCGAGGGCGGCCCGGCGACCTCGGGGAAGGCCGCGCCGGCCACCGCGCTCGCCGCGCTCTGCTTCGGCGTCTGCGCGCTCGTGGTCGCCTACGGGATCTACCTGATCGTGACCTGAGCCCGGGCATCAGCCCGACCCGTGACGGACCAGCAGGTGCGCCGGCAACGCGATAGGTTGCCGGCGCACACTGCTGTGCGGATCGCCGGGGCGGCACACGCGCACCCGGCGAGGACCGCCGGCCCCACAAACCAGAGGAGGGTCACATGACCACCGCGTCGCGGCCACCGGGACCGCACGAGTTCCTGCCCGAGGTGCCGTCGTTCACGCTGACCAGCACCGACATCTCGGACGGCAAGCGGCTGCCCGACCAGCACGCCAGCGCCATCTTCGGGGTCGACGGCGGCGCCGACGTCTCGCCCCAGCTGTCCTGGTCCGGGGCACCGGTCGGCACCCAAAGCTACGCGGTGACCTGCTACGACCCGGACGCGCCGACCGGCAGCGGGTTCTGGCACTGGGCGGTGGCGAACATCCCGGCCGGCGTCACCGAGCTGCCGACCGGCGCGGGCACCCCGGGCAGCGCGGACCTGCCGGACGGTGCGCTCACGCTGGCCAACGACGGTGGCATCAAGGGCTTCGTCGGCGCCGGCCCGCCGCCCGGGCACGGCGAGCACCGGTACTACTTCACCGTGCACGCGGTCGATGTGCCGGCCCTGGAGCTGCCGGAGGGTGCCACGCCGGCGTTCCTCGGCTTCAACCTGTTCTCGCACACCCTGGCCAGGGCGACCCTGCTCGCCACCTTCGAGCGCTGAGCCGGCCGCCGTCCCGATCCCGCTCCCGCTCCCGGGGCCGCGCCCGGGGCCGGCGGCCCACGTGGTTGCCGGCCCCGCACAGACCCCTCCCTTACCGCACAGACCGCGCACGGTCTGTGCGGTAGGTAGACGGGCTGTGGGGACGGCCGCTCCGGGGCGGCCGCGGCCGCTGTGGGCGGGACGGCCTCCGGTGCGGCAGGATCGTGCATCGTGACCGAGCGGCGTAGCGGAGCTTCGTTGATCCGGCTCGGCCTCACCGAGCCCTGGGCCGAGCAGACCCTGACCGACCTGGGCTGGTGGGATGGCGGCCGGCCGGTGCGCCAGGTGGAGCCGGTGATGTGGGCACTGGCCCGCAGCCCGGACCCGAACCTCGCGCTGCGGGCCGTCGAGCGGCTGGCCAAGGCCGACCAGACCGAGTGGGCCGCCCTGGACGCGGCCGTGCGTACCGACGAGGGCCTGCGCGGCCGGCTGTTGGCGCTGCTGGGCGCATCGACGGTGCTCGGGGACCACCTGGTGACCCGGCCGGCGCTGTGGCGCCGGCTCACCTCCGATCGCGCGCTGACCCCGGACCGCCTGCCGGACCCGGCCACCCGGTCGGCGGAGCTGCTGCGCGCGGTCGGCGCCGAGCCCGGGCCGGAGGCCGACTCCGGGTCGGGCGCCGAGCCGGCCGTCGGCACGGTCGCGACGGCGACCGACGACCGAGCCGGTACCGAAGCCGCTGCCGGAGTTGGTGCGGGCGCCGGAGCCGGAGGCGTTACCGGAGTGGGTGCGGGTGCCGGAGCGGGTGCCGGAGCCGGTATCGCGGTCGGCCCGGGCGCGGCCGATCCGGGTGAGACCGGCCCGGACCCCGGCCCGCCGGCCCCGGTCCGCGCCGGGCTCACCGGGCCGGCCGCCGTCATCGCGCTGCGGGAGGCCTACCGGGACGCGCTGCTGGAGATCGCGGCCGCCGACGTGGCCGCGGTCAGCGAGCCGGCGCTGCCGGTCCTGCCGATGGAGCTGGTGGCCGCGCAGCTGTCGGACCTGGCCTGCGCCGCGCTCCGGGCGGCGCTGGCGGTGGCGGTCGCCGAGCTCGTACCGGCCGACCCGCCGGCCGGCGCCGAGCCGCCGCCGAGGCTGGCCGTGATCGCGATGGGCAAGTGCGGCGGCCACGAGCTGAACTACGTCAGCGACGTCGACGTGATCTTCGTCGCGGAGCCGGCGGACTCCGCCGCGTCCCGGCTGGCCGCCGGGGTGATGCGGGTGGCCGGCGAGGCGTGCTTCCCGGTGGACGCGAACCTGCGGCCGGAGGGGCGCCAGGGTGCCCTGGTACGCACCCTGGAGGGGCACCTCAGCTACTACCGCAGGTGGGCCAAGACCTGGGAGTTCCAGGCGCTGCTCAAGGCCCGCGCGGTGGCCGGCGACGCCGCGCTCGGCGCCGAGTACATCGAGGCCGTGGCTCCGATGGTGTGGCACGCCGCCGACCGGGACGACTTCGTCGCCGAGGTGCAGGCCATGCGCAGGCGGGTCGAGCAGCACATCCGCCCGGACCACGCCGACCGGGAGCTGAAGCTGGGCCGGGGCGGACTGCGCGACGTCGAGTTCGCGGTCCAGCTGCTGCAGCTGGTGCACGGGCGGGCCGACCCGCAGATCCGCTCCGGCACCACCCTGGACGCGCTGGCCGCCCTCGGTGCCGGGGGTTACGTCGGCCGGGACGACGCCGCCAACCTGGCCGCCTCGTACCGGTTCCTGCGGCTGCTGGAGCACCGGCTGCAGCTGTCCCGGCTGCGCCGGACCCACCTGCTGCCCGCCGAGACCGACACCGCCGAGCTGCGCTGGCTGGCCCGCTCGGCGAAGCTGCGCCCGGACGGCCGCCACGACGCCGTGGGCGTGCTGCTCGCCGAGTGGCGCAGCAACACCCGCCGGGTCCGCCGGCTGCACGAGAAGCTGTTCTACCGGCCACTGCTGGCCGCCGTGTCCCAGATCCCGAGCGAGGACCTGCGGCTGTCCGAGAAGTCGGCCGCCCGCCGGCTGGCCGCGCTGGGTTGGGCCTCGCCGGAGGGCGCGCTGACCCACCTGCGGGCGCTGACCGGCGGCGTCTCCAGGGCCAGCGCCATCCAGCGGACCCTGCTGCCCGTGCTGCTGGAGAACCTCGCCGACACCCCCGACCCGGACCGAGGCCTGCTGGCCTACCGCCGGGTGTCCGAGGCGCTGTCGCGCACCTGGTACCTGGGCCTGCTGCGGGACGAGGGCGCCGTCGCGCAGCGGCTGATGTACCTGCTCGGCACGTCCGCGCTGGTACCCGACCTGCTGGTGCGGGCTCCCGAGGTGCTCCGGCTGCTCGCCGACACCTCGGAGCGGTCCGAGCTCGTCACCCGGGACCCCGCCGAGGTCGCCACCTCGCTGTGCGCCGCCGTCCGCCGGCACGCGGACCCGACGGCAGCCGTGGCCGCCGCCCGCTCCCTGCGCCGCGCCGAGCTGCTCCGGGTGGCCTGCGCGGACCTGCTGCACCTGCTGCCCGTGGCCTCGGTGTGTGCCGCGCTGAGCGAGGTCTGGGCGGCGGTGCTGCGCTCGGCGGTCGACGCGGTGCTGCGCGCCCAGCCCGGTGAGCCGAAGGCCCGGCTGGCGGTGATCGGCATGGGGCGGCTGGGCGGCGCGGAGCTGGGCTACGGCTCGGACGCCGACGTGCTGTTCGTCTGTGAGTCGGCCGGCGGCGCCAGCGAGCACGACGCGGTCCGCTGGGCGACCGTGGTGGCCGAGAAGGTGCGTGGGCTGCTCGGGGCCCCGAGCCCGGACCCGGCGCTGCAGGTGGACGCCGACCTGCGGCCGGAGGGGCGCAACGGCGCGCTCGTGCGGACCTGCGAGTCCTATCGCGCGTACTACGAGAAGTGGTCGCAGCCGTGGGAGGCGCAGGCCCTGCTGCGGGCCCGGCCGCTGGGTGGCGACGCGGAGCTGGGGGAGCGGTTCCGGCAGCTCATCGACCCGATCCGCTACCCGGCCGGCGGGCTGGAGCCCGCCAAGGCCACCGAGATCCGCCGGATCAAGGCCAGGGTGGACGCCGAGCGGCTGCCCCGCGGCGCCGACCGCGCGACCCACACCAAGCTGGGCACCGGCGGCCTGGCCGACGTCGAGTGGACCGTGCAGCTGCTGCAGCTGCAGCACGCCGGCGACGTGCCCGAGCTGCGCACGACCTCCACCCTGGAGGGCCTGCGCGAATGCGTCGAGGCGGGGCTGCTGGCCGGCGCCGACGCGGACGCCCTGGCCGCCGGCTGGACCATGGCCACCCGCGCCCGCGGCGCCATCACCCTGGTCCGGGGCAAGCCGGCCGACCAGCTGCCGGGGTCCGGGCGTGAGCTGACGGCGGTGGCCCGGGCGATGGGCTACCCGGCCGGCGGCGATCCCGGCGAGTTCATCGACGAGTACCGCCGGGTCACCCGGCGGGCCAGGGCCGTCGTGGAGCGGGTCTTCTACAGCGGCTGACCGGGGCTGGCGGTGGCTCGACGGCCGGTGGCGGCTGGCGGTGGTTCGCGGTGGCTGGCGGCGGCCGAAACACAGGCGCGCGGCAGGCCACCGCCCGGTTACCGTGGCGCCATGCCGCCCACCGAGCACCTGGTCGCCTTTGTACTGGCCTGTGTTGTACTCGTGCTGATCCCGGGCCCGACGGTGATCTTCGTGGTCAGCCGGGCACTGGCGCTCGGGCGACGGTCGGCGCTGAGCAGCGTGACCGGCAACTCGACCGGCTCGGCCGTGCTGGTGCTGCTCGTCGCGTTCGGCCTCGGCAGCGTGGTCGAACGCTCGCTGCTGGTGTTCACGGTGATCAAGCTGGTCGGCGCCGCGTACCTGGTGTACCTGGGCGTGCGCACGTACCGGGAGCGCGGCCGGCTGGCCGATGCACTGCGGGTGGCGGTGCCGGTCGGGGCGGGTCGGGGCGTCTACCGGCAGGGCGTGCTGGTCGGCCTGACCAACCCGAAGGCGCTGGTGTTCTACGCCGCCGTGCTGCCGCAGTTCGTCGACCCGCACACCGGCGGCGTGCCGATGCAGATGGCCGTCCTCGGGCTGGCGTTCGTCCTGATCGCCATGCTCCTCGACGGGCTGTGGGGGCTGGCAGCCGGCGCCGCCCGCGACTGGTTCGCCACCTCACCGGGCCGGCTCAGGGCACTCGGTGGCACCGGCGGGCTCACGATGATCGGGCTCGGTGTCGGCCTGGCGGTGGCCGGCCGGGCCGAGTAGCCGCCCACCACACACCCTCTCCGGTCGCCGCACACCCACTGCAGCGGGTGCGCGGCGACCGGAGAGGGTGTGCGGCAGCCCTGGCCGGCGCCATACTGCCGGGGGAGGTGGTGCGGCCATGGCAGTCCGCAGCTACATCGCCGAGGTGGGCGAACCGAACGCGACCTTTCTCGCCACCCAGAGCCGCACCGCGTTCCTCGCCTCGGAGTACCGGCCCCACGACCTCGGTGGCGGCCGCGTCTCGCTGAGCGAACGGGCCCTCGGCGCGTCCCGGGAGCTCGGCGAGGAGGAGGACGGCTACATCACCGAGGACGGTGAGGGCCTGCGCATCTGGGTCGGCGAGGACGGCTACGAGCTGGTGGCCACCCTGACCTGACCGGGGCCGGGGGCTGGCAGGATGGGGGCATGCCGACCGACTCCGCAAGCCGCGTCGGCTAGCCGTGCTGCCTGACCAGCTCGTACCGCTGCTCGCCCCGCTGCTCGCGCTGCTGGTGGTGGGCCACCGAGGGCTGTGGCGGGTGGCCCGCACGGTGGTGACGATCGCCCACGAGGGCGGGCACGCGATGGTCGCGGTGCTCACGGGGCGGCGGCTGTCCGGTATCCGGCTGCACTCGGACACCTCGGGCGTCACGGTGTCGGTGGGCCGCACCACGGGCCCGGGCATGGTGCTCACCGCGCTGGCCGGCTACGTGGCGCCGTCGCTGCTCGGGCTCGCCGCCGCCGGGATGGTCACCGCCGGCTGGACGCGGCCGCTGCTGTGGATCGGGGTCGGCCTGCTGCTGGTCACCCTCCTGTACGTGCGTAACTGGTTCGGCGGCCTTGCGGTGGTGCTCACCGGGGCGCTGGTCGGCGTGGTCGCCTGGTACGGCACGCCGCCGGTACAGCTGGCGTTCTGCGCCGTGCTGGCCTGGTTCCTGCTGTTCGGCGGCCTGCGGGCGGCCCGCGAGCTCGGCCAGGGACGCCGTCGCCAGATCCGCCGCCGGGAGTACCCGCTGGACTCCGACGCCGACCAGCTGGCCCGGCTCACCGGCCTGCCGCCGTGGCTCTGGGTGGGCCTGTTCGCCGTGGTCGGCATCGCGGCGGTGGCGCTGGGCGGCTGGTGGCTGCTCGGCGACGTGCTGGTCGAGCTGGCCCACCGCGCCGGCCTGACGTCCCTGGTCTCCTAGGCCCGCAGCGAGTCCCGCCACACCTCCGGCAGGCCGAACACCTCAAAAAGCTCCGTGTCGAAGTAGCAGGCCACGTGCGCGACGCCGGCCTCGGAGAGCGTGAGCTGCTGCAGTTGGAACGCCCGGAACACGTCGTCCTCACCGCGCATGTAGACCGCGAACACCGGCTGGCCGTTCGCCGACGTCGCCACCAGCCGCATGTCGCCGGCGCTCTTGGCCGGGCACCGCTCGGCGATCAGCCGGCCGATGTCGGCGGAGCCCTGGTACCAGCCGGTGAACGGCGGCATCTCCCAGACCGCGTCCTCGGCGAGGAGCGCAACGATCCGGGTGACGTCGTACGCCTCGAAGGCGGCCATGTACTTCGCCAGCAGCTCGCGGCTCCGCTCGTCGTCGGCCGGCGTCACCGGCTGGCTGAGCCGGTGCTTGGCCAGCTGGGCGCGGCCGCGCTGCAGCGCGCTGTTGACCGAGGCCACGGTGGTGTCCAGCGCCGCCGCCACCTCGCTGGCCTGCCAGGCCAGCACGTCGCGCAGGATCACCGCCGCGCGCTGCTGCGGCGTGAGCAGCTGCAGGGCGGCCACCAGCGCGAGCCGCACGCTGTCCCTCGTGACCACCTGGTCGGCCGGGTCGGCCGCGGGCTCGCCCCACACCATCGCGTCCGGCAGTGGCTCCAGCCAGGTGATCTCCGGGCGCTCCAGCAGCGCGCCGGCCGGATCGGACCGGGGCTGGCCCAGTCCGGTGGGCAGCGGCCGGCGCTGGTGCTGCTCCAGCGCGGTGAGGCAGGCGTTCGTGGCGATCCGGTACATCCAGGTGCGCACGGACGACCGCTGCTCGAAGCCGTGGAAGGCCCGCCAGGCCCGCAGGTAGGTCTCCTGTACCAGGTCCTCCGCCTCGTGCGCCGAACCGAGCATCCGGTAGCAGTGCGCGGTGAGCTCGCGGCGCAGCGGCTCGACCTGGGCCCGAAACGACTCGTCCAGCGTCATCGTGGTCACGGCGCAAAAACTAGCCGAGCACCCCGACGAGTTTCGCCGGCTTTTGGGGTCTATCCCACTGTGTTCCGGCATCGGACCCGCTGATGCCGACCCAACCGACCCACGGGACCCACGGGACCCGCGCCGAACGGAAGGCCACCGCGATGGACCGCATGATCTTCATCAACCTGCCGGTACAGGACCTGTCCGCGTCGAAGGACTTCTACACCGGGCTCGGCTTCACCATCAACGAGCAGTTCAGTGACGAGCAGGCCGCGTGCATCGTGGTGTCCGAGACGATCTACGTGATGCTGCTGGTCGAGGAGCGGTTCGCCGACTTCATCAACGGGCCGATCAGCGACGCGCACACCAGCTCCGAGGTGCTGCTGTGCCTGTCCGCCGAGAGCCGCGCGGAGGTGGACCGGCTGGTGACGGCCGCGCTGGCGCACGGCGGCAAGCCGTGGCGGCCGGTGCTGGAGCAGGGCCCGATGTACGGCCACAGCTTCGCGGACCCGGACGGCCACGTCTGGGAGGTCATGCACATGGACATGGCGGGGGTCGGCTGAGCTGGTCCTCGGCCGGCCCCGCTCTCGGACAGGCCGAGGGACGGGGCCGGACGCACGACGGCCCGGCGACCCACCAGGTGGGTCGCCGGGCCGTCGCGGCCTTGCGGCCGTGATGGTCTGATCACGCGGCTCCGGAACGCACTACTCGCAGCTCCGGCCGCGTTTTCCGATCAGACGTCGTAGTAGAGCGAGAACTCGTACGGGTGCGGGCGCAGCCGCAGCGGGTCGATCTCGTTCTCCCGCTTGAGGCTGATCCAGGTCTCGATCAGGTCGGGGGTGAACACGCCACCCTCGAGCAGGTAGTCGTGGTCCTCCTCGAGCCGGTCGATGACCGCGTCGAGGCTGGCCGGGACCTGCGGGATGTCCTTGGCCTCCTCGGGCGGCAGCTCGTAGAGGTCCTTGTCGATCGGGGCCGGCGGCTCCATCTTGTTCTTGATGCCGTCCAGGCCGGCCATCATCATCGCCGCGAACGCCAGGTACGGGTTGCCCGAGGAGTCCGGGCAGCGGAACTCCAGGCGCTTGGCCTTGGGGTTGTTGCCGGTCAGCGGGATGCGGATGCAGGCGGAGCGGTTCCGGGCCGAGTAGACCAGGTTGACCGGGGCCTCGAAGCCGGGAACCAGGCGGTGGTAGGAGTTCACCGTCGGGTTGGTGAAGGCCAGCAGGCTCGGCGCGTGGTGCAGGATGCCGCCGATGTAGTGCCGCGCCATGTCCGAGAGCCCGCCGTAGCCGGACTCGTCGTGGAACAGCGGCGCGCCGTCCTTCCACAGCGACTGGTGCGCGTGCATGCCCGAGCCGTTGTCGCCGAACAGCGGCTTCGGCATGAAGGTCACGGTCTTGCCGGCGGCCCACGCGGTGTTCTTGATCAGGTACTTGAACAGCATCAGGTCGTCGGCCGCGGCCAGTAGCGTGTTGAACTTGTAGTTGATCTCGGCCTGGCCGGCGGTGCCCACCTCGTGGTGGCCGCGCTCGACCGTGAAGCCCGAGGCGATCATGTTGCTGACCATGTCGTCACGCAGGTCGGCGTAGTGGTCCACCGGGGGCACGGGGAAGTAGCCGCCCTTGTAGTTGACCTTGTAGCCGAGGTTGCCGCCGGCCTCGTCGCGGCCGGTGTTCCACCAGCCCTCGACCGAGTCGATGTGGTGGTACTGCTGGTGCGGGTCGGACCCGAACTTCACGGAGTCGAAGATGTAGAACTCCGCCTCGGCGCCGAAGAAGCAGGTGTCGGCCACTCCGGAAGCCGCGAGGTACTCCTCGGCCTTGCGGGCCACGTTGCGCGGGTCGCGGCTGTAGCGTTCGCCGGTCAACGGGTCGTGCACGAAGAAGTTCATGTTGAGCGTCTTGTGCTTGCGGAACGGGTCGATCCGAGCGGTGGCGGGGTCGGGGAACAGCGCCATGTCCGACTCGTTGATGGCCTGGAAGCCTCGGACCGAGGACCCGTCGAATGCGATGCCCTCGTCCAGGAAGTCCTGGTCGACAGCTGATGCGGGGACGGTCAGGTGCTGCATGACGCCGGGCAGGTCGCAGAACCTGATGTCGACGTACTCCACCTCCTCATCGGAGATGAACCGCAGAACCTCGTCGGAGTTGCTGAACACTCTCGGTGGCTCCCTTTTACTCGGCTCGTATGGTGCGCCGGCGGCAGGCAGGGGCTCTCGTCGCCGGTCCAAACTGGGGCGAACGTATGTCCGCCGTGTTGCCCGCCCATCACTCGAAGGTTTCGCGCATGTTAACGGGCTGGCGGCCAATCGTGATCACCGTACCGTTCGGGGGACCGCCTAGGCTGGAACCCGTGACGAGATGGACCGGATCGTGGATCGGGGGGTCGCCCGAGCAGGGTAGTCCCGCTCCGTCGGATGGAGCAGTGCGTTATCCCGGCGAACGACTCGGTCTGCCGGCCGAGGGCGCGGGTTCGGTTGCCGGTTTCGGCCGCCGTGCGCTGGCCTTCGTGCTGGACATGCTGCTGAGCTCGCTGGTGGCGGGTGCGTTCACGGCGCCGGAGCTGCCGCGCAACTGGAGCGTGCTGGCCTGGGCGCTACTCACCGTGGTGCCCACGGCGGCGTTCGGCATGACCCCCGGGATGACCCTGTTCGGGCTGCGGGTGGCGCGGCTGGACGGCGCGACGTTCGTGGGTGTGCCGCGCGCGGTACTGCGCACGGCGCTGCTGTTCCTCGTGGTGCCCGCCGTGGTGACGAACACCGACCGGCAGGGCCTGCACGACCGCGCCGTCGGGGTGGTCGTGCTGCGCGCACGCTGACCGCCGCACGGGGGATGTGGCGCGGGCGGACACGCGCTGACAGTCGGACACGCGCTGACAGTCGGACACGCGCTGACGGGTGGTCACGCGCTGACGGCCGGACACGGGGCATGGTCGCCGCACACGGGTTGGTGACGGCCGCGGTGTGCAGTTGGGGCCGCCGAGCACGCGGGTTGGTGGCCGCACACCGGCTCTGGTCGCCGCACGCGAGCTGTGGCCGGCCACCAAGCCCGGTTGCGGGGGGACGTGACACACAGGTTCTAGCTTTCCCTCACGCACTTCGGACGCCGCACCCAGGTTCTAGCTCGTGTGCCGCGTCTGGAGTGCATGTGTCGGCGCGGGACGCCGTGTGTTGGCGCGGGACGCCGTGTGCTGGCGCCGGATGCCGTGTGTTGGCTCGGGATCTCGGGGTCAGGTCGGGGCGTGGCGGCCTCGGTAGGCGGCGGCCTTGGCGCGGTTGCCGCACTCGCGCATGTCACACCAGCGGCGGGTGCCGCGCCGGGACGAGTCCAGGAACAGTCGGCTGCACGGGTTGCCGCCGCACTCCTTGAGCTGCTCAGCCGCCGGGCCGCCCAGTAGCTCGACGGTCGCCCTGGCCAGCGTGGACCGCGCGGCGGCCGCCTCGCCGGTGCGGGTCAGCCGGCCGTCGTCGAGCAGCCGGACGCGGACCGGGGCGGGCTCGGCGGCCAGGTTGAGCGCCACCCGGTCGGCCGGGTCGGCCGGGGTGTCCAACGCGCGGGCGCTGGCCAGCCGGTAGATGACCTCGCGCAGGGCGACCGTGGCGGCGAGCTCGGCGGCGTCCACCTCGGGCGCCTCGTCCAGCAGGCCGGCCTCCAGCAGCCAGTCGCGCAGCGCGTCCGGCCCGTCCAGCCGGTCGTACTGGTCGGCTTCGCCCCGGTAGCCGACGGTGCCGGCCAGGTCGAGCCCCGGGTGTCCGGAGTAGAACGTGAAACGCATCTCGCCAGCGTAACCGCATTGACAGGTTACCGGCCAGCTCATTACCGTCGTAACCCCACTAACTGGTTACGCGGTGCTCGGGCGAGGCGGAGTCCTGGCGGCCAGCGACGACACCGGAGGGGCCCGCTGTGGCTGACATGACGGACACGACTGGCACGAAGGGCACGAGCGACCCGGTCGGCGTGCTGGACACGGCTGCGCCCGACGGCCGGCCGGTGTGGTCGGTCCGGCGGGGGTTTGACGCGGTGCTGGCGCCGATGTTCGTGCTGCTCTGGAGCAGCGCGTTTGTGGTCGCGGTGATCGGGGTGGGAGCCGCGCCGCCGCTGCTGCTCACGTTCAGCCGGTTCGCTGTCGCGGCCGTGCTGCTGACCGGCATGGCGCTGCTGACCCGCGCCCGCTGGCCACGGGGTCGGCAGCTCGGGCACGTCGCGGCGAGCGGGCTGCTGGTCCAGGCGCTGCAGTTCGGCGCCACCTACGTGGCGATCGGCACGGGCCTGCCCGGCGGTGTCGTGGCGCTCGTGCAGGGGCTGAACCCGGCGCTGATCGCGCTGTTCGCGGCGCCCGTGCTCGGTGAGCGGATCCTGCGCCGGCAGTGGTGGGGCTTCGGGCTGGGCGGGCTCGGGGTGCTGGTCGCGGTGGCCGACCTGTGGACGCACTCGGTGCTCGGTGTGGTCTGCGCGGTCGTCGGCCTGCTCGGGCTGAGCGGCGGCACCGTCTACCAGAAGCGGTTCGTCGGCGACGTCGACCTGCTGGCCGGTACCGCCGTGCAGTTCCTGGTCAGCACGCCGGTGCTGGGCGTCGCCACGTGGGCGTTCGAGCAACCCCGGGTGGCCGACTGGCCCGCCTTCGGCGCGGTGCTGGCCTGGATGGCGCTGGTGAACTCGATCGTGGTGTTCCTGCTGCTCAACGTGATGTTGCGGCGCGGGGAGGTGAGCCGGGTCGGCACGTTGTTCTTCCTGATCCCGGTGGTCACCGCGGTGCTGTCCTGGCTGGTGCTCGGGCGGGGGCTGTCCGCGCCGGAGCTGGTCGGGCTGGCCATGGGCGGGGTCGGTGTGCTGCTCGCGGCGACCGCCGCCCGTACCTGGCCCGCCAACCGCTGGTCCGCCAACCGCTGGTCCGCCAACCGCTGGTCCGCCGGCCGGCGGCTCGGGAGCCGCCGGCCATGGCGTCGACCCAGCGTCAGCGGCGCTTGACCGTGCGCTGCACGCTGCGCATCTTGGCGCCGGGTGGCAGCGGCCCCTTCGGCATGGCGGCGGTACGGGCGCCGAGCGCGGTCAGCCGGCCCTCCACG
Source organism: Pseudonocardia sp. (assembly GCA_036272155.1). Lineage (GTDB taxonomy): Bacteria > Actinomycetota > Actinomycetes > Mycobacteriales > Pseudonocardiaceae > Pseudonocardia. The sequence goes on from DATAZG010000146.1 coordinate 50,374, forward strand.
ATGTCCATCTGTTTCGGCGTGATGTTGCGCGGCAGCTTGGCGAGGTGGGCCTGCAGCTTGCGCAGCGGCACCTGGCCCTCGTCGTTGCCGACCATGATGTCGTAGATCGGGATGTTGCCGATCAGCCGGGCGGTGCGCTTCTTCTCCTGGGCGAGCAGGTTCTTCGTCCGGTGCGGCGCGCCCTCGGCGACCAGCATCACGCCGGGGCGGCCGATCACCCGGTGCACCGCGTCCAGCTGCGTGGTGCCGGCGACCCCCTGGGCGACCCGCCACTGGCCGCGCATCTGGTCCAGGGCCCAGCCGGCCGCGCCGGGCTGGCCCTCGGCCTGGCCATACACCGACCGCTGCATGCGCCGGCCGAAGATGAAGATCGCGGCGAGCACCCCGAGCGCGACGCCCAGCGGCAGCACCACCCACTGCATGTGGAAGATCAGGCCGATCCCGAAGACCACCACCGTGCACAGCACCAGCGCCCCGACCATGATCGGGATCAGCAGTTTGTCCTGCTTGCGCTGCATGTTGAACGCTTGGAAGATCTGCTTGCGGCGCTGTCGGGACTCGGCCCGCTTGACGCGTTTTGCCTCCGCGCGAGCGGCCTTGTCCGGCTTGGCTTTCGCTTTGGACGATGAGGACTGGGCGGCCATACGCCCAGGATAAGGCCGTAGGAAGATCAGCGGGCGAGCAGGGAACCCGCTTCTTGCGCGGCGGGGCCCTCAGCGGCCAGATGAGCGAGCGCTTCGGGCAGCTCCTGGCCCCGGTGGCGCAGCGCCTGGGCGTACAGCCGACCGGCCCGGTAGGACGAGCGGACCAGCGGCCCGGCCATCACCCCGGAGAAGCCGATCTGCTCCGCATCGGCGGCGTGCGCCACGAACTCCTCGGGCTTGACCCAGCGTTCCACCGGGTGGTGGCGCTTGGACGGGCGCAGGTACTGGGTGATCGTGATGATCTCGCAGCCGGCGTCGTGCAGGTCGTGCAGCGCGGCGGTGACCTCGGCCGGCTCCTCGCCCATGCCCAGGATCAGGTTCGACTTGGTGACCAGGCCGGCCGCGCGGGCCTTGCTGAGCACGTCCAGCGAGCGCTGGTAGCGGAACGCGGGCCGGATCCGTTTGAAGATCCGGGGCACCGTCTCCAGGTTGTGCGCGAGCACCTCGGGGCGCGACGCGAACACCTCGCCGAGCTGCTCGTCGATGGAGTTGAAGTCAGGGATCAGCAGCTCGACGCCGGTGCCGGCGTTGAGCGCGTGGATCTGGTTGACCGTCTCCGCGTAGAGCCAGGCGCCGCCGTCGGGCAGGTCGTCGCGGGCCACCCCGGTGACCGTGGAGTAGCGCAGGCCCATCGTGTGCACCGACTCGGCGACCCGGCGCGGCTCATCGCGGTCCAGCGGCGCGGGCTTGCCGGTGTCGATCTGGCAGAAGTCACACCGGCGGGTGCACTGCTCGCCGCCGATCAGGAACGTGGCCTCGCGGTCTTCCCAGCACTCGTAGATGTTGGGGCAGCCGGCCTCTTCGCACACCGTGTGCAGCCCGCCCTTGCGGACCAGGGCCTTCAGCTCGGTGAACTGCGGGCCCATCCGCGCCCTGGTGCGGATCCACGGCGGTTTGGACTCGATCGGCGTCTCGGCGTTGCGGACCTCCAGCCGAAGTAGCTTGCGGCCCTCTGATTGCACTCCCGCCGGCGTCACGGTCACGAGCCCACTGTACGCGCCGGGCGCGCGGCCACGCCGGTGCCGAACTCCACGGGGTACGCGCCGCGGGCCTCGTCACACGTGGAGTTCGGCAACCGGGGCGGGCTCAGCTGGCGTGGGCGAGCTCGAGGTTGCCCGAGCGGATCCGGTCCCGGAGCGCCAGGCCCGCCTGGACGGCCACGTCGGCCGGGGCGTCGAGCCTGGTCAGCCCGGCGGCGAGGGCCAGCATCCGGTACTCGGTGCGCTGGGCCTTCACCAGCGGGGCCGAGGTGGCCTCGTGGGCGTCGAGAACGGCGCGCAGGGTGTCCAGGTCGGTGGCCAGCGCGCGCCACGCGGCGGCGACGGCCTCGACCTCGCGGCCCAGCTCGGCGAACTCGATCGCCTCGTCCAGCCGGGCGGAGAGTGCGGTGGCCCACCGCTGCTGCAGGCCGAGCAGCTGGGCATCGGTCACCGGGGCGCGGTGGGCGGAGGGGCGGCGGGCCTGGTCGAGGACCGCGTTGAGCTCCGCATAGCTGATTCGTGTCTGAGCGAATGTCATGGTTCCTGCCCCCTTCGAAGTCTTGCGGTCCGGTGGCTTCCCGTATCGTCGGGATCAGCTCCGTACCGGACTTACACAAACATACCACCGGTACGTACCGGCGGTACGTAATATGATCCGCATCATGTCGACGACGAAGTCGCGGCGCCCGATGGCTCGACGCTCCCGCCGCGAGGAGTACTCCGAGACCACCCGTGCCGCATTGGTGACCAGCGCGCTGGAGATGTTCACCCAGAGCGGCTACGCGGAGGCCTCGCTGGATGCCATCGCCTCCGCCGCCCGGGTGACCAAGGGCGCGCTGTACCACCACTTCCCGGGCGGCAAGAAAGCGCTGTTCATCGCGGCGTTCGAGGAGATCGAGCGGCAGGTGCACGAGCGGTTGCTGAGCGCGGCGGCGGCCGAGACGGGCTCGGCGTGGGATGCGGCGCGGGCGGGCCTGCGCGCCTTCCTCGACATCTGCCTTGAGCCGACCTACCGGCGGGTGGTCTGGCAGGAGGGGCCCCACGTGCTGGGCTTCGGCGACTGGTGGGAGTGCGAGGAGCGGTACTCGATCGGGCTGATCAGGTCTTTCCTGGCCAAGCTGATGGACGCCGGCCAGATCGAGCGACTGCCGCTCGACCCGCTGGCCAGGACGCTCTCCGGGGCGCTGGCCGGGGCGGCCACCGCGATGAGCATCGCCGACGACCCGCAGCGGGTGCGGGCCGAGTTCGAAGAGGTGATAGCCCGGTTGCTGGCTGGCCTGCGGCCGCTAGCCTGACGGGCGTGGACTTCAGGATCTTCACCGAACCCCAGCAAGGCGCCAGCTACGACGACCTGCTCCGCGTCGCGCGCAGCGCGGAGGACGCCGGTTACGACGCGTTCTTCCGGTCGGACCACTATCTGAAGATGGGTGACGTGACCGGCGAGCCGGGGCCGACCGACGCCTGGATCACCCTGGCCGGGCTGGCCAGGGACACCAGCACGATCCGCCTCGGCACCCTGGTCACCGCCGGCACGTTCCGGCTGCCCGGCCCGCTGGCCATCGCGGTCGCGCAGGTGGACCAGATGTCCGGCGGCCGCGTCGAGCTCGGCCTCGGCAGCGGCTGGTACGCCGAGGAGCACACCGCCTACGGCATCCCGTTCCCGTCGCTGGGCGAACGCTTCGAGCGCTACGCGGAACAGGTCGAGATCGTCACCGGGCTGTGGCGCACGCTGCCGGGGGACCGTTACAACTTCGCCGGCAAGCACTACCAGCTGACCGACTCGCCGGCCCTGCCGAAGCCCGTCCAGCAGCCCGGCCCGCCGCTGATCATCGGCGGCATGGGGGCCAAGCGCACCCCGGAGCTCGCCGCCCGGTTCGCCGACGAGTTCAACACCCCGTTCGCCACGATCGACGCCGCCACCACCCAGTTCGACCGCGTCGCCTCGGCCTGCGCGGCGATCAACCGGGACCCGGCCGAGATCCGCCGGTCCGCCGCGCTCACGGTCGCCGTCGGCCGCGACGACGCCGAGCTGTCCCAGCGCGCGCTGGCCACCGGCCAACCCCTGGAGAAGCTGCGCGAGAACGGCCTCGCCGGCACCGTCGCCGAGGTGGTCGACCGGCTGGGCAGCTGGCGCGAGCGCGCCGCCATCAGCCGCGTCTACCTGCAGCTGCTCGACCTCGCCGACCTCGACCAGATCGAGCTCATCGCCGCCGAGGTGTGGCCGCAGCTGCGCTGACCCGCGGTCCGTGGCGCGGGCCGGCGCCCGTTCGACTTGTCGTGGGAAATAGGCGCGACAAGTGGGTCTTGTCGCGTCAATTCGCCACGACAAGTCGGACGGTTGTCAGGCGGCCCAGCGGAGCGCGGAGCGCTCGCGGGGTCAGCGGAGCGCGGGGTGCAGGTGTAGCGAGAGACCGGGGGCGGTGGTGGGGGCGGCGGTCACCGGGTGGGGGCGGACCGGCAGGGCGCCGTCCAGCGCGGCCACCATCGCGGCGGTGACCTGGTCCAGCACCTGGGCCACCCCGACCTGGCGGCCCAGCTCGGCGGTCAGCGAGGTGACCCCGGCGTCGGTGATGCCGCAGGGCACGATGCGGTTGAACTCGGTCATGTCCGGGTCGCAGTTGAGGGAGAACCCGTGCAGGGTCACCCCGCGCTGCACCCGCACCCCGATCGCGGCGATCTTGCGCTCCGGCCGGCCGCCGTCCGCCGCCAGCCAGACCCCGCTGCGGCCGTCGACCCGCCCGCACGACACGCCGATCTCGGTGCACACGACGATCAGCGCTTCCTCGAGCCGCCGCACGTAGTCGACCACGTCGATCGGGTCGGCCAGGCCGACGATCGGGTACCCGACGAGCTGCCCCGGGCCGTGCCAGGTGATCTTGCCGCCGCGGTCGACGTCGACCACCGGGGTGCCGTCCATCGGCTTCTCGTGGTCCCGCGTGCGCCGGCCGGCCGTGTACACCGACGGGTGCTCCAGCAGCATCAGCACGTCCGGACCGGTCCCGTCGGCGCGGGCGGCGGCATGCGCGCGCTGCTCGTCCCAGGCGGTGCGGTAGTCGACCAGGCCCCGGCGCAGCGGCGTGATCGGTGCGGTGCGGGCGCGGCAGGATACGGCGGCGGTCACGCGAGCCACGTTACGCCGGCCGCCCCCGGGGCGGCGAGCGCCGCCGGTCACGCTGGCGAGCCTCAGCGGGTCAGCGGCTGGTGGCGGCGGCGAGCGCCTCGATCACGGTGGCGTGCCGGAACTGGTAGCCGTTGTTCTCCAGCACGGTGGGCACCGCGCGCGGGCCGGTCAGCACGAGCTCCTCGGCCGCCTCACCCAGCACCGCGCGCAGGGCGAGGCCCGGCACCGGCAGCGGCGTCGGCCGGCCCAGCGTGCGCCCCAGCGCCTCGGTGAACTGGGCGTTCGTCACCGGCTCCGGGCCGACCAGGTTCACCGGCCCGGACACCTCGGGGTGCTCCAGCAGGAACGTGATCGCGCCCACCTCGTCGTCCAGGGAGATCCACGGCAGGTACTGGCGACCGGTGCCGATCCGGCCGCCCAGCATCAGCTTGAACAGCGGTCGCAGCCGCCCCAGCATGCCCCCGGACGGCGAGAGCACGGCGCCGGTGCGCAGCCGCACGACCCGGCTGCCGGCCTGCGCGGCGGCGGTCGCGGCCTCCCAGTCCTCGCACACCTCGGCCAGGAACCCGGTGCCGACCGGGGCGGTCTCGTCGACCTGGCGCTCGCCGGTGTCGCCGTAGTAGTTGATCCCGGACGCGTTGACCAGCGTCGGTACCCCGTGCATGGCCACGGCGGCGGCCAGCACCTCGGTCGGCTCCACCCGGCTGTCCTTGATGGCCTGCTTGCGCGCCCCGCTCCAGCGGCGGTCCGCGATACCGACGCCGCACAGGTTCACCACGGCGTCGACCCCGTCCAGGGCGCCGTCCTGCAGCCGCCCGGCCGGCGGGTCCCAGCCGCGCTCGTCGGGCGCCCTCGGCTCGCGGCGCACCAGCCGCAGTACCTCGTGCCCGCTGTACCGCAGCTGCGGTACGAGACTGGTGCCGATGAGCCCGGAGGATCCGGCGATCATGACGCGCATGCGGTGATGGTTGCGTACCGGCGCCGGTGGCGCGACCTGGGGGTCAGCGATCGGCGCGGCGCCACGCCGGCGGCGCCTCGGCCGTCGCGAGCCAGGGGTCCGTCAGGTGGCGGCGGGTAGGCTCGACCGATCATGGCTGAACCGATCACGACCGAAGCTCCCACGGTCCCCGCCGGTCTCAAAGCCGATCTCGCGGACCACGCGGCGGTGATCCGGTCGGCCGCCGACCAGCTCGACTTCTCGGCCGCCCGGGTGTACGCGATCCCGCTGCGCACCAGGTTCCGGGGCATCGTGGTGCGGGAGGGCGTCGTGCTGCCCGGCCCGGTCGGCTGGGGGGAGTTCTGCCCGTTCCCCGAGTACGACGACACCGAGGCGGCCGGCTGGCTGGCCACCGTCGTCGAGCAGGCCGCGCTGGGCTGGCCGGCGCCACTGCGGGATCGGGTGCCGGTGAACGTCACGGTGCCCGCCGTCGACCCGGAGCGTGCGCACCGGATCGTCACCGACTCCGGCTGCGCCACCGCGAAGGTCAAGGTCGCCGACCACCCGAACTCGCTGGAAGAGGACCGGGCGAGGGTGGCGGCGGTGCGGGCGGCGCTCGGGCCGGCCGGGGCGGTCCGGGTGGACGCGAACGCGGTGTGGGACGTGGAGACGGCGGTCCGCCACATCGGTGCGCTGGACCTGGCCGCCGGCGGCCTGCAGTACGTCGAGCAGCCCTGCGCGGAGCTGGCCGAGCTGGTCGAGGTGCGCCGCCGGGTCGGGGTCCCGATCGCCGCCGACGAGTCGATCCGCCGCGCCGAGGACCCCACCCGCGTCGCGCTGGCCGGCGCCGCCGACCTGGCGGTGATCAAGTGCACCCCGCTGGGGGGCGTGCGGCGGGCGCTGCGGGTGGCCGAGGAGGCCGGCCTTCCGTGCGTGGTCTCCTCCGCGCTGGAGACGGGGGTCGGGCTGGCCGCCGAGCTCGCGCTGGCCGGCGCGCTGCCGGGCCTGGAGCTGGCCTGCGGGCTGGGCACGCTGTCCCTGCTCACCGGTGACCTGCTGGCCGACTCACCCCGGGTGGTGGACGGCCACCTGCCGGTGCCCACCCGGGTACCCGAGCCGGACCCGGAGCTGCTGGACCGCTACGCGCACCCCGACCCGGCCCGCGCCCGCTGGTGGTTGGACCGCCTGCACCGCGTCCGCGCCCTGCTGTAGAAAGCCCAGCTCAGGACCCGTGAGTGGGAAGGGTTGCCCTGGCAACCCTTCCCACTCACGGGGTCCGGACG
>DATAZG010000147.1:0-40092 GCA_036272155.1 Pseudonocardia sp.
ACGTTCTCCTGGCCGCCGGAGCTGAAGCTGCCCGGTTACCGCCCGACCACCCGGCCGCACGGCAAGCAGATCCGCGAGGCCGCCCGGCTGATCGCGGCCGCCCAGCGCCCGGTGCTCTACGTGGGTGGCGGCGTGATCAAGGCCGACGCCGACGCCGAGCTGCGGGTGCTGGCCGAGCTGACCGGCGCTCCGGTGGTGACCACCCTGATGGCGCGCGGGGCATTCCCCGACAGCCACCCGCAGCACGTCGGCATGCCCGGCATGCACGGCACGGTCACCGCGGTGGCCGCGATGCAGAAGGCCGACCTGCTGGTGGCCCTCGGCGCGCGGTTCGACGACCGGGTCACCGGCCAGCTGTCCACCTTCGCCCCGGACGCGGCGATCGTGCACGCCGACATCGACCCCGCCGAGATCTCCAAGAACCGCCGCGCGGACGTGCCGATCGTGGGCGACTGCAAGGAGGTGCTGGTCGACCTGATCGACGCCGTGCGCGGCGAGCAGGTCGAGGCGGGCGGCAAGACCGACCTGGCCGAGTGGTGGAAGGTGCTGGACGAGCTGCGGCGGACGTTCCCGCTCGGCTACGACTGGCCGGCCGACGGCATGCTGTCGCCGGAGTACGTGATCGAGCGGATCGGCGCGATCGCCGGGCCGGACGCGGTGTACACCGCCGGCGTCGGCCAGCACCAGATGTGGGCCGCGCAGTTCGTCCGCTACGAGAAGCCGAGGTCCTGGATCAACTCCGGCGGCCTGGGCACGATGGGCTTCGCGGTGCCCGCCGCGATGGGCGCCAAGCTCGGCCTGCCGGACACGACGGTGTGGTGCATCGACGGCGACGGCTGCTTCCAGATGACCAACCAGGAGCTGGCCACCTGCGCCATCGAGGGCATCCCGATCAAGGTCGCCGTGATCAACAACGGCAACCTGGGCATGGTCCGGCAGTGGCAGAACCTGTTCTACTCGCAGCGCTACTCGAACACCGACCTCGGCACCCACAAGCACCGCATCCCGGACTTCAAGCTGCTCGCCGAGGCGATGGGCTGCGTCGGGCTGCGCTGCGAGACCAGGGACAAGGTCGACGAGGTGATCAACCAGGCGATGGCGATCAACGACCAGCCGGTCGTGATCGACTTCGTGGTCGGCGCGGACGCCCAGGTCTGGCCGATGGTGGCCGCCGGGCTGAGCAACGACAAGGTGCAGACCGCGCGGGGCATCCGGCCGCTGTTCGACGACGACGACGCGGTGACCGGCAAGGTGATCGACCACTCGGTGATCGACCAGGCCGCCGTCGAGCGCGCCAACGACTTTGACGCTGATATCGAGGATGACGCTCGCGGTCCGAGAATCGGCACCGAGGGGGAGCGCTAGATGAACAGGCACACGCTCTCGGTGCTGGTGGAGAACAAGCCCGGTGTGCTGGCCAGGGTGGCCGGACTGTTCAGCAGGCGGGGCTTCAACATCGAGTCGCTCGCGGTCGGTCCGACCGAGGTGGCCGAGGTGTCCCGGATGACGATCGTCGTGGCGGTCGACGAGCTGCCGCTGGAGCAGGTCACCAAGCAGCTGAACAAGCTGATCAACGTGATCAAGATCGTCGAGCTCGAACCGACCGTCTCGGTGCAGCGCGAGCTGCTGCTGGTCAAGGTCAGGGCGGACGCGACCGTGCGCAGCCAGGTGCTCGAGACCGTGCAGCTGTTCCGGGCCAAGGTCGTCGACGTGGCGCCGGAGGCACTCACCATCGAGGCCACCGGGACCACGGACAAGCTGACCGCGCTGCTGCGGATGCTCGAGCCGTACGGCATCCGCGAGATGGTCAAGTCGGGCATGGTGGCGGTCGGCCGGGGGCCCCGGTCGATTACCGCCGCCGCCGTGCGGTAGACCGGGGTCGGGTGCGCCGGCCGGTTCGCCGGCGCCGACCACCGGTGTTTGTGATGCCAAGACCTGTTAGCTGACAAGAGCTGTGAGAAGGGATCCTGAGCAGCGATGGCTGTCAATATCTACTACGACGACGACGCCGATCTGTCGATCATCCAGGGACGCAAGGTGGCCGTCATCGGCTACGGCAGCCAGGGGCACGCCCATGCGCTCAGCCTGCGTGACTCCGGGGTGGACGTGCGCATCGGTCTGCCGGAGGGTTCGAAGTCGAGGCAGAAGGCGCAGGACGAGGGCCTTCGTGTGCTGACCCCGGCCGAGGCGTCCGCCGAGGCGGACCTGATCATGATCCTGGCGCCGGACACCAAGCAGCGGTTCATCTACGCCGACGACATCGCGCCGAACCTGAAGAGCGGCGACGCGATCTTCTTCGGGCACGGCTTCAACATCCGCTACGACCTGATCAAGGCGCCGGCGGACGTGGACGTGGCGATGGTCGCGCCGAAGGGCCCCGGTCACCTGGTCCGCCGCCAGTTCGTGGACGGCAAGGGTGTGCCGTGCCTGATCGCGGTCGAGCAGGACGCCACCGGTGGCGCCAAGGCGCTCGCGCTGTCCTATGCGAAGGGCATCGGCGGCAGCCGGGCCGGGGTCATCGAGACCACCTTCAAGGAGGAGACCGAGACCGACCTGTTCGGTGAGCAGTCCGTGCTCTGTGGCGGTGCCGCCGCCCTGGTGCAGACCGGGTTCGAGGTGCTCACCGAGGCCGGCTACGCCCCGGAGATCGCGTACTTCGAGTGCCTGCACGAGCTCAAGCTGATCGTCGACCTGATGTACGAGGGCGGCGTCACCGGCGAGCGGTTCTCGATCTCGGACACCGCCGAGTACGGCGACCTCACGCGTGGCCCCCGGGTGATCACCCCGGCGGTCAAGGACGAGATGCGCAAGATCCTGGGCGAGATCCAGGACGGCACGTTCGCCCGCGAGTGGGTGGCGGAGGACGACGCCGGCCGGCCCAACTTCACCCGGCTGCAGAAGCAGGGGGTGGACCACCAGATCGAGGTGGTCGGCGCCAAGCTGCGCGGCCTGATGTCCTGGGTGGCCCCGCCCGCCTGAGAGGTCTCCGCCTGGAACGAAGCTGGAACGAAGCTGTAGCGAACGCCCCGTCGGCCCGGTGCCGGCGGGGCGTTCGTGCGCTCGCCGCGATGTGTTTCTGATCATCCCGGCGGGTGGTTCCTCAGTTCGGCGGCCCGACCCCGGATGCCGGGCGGAGATCCTTCCGGCCAATATTGAACCGTTCCGTCTGGGAGTCCGTGTCGGTGTCGGGGAGCGGAGGTGGCGTTGGAAGTCGACGATCGTCTCATTCGGGCTCTCTATGCCGAGCACGGCGCGGCTCTCGAGTCGTACGCGCTCGGCATGACCAATGGCGACCTGGGCCGGGCCCAGGACGCCGTCCAGGAGGTCCTGTTGCGAGCTTGGCGGCACCCCGAGTCCCTCGACGCACGGCGGGGCAGTACCCGGGGCTGGCTACTGCGTACCCTGCGTAACGTGCTGATCGACGAGTGGCGGGCGCGTTCGGTGCGCCCCGAGACGATCACCGATCAGCCCCCGGAGACGGGGATCGCCGACGGTGTCGACGACGCGTTGCAGTCCTGGTTGGTGGCGGAGGCGGTCGGTCAGCTGACGCCCGCGCACCAGGACGTGATCCGGGAGTGCTTCTTCCAGGGTCGCTCGGTGGCCGAGGCGGCCGAACGGCTCGGGGTTCCGGCCGGCACGGTCAAGTCACGCACGCACTACGCGCTGCGGGCCCTACGCGGCGCGCTGGTCCAGATGGGGGTCACACCGTGACACATGCGTCGGCCGTGCCGCCGCCCGAGCCGACACCAGAGGACGGCTGCCCGCGCACCGAGGAGGCCGGCGCGTACCTGCTGGGCTCGTTGGATCCGACCGAGCGGGCCGACTACGCCGCCCACCTGCCCGGCTGCCCGTACTGCCTGCGCGAGGTCGGCCAGCTCGCCGGGCTGCCCGGCCTGCTGGCGCGCAGCCCCGGCCCACCCCAGGGCAGCCGGCCGGTCCCGGAGCTGCCCGCGCCGCCCGCGCTCCCGCCGCCCGGTGAGCCGAGCCCGGTGGAGGCCGCGTTGCGCGAGATCCGGCGCCAGCGGTCCCGCCGCCGGGGAATGGTGGCCGCGTCGCTGGTGCTGGTCGGGGTGGTCGGCGTGGGTGGCACCGCGGTGGCGACGACGGCGCTGCGCCAGCCGGGCACGGGGGTCACGGCGGCGTCGGCGTTACCGGTCCAGCTGCTGCCGATGCCCGGCACCGAGGCCACCGCGGCGGTCGCGCTGAACGACAAGGACTGGGGCACCGAGATCATCATGCGCTGCCGGTACGCGGGCACCCCGGGCTACGCCCCGCCGGTGTACACGCTGGTGGCGACCGCCGCCGACGGCTCGAACACCGAGCTGGCCAAGTGGACGGTGATCCCGGACAAGGACGTCGTGCTGGCCACCGCGACCGATCTGAAGCGCAACCAGCTGGCCAGCCTGGAGGTGCAGGACGAGAACGGCACGATCGTGCTGCGCTCCCAGCACATCTGAGCGCGCCCGTACGATCGGGGCCGACCTCGCACCTCGATAACTGGGAGCACCGTGAGCACCGCCGCCACCCGCCGCCCCATCGTCCTGCTGGCCGAGAAGTTGGCGCCCTCCGTACTCGACCTGCTCAGTGACAGCTGCGAGATCCGGCACGTCGACGGCACCGACCGCCCGGCGCTGCTCGCCGCCGTCGCCGACGTCGACGCACTGCTGGTCCGCTCCGCCACCAAGGTGGACGCCGAGGTACTGGCGGCCGCGCACCACCTCAAGGTCGTCGCCAGGGCCGGCGTAGGGCTGGACAACGTGGATGTGCCGCCGGCCACCGCGCGCGGCGTCATGGTGGTGAACGCGCCGACCTCGAACATCGTCTCCGCCGCCGAGCACGCGGTGGCGCTGCTGCTGTCCGCACTGCGCCACGTGCCGGCCGCCGACGCCAGCTTGCGCGCGGGGGAGTGGAAGCGCACCGCGTACACCGGCGTCGAGCTCAACGGCAAGACGGTCGGCGTGGTCGGCCTCGGCAAGATCGGCCAGCTGGTCGCGCAGCGGCTGCTCGCCTTCGGCACCAAGATCATCGCGTACGACCCCTACGTGTCGCCGGCCCGCGCGGCCCAGCTGGGCATCGAGCTGTTCTCGCTCGACGAGCTGCTCGAGCGCGCCGACGTGATCTCCATCCACCTGCCGAAGACGCCGGAGACGCTCGGCCTGATCGGCAAGGACCAGCTGGCCAAGACCAAGCCCGGGGTGTTCATCGTCAACGCCGCTCGCGGTGGCCTCGTCGACGAGGACGCGCTGGCCGAGGCGGTCCGCTCCGGTCACGTCGGCGGCGCCGGCATCGACGTCTACGTGGCCGAGCCGACCACCTCGAGCCCGCTGTTCGAGCTGCCCTCGGTGGTCGTCACCCCGCACCTGGGCGCCTCCACCGCCGAGGCGCAGGACCGGGCCGGCACGGACGTGGCCCGCTCGGTGCTGCTCGCGCTGGCCGGCGAGTTCGTGCCGGACGCGGTGAACGTGCAGATCTCCGGTGTGGTCGGCGAGGAGGTCAAGCCGTACCTGCCGCTGGCCCAGAAGCTCGGCACGCTGCTCTACGCGCTGACCGGGCGCGTGCCGACCTCGGTCACCGTCGAGGTGCTCGGCGAGCTGGCCGCCGACGACGTCTCGGTACTGCCGCTGGCGGCGCTGCGCGGCGTGTTCAACGACGTCGTCGAGGACCAGGTCACCTTCGTCAACGTGCCGTCCCTCGCGCAGGAGCGCGGCGTGGCCTACGGGGTCACCACCGCGCCGGAGAGCGAGGACTACCGCAGCGTGGTGCGGCTGCGCGCGGCGATGCCGGACGGTGAGCAGGTGACCGTGTCCGGTGCGCTGACCGGGCGGGCCGAGGTGGAGAAGGTGGTCGAGGTCAACGGCCGGCACTTCGACCTGCGCGCCGAGGGCGACGTGGTGCTGCTGGAGTACATCGACCGCCCCGGTGTGATGGGCCGCGTCGGCACCCTGCTCGGCGAGGCCGGCGTGAACATCGAGGCCGCGCAGATCAGCCAGACCACCGACGGCACGGACGCCATCATGCTGCTACGGGTGGACCGCCCGGTGGACAACACGGTGCTCAGCCCGGTCGGCGCGGCGATCGGCGCGCGCACGATCAGCCAGGTCAGCTTCGGCTGAGACGGGGCTCAGCTCAGGCTGAGATATCGGCATCTGTAGGGTGGGGCGGCCGTGATCGGCCGCCCCACCTTTCGGTTTTTTCGCTTGTTCGCATGGTCCGTAAGGGTGAAACTCCTGAGGCACATGCGCCGGGAGTGCCAGGTGGTTCCGCTGAGGCGTTCCAGGATTGCGGTTCGATAACGCCGGAAACGTTCTCAGGTTCGGCAGCGGTCTCTACGGCGGATCCCCCTGGCAGCCCGCCAACGGGTCGGACGAAGGGAACACACTCAGGATGCGAACCCGCACACTCCTGGCCGGTGCCACTCTGGCACTGCTCACCATGGCCTGGAGCGCGCCCGGCGCGATGGCCGCCGACAACGACGGCAGTGGTTCGCAGCCACCGGCCTCGTCGGTACCGGCCCCCGGGTCGGCCGACTCCAAGCAGACCGGCAACGCGGACAAGGACAAGGACGAGCCGTCCCCGCCGCCGGCGCCGCCCAAGCCCGCCGAGCCGGAGCCCAAGCCGGCCGAGCCGAAGCCGGGTGGGCCGGACGGCCAGCCGATCGCTCCGGGCGAGCCGGCCCCGGGCGGCGTGGTCAAGCCGGGCCCGATCCTGTCGGACCCGAAGGCGACGCTGTCGGTCTCCCCGAACCTGGTCAGCCCAGGCGACACGGTCACCGCGAGCGTGAACTGCGCGAACAGCCAGCAGCTGTCCCTCACCGGGGACGGCGTGCGCTTCAACGGCAACTCCGGCGCGGTCGACCGCAACGCCAACGCCGGCGGCCACACCGTGACGCTGGTGTGCGCGAACGGCCCCAAGCAGGACCGCGCGACCGCCACGTTCCAGGTCCGGGGCATCGCGCCGGGCGGCCCGGGTGGTCCCGGCTGGCCGGGCGGTCCCGGTGGTCCCGGTGGCCCGGGTGGGCCCGGCGGACCCGGTGGCCCGGGGCGCCCGGGTGACGGCGACCTGCGCGCGACGCTGTCGGTGTCGCCGCGCACGGTGCGCCAGGGCGACATCGTCACCTTCAACGGCGGCTGCTCGCGCGGCCAGCAGGTCGACCTGCGCGCCGACGATGTGAACGTGCGCGGTGACCGCGGCTACGTCGACGACAACGCCCGCGAGGGCGACCACACCGCCACCCGCGTCTGCCGGGACGGCGGCCGCCAGGAGACGGCGACCGACCACTTCCGCGTCATCCGGGACGACGACAACCACGGTCCCGGCGGTGACGGCCCGCGCGACCTCTGGCTGAGCGACCGCTCCGGCTACCGGGGCGACTCGGTGGACGTCTCGGTGCGCTGCCGCGACAACTCGGCCCGGCTGCAGGCCGACGGCCTTGACGACATCACCCTGCGCCGCGACGGCAGCCGGCTCACCGGCACCACGCACGTGGAGAACCGCGCCGACCCCGGCTGGCACCGGGTGACCGTGAGCTGCGACGGGCACAGCGACAGCGTGGGCTTCCGGGTGCTGCGCGACCGGGACGACCACGACCGTTACCTGAGCGCAGACCCGGGCTACGGCCACCGCGGCGACGAGGTCGACATCCACGTCGGCTGTGACTGGTCGGTCGGGCGGGTCGAGTCCGATGCGCTGGACGACATCGACCTGGACCGCGACGGTCGGGACTGGCGCTACGAGGGCTCCACGCACGTCAGCGACGACGCCGACCCGGGTGAGCACACGGTCCGCGTCAGCTGCGGCAACGACACCCTGGAAGAGTCGTTCTTCGTGCAGGGCGACGGTGACCACAGCGGCGACGATGCCTCCTCGCCGGGCGGCGGTGAGTACGTGTCGGTGTACCCGGTGGGTGCCCCGGAGACCGGCGGTGGCCCGGTGGACGACAGTGACCTGCGCGGCCCGGTGGCTCTGGGTGTGCTCGGTCTGACAGGCGCGGCGCTGGCCGGAACGGGTGCGGCGCTGGCGCGACGGAACTCACGGCGGGGTGCAAAGCGATGAGGGTGCGCGGGGGACTGGCGAGGACGGTGCTGGTGACGGCCGTGCTCGGGGTACTGGCGGCGGGCTGTAGCTCGGAGGCCGGCCCCGGGCCGGGGGACGGGCCGAACCTGAGCTCGCCGACGGTGGCCGGTGGACCGGTGACGGCGATCCCGCCGCTGCCGGTTTCCAACCCGACGGAGCTGCGGATCGACTCGATCAACGCGTCGTCCAGCCTGGTTCCGCTCGGGCTGAACGCGGACCAGACGATCGCGGTGCCGCCGGTCAGCACGCCGCAGCAGGCGAGCTGGTACCGGCTGGGCCCGACGCCGGGCGCGGCCGGGCCGGCGATCATCCTCGGCCACGTCAACGGCAACGGCAAGGACGGCGTCTTCGCCAAGCTGAACCAGCTCAAGCCGGGTGACCAGGTCAAGGTGACCAGGGCGGACGGCAAGACCGCCGTGTTCACCGTGACGAAGCTGCAGCAGGTGCCGAAGAACACGTTCCCGACGGTGGACGTGTACGGCGACACCAACGACTCGGAGCTGCGGCTGATCACCTGCGGTGGCGGCTTCGACAAGAGCAAGCGCAGTTACGTGGACAGCATCATCGCCTTCGCCACCCTGACCGGCGTCGCCTGACGCTCGGTCGACCGGCCCCGGGCCGGGTGGCCCGGCACACCGCCAAATGGCACTCCCCGAACCGTCACATTCGCCGGTTCGGGGGGTGTCGCGGGTCCACTAACCCTAAATCGCTCGATCTTCACTAGTGTGAGTGAACCCAAATGGGTGGCCATCGGCGAATGCGGCTCTCCGCAGCCGGTAGCGTGCCGTCGGGACATCGGTTCCCGGGCGGTAACAGGGACGGTACGAGGAGGCGGCAGGTCATGCGACTGGCGGTGGTTCCCGGAGACGGGATCGGGCCGGAGGTCATCGCCGAGGCGCTCAAGGTGCTCGGGGAGGTCGCCCCGGGTACCGAGACGACGACCTACGACCTCGGCGCGGCGCGTTGGCACTCGACGGGGGAGCTGCTCCCCGAGTCGGTGCTCACCGAGCTGGCCGAGCACGATGCGATTCTGCTCGGCGCGGTCGGTGACCCGTCGGTGCCCAGCGGGATCCTGGAGCGCGGGCTGCTGCTGCGGCTGCGCTTCGAGCTCGACCACCACGTGAACCTGCGCCCGGCGCGGCTCTACCCGGGGGTGCGCAGCCCACTGGCGAGCCCGCCGGAGATCGACCTGGTCGTGGTGCGCGAGGGCACCGAGGGGCCGTACGCCGGCACCGGTGGCCACCTGCGCAAGGACACCACGCACGAGATCGCCACCGAGGTCAGCATCAACACCGCGTTCGGTGTCGAGCGCGTGGTCCGGGACGCGTTCGCCAGGGCGGCCAACCGGCCCCGCAAGCACCTGACCCTGGTGCACAAGACAAACGTGATGGCGTACGCCGGCGGACTCTGGTCGCGCATCGTCGAAGAGGTCTCGCTGGAGTACCCCGACGTGGGCGTCGCCTACCAGCACGTGGACGCCACCACGATCCACCTGGTGACCGACCCGGGCCGGTTCGACGTGATCGTCACCGACAACCTGTTCGGCGACATCCTCACCGACCTGGCCGCTGCGGTGACCGGTGGCATCGGTCTGGCCGCCAGCGGGAACCTGGACGTCAGCCGCCGCAACCCGAGCATGTTCGAGCCCGTGCACGGCAGCGCGCCGGACATCGCGGGCCAGGGCATCGCCGACCCGACGGCCGCCGTGCTCTCCGTGGCGCTGCTGCTCGACCACCTCGGCCGGCACGAGGCGGCGCGCAAGGTGGAGGCCTCGGTGGCGTTCGACCTGGCCACCCGTGACCACGGCGCCGCCGGCCACACCCAGTCCATCGGCGACCGGCTGGCCGCCCTGGTCGGCCGCCCCGCCACCTTCGACGCCATCTAGCTCCGCGTAGACGAAGCAGAGCCGGGGCCGTCCTCCATGTGGGAGGGTGGCCCCGGCTCTGTCGTGTGCGGGTCCGGCCGTGCGTGGGCCGAGCGGGTCAGACGGTCTCGGTCTCGCCGAAGACCAGCTGGGCGCCGGCGGCGGCGAAGTTGGGCAGGTCCGCCCCGGCCGCCTGGAACTCCGGGCTGCCCAGCGCGGCGAGCAGGGCGTCCTTGCTGTCCCAGGTGAGCACGGCGATCAGGTGGTACGGCGGCTGGCTGCCGTCCGGCCCCTGCTCGCACCAGTTCAGGGTGTAGTTGGTCAGTCCCGGCGCCTTCTTGGCCAGCGGGGCGTGCACCTCGTGGTAGTGCTTGCCGAACGCCTCGGGGTCCTCGGGGTGGTTGTAGAGCACGGTGAGCTGGTACAACGCCAATCCTCCTGGGTGTCGGGGTCGGGTACATCCTGGTGGTGGCGGACACCGACCGCAGCGTTCCCACACAACTGGGTGAACGGGCACTGCTCCAGGGGTGCTACTCTCGCTGGCGTGACACGTCAGAGTGTGATCATTATCGTGGAGCGCGTCGGGTAGCGGCATCACCGCCCGACGCGCAGACCTCTCGCATCCGCGGGGGGTCTTTTTGTTTGTCCGCTAAAGCTCGCCACCACCGATGACCAGGAGCAGCACAGCCGATGTCCCGCCTGGATCCTGACAGCTCGCCGAGGCACGCTTCGCCGACCGCACGGCGGACCGAGCCCGCCGGCACCCCGCTCGGGGACGCCTTCCACGTGTACGACACGACGCTGCGCGACGGCGCCCAGCGGGAGGGCATCAGCTACTCGGTGGCCGACAAGCTCGCCGTGGCCCGGCACCTGGACGCGCTCGGCGTGGGCTTCATCGAGGGTGGCTGGCCGGGCGCGCTGCCCAAGGACACCGAGTTCTTCGCCCGCGCCGCCGCCGGCGAGCTGGAGCTGCGGCATGCGGCACTGGTCGCGTTCGGCGCCACCCGCAAGGCCGGCGTGCGCGCCGAGCAGGACGGGCAGGTCCGGGCGCTGCTGGACTCGGGGGCGCCGGTGGTCACGCTGGTCGCCAAGTCCGACCGGCGGCACATCGAGCGGGCGCTGCGCACCGACGTGGCGGAGAACTGCGCGATGGTCACTGACACCGTGGCCCTGCTGCGCGCCGAGGGCCGGCGGGTGTTCCTGGACGCCGAGCACTTCTTCGACGGGTACCGGTTCGACCCGGACACGGCGCTGCGGGTGCTCGACGCGGCGATGACGGCCGGCGCGGACGTCGCCGTGCTGTGTGACACCAACGGCGGCATGCTGCCGTTGCGGCTGGCCGAGGTGGTGGGCGAGGTGGCCGAGCGGACCGGGTTCCGCCTCGGCATCCACTGCCAGGACGACACCGGGTGCGCGGTGGCCAACAGCCTGGCCGCCGTCCAGACCGGGGCCAGCCACGTGCAGTGCACCGCGAACGGCTACGGGGAGCGGGCCGGCAACGCCGACCTGTTCGCCGTGCTGGGCAACCTGGTGACCAAGCTCGAGATGCCGGTCCTGCCGGACGGGGCATTCGCCGAGCTGACCCGGACCTCGCACGCGTTGGCGGAGATCGCCAACATCGCCCCCGACACCCACCAGGCCTATGTCGGGGCGTCAGCGTTCGCTCACAAGGCGGGCCTGCACGCGAGTGCGATCAAGGTCGACCCGGAGCTGTACAACCACATGGACCCCACGGTTGTCGGCAACGGGCAGCGGGTGCTGGTCACCGAGATGGCCGGCCGGGCGAGCGTCGAACTCAAGGGAGCCGAGTTCGGCCTCGATCTGGCCGGCCACCCGGCCGCGGTGTCCTCGGTGGTTGCCACGGTGAAGGAGCGGGAGGCCACCGGCTGGTCGTTCGAGGCCGCCGACGCGTCGCTGGAGCTGCTGATGCGGTCGGCGGTCGGCGGCGGGGGCACGCCGGAGGCGCCGTTCACGCTGGAGTCCTACCGGGTGATCGTGGAGCGGCGGCTGGACGGTGCCGTCGTTGCCGAGGCCACCGTGAAGGTGATCGTGGACGGCGAGCGGGTGATCGCCACCAAGGAAGGCAACGGCCCGATCAACGCGCTGGACGCGGCGCTGCGGGCGGCGCTGGCCCCGTCCTGCCCGTGGCTGGACGGTGTTGAGCTGGCCGACTTCAAGGTCCGCATCCTGAGTCCCCGGCAGAGCTCCGGGCACGGCACCGACGCGGTCACCAGGGTGCTGCTGGAGAGCGCCGACCGCTCCGACGAGCTGGCCAGCCCGTGGACCACCGTCGGCGTGCACGGCAACGTCGTGGAGGCGTCCTGGCTGGCCATGGTGGACGCGCTCACCTACGCGTCCCTGCGGCACGGCGTGCCGGCTCAGCGCGCGCTGAGCCCGGCGCCCCCCGTGACCGCCGGGCGCTGAGTGGTGATGGCACGCCGCCCCCTCGGCGGCGTGCCATCGGTCGGGTGGCGGCTACTCGGGCTTCGGGCCGGCCGGCTGCGGCTGGCGCCCGCCCAGCTGGGCGCGTGCTGGGGCAGCGGGCCGATCGCGAGCAGCGACCCGGGGATGGCCTGCAGCAACGGGTGCCGGCCGAGGATCCGCATGGTGCGCGGCAGCCGCGTCGGCTTCGGCCGGTCGGCCGGGTCGGCGGCGAGCCGCGGGCCGAGCACGAGCTTGTGGGCGAGCCGCTGGCCGCCCTGGATCAGCGCGGTGGGCCAGCCGCGGCGCCGCTGGATGCGCCTGAGCTGGTCGGCGGTGATCGGCTGGCCGGAGCGCAGCGGCTCGGCCAGCAGCCGGGCGGTGGCGACCGCGTCGGCCACCGCGAGGTTGATGCCGACCCCGCCGACCGGTGACATGGCGTGCGCCGCGTCGCCGATCAGCAGCACCACGAGGTGCCCGACCGAGAACCGGCCCACGTTGCCGACCGGGTCGCCGTCACGGCGGGGCAGCCGGAACCACCACACGTCCACCGGCGCGCCGAACGTGCGCGGCGCCACCCCGGCGGCCGCGCGCACCGTCGAGCCGCGCCCGTCGCAGCCGACGGTCAGCGCGGCCCGCAGCTCGTGCTCGGCGCCAGCCTCGGGACCGGACTCGGGTTCGGCGTCGGGTTCGGCGTCGGGTTCGGCGTCGGGTTCGGCACTGTCGGAAGCATCGGGGGAGCGGTCGCGGTAGCGCACGCCGACGACCCGGCCGTGCTCCTTGAGCAGCCCGGTCACCTCGGCGTTGCGCAGCAGCGTCAAGCTCGGTTCGCGCTCGGCGGCGGCGGCCAGCAGCTCGAGGAAGTCCCACTGCGGCACGAGCGCGATGTGCTTGTGCCGGCCGGGGATCCGGCTCAGCCCGAGGTCCACCGCGCCGGCGTCCATCTCGACGCTGATCTTGTCGACCAGCTGGTGCGGCAGGGCCGCGAACTCCGCGCCGAGGCCCAGCTCGTCCAGCAGCGTCAGCGTCGAGGCGTGCACGGTGTCACCCCGGAAGTCACGCAGGAAGTCGGCGTGCTTCTCCAACACGGTGACCCGGACCCCGGCCCTGGCCAACAGCAGCCCCAGCACCATGCCGGCGGGTCCGCCCCCGGCGACGATGCATCCCGAATCGGTCACGTGTCTCTCCACCTCTTAATTCAACCTTGTTGAATACGCCGGCCCATCCTGCTCGCCCGGTGGGATGTGGTCAAGCTCGCACGCTGCGACAGAGATCACTCCGGCGGCCGATCGGTGCCCCGGGCAATTCGAACGGGGGAATGTCCGGCATGGGCGAAGAATGAGTTCGGTGGGGGTGTCAGATCAATTGCGCAAACCGACTCGGGCGCATTGACCGGCGGATATGGCCGGGTGGTCGGCGTGTTAGCGGGTCGTGCGGCGGCTGCGGGTCGCATTGTGCGGGTGGGTGCCGGTCGGAATCGTCCCGAGCGGGCGGACCCGTTCGAGTGGTCGAGTCGGCGCGGGTCCCGACGGGTCGGCCATCGCCGTCCGGATGGGCCCGCCGGCTCCGGCTGGAGTGGTTCGGCACTGGTCAGGGCGGTTGCGCCGCGGCGGGTTCGCGATGGGGTGCACGTGCCGTGACCAGCACGGATGGTGGCTCGGACCCGTTCGTCGGGGTGGCCGGCCGCAGTGTGTCCGACCCGAGACCGGAGCCGGTTTGAGACGTCCGGGTCGGGTCAGCTACGATCTGATCCAGCACGGAACACCGGCGACGGTGCTCCACCGCAATGGGGTATGGTGTAATCGGCAGCACGACTGATTCTGGTTCAGTTAGTCTAGGTTCGAGTCCTGGTACCCCAGCGGAATCGGTGTAAACCGTTTCCTTTGGCCCCGTCGTCTAGCGGCCTAGGACGCCGCCCTCTCAAGGCGGTAGCGCGGGTTCGAATCCCGTCGGGGCTACAGAGGCTGGGAGAGCCCTGTCCACGGAACACGTGGACGGGGCTCTTTCGCTTCCACGTCTGGGGGCCGAGCCCCCAGACCCCGCGCCGGAGGGGCTTCGCCCCCCGGGCCCCCCACGGTGGTCACCTTTGGGACGCCGGTCGCCCCGGGTCACCTTTGGGACGCTGACCCCCGGGGTCACCTTTAGGGCGCCGGTCGCCCCGGGGTCACCTTTAGGGCGCCGGTCGCCCCGGGTCACCTTTGGGACGCCGGCCGCCCCGGGGTCACCTTTAGGACGCCGGCCGCCCTTGCTCTTGGTGCGTCGGTGCCGCTTCCGCGGGCGGTCGCCTTTCCTGATTCCGCGAGTCGGGGATTTCGTCAGGGTGAGTCGCGGATTTTGTCAGGCCGCGGTGGTGGGCGGCGGGCCTTCGGTCGGCGGGGGACGGGTGCGGGGTTCTGCCTTCGGCCGCTTGTGGGCTGGGTGCGGGGTTTTGCCTTCGGCCGGGGTGGCGGTTGTGGGTATGGGTATGGGTAACCCGTGAGTGGCGAGTTGGGTTATAGGCCAACTCGCCACTCACGGGGTTTACGGGTTACAGGCGGTGTTGGAGGGCGTCCGCGGCGGCCAGGAGGTTGGCCGCCCAGCGGGAGCCCGGGCGGCGGCCTATGCGGTCCACCGGGCCCGAGACCGAGACCGCCGCTACCACCTGGCCCGCCGAGTCTCGGACCGGGGCTGACACGCTGGCCACACCGGACTCGCGTTCCGCCACGCTCTGCGCCCAGCCCCGGCGGCGGACGTCCATGAGCGTGCGTTCCGAGTAGGTGGCGTCGGTCAGGACCGCGCGTTGCGTGGCCGGGTCCGCCCAGGCCGCCAGGACCTTGGCCCCCGAGCCGGCACCCATGGACAGGCGCGTGCCCACCGGGACCGTGTCGCGCAGGCCACTCGCCGGCTCCGAGGCCGCCACGCAGATGCGGTACATGCCGTCGCGTCGGTAGAGCTGCACGCTCTCCCCGGTAAGGTCACGAAGGCGGGGGAGTACCGCGGCCGCCGCCTCGAGCAGCGGGTCACCCGAGCGGGAGGCCAGCTCGCCCAACGTCGGCCCGGGGCGCCACCGGCCGTCCGCGCCTCGGTGCAGCAGGCCGTGTACCTCGAGCCCCACCGCCAGCCGGTGCGCGGTCGCCCGAGGGAGGCCGGTTCGCTGGCAGAGCTCGGAAAGTCCGCAGGGCTCGGCGGCGGCCGCCCAGAGCACCCCGACAGCCTTGTCCAGCACGCCGATCCCGCTATGCTGTCTCACGAACCGATACTAACTTCCCGGAATGTGGGAAGTCTAGGTCGACGGTAAATCGGAGGAAGCGATGGGAAGGACGCTCGCGGAGAAAGTCTGGGACACCCACCTGGTACGTGCCGGGGAGGGCGCCGAGCCCGACTTGCTCTACATCGACCTGCACCTGGTGCACGAGGTCACGAGCCCGCAGGCGTTCGACGGGCTCCGGCTCGCCGGGCGGCCGGTGCGCCGGCCGGACCTCACGGTGGCCACCGAGGACCACAACGTGCCCACCAAGGACGTCGAGCTGCCGATCGCCGACCCGGTGTCGCGCACCCAGGTCGAGACGCTGCGCCGCAACTGCGCCGAGTTCGGCGTGCCGCTCTACCCGATGAACCACGCCGAGCAGGGCATCGTGCACGTGGTCGGCCCGCAGCTGGGGCTCACCCAGCCGGGTATGACCGTGGTGTGTGGGGACAGCCACACCTCGACGCACGGGGCCTTCGGCGCGATGGCGTTCGGGATCGGCACCTCCGAGGTCGAGCACGTGATGGCCACCCAGACGCTCCCGCTCAAGCGGTTCAAGACGATGGCGATCAACGTCAACAGCGCCGACGGCACGCTCCGCTCCGGAGTGACCAGCAAGGACGTCGTGCTGGCCGTGATCGCCAAGATCGGCACCGGCGGCGGCCAGGGCTACGTGCTGGAGTTCCGGGGCAACGTCATCGAGAACCTGTCGATGGAAGCCCGGATGACGGTCTGCAACATGTCCATCGAGGCGGGCGCCCGCGCCGGCATGATCGCCCCGGACGCCACCACCTACGAGTACCTGAAGGGCCGCGACCACGCCCCGAAGGATGCCGAGTGGGACCAGGCCGTCGCCGAGTGGGAGCAGCTGCGCACCGACGACGACGCCCAGTTCGACGCGGTGGTGGAGCTCGACGCCGACAACCTGACCCCGTTCGTCACCTGGGGCACCAACCCCGGCCAGGGCCTGCCGCTCGGCGAGCGGGTGCCGGACCCTCAGCAGATCGCCGACGAGAGCGAGCGGATCGCCGCCGAGAAGGCGCTGACCTACATGGGCCTGACGGCCGGCACGCCGCTGCGCGAGGTCCCCGTGGACACCGTGTTCGTCGGCTCCTGCACCAACGGCCGGATCGAGGACCTGCGGGCCGCCGCCGCGGTGATCAAGGGCCGCAAGGTCGCCGAGGGTGTGCGCATGCTCGTGGTGCCCGGCTCGATGCGCGTGCGGTTCCAGGCCGAGAAGGAGGGCCTGAACGAGGTGTTCACCCAGGCCGGCGCGGAATGGCGGTCGGCGGGCTGTTCGATGTGCCTCGGCATGAATCCCGACCAGCTCGCGCCCGGCGAGCGCAGCGCGTCCACCTCGAACCGCAACTTCGAGGGCCGCCAGGGCAAGGGTGGCCGCACCCACCTGGTGTCCCCGCTGGTCGCCGCCGCCACCGCCGTGCGCGGCACCCTCTCCTCACCCGAAGACCTGGACTGACACCTCGTGGGTGGCGAGTGGTTCTATCGGGCCACTTGCCACTCGCAGCCCGACGAAGGAGGGCACAGACATGGAGCCGTTCATCACCCACACCGGCATCGGCGTCCCGCTGCGTCGGTCCAATGTGGACACTGATCAGATCATTCCGGCGGTCTACCTGAAGCGCGTCACCCGCACCGGGTTCGAGGACGGGCTGTTCTCCGCCTGGCGCCAGGACGAGAACTTCATCCTGAACCTGGACCCGTTCTCCCGGGGCAGCGTGCTCGTCGCGGGCGCCGACTTCGGCACCGGGTCGTCCCGCGAGCACGCCGTGTGGGCGCTGATGGACTACGGGTTCCGCGTGGTCATCTCGTCCCGGTTCGCCGATATCTTCCGGGGGAACTCCGGCAAGGGTGGTCTGCTCACCGCGCAGTGCAGCCAGGACGACGTCGAGCTGCTCTGGAAGCTGCTGTAGAACGAGCCGGGCACCGAGGTGACCGTCGACCTCACCGAGAAGGCCATCACCGCCAAGGACCTCTCGATGCGGTTCGACGTCGACGAATACGTGCGGTGGCGGCTGCTGGAGGGCCTGGACGACATCGGGCTCACGCTGCGCAGCGCCGACGCGATCGACAAGTTCGAGGCCGCCCGGCCCGCGCGGCTGCCACGCACCGTCACCACCGGGTCGGGGTGATCTCCGGCGGCGAGCCGGCTAGCGCCTGACCAGCCAAGACCTCTACGGTGGGCCAGATAACCATGGCCTATCCGGGGCCGGGTGAGCGGGAAGGGGCACGAGGTGAACAAGGCTGAGCTCGTCACGGCGCTCGCCGAGCAGCACCTGGACGGAGATCGCAAGGCCGCCGCGGTCGCATTGGATGGGCTGCTCGACGTCATTGTCCGGACGGTGCAGACCGGTGACACTGTGTCACTGACCGGGTTCGGGGTCTTCGAACGGCGCGAACGGGCGGCGCGAGCCGGCCGCAACCCGCGCACCGGAGCGGTGATCCAGGTCCCGGCGGCCAACGTGCCGGCGTTCCGCCCTGGCGCCGGGTTCCGGGACGTGGTCAGCGGGGCCCGTGAGCCCGGCGGTGCCCCGGCCGCCCGGCCCGCCGCCCGCCCGGCCACTCGCACCAGGGCGGCCGCGCCCGCCGCCTCGGTGAACGGCGCCGCCGCCCCGGCCGCGGCCAAGCCGGCCGCGCCCAAGGCTGCCGCGCCCAAGGCCGCTGCGGCGAAGGCGCCCACGCCCAAGGCCGCCACGCCCAAGGCCGCCGCGGCCAAGGCCACCGCGACCAAGGCCGCCGCGACCAAGGCGGCTCCGAAGACGGCCGCCAAGGCCGCGCCGAAGGCCGCCGCGGCCCCGAAGCCCGAGGCGAAGGCCGCGGCTCCGAAGGCCGAGGTCAAGCCCGAGGTCAAGCCCGAGGTCAAGGCTGACGCGAAGGCGAAGGACACCGCCAAGGGCAAGGCCGCCAAGGTCAGCAAGGAAGCCGCGAAGAACGGCAAGGTGACCAGCGGCAAGGCGGCCGGCAAGAAGAAGGCCAAGAAGTAGCGCGAGGCCCCTTAGTACACGGCTTTAGTACACGGCTTCAGTGCAAGGTCAGAAGGCACTGCCCCGGACGGGGGTCGGCTCGGGCTCCCGTCCGGGGCAGTGCTGTCTGCGCTGTCTGTTGTGCGGGCGCGCCGCGTCTACTCGGGCGCGCCGTAGTAGTCCGCGCTGACCACCAGGTTGGCGGTGAAGCCGAGCACCCAGGTGCTGGC
Source organism: Pseudonocardia sp. (assembly GCA_036272155.1). GTDB lineage: Bacteria > Actinomycetota > Actinomycetes > Mycobacteriales > Pseudonocardiaceae > Pseudonocardia. The sequence continues at coordinate 18,796 of DATAZG010000147.1, forward strand.
CTTGCGGGCGGCCGGCTCGGGGTCGCCGGTCAGGCGGCTCACCAGGTCAGGGATCACGCCGCCCTGGCTGCACACCACCGGCACGTCCGGGCCGTCGGCGAGCGCCACGAACCGCGCCAGGCCGGCCTCCGGGTCCTTCCAGTAGCCCTCCTCGCCGAGCAGCGGTTCGGGCCGGATGTCCAGGCCGAGCCGGTCGGCGAGCGGCTGGATGGTCTGCGGGCAGCGCACGGGCGGCGCCGCGTAGGCCCGGGTCGGCGAGAACAGCCTGAGCAGCTCGCCGAGCGTGTCCGCCTGGTCGCGCCCCTTGCCGCTGAGCGGGCGCAGGTCGTCGTCGCCGGGCCACTCGTACCGGTTGCCGGCCTTGGCGTGCCGAACCAGCAGCACCATGCGGGGCGGCGGCCCGAGCTTGAGGAACCGGTCCAGCACCTCGCGGTCGCGCTCGTAGCTGAGCAGCTCGTCGGCGCTGCCGGGGTTGACCCAGCGCAGCTCGTCGACCTCGGAGTTCGGCTCGAACTCACCCGCGCCGGCACGGGCGCTCCAGTAGTGCACCACCTTCTCGCCCTGCGGCACCCGGTAGTGGCTCTCGCCGAGCCGGGTGCCGAGTGCGGCGGTGATGCCGGTCTCCTCGCTGACCTCCCGCACGGCCGCCGCCAGCGGGTTCTCACCGCGCTCCAGCTTGCCCTTGGGCAGCGACCAGTCGTCGTAGCGGGGCCGGTGCACGAGCGCGATCTCCAGCTCGCCGGCGCCCGGCCCGTTCGGCGCCGCCTCGGTGCCGGGCTTCGGGCGCCAGAGCACCGCGCCGGCCGCCACCACGTCGGGATGCACGTCGGTACCGGTGGTTTTGGAGCCGCTCACTCCGCTGTCACCAGCGCATGCCGGCGCACCGACTCGTCCTGGTGGTCCCGGACGGCCCCGATCGTGCTGCCCTGGGGCGGAGACGGGGACCAGGTGCCTGACGGCCCGAGCACCCAGCAGCGGGTGGTCGGGTCCAGTGCGGAGTTCATGATGGCGTCCAGCTGTTCGGTGAGGTTCGGGTTGCACCGCAGCAGGACCTCGACCCGACGGTCCAGGTTGCGGTGCATGATGTCGGCGCTGCCGATCCAGTACTCGTCGGCGCCCACGAAATGATAGATGCGGGAGTGTTCGAGGAAACGACCGAGGATCGATCTCACCCGGATGTTCTCGCTCAGCCCCGGGCGGCCGGGCACCAGCGCGCAGATGCCCCGCACCACGATCTCGACCGGCACGCCGGCCTGCGAGGCCCGGTACAGCGCGTCGATCACCTGCTCGTCGACCAGCGAGTTCATCTTGAACCGGATACCGGCCGGGTGGCCGGCCTGGAAGTGCTTGATCTCCGCGTCGATCCGCTCCACCAGGCCCTTGCGGACCCCGTACGGCGCGACCAGCAGGGTCCGGTAGCGGCTCTGCCTGGCGTAGCCGGTCAGCGAGTTGAACAGGTCGGCAACGTCTGCGCCCACGGCCGGGTCGGCGGTCAGCACGCCGAGGTCCTCGTACAGCCGGGCGGTCTTCGGGTTGTAGTTGCCGGTGCCGACGTGGCAGTAGCGCCGGATCCGGGAGCCCTCCTGGCGCACCACGAGCGACGTCTTGCAGTGCGTCTTGAGCCCGACCAGGCCGTACACCACGTGCACGCCAGCCTTCTCCAGCTCGCGCGCCCAGCGGATGTTGGCCTTCTCGTCGAAGCGCGCCTTCAGCTCGACGAGCGCGACCACCTGCTTGCCCGACTCGGCGGCGCTGACCAGTGCGTCCACGATCGGCGAGTCACCCGAGGTGCGGTAGAGCGTCTGCTTGATGGCCAGCACCGACGGGTCGGCCGCCGCCTGCTCGATGAACCGCTGCACGCTCGTGGAGAACGAGTCGTACGGGTGGTGCACCAGCACGTCGCCCTGCCGCAGTGTGGCGAACACGCTCTTGGGCGTCTCACCCTCCGCGAAGGCCGGGTGGGTGGCCGGCACGAACGGGGCGTCCTTCAGCTCCGGGTGGTCCACCCCGTAGACCCGCCAGAGCATGGTCAGGTCGAGCATGCCGGGGACGACCATCACGTCGTGCGGGTCCACGTCCAGCTCGCGCAGCAGCAGCTCCAGCACGTGCTCGCTCATGGTGTCGGTGACCTCGAGGCGCACCGGCGGCCCGAACCTGCGCCGCGCCAGCTCCCGCTCCAGGGCCTGCAGCAGGTCCTCGTCGCGGTCCTCCTCGACGTCCAGGTCGGCGTTGCGGGTGACCCGGAAGGCGTGGTGCTCGGCAACCTCCATGCCGGTGAACAGCTCGCCGAGGTGCGCGGCGATCAGGTCCTCGATCGGCAGGAACGTCACGTCGATATTCGATGCTGTCGGCTCGGCCGGCTCGACCGGGACCAGCCTCGGCACGTTGTTCGGCACCTTGACCCTGGCGAACCGCTCCGTGTGCGCCTCGGGGTCGCGCACCGTCACGGCCAGGTTCAGCGACAGCCCGGAGATGTACGGGAACGGGTGCGCCGGGTCCACCGCCAGCGGCGTGAGGACGGGGAACACCTGGTCGGAGAAGTAGGCCGAGAGCTTCGCGCGCTGGGTCTCGGTGAGGTCCTCCCAGTGCAGGATGCAGATGCCCTGCTCGGCGAGCGCCGGCCGGACCGAGTCCTGGAACGCCAGCGCGTGCCGCTCGGCCAGCGCCTGGCTGCGCTCGGCGATCCGGGCCAGCTGCTCCCTCGGCGTCATGCCGTCGGCCGAGCGCACGGTCAGCCCTGTCTCGTCGCGGCGCTTCAGCCCGGCCACCCGGACCATGAAGAACTCGTCCAGGTTGGACGCGAAGATCGCGAGGAACTTCGCGCGCTCGAGCAGCGGCTGGTTGGTGTCCTCGGCCAGCGCGAGCACCCGCGCGTTGAAGTCCAGCCAGGACAGCTCGCGGTTGAGGTAGCGGTCGTCCGGCAGGTCCGTGCGGACCGCGGCCGGGGTGGGCGCGGGCGGCGGCGCCGGTGCCGTCAGCCCGGCGGACAGGCCGAGGCGCGGCGGCTGGCGGTGCGTGGCGCCGATGCCGGTCGGGACCGCCGCGCGGGTCGCCTGCGGCGGTGGGGTCGTGTCGCGCGATGGGGCGCCGTTCGTCGCGGGGCCGTTGGTCGCGGGGCCGTTGGTCGCGGGGCCGTTGGTCGCCGGGCCGGCGACGGTGGCTGCCGTGGTGCTCGTCGCGGGTTTCGGGGCCACCCGCGCCGCCGTGGCGCGTGTCGCTCGGGTACCGGTGCCGCGCGTGGCCGACCGGGTCGACGCGGCTCGCCTCGACCCTGAGACCCCGGCCGGCTTCGCCTTGGCCGGGTTCGTCTCGGGGGTGGGCTCGGGGGCCGTGGACTCGGCCGGGGCGGGCTGCTCGGTCGAGTGGTTCGGGGCCCCGGACTCGGCCGCCGAGAAGGCGACCGGCGGGGGTACCGGCGATCGCCCGCTGCCGGTCAGCGCCGAGCGCGGCGCCGGCGTGCTCCGGCGGTTATTGGTACGGGTTGCCCGTCGTCCGTTCTGTCCCTCGACTGCCACCACGCCATTGTTGCCCAATGCCGCCGCGAGTGAAGCCCCCACGGAGACGGGCGACGGGTGAACAGCACATCACGATCGCCGATCGGGTCCACCGGAAACGCTCAGGGCCGCTGGCTGGCGGTATGGCGCAGTGCCGCCCGGGTGGCCGGACCGAGACCCAGTTCGACGGCCAGCCGGAGGTCGTCCGGGGTGTCCACGTCGCGGCGCAGCCCCGGCCACTCGCCGCGCAGCCGCAGCGCCCCGGCGCGCTCGTGCGCCTCGGCGGAACCGACCCCGAACCGGGGCGCCAGCGGCACGCCCGGCGCGCACACCAGCAGTGTGGTGCCGGTGCCGTCGGCGTCGGCGCAGAACGCGCGGGGCGCGGTGCCGGCCTCCAGGGCGATCCGGGCGTGCGCCAGCGCGTCGGCCAGCTCGTCGGGGCGCAGCGCCGGCAGGTCGGCCTGCAGGGCGCCGACCGGACGGGCGGGGTGCCGGGCCAGCAGCACCTCGGCGCCGAAACTGAGCGCGGGGTTGAGCCCGCGCTCCGGCCGGTCGGCCAGCACCGTCACGCCGTCGGCGGCCAGCAGCGCGCTCACCTCGGGGTCGGAGGTGACAGCAATCACGTCGTGTACCCCGCGCGCGGTACGGGCCGCCGCGATGGTGTCCCTGGCCAGCGCGAGGGCCAGCCGGGCGTGCGCCGCCGGGTCACCGATGCCGTCGTCGGCGGCGCCACGCAGCCGCGTCTTGGCCCTGGCCAGCGACTTGACCGGGACGATGAGGTCCACATCCGGCATCCGACCCACCTCTGTCCGACCGGTCACCCCTCCATGGTGGCATCAGTTGGCCACCACGCCATCGGGGTGGGTTGCTGGACCAGCGGCGTCGCCCCGGTACAGACTCACGCCCGTGGTCGGCGGGGACGCGCCCGGCGGCGGGGCACTTCAGATCCGGAACTCCCCGGGTCGCACGGCGCGCAATCGAGGAGGTTGACGGGTGGCGCGGGAAAAGGGCGGCTTCTGGGTCGGCATGTGTGCGGTGTTGTTCTATCCGTTCACCTGGCTGGTCAGCCGCTGGCGGATCGAGGGACTGGACAAGATCCCGACGACCGGCCCGGTGCTGGTGGTCGCGAACCACATCTCGTACCTGGACCCGGTGTTCTCCGCGGTGTTCGTGCACCGCGCCAAGCGGGTGCCCCGGTTCCTGGCCAAGGCCAGCATCTGGAAGGTGCCGGTGGCCGGCTGGACGATGGCCGGCAGCGGGCAGATCCCGGTCTACCGGGACTCGGCCGACGCCCAGCACAGCCTGCGCGCCGGCATCCAGGCCCTGCACGACGGCAAGCTCGTGCTGATCTACCCGGAGGGCACGATCACCCGGGACCCGGCCGGCTGGCCGATGCACTCCCGGACCGGGGTGGCGCGGCTCGCACTGGCCGCCGACGTGCCGGTGGTGCCGATGGTGCACTGGGGCACCAGGGAGATCTACGACCACTACAACGGCAAGAAGTTCCGGCCGCTGCCGCGCAAGGACGTCGTGATGCGCGCCGGCGAACCGCTGGATCTGTCCGCGTACCGGGACCGCCCGATCGACGCGCCCCTGTTGCGCGAGGTCACCGACTTCCTGATGACGCAGGTGCGCGAGCTGCTCGCCGAGGTCAGGGGCGAGCCGGCGCCCGAGGAGTTCTACCGGCGGGGCCGCGCGGCCGGACCGGTCGAGGGTGATGCGGCCTCGTGAACCAGGTGTCGGTTTCTCGACCATTGGGCGTTTCTCGACAGGTGGCGGCTCGACGGGTGGCGGCTCGACAGGTGGCGGCGGAGTGAACCAGGTGTCGGTCCCGGAGGACGTGGCGGCGAGGTTGGAGCCGTCGGGGGTGCGCCGGCTGGCGGTGCTCGGCGCCGGGTCGTGGGGCACCACGTTCGCCAAGGTGGTGGCCGACGCGGGGCGCCCGGTGACGCTGTGGGCCCGCCGGCCCGAGGTCGCCGCCGAGATCAACGGCCGGCACGCCAACCCGGAGTACCTGCCCGGCATCCGGTTGCCGGAGCTGCTCACCGCCACCGCCGACGCGGCCGAGGCGATGGACGGCGCGGACGCGGTGGTGTTCGCGGTGCCGTCCCAGACACTGCGGGGGAACCTGCTGGGCTGGCGGTCCGCGCTGCCGGCCGGCGCCACGCTGGTCAGCCTGGCCAAGGGCGTCGAGCTGGGCAGCCTCAGCCGGATGAGCGAAGTGATCACCGAGGTGGCCGAGGTGCCGGCCAGCCAGGTCGCCGTGGTGAGCGGGCCCAACCTGGCCAGGGAGATCGCCGAGGAGCAGCCGACCGCCACCTTGATCGCCTGCACCGACCACGGCCGGGCCGTCGCGCTGCAGCTGGCCTGCACGACCGGTTACTTCCGCGTCTACACCAACACCGACCTGGTCGGCGCCGAGCTGGGCGGAGCCGGCAAGAACGTGATCGCGCTGGCCTGCGGGATCGCCGCCGGGATGGGCTTCGGCGACAACACCAGGGCGTCGCTGATCACGCGGGGGCTGGCCGAGACGGCCCGGCTGGGGGTGCGCCTCGGCGCCGACCCGCTGACCTTCGCCGGGCTGGCCGGGCTGGGTGACCTGGTCGCCACCTGCTCGTCCTCGCTGTCGCGCAACCGGAGCTTCGGCGAGCGGCTGGGCCGGGGCGAGAGCCTCGCCGAGGCGGAGGCGGCCAACCACGGCCAGATCGCGGAGGGCGTGAAGTCCTGCCTGTCGATCTGCGAGCTGGCCGCCCGGCACGAGGTCGACATGCCGATCGCGGACGGTGTGCGCCGGGTCTGCCACGAGGGCATGTCGGCCGCCGCGATGGCCAAGGGGCTGATCACCCGGACCCTCAAGCCGGAGTGATCGTCCGCGCACTCGGTGATCCGGTGCGCCGCGCGGCACGTAGCGTGGTGGCGATGATCGGACCGGGGAGGGGTCATGGTGGGTGACGGGACGCGCTGCGTGCACGCCGGCCGGGATGGTGAGGTGGCCGGGGAGGCGCTCCACGCGGGCCCGGTGCTGGCGTCCGCGTACCACCTGGGTCCGCCGGACGGGCCGCTGCCGGTGGACTTCTACGGCCGCTCGGCCAACCCGACCTGGCGGGCCCTGGAGGGCGCGATCGGCGAGCTGGACGGCGGGCACACCGTGCTCTACCCGTCCGGCATGGCGGCGGTGTCCGCGCTGCTCCGGCTGCTCGCCCGGCCCGGCGCCGCGGTGGTGCTGCCGGCCGACGGCTACTACCTGGCCCGCGCGCTGGCCACCGAGGAGCTGGCGCCGCTCGGGGTCGAGGTGCGCACGGTGCCGACGCCCGGGCCCTGGCCGGACTCGGCGTTCGACGGCGCCACCCTGGTCCTGCTGGAGACACCGTCCAACCCCGGGCTGGACGTGTGCGACATCGCCGCGCTGGCGGTGCGCGCGCACGCCGCCGGCGCGCTGCTCGCCGTCGACAACACCACCGCGACCCCACTGGGCCAGCGGCCGCTCGAGCTCGGTGCCGACGTTGTGGTGGCCAGCGACTCCAAGGCCCTGTCCGGCCACAGCGACCTGATCCTGGGCCACCTCAGCTGCGCCGACCCGGAGCTCGCCGGCCGGCTGGGCACCGCACGCAACCGGGGCGGCGCCGTCCCCGGCCCTTTCGAGACCTGGCTCGCCCACCGCGGCCTCGGCACCCTGGACCTGCGGCTGGCCCGCCAGGCCGCGAACGCCGCCGCGCTGGCCACCGCGCTGCGCGAGCACCCGGGGGTGTCCGGCGTCCGCTGGCCGGGGCTGGCCGACGACCCTTCGTACGAGGTGGCCAGCCGGCAGATGCGCCGGTTCGGTGGGGTGCTCGGTTTTGAGCTGCCGTCGGCGGCGTCGGTCAGCCGGTTCCTGGCGGCGAGTGCGCTGGTGGCCTCGGCGACCAGCTTCGGCGGCCTGCGGACCAGCGCCGACCGCCGGGAACGCTGGGGGGACCAGGTCGGCCCCGGGTACGTCCGGCTCTCCGCCGGGTGTGAGGACACCGACGACCTGGTGGCCGATGTGCTCAAGGCGTTGGACGCGGCGGCGGAGGGTTAGGCCCGCGGGTCGGGGTCGGGGTCGGGGTCGGGGTCGGAGCTGGGCTTGCGGGTGGCGGCCGGCGGAACGTGCTGGCTGGGGGCGAGGGGGAGTGGGTGCGGTGCGGGCACACGGCCTGGTGACGGCTGTCGGGGTCGGGTTGGCGCTGGCCGGCTGCGTGGCGTTGGCGGGGTGCGCGGCGGGTCCGGCCCCCGCATCCGGACCGGTGCCGCCGAGCGGGCCGGGTGCCCAGGCACCGTCGGGCGGACTGGGTCCCGGCGGCGCTCCGGGTTCGGGTGCGCAGGCCTGCGCACCGACCGTGGCCATCGACAGCTACTCCGACGTGCTGGACAAGACGAACTTCGCCGGCACCTACGTCGGCAACCTGTCCAGCCTGGACGTCGACACCGACGGCAGCCTGCTGGCGCTGTCCGACCGGTCCGCCCTGTTCAGCCTCGATCCCCGGACCTACCGGCCGACCGGCGTGGTCGCGCTCGCCGACGAGAACGGCCGGCCGCTGGACTCCGAGGGACTGGCCGTCGACCGCGACGGCAGCCGCCTGATCACCTCCGAGGTCGAGCCGTCGGTGCGCCGGTACAACCGGGACGGCCGGCTGCTGGGCCGCCTGCCCGTGCCGGACAGCCTGCGTGTCGCCCCGGCCGGACGCGCCTCGACCAACCTCACCTTCGAAGGGCTCACGCTGCAGCCCGACGGCCGCACGCTGGTGGCCTCGATGGAGGCGGCGCTGAGCGGTGACCAGGGCAACCTGGTCCGCTTCCAGACCTGGACGCGCGCGGGTGCGGGTCCGGGTTCGGGTTCGTTCGGGCTCGGCGTCCAGTACGGCTACGCGGTCGACCCGGGCCTCGGGGTCTCCGAGCTCAGGGCGACCGGGGACGGCCGGCTGCTGGTGCTGGAGCGGGGTTACGTGCCCGGGCTCGGCAACACCATCCGGCTCTACCTCGCCGACCTGGGTGGCGCGTCCGACGTCAGCGGCGTCCAGGACCTCACCCAGCGGCCGCCCGTCCAGCTCATCCGCAAGACGCTGCTGGCCGACCTCGGGCACTGTCCCACGCTCGGCGCGACCGCCCGGGAACGCCAGGTCAACCCGCTGCTGGACAACATCGAGGGCCTCGCGGTCACCGGCCGCGCCCCGGACGGCGCCCTGCGGCTGCTCCTGGTCAGCGACGACAACCAGAGCACCAACCAGACAACCCGCCTCTACACCCTCACCACGCACCTCCCCACGCCGTAACCGCCGTCCGTCCCGGGGTGGCCGCCGTCCGGAAGGCCCCCGCCATCCGACTTGTCGTGGCTATTTGACGCGACAAGTGGGTCTTGTCGTGCCTATTTCCCGCGACAAGTCGGACGGTGGGCAGCTGGGTGGGCGGCGGGCGTGCGGGCGGGCTTGTGGCCAGTCCGATCCGGGGCGAGCTGTGCTTCGCGTTAGGCGGGCGTCGGGGCGGCGAGGGGGGTGTGGGCCCGGGCGGTGACGTGGGGTGGGGTGGCCGTGTCGGATGGCAGCTGGGGGCAGGGCTCCGGGACGCCGAACGTGGTGTGCACGGGCAGCACACCGGCCCACGCGGTGCCTTCCGCGAGGTCCGACTCCTCGTCGCCCGGGGGGCCGCCGCGGACCTTGAGGCTCGCCTCCTCGAGGTCGAGCGCGATCACGGCGGTGGCCGCGAGCTCCTTGCCGGTGGGCTGGCGGGCGTGCTGCCAGGAACCGGGTGTGGTGTGCTCCACGATCGCCTCGAGCGCGGCGAGCTTCTCGGTGGTGTCGGTGACCAGCCGGGCGGTGCCGTGCGCCACGGCCGAGCGGTAGTTGGCCGAGTGGCTGAACACCGAGCGCGCGTACACGAGCCCGTCCAGCAGCGTCACCGTGACGCAGATCGGCGCGCCGGCGCCGCTGCGCAGGCTCCACGCGCCGCTCGACCCGTGCAGGTACAGCGTGTCGTCGAGGCGTCCGTAGCAGGTCGGCAGCACCACCGGCGCGCCGTCCGCGAGCACCCCGAGGTGGCAGATCAGCGCCTCGTCCAGCACGGCGTACAGCTCGTCGCGCTCGCGCCGGCCGCGCTCGCGGTGCCGGCGCGGGGTGCTGCGCGCGGTGGGGGACAGTGGCCGGTCCGCGGCCGGGCGCGATGGTGTCGACACGGTACTCATGGACCCATCATGAGCCGAGCAAGTGGCATCTCGACAGTGCCATTCCCGTAAGATTCAGGCAGTCCACTTGTCGGGTGCGACTTGTCGGGGGACTGCCGGGGAGAGAGGTGCCGTAGTGCCGGTCGACGACCTGCCCATCGCGCTGGACCGCCGGGGCCACGAGCCACTGGCGGTGCAGGTGGCGGACGCGCTGCGCTCGGCGGCCGGCAGCGGGGCGCTGCGGGTCGGCGACCGGTTGAGCTCCACGCGCGCGCTGGCCGCCCGGCTCGGGGTGAGCCGCACGGTCACCGCCGCCGCGTACGACCAGCTGCTGGCCGAGGGCTGGCTGGCCGGCCGGCGCGGCTCCGGCACGTTCGTCACCGCCGCCCCGCCCAGCGCGACAGCGACGCCACCCCGCCCGGCCACCCGCGACCATCGCGCGGCGGCCCCCACCACCGCCCTGCCGCCCGCACACAGGGCACCAGCCACCGCTCCGGGCACCACAACCCGCCCCGCGAGCCCAACCGCCCAGGCGGACGACGACGACCCGGGCCTGCTGGACCTGACCGCCGGCCGCCCCTGCCTGGCCGTGCTGGACCGCGCGGCCTGGCGCCGGGCCTGGCGCGCCGCCGCCGACCGACCGCCGACCAAGGGTCCGAGCTACGCCGGGCACCCCGGGTTCCGCCGGGCCGTCGTCGACCACCTGCTCCGGCACCGGGGCCTGACCGCGGACCCCGGGCAGCTGCTGGCCACCTCGGGCACCACCGCCGGGCTGGACGAGCTGGCCGCCGCCCTCCCGGCCGGTGCCAGGGTCGCCCTGGAGGAGCCCGGTTACCAGCGCGCCGCCGCGACCCTGACCGCCAGGGGCCTCGAGGTGGTGCCGGCGGCGGTGGACGAGGACGGCCTGCGGGTGGACCGCCTGCCGCCCGGGCTGGCCGCCGTGTACTGCACGCCGGCGCACCAGTTCCCGCTCGGCTCGCGGCTGTCCGCCGGGCGTCGGGTGGCGCTGGTGGAGCGGGCCAGGACGGAGGGTTTCCTGGTGGTCGAGGACGACTACGACGGCGAGCTGCGCTACGACGTGGCGCCGCTGCCGCTGCTCGCCGCGCTCGGCCCGGACGTCGTCGCGTACCTCGGCACCACGAGCAAGCTGCTCACGCCGGCGCTGGGTGCGGGCTGGCTGGTCGCGCCGCCGCCGCTGCACGAGCGGCTGCTGGCGGCCCGGGACCGGGCGGCGATCCGGCCCTCGCCGGCCGGCCAGCTGGTGTTCGCCGCGTTCGCGGAGTACGGCGACCTGGCCCGGCACCTGCGCCGGCTGCGCACCGAGCTGACCGAGCGCCGCGGCTGGATCGTCGGGCAGCTGGCCGGTACCGGGGCGCCGGTGCTGGGCGACGCGGCGGGCGGGCACCTGCGGATCGGGCTGCCCTCGGCCGGTGCGGAGCGGACGGTGGTCGGCGATGCCGAGAAGGCCGGCGTGCTGGTGCCGGGGCTGCGCGAGTACCACCGGGGTCCGGCCAGCGTGTTCGGCGTGTCGATCGGCTACGCGGGGCCGAGCCGGGACGAGCTGGACACGGCCGTGCGGGTGGTCGCCGGACTGGTCGAGCGGGCCTGGGCATCGGGTTGATCCGCGGCGGCGGCTACGCTCGCGGGCCATGGAGCAGCGCAGCGGGGGAGAGCGCCGGATCCGGGTCGCCGTGGTGTTCGGCGGGCGCAGCAGCGAGCACGCGATCTCCTGCGTGTCCGCCGGCAGCGTGCTGGGACACCTCGACCGGGAGCGGTTCGAGGTGGTGCCCGTCGGCATCACCCGCGAGGGCGGCTGGGTGCTCGGCCGGGACGACCCGGAGGCGTTGAGCATCCGCAACCGCGAGCTGCCGGCCGTCGACTCGACCGGTACCGCGATCGCGCTGCCGGCCGACCCGACGCGAGGCGGCCTGGTCCACCTCGACCCGGGCCGCGCCGGCGAGCTGCTCAGCGCGGTGGACGTGGTGTTCCCGGTGCTGCACGGCCCGTACGGCGAGGACGGCACGATCCAGGGGCTGCTCGAGCTGGCCGGCACGCCCTACGTGGGCGCCGGGGTGCTGGCCAGCGCGGCCGGCATGGACAAGGAGTTCACCAAGAAGCTGCTGGCCGCCGAGGGGCTGCCGGTCGGTGACCTGGTGGTGCTGCGGCCGGGCACCGCGACGCTGACCGACGCCCAGCGCGAGCGGCTCGGCCTGCCGGTGTTCGTCAAGCCGGCCAGGGCCGGCTCCTCGGTGGGGATCACCAAGGTCGACAACTGGGCGGACCTGCCCGCCGCGATCGCCACCGCCCGGGAGCACGACCCGAAGGTGCTCGTGGAGGCCGCCGTGCTCGGCCGGGAGATCGAGTGCGGGGTGCTGGAGTTCCCGGACGGCTCGGTGCGGGCCAGCGTGCCGGCGGAGATCCGGCTGGTCGGCATCGGCCCGGACGGCTCGACCCCCGAGTTCTACGACTTCGAGGCCAAGTACCTCGACGAGGTCTGCGAGTTCGACATCCCGGCCAAGCTGGACGACACCACCAGCGACCGGGTCCGTGAGCTGGCCGTCGCGGCGTTCCGGGCGCTGGACGGCCAGGGCCTGGCCCGGGTCGATTTCTTCGTCCGCGAGGACGGCGAGGTGCTGGTCAACGAGGTGAACACGATGCCAGGCTTCACCCCGATCTCGATGTACCCGAGGATGTGGGCGGTCACCGGCGTCGACTACCCGACGCTGCTGCGCACCCTGATCGAGACCGCGCTGGCCCGGGGCACCGGGCTGCGCTGAGCGGCGGCCCCCCGGCCGGCCGGGGGGCGACCGGCCGTCGACCGGCTCAGCGGGCCGGCAGCGCCGTCCGCACGGTGTCGGACACGGTCTGCACCGGGCCGGTGCCGAGGCCCCTCGGCACGGTGACCGCGACGTACACGGGCCGGTCGACCGCGATGAAGGTGTCCCGGTCGGGCTGGGACAGGTCCAGCCAGCTCACCCCGTTGATCACGATCAGGGCGGAGCTGTTGGTCAGCTCGGGTGGCTTGGGCAGCCCGCAGCGCAGCACGACCGGGTCACCGCCGGCCGAGCCGTCCCCGGCCGAGCCGGTTGTAGAGCTGGTCACGGCGCTGGAACCTGAGCCGGGCGCGGCGCCGGCCCACGCGGTGGCGCCGGCCGGGGCGGGTGCCAGCAGGGCCAGCCGGGGCAGTGGCCCCGCGCTGGCGGTCAGCGTGGGCGGCAGCGCGGCGAGCAGCCGGGTGCAGTCCGGGCCGGCCGCGTCCGGCGCCTCCACCGGGGGCAGGGCGAGAGGGCGGTGGTCCGGGCGCTGCTCGGGACCGGTGCCGCCCCGGTGGCTGGCCACTCCCAGCACGACCGCCCCGACCAGCAGCAGCAGCGGCAATGCGAAGATCACCACCGTGGCGGGGTGCCGCTTCGGTCGGATGTCCGTGCCGGTGCGTGGCGGGCCGTCCGGGCGGGGAGGCTCGGTGCTGTGTGGTTCGAGACCGAGCGGTTCGGGGCCGAGCGGTTCGGGACCGGGGTTCGGGGTGTTCAGGACAGGTGCACCACGGGGCAGGTGAGCGTGCGGGTGATGCCGGCTACGTTCTGCACCTGGGCCACCACGAGGCGCCCCAGGTTGTCCATGGAGTCCGCCTCGGCGCGCACGATCACGTCGTAAGGACCGGTGACATCCTCCGCCGCCAGCACCCCGGGCAGCCCGGAGATCTCCGCCGCGACGGCGGAGGCTTTGCCGACCTCGGTCTGGATCAGGATGTATGCCTGGACCACGGCGTGCCCCTTCCCTACGTGGTGTCGCCTCTCGGGTAGGAACGACAGCGAGAGCAACGTACCGCGGCGCTGGCAGATGTCCGACACATGATCGGACGAAGGGAGTGTGTGCTGTGGCTGATCGCGCCGCGGACCGGGGACCAGCCGAGCCAGGGGGGCCACCCACGGTGGGGGCGGTGGGGGAGTTCGGCCTGATCAGGCGGGTGACCGAGGGCCGGGTACAGCCCCCGAGCACGCTGCTGGGGCCGGGCGACGACGCCGCGATGGTGGCCACGCCCGACGGGCGCGTGCTGGCCAGCACCGACGTGCTCGTGGAGGGTGTGCACTTCCGGTTCGACTGGTCCTCGCCGGAGCAGGTGGGGCGCAAGGCGGCGGCCGTGAACATGGCCGACATCGCGGCGATGGGGGCGACTCCGACGGCGCTGCTGGTCGGCCTCGGCTGCCCGGCGGCCACCTCGACGGCGGTGGCCGAGGAGCTGGCGGCCGGCCTGTGGGCGGAGGCGGCGACGGTCGGCGCGGGGGTGGTCGGGGGCGACGTGGTGTCCGCCCCCGCCGTGGTGCTGTCGATCACCGTGCTCGGCGACCTGCGCGGGCGCGAGCCGGTGACCCGCTCCGGCGCGCGGCCTGGCGACGTGCTCGCGGTGGCCGGGCGGCTGGGCTGGGCGGCGGCCGGGCTGGCCGTGCTGCGCCGGGGGTTCCGGTCGCCGGTGGAGGTGGTCGGCGCGCAGCGGGTGCCGGCGCCGCCGTACGCCGCCGGTCCGGCCGCCGCCGAGTGCGGCGCCACCTCGATGATCGACACGTCGGACGGGCTGCTCGCCGACCTCGGCCACGTCGCGGCCGCCTCCGGCGTGGCACTGGACGTACGCGCCGACGACGTGCCGCTGGCCCCCCGACTGGTCGACGTCGCCGCCGCGCTGGGCGCCGACGCCAGGCGCTGGACGCTGACCGGCGGCGAGGACCATGCGCTGGCGGCGACCTTCCCAGCCGGCGCCGCGCTGCCCGAGGGTTTCGTGGTGATCGGCACGGTCGCCGAGGGCAGTGGGGTCACGGTGGACGGCCGCCCCTACGACGGCACCGCCGGCTGGGACCACTTCGCGAAGTCCTGAGCCGGGACCGGTGGTGGGTCGCCGTGATCTTGCGTCCGCGCCGCGCGCGGGGAGTCCTGGTGATGCCAGTTGCCGAAAAAGTCACATTGACTGGTCGAACGTGCGCTTTTCGGCAACTCACCGAAAAACCGGGTCGTCGTCCTGCCCGAGTTGGCGACCGAGTTGGTCCCAACTTGACTCGATCAACCCGGCTCCGCCGGCCCGGACAAGCTAGTCGCGGCTGACCGGCACGCCCCGAATCGAGGCGTCCAACAGCTGCACGGGGTGCATCAGCGGAAGGTCGGACCCGGCCGCGCCGCCGCCCAGGTGTTTGCGGATCTGCAGCAGGCAGCCCGGGTTCGCGGTGACCACGAGGTCGGGGTTGGCCGAGCGGACGTTGGCGGCCTTGCGCGCGCCCAGCTCGGCGGCGGCCTCCGGCGCGACGAGGTTGTAGATGCCCGCCGAGCCGCAGCACAGCTCGGCCTCCGGCACCTCGACCAGCTCGAGGTCGGGGATCGTGCGCAGCACCGCGCGCGGCTGCGCCCGGACGCCCTGGGCGTGCCCGAGGTGGCAGGCGTCGTGGTAGACGACCCGGGCGCGGACGGGGTGGCGGGGCGCGGCCGGGGTCAGGTCGGCGAGCACCTCGTGCACGTCCCGGACCTTCGCGCTGAACGCCGCCGCCCGGTCGGCCCACACCGGGTCGTCGGCGAGCAGGTGGCCGTACTCCTTCATCGACGAGCCGCAGCCCGCCACGTTGGTGACCACCGCGTCCAGCTCGGCCAGCCCGAGTCTCTCGAACCGCTCGATCGTGCGCCGCGCCCGGCCCAGCGCACTGGGTTCGCGGCCGGCGTGCAGCTCCAGCGCCCCGCAGCAGCGCTGGTCACGGGGAATCAGCACCTCGCAGCCCTCCGCCGCCAGCACCCGGGCGGTGGCCGCGTTCACCTCGTGGAAGAACACGTCCTGCACACAGCCGGTGAGCAGCGCGACCCGGCGGCGGCGCGTCCCCCGCGCCGCGACCCGCTCCGGCAACCGGGCGAACGCCTCCCGCAGCCGGACCGGCGGCAGCAGCGACTCCATCGCCGCGAGCCGCCCCGGCAGCCGCCCGGCGAGCCGCGCCACCGCCGGCACCCGGCGCAGCCGCTGGTAGAGCGCCCCGGGCAGGGCCGCCGCGCGCAGCCGGCCCCGGTAGGGGAACAGGGCGAAGAGGGCGCCCCGGAACAGCCGGTCGGCCCGGGTGCGCGGGACGTTGCGCTCCAGCTGCGGGCGCACCGACTCCAGCAGCCGGTCGTACTGCACGCCCGACGGGCAGGCCGTCACACAGGCCATGCAGCCGAGGCACGCGTCGATGTGCTCGTGCAGCGCCCCGGCCAGCCCGATCTCGCCCTTGGACGCCAGGTCCATCAGGTAGATCCGGCCGCGCGGGGAGTCCATCTCCTCGCCCCACAGCTGGTAGGTCGGACAGGTCGGCAGGCAGAAGCCGCAGTGCACGCAGTCACCGAGCAGCTCGGCCGGCGGCGGCCGGTGCGGGTCGAACGCGCTCGGCCCGGTCTGGGGCAGCTTGTGGTCGGCGGTGCCGCCGGGTGTGCTCACGGTGCGCCTCTCCTCGGGGTGCTCACAGACGGGGTGCTCACAGCCGGGGTGCTCACAGCCACGGGGCGAACCGGCCCTCGCCCAGCCGACCGGCCGGGTCGAGCTCCGCGCGCACGGCCCTGAGCACGGCGACCGCGGACGGCGCCGGGCCCCAGCCGGGCAGCTCCGCGCCGGGGGGCCGGCCGCGCACCATCGACGTGCCGCCCATCCGGTGCACCAGCTGGTGGGCCTGTTCGACGGCGTCCACCGGCAGCGCGACGGTGCCCACGCCGGTGGCCAGCCCGGCGGTGACCCGGTCGGCGCCCAGCTCGGCGGTCAGCTGGGCGAGCAGCCCGGGCAGCCGGGACGGTCGGGCGCCGACCCGCAGCACCGCGGTGCCCGCCGGCGGCCGTCCCTCGGCGCCGGCGACCAGCACGGCGTGCTCGTCCCACGCCGCCACCGCCCCGTCGGGGGCCAGCCGGACCGCGCCGAGGCCGAGCAGCCCGATCAACCGGGCGGCGCGCGCGTCCACCGCCGCCGGGCCCCCGTCCAGCCGGACCAGCAGCGCATCGGCGCACCACTCCAGCGCCACCGGCTCCAGCGGGCTGGCCAGCACCTGGGCGGCCGCCTCGGCGGCCTCGGCCAGCGAGCCGGGCAGCCGGACCGTCACGCTCGCCGCCGGCAACGGGTGGAGCCGCAGCACCACCTCGGCGATCAGCGCGAGCGTGCCGTGACAGCCGTGCACCAGCTTGGCGAGGTCGTAGCCCGCCACGTTCTTGATCACGTGACCGCCGGTGCGGGCCACCGTGCCGTCACCGAGCACCAGCGTCGCGCCGATCACGAGGTCGCGCAGCGAGCCGTAGGTCAGCGCGAGCGGCCCGGCGTCGGCGGTGGCGATCAGGCCGCCCACCGTGGCGCCGAGGGCGCCCCGGGCCGGGTCCAGCGCGACCCGCTGGCCGTGCTCGGCGAGCACCCCGTTCAGCTCGCGCAGCGGGGTACCGGCGCGCACCTCCACGGTCATGTCGGCCGGGTTGTGCGCGCGCACGCCGCTCAGCGCGGTGGTGTCCAGCACGAGCTCGGGCGGCGTCGGTCGGCCGGCCCAGTCGGCGGCGGTGCCGGCGCCCCGGATCAGCACCGGACCGGCCGTGTCGGCCAGCGCGGCGGCCGCCTCGGCCACGTCGATCGGGCGGAGCGTTGTGGTCGGAGCCTCGGCGCGGGACGTCGGGTGCGTTGTCATAGCCGCTCGATCACCCCGGACGCCTCCAGCGGGTGCGGCACGAACTTGCCGGGCCGCTCGCCGCACAGCCGGGGCGTGGGCAGCAGCTTGCCGGGGTTGCACAGCCCCGCCGGGTCGAACGCGGACCGCACGCGCCCCATCACCGCGAGGTCGACCTCGGAGAACATCTTCGGCATCGAGCAGGCCTTGTCGGTGCCGATGCCGTGCTCGCCGGACAGCGAACCACCCAGCTCCACGCACAGCTCGGCGATCTTGCCGGACAGCTCCTCGCCGCGCTCGGTCTCCCCGGCGGCGGCGTCGTAGAGCACCAGCGGGTGCAGGTTGCCGTCGCCGGCGTGGAATACGTTCGCCACCCGCAGGCCCGCCTCCTCGCCCATCGCGGCGATCCGGCCGAGCACCTCGGCCAGCCGGGTGCGGGGCACGACGCCGTCCTGTACGAAGTAGTCCGGGCTGATCCGGCCGACCGCCGCGAACGCCGACTTGCGGCCCCGCCAGATCGCCGCGCGCTCCTCGGCGTCGCCGGCCACGTGCAGCCGGGTGCAGCCGTGCTTCTCGCAGATCGCCGTGACCTTGTCGAACTGGTCGGCGCACTCCTCGACGGGCCCGTCCAGCTCGACGACCAGCGCGGCCGCCACGCCCCGGGTGTAGCCGGCGTGCACCGCCTCCTCGGCCGCCTCGATGGCGAGGGTGTCCATCATCTCCACGGCGGCGGGCACGATCCCGGCCGCCACGATGTCGCTGACCACCTCGCCGGCGGCCTCGATGGACGGGAAGTCGGCGAGCAGCGTGCGGACGGTCTCCGGGGTGCGCAGCAGCCGGACGGTGATCTTGGTGGCGATGCCGACGGTGCCCTCGGAGCCGAGGAACACCCCGCGCAGGTCCGGCCCGAGCTGCTCGCCGGTGTCGCCGCCCAGGGTGACCACCGAGCCGTCGGCCAGCACGACCTCCAGGGCCAGCACGTGGTTGGTGGTGAAGCCGTACTTCAGGCAGTGCGCGCCGCCGGAGTTCTCGGCCACGTTGCCGCCGATGGTGCACACCTGCTGGCTGGACGGGTCCGGCGCGTAGTACAGCCCGTACGGCGCCGCGGCGCGGGTGATGTCCAGGTTCGTCACGCCGGGTTCGAGCACCGCGCGCCGGTCCACCGGGTCGACCTCCAGCACCCGGCGCAGCCGTTGCAGGCTGATCACCACGCCGTCCGCGACCGGCAGCGCACCGCCGGACAGCCCGGTGCCGGCGCCCCGGGCCACGAACGGGATGCCGTGCTCGGCGCAGACCCGCACCGAGGCGGCCACCTGCTCGGCCGTGCGGGGCAGCAGGACCAGCGCCGGCACCACCCGGTAGCCGGTCAGCCCGTCGCATTCGTAGCTGCGCAGCCGAGGCGGGTCGCTGATCACGTCGGCGGCGCCGAGCACCCGCTCGAAGTCCCGTCGGGCGGCGTTGTCGAGCGACATCCCGCACCTCCCGGTACCGCCGAACCGAGGGGGCGCCCGCCCGGGTCGATACCCGGTTACGGTCGCCCGACCGCCTGCCTGAGGTGTCTACCGAACCTCGCCACCGCCCGGCCGTCAAGTCGGCGGCCGCGCCCCTGGAAGGCCGCGGCAGCGGGAAGCCGAGGTCGCCGAGGGCGGCGGGACGGACTGAGGCGGGGACCGGTTGAACCGGCGGGACCGGCTAGCGGACCCGGGCGAGTGCGGGGTCGCGCCAGAGCACCACGATCTCGGTCTGCTTGGAGCCGATCAGGTCGAGCAGCTGGTTGTCGTCGAAGCCGGGCAGGAGCCGCAGCCGACCGATCAGGTCACCCACGACGGGGTGACTGAACGGGATGACCTGCCAGCGGCCGGAGGCCGAGCCGAGCAGGAAGCAGGCGTGCTCTTGCCAGGACCCGTCGGAGCAGGTCCGGACGGCCACCTCGGCCAGGTTGTGGCAGGCCTCGTCGAGGTCGATCTCGATCGGTCGCTCCGGTCGGGGCAGGATTCGGCGGATCGACTCGCTGAGTGGGGCCCGGGGTCGAGGGATTCGGGGGAAGCCCGCCTCGGCCGGTTGGGCTGGCCCGTCTCCTGGGTGTGAGGCAGAGATGGGGAGCCTCCGACGGTGTCCGTGCTGTCCCGTCCAGCGGTTGCCGGGCGGGTGGCGTTTCCGGCTTGCGCCGGCTTAGGCCACGTCGGTAATTCTTCGGTGCCGCACCGTCACCTGTAAAGGGGAGTACGTAAATCCGTTGACGCCCATTGGCCTGAACGGGGTAATTCGCCGGGCCTTTTACCTCAACGCAACGTGATCCTTTCAGGGGGGCTACATGAGCTCGAACGGGTGAGGAGGCACTTCCGTATCGTGGAATGGCGTGTCCACTTTGCAAAAAGTACGCTAGGTGCATGGGTTCCCAGACACCGTCGATCGAGATCAACGCCTACCCGGTGGACCGCCAGGACGAGGTCCTCACCCCCGAAGCGCTGGCGTTCGTCGCCGCGCTGCACCGTGAGTTCGAGCCCACCCGCCGCGAGCTGCTCGCGGCGCGGGGGCGCCGGCGCGCGGAGGTCGCCCGCACCGGCCGGCTCGACTTCCTCGAGGAGACCGCGGAAATTCGGGCGGCCGAATGGCGGGTCGCGGCTGCTCCGCCGGCCCTGGTGGACCGCCGGGTGGAGATGACCGGCCCCACCGAGCGCAAGATGACGATCAACGCGCTGAACTCCGGGGCCAAGGTCTGGCTGGCCGACTTCGAGGACGCCAGCACGCCGACCTGGCACAACGTGGTCGCCGGGCAGATCAACCTGCTCGACGCGCGCACCGGCAAGGTCGAGTTCACCAGCCCGGAGGGCAAGGAGTACCGGGTCACCGCCGAGGAGCGGCCCACCGTGGTGGTGCGCCCGAGGGGCTGGCACCTCGACGAGCGCCACCTCGTCGTGGACGGCGAGCCGGTGGCCGGCGCGCTCGTCGACTTCGGCCTGTACTTCTTCCACAACCCCTCGGTGCCCTACTTCTACCTGCCGAAGCTGGAGAGCCACCTCGAGGCGCGGCTGTGGAACGACGTGTTCACCTACGCGCAGCGTGAGCGCGGTGTGCCGCACGGCTCGGTCCGGGCCACCGTGCTGATCGAGACGATCCCCGCGGCGTTCGAGATGGAGGAGATCCTCTACGAGCTGCGCGAGCACATCTCCGGCCTCAACGCCGGCCGCTGGGACTACCTGTTCTCGCTGATCAAGTACTTCCGGGACGCCGGCCCGTCCTTCGTCCTGCCGGACCGCAACTCGGTCACCATGACCGCGCCCTTCATGCGGGCCTACACCGAGCTGCTGGTGTCGACCTGTCACCGGCGCGGCGCGTTCGCGGTCGGCGGCATGGCGGCGTTCATCCCGAGCCGGCGTGACCCCGAGGTCAACGAGAAGGCGATGGCCAAGGTCCGGGAGGACAAGAAGCGCGAGGCCGACGCCGGCTACGACGGCTCCTGGGTGGCCCACCCCGACCTGGTGCCGATCTGCCGCGAGGTCTTCGACGGCGTGCTCGGTGACCGGCCGAACCAGCTGGACCGGATCCGCGACGACGTCAAGGTGAGTGCCGCCGAGCTGCTGGACGTGGCGGCCACCCCGGGCGGGGCCAGCGAGGCCGGCCTGCGCAACGCGGTGAGCGTCGGGCTGCAGTACATCGAGTCCTGGCTGCGCGGCAACGGGGCGGCCGGCATCAACAACCTGATGGAGGACGCCGCCACCGCAGAGATCTCCCGCTCGCAGATCTGGCAGTGGGTGCACGGCTCGGTCGAGCTGGCGGAGGGCACCACGGTCACCGACGCGCTGGTCCGCACGGTGATCTCCGACGAGCTCGGCAAGATCCGTTCGGCGCTGGGCGAGGACACCTTCGCCTCGGGCCGCTGGGACCAGGCGCGGACCGTGTTCGAGCAGGTCGCGCTGGCTGACGACTTCGTCGACTTCCTCACCGTGCCCGCCTACGAACTGATCGACTAACCGGGTCGTGGGGGGGGGGGGTG
>DATAZG010000148.1:0-14028 GCA_036272155.1 Pseudonocardia sp.
CGGCGGGGCCAGCTCGGTGGTCGGCGGGACGGGCTCGGCCGGCGGCACCGACGGGATCGGTGCGACCGGCTCCGGCCGCTCCTCGCGCTCCGCCGTCCGGTCGGGGGCCGCGTCGGGGGCGGCTTCCGGCGTGGGCGCGGCCGCCGGGGCGGCGGGAGCGTCCGGGGCGGTCGGGCGGTCCAGGGTGCCGGTGCCGGCGGAGAAGTTGATCGCCCCGGTGCCCTGGTAGCGCTCGGGCCGGCCCGGGGTCGGCTCGGGGCGGGCGGCCCGCAGGTTCACCCGCCGCCGCCGGGCCACCAGCAGGCCGACGACCAGCGCCACGAGCAGCAGCACCACGACGACCGTGACCACGATCCACACCACGGCGACGTTGCCGGCGGTCTGACCGACCTGCCCCTGGGCGAGCACGGTCTGTCCCTGGGCGAGCACGGTCGAGGTCGCGAACGAGTCCATCACGGTGTCATCCTGACATCGCCGCGCGCGCGGTCAGCCGGCGGCGGGCACGCCGCGCAGGCGCTGGGAGATCACCGTGGTGATGCCGTCGCCGCGCATGCTCACACCGTAGAGCGCGTCGGCGACCTCCATGGTGGGCTTCTGGTGCGTGATGATGATCAGTTGCGAGGTGGCCCGCAGCTCCTCGAGCAGCCCGATCAGCCGGCGCAGGTTGGAGTCGTCCAGCGCCGCCTCGATCTCGTCCATCACGTAGAACGGCGAGGGCCGCGCCCGGAAGATGGCCACCAGCATGGCGACCGCGGTCAGCGACTTCTCCCCGCCGGACAGCAGCGACAGCCGCTTGATCTTCTTGCCCGGCGGCCGCGCCTCGACGTCCACGCCGGTGGTGAGCAGGTCGTCCGGGTCGGTCAGCACCAGCCGCCCGTCCCCGCCGGGGAACAGTGTGCTGAACACCGTCTCGAACTCGCGCGCCACGTCGGCGTACGCCGCCGCGAACACCTCGAGGATCTTGTCGTCCACCTCGCGGACCACCATGAGCAGGTCGCGCCGGGTCGCCTTGAGGTCCTCGAGCTGGGTGGACAGGAACTTGTAGCGCTCCTCCAGCGCGGCGAACTCCTCCAGCGCCAGCGGGTTGACCTTGCCGAGCGTGGTCAGGTCGCGCTGGGCCCGCTGCGCGCGGCGCTCCTGGGTAGGCCGGTCGTAGGGCATGGCGGGCGGCGCGGTCACGTCCTCACCGCGCTCCTTGGCCGCCTCGTACTCGGCCAGCTCACCGGGGCCGGCCGGTACGTCCTGGTCGGGGCCGTACTCGGCGGTCAGCTCCTCCAGCCCCATGCCGAAGTCGGCGGCGATCCTGGACTCCAGCTGCTCCACCCGCAACCTCGACTGCGCGCGCAGCACCTCGTCGCGGTGCACCGTGTCGGTGAGCCGCTCCAGCTCGCCGGCCAGCTGGTTCACCCTGGCCCGCACCTCGCCGACGGCGGCCTCGCCGGAGTCCCGGGCCGCCCGGGCCGACTCGCGCTCCCCCTCGGCGGTGGCCAGCGACACCTCGATTCGCTCCAGCGCGACCTCGCCGGCCGAGCGGACCGCCCCGGCGATCGCCGCGCCGCGCTCCCGGGCCGCCCTGGCGCTCGCCGCCCTGGCCCTGGCCTCCCGCTCCGAGCGGGCCTGGCGGCGCAGCGACTCGGCGCGCCCCGCGATCGCGCGGGCCCGCTCCTCGGCGGTGCGCAGGCCCAGCCGCGCCTCCATCTCCTCGGCCCGCACGGCGGCCAGCTGCTCGGCGGCCTCCTCCCGGATGACGTCGTCGGGCTCCTCGTCGACCGGCTCGCCCTGCGCCGCCTCCAGCCGCTGCTCGGCCTCGTCCAGCGCGCCCAGCGCCTCGATCCGGCTGGCCTCGACCTCGTCGCGGCGCTGGCGCAGCCGCTCCGCCTCGGCGGACGCCGACCGGACCGCCTGGTCGGCCCGGCCCAGCCGCTGCGCCACCGCGGCCCGGCGGGCGTCCGCCGCGCTCTGCGCCTCCTGGGCTGCCTCCACGTCGGCCAGCCGGGCGGCCTCCTCGGCGCGCGCGCCGTCCAGCTTGGCGCGCAGCCCCTCCAGCTCGGAGTCCAGCCGCTCGGCCGTCTCGGCCGCCTCCTCGACGGCGGCCTGCACCTCGATCGCGCTCTGGTCCCGGCTCGAGCCGCCGACCGCCCAGCCCGCGCCGAGCAGGTCGCCCTCCACCGTGACCGCGCGCACCGCCGGCAGTGCTCCAGACAGCTCGCCGACCACCCGCTCGGCCGCCGCCAGGTCGTCCACCACGACCACGTCGACCAGTGCCCGGCAGACCGACGGCCGCAGCCGCGCCGGCACGCTGACCAGCTCGTCGGCCCAGCGGGCGCCCGGGGGCAGTGCCGGGCGCGAGCTCACGGGACCCGGGTCGCCGGCCCCGGCGCCGATCATGATCCCGGCCCGGCCGGCGCTCTCCGACTTGAGCAGCACCAGCGCGACCACCGCGTCAGCGACCGAGGAGACCGCGACGCCCTCGGCCAGGCCGCCGAGCGCGGCGGCCAGCGCGGCCTCGGCGCCGGACTCGACGGTGACCAGCCCGGCCAGCGAGCCGAGCAGCCCGGGCAGCCGATCGCCGGCGGACAGCAGCGCGGCGGAGCCGTCCTTGCGGCGCAGCCCCAGCGAGAGGGCCTCCACCCTGGCCTTCCAGTGCGCCCGGTCGCGCTCCAGGCCCCGCTCGGCGGCCACCAGCTCGGCGACCCGCTCCTTGGCCTCGTCGTGGGCCTCGACGGCGGCCCGGCCGCGCTGGTCGAGCCCGTTGTCGCCGTCCTCGAACACCCCGAAGTCGGCCTGCAGCACGGACAGCTCCGCCTCGGCCGCCTCGGTGCGGGCGCGCGCCTCGGCCAGCGCGGCCGACAGCCGGTCGATCTCCTCGGCGGTCGCGGCGGACTTGCTGCGCAGCGCCTCGGCCCGCCCGGCCAGGGTGGCCAGCCCGGCGCGCCGGTCGGCGACCGCGCGCACGGCGGCCAGGTGGGCCCGCTCGGCGGCGGCCAGCGCGCGCTCGTGCTCGGACAGCCGCTCGACCGTGCCGCTCAGGGCCCGCCGCGCGTCGGCCACCGCCGCGACCAGGGTGTCCTCCCGCTCGGCGATGGTCTCGGCCTCGGCCTCCAGCTCGTCCGGGTCCCGCCCGCCGGAGCCGGCCTCGACCGGTTCGGACAGGTGGCGGCCCCGCTCGGCGGCCAGCCGCACGGTGCCCCGCAGCCGCTCCTGCAGCGCGGACAGCCGGTACCAGGTCTCCTGGGCGGCGGTCAGCGCCGGCTGGGCGGCGGCCAGCTCGGCCTCCCGGGCCGCCAGCTCGTCCCGGGCGGCGACGAGCAGCTGCTCGATCTCGGCCCGGCGCGCCCTGGCGGTCGCCTCGTCCGCCTCCTCCTTGGCCAGCTCGGTGCGCAGCGTGACCAGGTCGTCGCCGGCCAGCCGCAGCCGGGCGTCACGCAGCTCGGACTGCACCGTCTGCGCCCGGCGGGCGATCTCGGCCTGCTTGCCGAGCGGCTTGAGCTGGCGGCGCAGCTCGCCGGTGAGGTCGGTCAGCCGGGTCAGGTTGACCTGCATCGCGTCGAGCTTGCGCAGCGCCTTTTCCTTGCGCTTGCGGTGCTTGAGCACGCCGGCGGCCTCTTCGATGAAGGCCCGGCGCTCCTCCGGCTTGGCCTCCAGGATGGCCGCCAGCTGGCCCTGGCCGACCACCACGTGCATCTCGCGGCCGATGCCGGAGTCGGAGAGCAGCTCCTGGATGTCCAGCAACCGGCAGCTGCTGCCGTTGATCTCGTACTCGCCGGCGCCGTCCCGGAACATGCGGCGGGTGATCGACACCTCGGAGTACTCGATGGGCAGCGCGCCGTCGGAGTTGTCGATGGTCAGGGTGACCTCGGCGCGCCCCAGCGGCGGCCGGCCGGCGGTGCCGGCGAAGATCACGTCCTCCATCTTGCCGCCGCGCAGCGCCTTGGCGCCCTGCTCGCCGAACACCCACTGGATGGCGTCCACCACGTTCGACTTGCCCGAGCCGTTGGGGCCGACCACGCACGTGATGCCCGGCTCGAGGCGCAGCTCGGTGACCGAGGCGAAGGACTTGAAGCCCTTCAGCGTCAGGCGTTTGAGATGCACGTCGAGGCTGGCCTCTCGTCGGGGCCCGGAGCCGCCCGGTCACGCGAACGGCCCAAGGGTACTAGCCACCCCCGACAGCCCCGCCCCTGACCGGCCCCGACGCGGCGCGGCGTCAGCGTTCGACGAAGCCCGCGAGGGTGCCCTTGGGGTCGCTCCAGCGCTCGGTCACCCGATCGACCCGGCCGGGTGTGTGCCCGCCACGCAGCGTCACGAGCAACTGTTCACAGATCCCGCGCGGGCCCTCCGCGATGATCTCCACACGGCCGTCACGCAGGTTGGACGCGCTGCCTACCAGGCCCAACTCGAGCGCTCGAGACCGCGTCCACCAGCGGAAACCCACACCCTGGACGTGTCCGTGTACCCATGCTGTCAGCCGAACGGCGCTATCGGAGTGCACGCTGCGCAGTCTGCTACGTTCACCCACTGTGACCATGATCGGGCGGCGGCGATTAGTCCCGTTGCTCGCCGGCCTGGGTTGTGGCGCCCTGATCGCGGTGGTCACCGTGCTGGTCGGGCCGCACCACGAACAGGCGCCGCCCGCGCCCGAACCCTCCACCACGCTCGCCGGCCCGCAGGCGGTCGGCCCACCGCCGCCGGAACCCACCGGTACGCCTGCCCCGCTCGGCCCGCTGCTGCTGCCGTTCCCGCCGATCCCCGTGCCGCCGCCGGTGCCGCCGGTCCCCCCGGTACCGCAGCCGCCGGGCCCGCCGCCGATCGAGATCCCGCCCGGGCTGTCCGGGCCCGCCGCCCAGGTACTCGCCATCACCAACATGCAGCGCCGCGCCGCCGGCTGCCGGGCGCTCACGGTCGACCCGAAGCTGACCAGGGCGGCCCAGCAGCACAGCCGGGACATGGCCACCCGGGGCTACTTCAGCCACACCACCCCGGACGGCAAGACCTGGGACGCCCGGGAGATCGCCGCCGGCTTCCCCGAGGACAAGACGGGCGGCGAGAACATCGCCTACGGCCAGGCCACCGCAGCGATCGTGATGAACGTCTGGATGCACTCGCCGCCGCACCGGAAGAACATCCTGTCCTGCGAGTTCACCACGATCGGCATCGGCTACTACCCGAACGGCCACTACTGGACCCAGGACTTCGGCTACTAGCGCTGGCCGACCGAGGTCGTGAGTGGCGCGTGGTCCCGGGGGACCACTCGCCACTCACGGGCGTCAGAGCTCGAAGCGGTAGCCCATGCCGGGCTCGGTGATCAGGTGCCGGGGTCGGGCGGGGTCCGGCTCGAGCTTGCGGCGCAGCTGGGCGAGGTAGACCCGCAGGTAGTTGGTCTCCTTGCCGTACGCGGGACCCCAGACCTCCTGCAGCAGCTGGCGCTGGCCGACGAGCTTGCCGTGGTTGCGCACCAGCTGCTCGAGGATGCCCCACTCGGTCGGCGTGAGGTGCACCTCGGCGTTGTCGCGGACCACCTTCTTGGCCGCCAGGTCCACGGTGAACGTCGCGGTGGACACCACGGGCTCGCCGTCCACCTGGCCGACCGTCGAGCGGCGCACGGCGGCGCGCAGCCGGGCCAGCAGCTCGGCCATGCCGAACGGCTTGGTGACGTAGTCGTCGGCGCCGGCGTCCAGCGCGTCGACCTTGTCGGTGGAGTCCGTGCGGGCGGACAGCACGATGATCGGCACCTGCGTCCAGCCGCGCAGCCCGGCGATCACGTCGGTGCCCTCGAGGTCGGGCAGCCCGAGGTCCAGCACCACGACCTCGGGGTGGTCGTCGGCGGCCACCCGCAGCGCGCTCGCCCCGTCCACCGCCGTGAGTACCTGGTAGCCACGGGCGGCCAGGTTGATCCGCAGCGCGCGCAGGATCTGCGCGTCGTCGTCCACCACCAGTACCCGGGTCACGGGGCCACCTCCACGCTGGCCGGCGGCCCGGCGGACGGTCCAGCTGACGAAACGGCGGGCGGTGCGGCCGACGGTGCCGCCGGTGAGGCCGCCGGCAGCGAGATCACCACGGTCAGGCCGCCGCCCGGGGTGTCCTCGGCGGTCAGCGTGCCACCCATCGCCTCGGTGAAGCCGCGCGCCACGCTCAGCCCGAGGCCGACCCCGGGCGTGGCCTGTCGGTCGCCGAGGCGCTGGAACGGCGTGAACAGCCCGCCGGCGGCATCCCGGGGCACCCCGGGGCCGCTGTCGACCACGCGCAGCTCGACCCGGTCGGCGAGCGCGCTGGCCCGCACCGCGACCGAGGCGCCCCGGCCGTGCTTGAGCGCGTTGTCCACCACGTTCGCCACCACACGCTCCAGCAGCCCGATGTCGGCGAGCACCTCCGGCAGCGCCTCGTCGACGTCCAGCAGGACGCGCCGGGCATCGTCGACGCCGGTCAGCGCGAGCGCCACCACCTCGTCGTAGCCGACCGGCACGATCCGGGTCACCACGGCGCCGGCGGCCAGCCGTGACGAGTCGAGCAGGTTGTCGACCAGCGCGGTGAGACGGTCGACGGACTCCTCGACGGTGGCCAACAGCTCCTGGCTGTCGGAGTCGGAGAGCACCAGCTCCGGGTCGCGCAGGCTGCCGGCGGCCGCCTTGATCGAGGTCAGCGGCGTGCGCAGGTCGTGGCCGACGGCGGAGAGCAGGGCCGACCGCAGCTCGGCGCCCTCGGCCTTGCGGTGCGCCTCGGCGGCGTCGGCGGCCATCCGCTGGCCGCGCAGCGCGAGCAGGGCCTGGCCGCCGACGGTCTCCAGCACCCGGCGGTCACCGGCCGCGAGCGTGCGGCCCTGGCCGATCAGGTGGATGTCTTGGTCGACCTCGACGTCCACCTCGGCGTCCTCGGGGCGCAGGCAGTCCGGCGAGCCGACGCAGGCCACGTAGTGCCAGCCGGTCTTCTCCTCGGGCGCCCGCTCCAGCACGGCGACCGAGCGCAGCCCGAACGCCTCGCTGACCTTCTCCAGCAACCGGGGCAGCGGGTCGACCCTGGTCAGCACGATACGGGCGAAGGAGGCGAGCAGGGCGGCCTCGGTCCGCGCCCTGGCGGCCTGCTCGGCGCGGCGCGCGGCCCGGTCCACCACGAGCGCCACCGCGACGGCCACCATCACCATCACCACCAGGGTGATCACGTTCTCACGCTCGGCGATGGTGAACGTGTGCACCGGCGGCGTGAGGAAGTAGTTCAGCAGCAGCGCGCCGGCGACCGCGGCCAGCAGTGCCGGCCCGAGCCCGCCGACCAGCGCCACGAGCACGATGGCCAGGAAGAACAGCACCACGTCGGTGGACAGCCCGAACAGCGGCGCGAACGCCACGCCCGACAGGGTGGCCAGCCCGGGGGCCAGCACGGCCAGCACCCAGCCGGACAGCACCCGGCGCAGCGGCAGCGCGCTGTGCAGCCAGCGCACCGCCGGGCCGCCGTCGGCCTGCTGGTGGGTGACCATGTGCACGTCGATGGAGCCGGAGTCCTGCACAACCGCGGCGCCGATGCCCTGGTTGAACAGCCGGGCCAGCCGCGACCGCCGCGAGGTACCGAGGACCAGCTGGGTGGCGTTGGCGCCGCGCGCGAACTCCAGCAGCGCCGCGGGCACGTCCTCGCCGCCGACCACGGTGTGGAAGGAGGCACCCACGTCGTCGGCGAGGCGACGCAGCCGGCCCAGCGCGACCGGTGGGGTGCCGGACAGCCCGTCGCTGCGCAGCACGTGTACGCAGAGCAGGTCGGCGCCGCCGACGCCGGAGCCGGCGCGCTTGGCGATCCGGGCCGCCCGGCGCAGCACCGTCTCGCTCTCCGGCCCGCCGGTCACCGCGACGACCACCCGCTCCCGGGCGTCCCAGACCTCGGTGATGCTCTGCTCGGCCCGGTGCCGCAGCAGCGCCACGTCCACCTCGTCGGCCACCCAGAGCAGTGCCAGCTCGCGCAGCGCGACGAGGTTGACGGGCCGGAAGTAGTTGGACAGGGCGGCGTCCACCCGCTCCGGCGGGTAGATGTTGCCGTGCGCCATCCGCCGGCGCAGCGCCTCCGGTGTGATGTCCACCAGCTCGATCTGCTCGGCGCCGCGCACCCACTCGTCCGGCACGGTCTCCCGCTGGCGCACCTTGGTGATCGTCTCGACCACGTCGTTCAGGGACTCCAGATGCTGCACGTTGACCGTGGAGAGCACGTCGATCCCGGCGGCCAGCAGCTCGTCGATGTCCTGCCAGCGCTTCTCGTTCCGCGAGCCGGGCGCGTTGGTGTGCGCCAGCTCGTCGACCAGCGCCAGCTCCGGCTTGCGGGCCAGCACCGCGTCCACGTCCAGCTCGGTCAGCTCGGTGCCCCGATAGGTGCAGTGCCGACGCTCGACGATCTCGAACCCCTCGAGCAGGGCCCCGGTCTTGGGGCGGCCGTGCGTCTCGACGATGCCCACCACCACGTCGGTGCCCCGCTCCGCTCGGCGGCGGCCCTCGCCGAGCATGGCGAAGGTCTTGCCCACCCCCGGCGCGGAGCCCAGGTAGATGCGCAGCGTGCCCCGGCGACAGGGTGGGTCAGAGCTCACGGCGTCATTCTCACCCTCGGGCCGGGGCGGCAGCGAGCTCGAGCTCACGGACAGTCACCCCCGGTGCGTGGATCCCCCGCGATGCTGCGCCGTCCCGCCCCGGTACGGCCGCGGTTTTGACGCGATCCTTACGGCGCGGTGAGCGTAGTCACCGATATGCCGCCGGTGACCGGGGTTCACCCGCGCGTGCCGGCCCGCGCACTGGCTCCTGTGCTGGCCGGGCCCCGGCCCGTCCGCCGGCTCCCGTACTGGCTGAGTCCCAGCTGAGGGGCCGCACGCGTCGTTTTCCTCACCGGGGCACTCCTGGTGCACGCTGTGCGGGTGAACTCGCGGGGCCTGGCGGCGCTGAAGGGGCTGCTCGCCCTGGTCAGCGCACTCGTGCTGTGCGTGACCGGCTACGGCTGGCACGCCTACCAGAACCTGTCCAGCGGGCTGACCAAGTCGGACGCGCTGACCGGCACCGGCACCACGTCCACCAACGGCGACACGAACATCCTGGTGATGGGCCTGGACAGCCGGCTCGACCAGAACGGCAACCCGCTGCCCAAGGACGTGCTGGCGCAGCTGCACGCCGGCGACTCCAGCGACGGCGGCTACAACACCAACGTGCTGATGCTGCTGCACGTGCCGGGCGACGGCAGCCGGGCCCAGGCGATCTCCATCCCCCGCGACGACTACGTCACGCTGCCCGGCGACCCGGACGGGGTGCACAAGCAGAAGATCAAGCAGGCCTACGGGCTGGCCAAGGACGCCGCCGAGCGGCAGCTGCGGGCGCGCGGCGTCGTGGACCAGAGCACGCTGGAGCAGCAGGGCCGCGAGGCCGGCCGCAAGGAGGAGCTGGAGGCGGTCGAGGACTTCCTCGGCGGGGTGTCGATCGACCACTTCGTCGAGGTCACCCTGGTCGGCTTCTACGACCTGGCCAAGGCGCTCGGCTCGGTCACCGTGTGCCTGGCCGGGCCGACCCAGGACAGCTACTCCGGCGCCAAGTTCGTCAAGGGCCACCAGGACCTGGACGCCGCCCAGGCGCTGGCGTTCGTCCGGCAGCGCCGCGACTACGTGCACCCGGACCTGAACTTCACCGACCTGGACCGGGAACGCCGCCAGCAGGCCTTCCTGTCCTCGGCCGCCTACCAGCTGCGCAGCGCCGGCACCTTCGCCGACCCGGGGCGGCTGGACGCCCTGATCGACGTCGCCAAGCGGGACGTGGTGATCGACAGCGAGTTCGACCTGCTCAACTTCCTGCAGCACTCGCAGAGCCTGCTGGACGGCAACCTCACGTTCACCACGCTGCCGGTGAAGGAGTTCAGCCAGGTCGACGGGCAGGACGTGAACCTGGTCGACCTGGAGCAGGTCAGGGCCACGGTGCGCGGCCTGATCGACCCGGACGACGCGACCGCGCCGGCCGACGCGGCGGGTGGCCAGCTACCGGCCGCGACCCTGGACGTCGTGAACGCCACCGGCCGCAACGGGCTGGCCGCCACGCTGCAGCGCCAGCTCGTCGCGCGCGGGCTCACCCAGGGCACCGTGAGCACCGAGCGCACCCCGCGCACCGAGTCCGCGGTGAGCTACGCGGCCGGTTCCAAGACGGCGGCGACCGCGCTGGCCACGGCGCTCGGCGGGCTGCCGGTGCGGGCCGACCCGGCGCTGGCGAGCGGCCACGAGAAGCTGCTCGTCGGAACCGACTTCAGCCCGCCCGCCGACCTGAGTGACGCGGCGGGGACGGACGAAGCAGCATTGGCACCGCCGACCCCGGCAGTACCGGCATCGAGCCTGCAGGGGGGCGGCATTCCCTGCGTGAAGTGAGCAGGGCGGTGGCGCGGGACACGACACGCGACCTGGCCGCGCGGCCGAGCAGGCTGGCCGCCAGCCCGAGTGCCAGCAGCACCAGCAGCGCCGAGCGGCCGGCCGGGTCCAGCCGCAGCTCGCCGAGGCGGTGCAGTTCGAACCCGGAGTACATGCCCCAGCACTGCGCCGACGCGGCCACCGCCCCGATCACCGTGGTCGTCGCCCCCACCCCGACCGCGACGGCCACGAGGAACACCAGGCCGACCACCGGGTGGCTGCCGGCGCCGACCGCCCAGCCGAGCAGCGTGGCCACGATCGCCGCGCCGAAGCCGAGGGCGCTGCCGGAGCCACCGGTTACCCGCGGCCAGCCCACCACCGTCGGCACCGCTGTCGACCGCTGCATCTCGCCACCTCCGGTGCCCGAGCATGCCCCCGTCCGGGTGGGCCGCGCCGGGGCGCTCACGGCGTGCTGACGCCTCCGCCGGGCACCTTGACGCTCTGTTGACGGGCGCAGGGCGTGCCCCGGCCGGATCGGGCGGGCGGTGCCGATCAGGGGTGCGGCGACCGGGGCGGGGGCTGGCAGTGCGGGCAGAAGTAGGACGACCGGTTCATAAACGGCTCGCGCCGGATCGGTGTGCCGCACCGCCGGCAGGGCCGGTCCTCCTGGCCGTAGACATTGAGCGAGCGCTCGAAGTAGCCGGAGTTGCCGTTCACGTTCACGTACAGCGCGTCGAACGACGTGCCGCCCTGCTCCAGCGCCGCCGCCATCACCTCGGTGGCCTTGGCCAGCACCTCGAGGCCGGCCTTGCGGGTCACCGAGGCGGTCGGCCGGGTGCCGTGCAGCTTGGCCAGCCAGAGCGCCTCGTCGGCGTAGATGTTGCCGATCCCGGACACCAGGGACTGGTCCAGCAGCGCGCGCTTGAGCCCCGTCCGCCGGGCCCGCAGCGCCCGCACCACGGCCTCGGCGTCGAAGAGCGGGTCCATCGGGTCCCTGGCGATGTGCGCGACCGGCGCCGGCACGAGCTCGGTGGCCCCGCCCGTCTCAGCACCGCCCGTCTCAGCACCGGCCGTCTCAGCACCGGCCGTCTCAGCACCGGCCAAGGCCGCCCGGGTCGCCGGTACGCCCTCGACCAGCGACTCGACGCTCACGCCCCCGAACGTGCGCTGGTCCACGAAGCGCAGCTGCGGGCCGCCGTCGGCGAAGCTGAGCAGCACCCGCAGGTGCTTCTGCGGCGGTGTCGCGGGGTCACAGACCAGCAGCTGGCCGCTCATGCCCAGGTGGGCGAGCAGCGCCTCGTCCGAGTCCAGCTCCAGCCACAGGTACTTGCCCCGGCGGCGGGCGGCGGTCAGGGTGCGCCCGGTGAGCCGGCCGATCACGTCGGCCGGGCCGGCCAGGTGCCGCCGCACGGCCCTCAGGTGCAGCACCTCGGCGGCGGCGACCTTGCGGCCGACGACGTGTTCGGCGAGGCCCCGGCGGACGACCTCGACCTCGGGCAGTTCCGGCACGGCGCTCCGTCAGGACGCCGGCGCGCCGGGCTCGGCGCCGCCCCGGGACTTCGGTTCCGAGGTGTCGACCACGTCGGCGTCGGTAGCGGCGTCGGTAGCGGCCGGGTCCGGAGCGGCACCCGAGGCGGCGGCGGCCGAGCCGTTGTCAGCGGCACCGTTGTCAGCGGACTTGTCGGCGGACTTGTCGCTGGCCGCGGACTTGTCGCCGCCGGCCGCGGCCGGCGTGCCTTCGGAGAGCGCGCGCCAGGCCAGCTGTGCGGCCTTCTGCTCCGCTTCCTTCTTGGTGCGGCCGACGCCGGTGCCGAGCTCGCGGCCCGCGACCACGGCGATCGCGGTGAACGTCTTGAGGTGGTCCGGCCCGTCCTCGGTGATCCGGTACTCCGGCACGCCCAGCTCGGAGGAGGCGGTGAGCTCCTGCAGGCTGGTCTTCCAGTCGAGCCCGGCGCCGAGCAGCGGGGCGGCCCGCAGCAGCCCGTCGAACAGCCGCTCCACGACGTCCCGGGCGACCTCCAGGCCGTGCGCCAGGTAGACCGCGCCGATCAGGGCCTCGGTGGCGTCGGCCAGGATGCTCGCCTTGCCCCGGCCACCGGTCAGCTCCTCGCCGCGCCCCAGGTACAGGTACGCGCCGAGGCCGGCGTTCGGGACACCTTCGGGACGGGGTGGGCCGAGCTCCCTGGCCACCGAGGCGAGCGCATGCATGTTGACCACGCTGGCCCGCAGCTTCGCGAGCTGACCCTCCGGCAGGTCCGGGTGCGACCGGTACAGCCGTTCGGTGACGACCACGCCCAGTACCGAGTCGCCCAGGAACTCCAGGCGCTCGTTGGTGGGCAGGCCGCCATGTTCGTAGGCGTAGGACCGGTGAGTGAGCGCAAGCGTCAGCAGCTCGGTGTCCAGGTGGACACCGAGCTGCGCCAACAACGCTGAACGGTCGCTCTCCGGCCCTCGCGTCGCTCGATCCCCCACGAGCGGGTGGTAACTCGAGCTATCAGGCGGGGGTGACGACCGGGCGGCCGTTGTACTGGCCGCAGGTCGGGCACGCGAGGTGCGGCGGCTTCAGGGCGCGGCAGGCCCGGTTGGAACACGGCGCGAGGTGCGGAGCGGAGGTCTTCCACTGCGAACGACGGGAGTGCGTGTTCGACCGCGACATTCTGCGCTTCGGGACAGCCACGACAATCTCTCCAAGTATCTCGGTGCGTTACCGACGCTCTTCGGCGTCCGCTTCAGGGTCGGTAGAAGACGTGGTCCGGCCCCGCAGGGCGGCCCATCGAGCATCTATTGTCTCATGGCTGTGCTCGGGCGCGAGATCGGCCCACCGCTCACCACATTCCGGGCAGAGTCCCCGGCAGTCTTCCTGGCACAACGGCACCAGCGGCAGCTCCAGCACGACCACGTCGCGCACCATCTGCTCGGTGTCGATCAGGTCGTCCACCACGCGGCTGACCTCGTCCTCGTCGGTGGTCGCCACGGTGGCCGTGTCGGGGTAGGCGAACAGCTCGCCCAGCCGCACGGTGATCTCGTCGGCGATCGGCTCGAGGCAGCGCGAGCACTCGCCGACGATCTCGGCGTGTGCCGTGCCGGAGACGAAGACCCCTTCGCTGGCCGACTCGAGGCGCAGCTCGAGGTTGATCGGGGCCCCCACCGGGATGCCGATCACCTCGAGACCGAAGCCCTCCGGAGCCGGGATGGTCCGCTGGTAGGTGCGCATGGTGCCTGGCCGACGGCCCAGCTCCCGGGTGTTGATCACCCAGGGGCTCTTGGACGTCGGATGAGAATCCAACTGCTTATGTCTGGTCATACCGACTCCAGGATAAGCCACTCGCCGGGGTAGGTGTTTCGCCGTGCCCGGTACCCGGGCCCGGTGCCCCGTACCCGGGCCCTCCCCCGCCGGCGAACCGGACCTGTCCTACCGGCCGAACCGGTCCGCGATCTGGGCGCCGAGCTCCAGGAACGCGAGCCGGGTCGGCTCCCGCATGGCGCCGAGGTCGAGGCGGCCACCGGTGGCCAGGTGCGGGTCGTACGGGATCTCCACCACCGCGCGGGACCGGGCCAGGAAGTGCGCCCGGACGCGCTCGCGGTCGATCTCCGGGCTGACCCGGTCACAGCACAGCACCACGACGGCGTCGGCCACCTGCTCGGCGTAGCCGTGCGCGACCAGCCAGTCCAGCGTCTTCGACGCCCGCGAC
>DATAZG010000149.1:0-28846 GCA_036272155.1 Pseudonocardia sp.
GTGCCGCCTCTTCCTTCTCCCCCGCCGCGGCCTGCAGGGCCTGCTTGCGCTCGACCATCGACCGGAACGTCACGTAGTGCGGCAGCTTGAGGTGCTCCAGGAAACCTCCGGAGTCCAGGCCGTCGGTGGTGAGCAGCAGCAGCTGCTCCAGCGGGCCGGAGCGGCCGAACCGCCGGTTCGCGATGTCCAGGTTGGCCATCGCGATCGCCTTGCGCTCGTTGTGCCCGAAGCACAGGCCGTAGCCGACGTCGAACCGGGACCGGTCCTCGTCGACGCCGTCCAGGTCCTCGATCGCCTCGGCCTCGGTCACCCGGAACTCGCCAACCGTGACCGGGTTGCCGGTGTGCGGGTGCCGGACCCGCAGCGGCAGCCGCCCGTGCCGGACCTCGCCGAGCGTGATCTCGTGCAGGTCGCCGTCCGGGCCGAGGATGGACCGGTACCAGAGCGCCACCAGGGCTCCCGTCTCGGCGCGCGCCATCGCGGCGAGCGCCGCCGAGCGCGGCGCCGGCGGTCGGGCCGGGCTGCGGGTGATGTCGAACGGCTCCGGGTCGCTGCCGTCCCGGTGGTCCACCGCGAGGTCCAGCTCGCGCAGCAGGTCCAGGAACCGGCGCGGGTGCCGTTCGGCCCGGGTGCGGGTCCGGGTGCGGTGGACCACGTGGCCGTTGGTCTCGTGGCCGTCGCTCTCGTGGCCGTCGGTCGGGTGGCCATCGGTGGAGTGGCCGTTCGTGGAGTGGCCGTTCGATGTCGCCGTCCTGGCTGGGGCGGGGGGTGGCTGAGTGGCCGGTTTCTCCAGCATGCGGCCCGTGTAGTCGGTGGTGCGGCCGAGCAGCTGGGGACCGTCCGGCTGCCGGAACGCGGGCACGATGCGCCGGAGGATGAACAGCTCGTCCGGGTCGACGGGTTCGCCGAACGCGAGCCTGGGCAGGGTGGACCGGTAGGCGCGCAGCAGGTGCGCGGCCTCCAGCGGATCGCCCTCGGCCTGCCGGAACGCGGCCGCCGCGCTGTCCTCGTCGTACAGGCCGGCCTCGCCCATCACCCGGTCCACCGCGAGCCGGAACCGGGCGATCACCTGCTCGGTCGGCGCCCATGCGGCCGGCGCCTGGTCGCGCAGCCGGCGGACCAGGTCCTCGGCGGCCAGGATGGCGTCCAGCCCGCCGCGTGCTCCCGAGTAACCCACTAGTTGCTCTCCTCCTCGATGCTGGTGCTCCGGGGCAGCCCGAGCAGCCGGCCGTCCGGGGCGACGAGCAGCACGTCGATCCCGGTCGGGTAGCGGTGCACGGCCGCCGCTCGGGCGGCCAGGAAGCCCGCCGGTACGCCCGACGGGGAGATCGCGCGACGGCCCGGTACACCCGGCCCGGACAGCACCCAGCGCGCCGGCCCGCCCGCCAGGTCGGTCACCGCCACGGTGAGCAGCGCCGCCTCCTCGGGGGCCAGCGCGGAGCCCCGCTGCAGCGCGCCGACCTCCGCCGGGGTGATCGGGCGCAGTGCGCCGACCAGCCGCGCCCTCTCGGGCCCTACCACCGGCGCCGAGGTGGCCGTGGCCAGCGCGTCGACCCAGCGAGTCGGGGCGTCCGGGTGGTCGAGTACGTGGATGCCGGTGCCCAGGTCGGCGAGCGCCAGGAGCGGCAGCAGCGCGGCGGGGGGTGCCCCGGCCGCTGACGCGCCGCCTGACCCGACCGGCAGGCGGGCGGGTTGCCCGGGACGGGCCAACGCGTCCAACACGGCCCGGAAGACCTGGCGCGAGACGACGGTCGGCAGGGGGGTGGCCGAGCCCAGCACGGCCGGTTGGGTGGCGGTCGCGGTCACGTCAGCTCCTCGAACTCGACAACGGTCGCGGACAGCTCGGCCCACTCGGCGGCCAACCGGTCCGCGCGGCGCCCGGCCACCCGGTGACACAGCGCGTCGACCTCGGCGGCCAGCTCCGGACCGAGCTGCGCGGCGGCGTCCAGTACGGCGGCCGCGAGCACGGCGGCGCGGTCGTCGCCCAGTCGCAGCGCCCAGCCGCGCCGCCCGGCCAGCTCCACCTCTGCCCGGCAGGCCAGCACGTCGCCGAGCAGGAAGCGGTGCCCGGCCACCGGCTCGCGCACCGGGGTGCTCACGGTGCCGACCTCCGGGGCGAGCAGCACGCGCACCGGCGCGCCCTCGACCACCTGCTCGGCGGCCAGGCAGGCGTCGGCGAGGCGCCGCAGCTCGGCGGCCTCGGCCTCGGCGAGCAGGGCGCAGCGCTCCTCGCGCGGCAGCGGCGCGGGGGGCTCCTCAGGGGGCAGCGGCGCCGGGGGCAGCGGCGCGCTCACCGGGACTCCGCCGGCCGGCCCGACTGGCGGGCTTCGACCGCGGCCGGCCAGGTGTCCTGCAGCTCGACGACCATCCGCACGGCGTCGGCGCGGGTCCACGCGGTGCTGGCCAGCACACCCCGACCGGTCTCACCGTCCCGGCTGGCGCTGTCGACCTGCCAGGCCGCCACCGTGCCGTCCAGCCGCAGACCGGCCAGCGCCTCCGCCGGCGGGATGTCGAAGCTCACGCGGCACCAGGCCCGCACCGGGCGCACCCGGCCCATCTGGCGCAGCACCAGGTCGACCGACTCGACGGTGTGCAGCGCCAGGTCGAGGTTCGGCGCCACGTCCACGGGGACCCACTCCTCGGTCCACGAGGCGAGCAGGTCGTCGATGAAGAAGTTGCGCACGATCCGGTGCGCGGGGATGCCGGCCGCCAGGTCCAGCTGTGCGGCGCGCTCGGCCGGTAACGGGGCCTGCTCGACCGACTTGACCTGGGAGCGCGGTGTGGCCCCCGCCGCGGCCACGGTGGCGTGCCAGGAGGGCGGATGGTTGCGGGAGATGACGTAGTCGATGCGCCGGTTCACGAAGGTGCCGGCGCCCTGCACCCGGCGGACCAGCAGCCGCCGCTCCAGTTCCTGCAGCGCGGAGCGGGCCGCGGCCCGCCCGACGCCGAACCGGCCGGCCAGCTCGGGCTCGCTGGCCACCCGGGTGCCGGGTGGGCAGTCGACGAGCTCAGCGGCCAGCCGTTCGGCGATCTCCAGGTATCTCGTCGAGGTCGTCACCGGCCAGACGATTCACGCCCAGGTTGTCCGAACAACTTCGCCTCGGCCAATGCCCCAGGCCCACCAGGTGAACATCGCACCCAGTTGTTCGCCAGGTCGGTTGGTGCCCTGCCGGTTCGCCCGGCGGAGGGGTCAGGGACGGCTGGTGGCGGCCGCGATGAACTTGGCGACGGCGTCCTGTGGGTCGCCCGACCGGACCAGTGCCTCGCCGACCAGCACGACGTCCGCGCCCGAGGAGTGGTACTCGGCGACGTCCTCCGGACCGGCCACCCCGGACTCGGCCACCCGCACCCGGCCGGCCGGGATCAGCGGCGCCAGCTTGGCGTAGATCGAGCGGTCCACCTCGAGGGTCTTCAGGCTCCGCGCGTTGACCCCGATCAGCTGGGCGCCGGTCCGCGCGGCCCGCTCCAGCTCGTCCTCGGTGTGCACCTCGACCAGCGCGGTCAGCCCCAGCTCGGTGGCCAGCCCCAGCAGGTCCACCAGCTCGGCGTCGTCCAGCGAGGCCACCATCAGCAGGATCAGGTCGGCGCCGAACGCCCGGGTCTCCCACACCTGGTACGGCGTGACCACGAAGTCCTTGCGCAGGATCGGGGTGCGCACCGCCGCGCGCACCTCGGTCAGGTCGGCCAGCGAACCACCGAACCGGCGCCGCTCGGTGAGCACGCTGATCGCGGCCGCGCCCCCGTCGGCGTAGCTCGCGGCCAGCCGGGCCGGGTCGGGGATGTCGGCGAGCTCGCCCTTGCTCGGGCTCTTCCGCTTGACCTCGGCGATGATCGACACACCCGGGGACCGGAACGCCGGCAACGGGTCGAGCGCCGGGGCGACCCCGGTCACCCGCGCCTTCAGCTCCGCCAGCGACACCTCGCCCTGCCGCTGCGCCAGGTCCTCGCGTACTCCGTTCAGAATGCTGTCCAGCACGGTCACGACGGAACACCTCCCTTCCAGACTGTCACGGGCCACGCCGGGGCCGTCGATGATCGACGCTACTGCGGGGTGCTTCCGGACATCATGGAGGGCCCACGCCGCGACGCCGATCGAAATTTCCGAACCGGGCGCGCACACCCGCCACCTCGCGCGATGGGCCGAACGGCGGATGAATACGTCTCAACCAGTTCTCAGGATGACCCGGCCCCGCCGCTGCGTACGGCGTAGACCAGGGATTACTCGAGGTAGTCGCGCAGTACCTGCGAGCGAGAGGGGTGGCGCAGCTTGTGCATGGTCTTGGACTCGATCTGTCGGATCCGCTCGCGCGTGACGCCGTAGACCTGGCCGATCTCGTCCAGGGTGCGCGGCTGGCCGTCGGTGAGCCCGAAGCGCAGCCGGACCACCCCGGCCTCCCGCTCGGACAGCGTGGCCAGCACCGAGTGCAGCTGCTCGCGCAGCAGGCCGAAGGACACCGCGTCGACGGCGACGACCGCCTCGCTGTCCTCGATGAAGTCGCCGAGCTGGCTGCTGCCGTCCTCGCCGATCGTCTGGTCCAGCGAGATGGGCTCGCGGGCGTACTGCTGGACCTCGAGCACCTTCTCGGGCGTGATGTCCATTTCCTTGGCGAGCTCTTCGGGGGTGGGCTCGCGGCCGAGGTCGCGCATCATGTCGCGCTGCAGGCGGCTCAGCCGGTTCATGATCTCGACGACGTGCACCGGGATCCGGATCGTGCGGGCCTGGTCGGCCATCGCGCGGGTGATCGCCTGCCGGATCCACCAGGTGGCGTAGGTGGAGAACTTGTAGCCCTTGGTGTAGTCGAACTTGTCGACGGCCCGGATCAGGCCGAGGTTGCCCTCCTGGATCAGGTCCAGGAAGGCCATGCCCCGCCCGGTGTAGCGCCGGGCTTGCGACACCACAAGGCGCAGGTTGGCCTCGAGCAGGTGGTTCTTGGCGCGCTCGCCGTCGCGGACGATCCAGCTCAGGTCCCGGCGCAGCTGGGTGGCGCTCGGCTCCTTCGGATCCGTGAGCTCGGTCGCGCTGGTCAGCCGCTCCGCGGCGTACAGGCCGGCCTCGATCCGCTTGGCGAGCTCGACCTCCTGCACGGCGTTGAGCAGGGCGACCTTGCCGATCTGCTTGAGGTAGGCCCGGACCGAGTCGGCGGAGGTGGTGAGCTCGGCGTCCTTGCGCGCCTGGCGCAGCGCGGCGGACTCCTCCTCGTCCCAGACGAAGGTGGTCGCTGAGTCCGGGCCCGCCGACTCCGTGCCCGCCTCGGCTTGCTCGGCGGACTCGGTAACCGAGGACTCGTCGTCCTCGGCCGTCAGTTCCGTGGCAGCCGGCCCGTCGGTCGCGGGTCTGCTCGCCTCGTGGGCCTCAGCTGTCATGCGCACCATGCCTGCCTGGGCACGCTGCCCGAGCTGGTTCATCGGGGACGACGCGGCCGATACCCGCGTGCGACATGCCCCAGACCACGGCGACACTACGCCCCCGGCCCCCCGACCACATTCTGGACATAGCGCGGATCTGTTCCCGGCCGCGGTGTTACTGGCGGGTCCGGTTCTGGGAGCGAGTGGCTGGCTCAGGTGTACAGCGTGAATGGGGGGTGGGTGCCGTTGAGGAAGTGGTCGCCGACCTCGCGCTGCTTGTAGGCGACCGGGTCGTGCAGGGTGTGCGTGCGGACGTTGCGCCAGAACCGGTCGAGGCCGACGGCGTTGCTGGTGGCCCGCGCCCCGGTGACCTCGAAGATCGTCGAGGTGACGTGCAGCGCCACGTCGGTGGACACCACCTTGAGCGCGGCGACCAGCTCGGCCAGCTCGCCGCGCTCCGCCCAGCTCAGCGCGTCGCCGGCCGCGTCGGCGCCGGCCAGCGCCAGGCCCGCCTCGTCGGCCAGCGCCCGCACCGCCCGCACCGAGGAGACCAGCCGGCCGTAGTTGGCGAGCACGTAAGGGTCGGCGGCCGCGCTCGGCGAGTCGGAGAGCAGCCACGGCCGCGAGGTGCCGAGCGTGTACTCCCGCGCGGTGGCCAGGGCACCCTGCGCGATGCCGAGGTAGAGGTTGCCGAACACGGCCTGGATCGCCGGGGTGACCAGCGAGGCGCGCGGTGTCGCATGGTCCGCCCCGAGTGCGCCGACCACCTGGTTCGGGCCGATCGGCACGTCGTCGAAGGTCACGCTGCCGCTGGCCGAGAGCCGCTGGCCGAGGTTGTCCCAGTCGCCGCCCCGGTGCAGCCCGGGGTCGTCGCCGCGCACCACGACGAGCAGGTGGTCGCCCACCGAGCCGTCCGGGTGGCGCACGGTGCCGGCGACCACCGAGGCATCTCCGGTGGACACGCCGGTGGCGAAGTTCTTCCGGCCGCGCAGCAGGTAGCCGTCGCCGGCGGGCACCAGCTCCAGGTCGGGGTCGACGGGGTTGACCGCGTCACCCCACAGCCACTGCGAGGCCACCGACGGGCTCCCCCACCGGTCCAGCACCGAGGCGCCCCCGACCCAGACCAGGTTGGCCGCGTTCACGTAGTGGTAGCCGAGCAGCTGCGCGATGGAACCGTCGGCCTCGGCGAGGGTCCGCACGACGGCCAGCCCGGTGGCCCACGTCTGCCCGCCGCCGCCGATCGAGGTGGGCAGCAGCAGCGACGGCAGGCCGGCATCGCGCAGCAGCTGCGCCTCGGCGAGGGGCTCGGCGCCGGCCCGGTCGCGCTCGAGCGCATCTTTGGCCAGCACGGTGGCCACCTCGCGGGCGGCGTCCAGGGCCTGTTCGGGTGTGCGGAGCACGGTCATCGTGGTGTCCCCCAGTGACGGATCAGGTGTCGGATCAGGTATCGGGTCAGACCAGGCCCGTGCTGGGCGGCGGCCGGTGGTTCAGTGCGTAGTCGCCGAGGTACTGGATCTTGGCGCGGCGCGGGTCGTGCAGGGTGTGGGTACGGGCGTTGCGCCAGTGCCGGTGCAGGTTCAGCCCGTCCGCCGCGCCCCGCGTGCCGACCAGGGCGAACACGTCGCTGGACACGCTGACCGCCGCCGTGTCGGCCGCCGCCCGTGCCGCCGCCACCGCGATGGAGGCCTCCGCGGCGCTGGCCTCGGTGAGGTCGCGGCGGGCGGCGTCGATCGCGTCGCCCGCGTCGTGCAGCAGCGCCCGCGCGGCCCGCACCCTCAGGGCCAGCTCGCCGAACCCGTGGATGACCAGCGGGTCCTCGGCGGCGGTCGGGGCTTCGGACTCCGGCCGGGGCCGGGACAGGGTGCGGATCAGCTCGCCGCCGTCGCGCAGTGCCGCGTCCGCGATGCCGAGGTCGATGCCGGCGTGGAGGTAGTTGCCGAACGCGCCGAACACCTCGGGGCGCTCGAACACCGTCCAGATCGGCACGACCCAGCGCGCCGGGATCACGACCTGGTCGAACCGCACGGTGCCGCTGCCGGTGGTGCGCTGACCCATGCCGACCCAGTCGTCGACCACGGTGACCCCGGGGGCGTCGGCGGGGATCCAGGCGGCCACGATGTGCCCGTCCGGGTCGTTGGCGTAGATCGGGATCCACGGGGCGAACGGGGACCCGGTCGCGTAGTACTTGGTGCCGTCGATGCGCACGTCGCCGCCGGGCAGCGGCTCGAACCCGATGGCGAAGTCGCGCACGGTCCGGGTGCCGCGCTCGGACAGCGCGTTGCCGAAGTGCCGGCCGGCGAGCACCTCGGCGGCGAAGAACGCCTGCTGCTCCTCGCCGGCCGCCTCGGTGAGCACCTGGACGAAGAAGTAGTGGTTCTGCGGGATCTGGCCGACGCTGGCGTCCCCGGCGGACAGGGTGGCCATCAGCTCGCCCATGGTCCGGGCGTCGACGTCGGCGCCGCCGAACCGGGCCGGCACGTTCACCCCGAGCAGCCCGGACGCGGCGAGCGCGGCGACCTCGGCGTGCGGCAGCACCCGGTTGGCGTCCCGCTCGGAGTCCCCGGTGGCCAGGCCGGCGGCGAACTCGGCGGCCACCGCCAGCGTCTCGGTGGCGTCGGTGAGCACCGGCACCGCGCGCACCCCGGTCATCGGACGACCGCCGGCCGGTTGGCGTACCGGGAGCCCGGATGGTCGTCCCGCAGCCGCGTCTGCCCCGGGCCGTACAGCTCCTCACGCAGCGTGTCGCCGGCGTAGGACGGGGGCAGCAGGCCGCGTCGGCGCAGCTCCGGCACGACGAGCTCCACCAGGTCCTCGAAGCTGCCCGGGGTGATCGCGTAGGCCAGGTTGAAGCCGTCCACGTCGGCCACGTCCACCCAGCGCTGCATCTCGTCGGCCACGGTCGCGGGACTGCCGACCACGACGACGCCCATGCCGCCGATGCCGATCCAGTTGGCGATGTCGCGGGGCGTCCA
Source organism: Pseudonocardia sp. (assembly GCA_036272155.1). Lineage (GTDB taxonomy): Bacteria > Actinomycetota > Actinomycetes > Mycobacteriales > Pseudonocardiaceae > Pseudonocardia. The sequence goes on from DATAZG010000149.1 coordinate 8,319, forward strand.
GTCGCGGTCCGGGTCGACGGTGGTGAACGCCTCGACAGCGCTGCGCACCGCCTCCGTCTCGGCTGGATCAACGTTGGCGGAGCGGAGTGGCTCGTCGGGATCCATCGTCGACAGGTCCAGCCCGCTCCAGCCGCCGTACAGGGTCAGCGCGCCCTCCAGGCTCACGTACTGGGCGTAGTCGCGGTACTTGGCCTGCGCCTCCTCGTCGGTGGGCGCGGTGATCACGGTCATCAGCGTGAAGAACTTGATCGAGCGGGGGTCCCGGCCGAGCTCCTCGGCGGCCTGCCTGGTCGCCGCGATGGACCTGGCCAGGATCTCCGGGCGGGTGGCCGTGACGAAGATGCCCTCGGCGTGCGCGGCGGCGAAGCGGCGGCCCCTCGGCGACGCGCCGGCCTGGAAGATCACCGGGGTGCGCTGCGGGGACGGCTCGGTGAGTGCGATGCCCGGCACGTCGAAGTACCGCCCGTGGTGCTCGATCGGCCGGACCTTGGCCGGGTCGGTGTAGACGCCGGCGGCCCGGTCGTGGCGGACGGCGTCGTCGTCCCAGGAGCCCTCCCAGAGCTGGTACACGACCTCCATGAACTCCTCGGCCACGTCGTAGCGCTCGTCGTGCGGCACCTGGTGCTCCAGGCCGAGGTTGCGGGCCGCCGACTCCAGGTACGACGTCACGACGTTCCAGGCGATCCGGCCGCGCGTGTAGTGGTCCAGCGTGCCGAAGCGGCGGGCGAAGGCGTACGGCTTCTCGTAGGTCAGCGACACGGTGACGCCGAAGCCGAGGTGTTCGGTGACCGCCGCCATGGCCGGCACCGCCAGGGTCGGCTCCCCCACCGGCACCTGGATGCCGTCGCGCAGCGCCGACTCCGGCCCGCCGCGGTAGACGTCGTAGAGCCCGAGCACGTCGGCGATGAACAGGCTGGTGAAGCCGCCGCGCTCGAGCAGCTGGGCCAGGTCGGTCCAGTAGCGCAGGTCGCGGTAGCGGTGCGACTGGTCGTCGGGGTGGCGCCACAGGCCGGGCGCCTGGTGCCCGGCGCAGGTCATGTCGAAGGCATTGAGATGGATCCGCCTCGGGCTCACTTCACAGCTCCCTGGGACAGCCCGCCGATCAGGGACCGCTGGGCGGCGACGGCGAGCAGGTAGACGGGCACGATGGCGACCAGCGACGCGGCGGCCTGCTGGCCGAACTGCACGGTGCGGTCGCCCTGGAACAGCGACAGGCCGACGGTGAGCGGCTGCGCGGCCGGGGACTGGGAGAACGACACGGCGAACAGGAACTCGTTGTAGGCCAGGAAGAAGCAGACCAGGGACGCCGCGACCAGCCCCGGCAGGACCAGCGGCAGCACCACCCGGCGCACCCCGGCCGCCACGGACAGCCCGTCCACCCAGGCCGCCTCCTCCAGCTCGCGCGGCACCCGGCGGACGAACCCGTCGAGCAGCCACACCGCGACCGGCACGTTGGCCAGCCCGTCCACCAGGGCGAGCCCGAGCACCGAGTTGGTCAGCCCGACGCTCTTGAGCAAGAAGTACAGCGGCAGCACGGCCACCACCGGCGGCGCGCAGTAGGCGGCGAGCAGCAGCGAGTAGAGCCGCGCGCCGCGCCGGCCACCGCGGGCGGTGAGGTACGCCGTGGGCACCGCGACCGCCGCCGTGAGCAGCGTGGCGCCCAGCGCGATCACCCAGGAGTTCGTCAGCATCTGGGCCAGCGGCACGGTGTGGAACGCCGCCGGCCAGTTGTCCCAGCGCAGCCGGCTCGGCAGCCAGCCGCCGTTGGAGATGTCGTCGACGCCGCGCAGCGACAGCGAGACCAGGAACAGCACCGGCAGCAGCGCGAGCACCGCCGCGACGGCCAGCACACCCCGCGACAACCACGCCCGCACAGCCGTCACTGCTCGGCGCCCCGGACCCGGCGGGTGAGCAGCCCGGCGACCGCCAGCACCGCGCCGACCAGCACCCCGAGCACCAGCGTCTCGGCGGCCGCCGTGCCCACCTCGAAGCTGCCCCGGAACGCGGTGCGGAACACCTCGAAGCCGGCCACCGTGGTGGACACCCCGGGCCCGCCGGCGGTCACCACCACGACCAGGTCGAACACCTTGAACGCGAGCACCAGCTCGAGGATCGCGACGGCCAGCACCGAGGGCGCCACCTGCGGCCCGACCACGGAGAACAGCGTGCGGGACCAGCCGGCGCCGTCCAGCGCGGCGGCCTCCCGGAGCTCGGCGGGCACCGCGAGCAGTGCCGCGTAGACAAGCAGCGTGACCAGCGGCGTCCACTGCCAGGCGTGCATCAGCAGCAGCGTGAGGAACGCCCCGACGCCGCTGCCCAGCGGGTTGAAGCCGGCGATGCCCAGCGCGTCCCACAGCCCGGTGAACGCGCCACCGACCGGCGCCAGCAGCAGCTTCCACGCCACTCCGACCGACACCGGCGGGGTCACCATCGGCAGCAGCAGCACCGCGCCCAGCACCCCGAACCGGCCGCCCCGGGCATCCAGCGCGACCGCCGCGACCACCCCGGCGCCGACGCTCAACGCCGTGGCCAGCACCGCGAACACCGCCGAGCGCAGCAACGATCCCCCGAACGCCACCGACTCGGCCGCCGCGGTGAAGTTGTCGAACCCGGCAAACGCGCGCAGCGGCCGGGACAGGGAGGAGCGGGTGAACGCCAGCGCGATGCCCACCACGGTCGGGTAGGCCGCGATCACGAGCAGCGAGAGCACCGCCGGCAGGCCCATCCAGAGCGGTACCGCGCGCCACGGCTTCGGTCGCGGCCCCGCCGCGGCCGCCCGCTCACCCCGGGCCGGCGTCGACCCCGCCAGCGGCGGACCGGGTGGTCGCTCGGTCGTGGACCTGGTCACCGTGCGCCACTCATCCGAGCGCCCGCTCCCAGCCGGCCTGCGCGTTGGTCAGCGACTGGGCGACGGTCTGGGTGCCCTGGATGGCCAGCGCGAGCTGGTCGACCAGGTCCTGCAGCAGCTTCGGCGCCTGTGCGTCCTTCGGCCAGACCAGCGGGTGCCCGTTGAGCGCGCCCCGGATCACCTCGGTGGCGGGGCCGGCGGCCTTCGCGTAGTCGGGCGAGTCGAGCGTGCTGTGCCGGGACGGGTCGATGCCGGAGCCGGCGGTGCTGGCCAGCAGCAGGTTGCGGGTCGCGTCCGTGGCCCACGCGACGAACGCGGCGGCCTTCGCCGGGTCCTTGGCGGCACTGGACACGCCGAGCCCGAAGCCGGCGTTCAGCGCGGTGCGGTGCTCGGTGTTGTTGCCGCCCACCGGCAGCGGCACGACGCCCCACTGGTCGACGATCTTCGAGCTCTTCGGGTCCTGCGCCTTCAGCCCCAGGTCGGTCCACGTGTCCAGCATCGCCGCCTGACCCGACAGGAACGCCGAGTTGGCCTGGTCGAAGCCGATCTGCAGCGGCGTCGGCAGCGCGTACGGGGCGACGTCCACGAGGTGCTGCAGCGCGGCGCGGGCCTCGTCGGAGTTGAGCTTCGGGGCGCCGTCCGGCCCGACCAGGGTGCCGCCGTACCCGGCCAGGCGGTTGATGAACGAGCAGCCCAGGATCATCGGCACCTGCTGGCCCTCGACCACGGCGCCGAACACGGTCCGGTTGCTGCCCTCGGTGATCGTCCTGGTGGCCCGGTCGTAGTCGTCCCAGGTGTTCGGCGGGCTCAGGTGGAACCGGTCGAAGATCGCCTTGTTGTAGTAGAGGACGTGGGTGTCCCCGTCGAAGGGCAGGCCGTAGCGGCGGCCGTTCAGCAGCGTGTACGGGTCGTAGATGGACGGCAGGTAGTCGGCGGCGTTGAGCGCCGTGTTGCCCGCGATGAAGTCGGTGAGGTCCACCAGTGCGCCGGCGTCGACCAGCACCCCGAGGCCGTAGTAGAAGTAGTCGAACACGTCGAACTGGCCGGCGCCGCCCTGCACGTCGAGGATCTGCTGGCTGGTCAGCTGGTCGTATGGCACGGCGCTGACCTGCAGCGTTCCGCCGAACTGCGTGGCGAACTCCGGCGCGAGCAGCTGGGTGAACGCGAGCACGTGCGGCTGGTTGACCATCGCCCGGATGGTCGCCCCGTGCAGGTCGGCCGGCGGGCCGGCGGGCAGCGCCTTGCCCCCACCCGAGCCGCCACAGGCCGCGATCAGCGGGGCCAGCCCGGCGAGGGCACCGGCGCCGAGACCGGCGCGCAGTAGTAGTCGGCGGGACAGTACGGCGGGGGCCATCGGAAGCTCCTGGTGACGCGGGGGACCTCGGTGACCTGACGGCGGCCGGACGGGCGCGCGGCGGTCGGCCGGAGTGGGACCAGCTACGGGCGAACGGTCAGGCCGGACAGACGGCCGTACTGGTGCGGCACAGGTCCACGTGATGGCGGCGGACCAGGCGGATGCGGAGGCGCGACGGCGTAGCGGTCACGTCGGCTCCCTCCAGCGGACGGCGCCGGGGCTGCGGCGGCCGTCGACTAGACCGTAGCGAGCCGTCCGCACTCGATCAAAGTGACGGCGGTCGCAGCGGGCGGCCCGTCTCGGCGGCCGGTGGGCGGTCATTGGTGCTGGTGGGGCCTGGGTGGCCCGGTTGTCGGGGTGCCCGCGCGGCGCCGGCGGCGTGGCCACGGAGTGGCGCCGGCGAGGAGATCAGGACGGGGTCGGGCGGAAGGTCTGCACCAGGGCGGCGACCAGCAGCACGGCCTGCAGCACCGCCGCCGCGATGGTGGCCCACGAGCCGGCCAGCGCCACCAGGTCGAGCCCGAAGCCGAGCGCCGAGCTCACGGCCAGCGCGACCCGGGCCCAGCCCCGGTCGTTGCGCAACGGCACCTGCAGGGTCAGCCAGAGCAGCGCCAGCAGCAGCCAGCAGGCGAGCCCGAGCAGCGCGGCGACGAGGGCGGCGGCCCCGATCTCGGGCTCCACCCCGGCCGACACCACCCGCGTGGCCAGCAGGTAGTTGGCCACCCCGCCGAGTACGCCGACCACCGAGGCGGCCACCCACAACCAGCTCGTCCGGCGCATCCGGGTCAGCTGGCGGGCCTCCGCGTCGGTCTCGTGCTCCGGCCCCGTCTGATCGGGCCGCGTCCCCGGTTCGGTCACGTAAGGAGTGTCCCGCTCCGCCGATCGGGCGTCACCCCGGGTCCACCGTGGCAGGTGGTTCGGATGTGGGTGATGCCGGGTCGCCGGGCCTGTGCCAGGTGGGGCGGCCGGCCCGGTCCAGCAGCAACAGGGCCAGCCCGAGCAGGCACAGCAGGCCGTGCAGCACGTGGTCGGCCGGGTTCAGGTGCCAGGGACTGGTCGCCGGTGTGGTGGCCGCGAGCAGCAGGCCCGCCCCGCCGACCAGCAGGTAGCCGAGCGCCTGCCCGGTCGCGAACTGACGCCGCCAGGCCGGCAGCCACAGCGCGCCGAGCGCCAGCAGGCCGGTGACCAGCAGCAACGCGCTGTGCGCCGGGCTTTCCCGGAGACCGAACAGCCCCGGCACCGGTGGCGGGGCGTCGACGACCGCCTGGCTGTCCGACCTGGTGGAGCCGCCCAGCCCGGACACAGCCAGCGCGACGAGCAGCATCGCCTCGACGCCGAGCACCCAGGTGGCGAAGCGGATCAGCCGGGCGGAGCCGCCGCTCGCCCGGGGTGTCCCGCCGAGACGTGTCCCGCCGCGTAGTCGTCCGCTCTCGGTCGGCGTGCGCATCCCGATCACCTCCGTCGAGCCGGTGCCGCGCGGGCCGGGGTGGTGGCGCCAACCCGCCCGAGGCGTGGGCTACCCGGAACGGGGGTGTTCCACACCGCCATCCGCCACCGGACCCGCGGCCAGGCCGTCCAGCATGACCCGCCCCGCGCCCTCGAGCCAGGTTCGGGCTGCCGATCGGGCCGGTCGACGCCAGGATGGAGTAGTGACCCTCGACCTGCCCGCGCTGCGCAAGCACTTCCCCTCCCTGGACTCCGGGATCGCCCACTTCGACGGCCCGGGCGGCTCGCAGACCCCGCGCCCGGTGGGCGACGCGATCGCGTCGGCCCTGTGCGGTCCGCTGTCCAACCGGGGCGACGGTGTGCTGTCCGAGCGCAACTCGACGAACTTCGTCACCGAGTTCCGGTCGGCCTGCGCCGACCTGCTGGCGGCGTCGCCTCACGGCATCGTGCACGGCCGCAGCGCCACCCACCTGACGATGGACTTTGCCCGCACCCTGGCCAGGACCTGGGGCACCGGCGACGAGATCGTGGTGACCCGGCTGGACCACGACGCCAACATCCGGCCCTGGATCCTGGCCGCCGGGCGGGCCGGCGCGACCGTGCGCTGGGCGGAGTTCGACCCGGCCACCGGTGAGCTCGACCTGGAGGCGCTCGCCGAGCTGATCGGCCCGCGCACCCGGCTGGTCGCGGTCACCGCGGCGTCCAACCTGCTCGGCACCATGCCGCCGGTCGCCACCATCGCCGGGCTCGCGCACGACCGCGGCGCCCTGCTCTACGTGGACGGCGTGCACTACACGGCGCACCATCCCGTGGACCTGGGGGCACTCGGCGCGGACTTCTTCGTCTGCTCGCCGTACAAGTTCATGGGGCCGCACTGCGGGGTGCTCGCCGCCGACCCGGCGCTGTTGGAGACCCTGGTGCCGGACAAGCTGCTGCCCTCGACCGACGAGGTGCCGGAGCGGTTCGAGCTGGGCACCCTGCCCTACGAGCAGCTGGCCGGCGTGACCGCGGCGGTGGACTTCATCGCCGGCATCGCCCCCGGCGGAGGGCGGACCCGCCGGGAGCGCCTGGTCAGCTCGATGGACGCCGTCGCGGTCCACGAGGACGGCCTCCGCGAGCTGATCGAGGAGGGGCTGGCCTCGCTGGGCGACACGGTGGTCGTGCACTCCCGGGCCGCCCGCCGCACCCCGACGCTGTACCTGACCCTGCCCGGGCGGGCGACCTGGGACGCCTACGAGTACCTGGCCGCCCGCGACGTGCTCGCGCCGGCCGGCTCGTTCTACGCGATCGAGGCGTTCCAGGCGCTCGGGCTGGCCGACGAGAACGGGCTGCGCGTCGGGCTGGCCCCCTACAGCGAGGCCACCGAGGTGCACCGGCTGATCGACGGGCTGGCCGGTTTCCTGCGGACCTGAGGGGGCGCCGGCAGCCGCGGACCGAGGCGGGAGCCCTGACGGAATCCGCGACTCACCCTGACAGAATCCGCGACTCGCGGGTAATTGGGTTGCGCGGGGCCGTAACGTCGATCTACGTGCTCGCGCTGTATGTCCGTCTGCTGCGAGCGGGGTTCGACCGGCACGCGAGCTACGGCGCGGCGAGCCTGGCCGGCATGTTCACCAACGTCGTGTTCGGGATGCTGCGGGTCAGCGTGCTGCTCGCCGTGCTGGGTGGGTCGGGCACGGTGGCCGGCTACGACGCGGCGGCCACGGTCGCCTACGTATGGCTCGGCCAGGGCCTGCTCGCGGTGGTGCTGCTGTGGAGCGACGGTGAGCTGGCCGAGCGGGTGCGCACCGGCGATATCGCGCTGGATCTGGCCCGGCCGTGGAACCTGCAGGCGGCGTTGGTGGCCACCGACCTGGGCCGGGCCGGGCACGCGCTGCTGGTCCGCTTTGTGCCGCCGGTGGTGGTCGGGGCGCTGCTGTTCCCGTTCCGCTGGCCGCACGCGACGCTGACCTGGCTGGCCTTCGCCGCCTCGACGCTGCTCGCGGTCGTGGTGTGCGGGCAGATCAAGTTCCTGCTCGACCTGACCGCGTTCTGGCTGCTCGACAGCCGGGGCGTGCGGGCGCTCTGGGCCGCCACCAGCGGCGTGCTGTGCGGCCTCGTCGTGCCGCTGGCGTACTTCCCGGACTGGGCGCGCCGGGTGCTGGCCGGTACCCCGTTCCCGGCGGTGATCCAGACGCCGATCGACGTGTTCACCGAACGCGGCAACCAGGCCGTGCTGCTCGGCGTCCAGCTCGCGTGGGCCGTACTGCTCATCGCGGCCGGCCGGGCGGTGCTGGCCGTGGCGACGCGCCGGCTGGTGGTGCAGGGTGGCTGACCGGCCCGGCGTCGAGGTCTACCAGCGGCTGCTCGCCTCCCGGGTGCGCGCCCAGCTCGCCTACCCGCTGTCCTTCGGGCTGGACCTGCTGGCCCAGGCGTTCGGCCAGGCGATCGAGCTGGTGGTCATCGTCGTGCTGTTCGGCCGGGTGCACACGATCGGCGGCTTCGGGGCCGACGAGGTGCTGCTGATCTTCGCGCTGGCCGGCATCGCGTTCGGTCTAGCCGACCTGGTCGTCGGCCAGCTCGACGACCTGCCCCGGTGGATCCGCACCGGCGAGCTGGACGTGCTGCTGGTCCGGCCGCTGCCGGTGCTCGCCCAGCTGGTCACCGCCGACCTGCAGCTGCGTCGGCTCGGCCGGGTACTGGTCGGGCTGCTGGTGCTCGGGGTCGTGCTGACCAGGGCGCCGATCGTCTGGTCGCCGGTCACGGTGTGGCTGCTGGTCAGCACGCCGCTGGTCGGGGCGGTGCTCATCGGGTCGATCTGGGTGGCGACCTGCTCGGTGGCGTTCTGGGTGGTGGAGGCGCGCGAGGTGGCGAACGCGTTCACCTACGGCTCCTCGCTGGCCACCGCGTACCCCGTCACGGTGTTCGCGCCGTGGCTGCGCCGGCTGCTGACCTTCGTGGTGCCGGCCGCGTTCGTCGCCTACTACCCCGTGCTGGCCATTCTCGGCCGGTCCGACCCGCTCGGCCGGCCGGACGCGGTGCGCTACGCCGCGCCGCTGGTCGCGCTGGCCTCCGTCGCCGTGGCCGGGCTGATCTGGCGGACCGCTGTCCGCCGCTACCAGGGAGCCGGATCATGATCGTGCACGCTGAGGGGCTGCGCCGGGAGTTCGTCGTCGGCAAGCGTGGGGCGCGGCGCCGGCTGGCCGCCGTGGACGACATCGACCTGCGGGTCGAGGCGGGCGAGACCGTCGGCTTCCTCGGTCCGAACGGCGCCGGCAAGTCCACCACGATCAAGATGCTGACCGGGATCCTGGTGCCCACCGCCGGTCGGCTGTCGGTGTGCGGGCTGGACCCGGTGTCGAAGCGCCGCGAGCTGGCCCGGCGGATCGGCGTGGTGTTCGGCCAGCGCAGCGCGCTCTGGTGGGACCTGCCGCTGGCGGACAGCTTCGACCTGCTGCGCACGATCCACCGGGTGCCCATGGCCGTGCACCGCACCCGGTTGGCGCGCTGCGCGGACGTGCTCGGGCTGGCGGAGTTCCTGGCCACGCCGGTGCGCCAGCTCTCGCTCGGCCAGCGGATGCGCGGCGAGGTGACCGCCGCGCTGCTGCACGCGCCGCCGCTGCTGGTGCTCGACGAGCCGACGGTCGGCCTCGACCTGGTCAGCAAGGAGCGGCTGCGCGCCTTCCTGCACGAGGTGAACACCGAGGACGGCGTGACGGTGCTGCTGACCACGCACGACCTGCCGGACGTGGAGCGGCTGTGCCGGCGGGTGGTGGTGATCGACCACGGGCGGGTGGTCGCCGACGACGAGCTGGACACCCTGCGCGGCCGCTTCGCCGGGCCGCGCGAGCTGATCGTGGACCTGGCCGCGCCGGCCCCCCAGCTGGACGGGACGGCCGAGCTGCCCGGGGTGACCGGCTCCTGGGTCGAGGCCGGCGGGATGCGCCGCCGCTACACCTTCGGCCCGGCGACCAGCGCGGCGAACCTGGTGGCCGAGGTCGCCCGCCGCGCCGAGATCCGGGACATCGCGGTGCACGAGCCGTCGATCGAGGACCTGGTGCGGACCCTCTACGCCGGGGCGCGGCCGGGCGACTGACGCGGGCCGGTACAACTGGTAGGTGCCGACCGAGTCCCGTGACGATGCAGCCGACCCGGTCGGCCCGGCGGCCGACAGCCCGCACCCGGCGTCGGGCCCGGGGTCGGACCCGGAGTCGGACGAGGAGTTCGTGCCCCTGACCGTGTCCCCGGCGCGGTTCGACGAGCTGGTGGCCGACGCCCTCGACCGGATCCCGGCGCGGCTGGCCCGGGCGATGGACAACGTCGTGGTGCTCACCGAGGACGAACACCCCGACGACCCCGACCTGCTGGGGCTCTACGAGGGCGTGCCCCTGACCGAGCGCACCCACGACTACGCCGGCGCCCTACCGGACCGGATCACCCTGTACCGGGAGCCGCTGCGGTCGATCTCCGCCGACGAACCCGAGCTGGTGCACGAGGTACTGGTCACCGTGGTGCACGAGATCGCGCACCACTTCGGCATCGACGAGGACGCGCTGCACCGCCTGGGCTGGGGCTAGCCGCCTCAGCCCTTGGCGGCCAGCCGGGCGCGCACCTCGGGGCGGCGCAGCGGGGGCAGGGTGGGCGGCGGCTGGCGCCGGGGCGGCAGCTCGCCGAGCAGCCGGGCGGTGATCGTGGCAATCTCGGCGACGGCCGCCTCGACCGCGTCCCGCGTGGCGGGCGAGGCGCTCTGCACGCCGCTGACCTTGCGCACGTACTGGCGGGCGGCGGCCTCGATCTCCTCGGCCGTCGCGGACGGTTCGAGGCCGCGCAGCGTGGTGATGTTCCGGCACATGACCTGCACCCTAACGGCGGCGCCGACAGTTTCGGCCATGTCACGGCGGCGAACAAGCTCGGGCTAGCTTCGCTGAGCCACCCCGTGCCGGCCGTGCGCGGTTCGACCGCCCGTAACCGGCCGGGGTGAGGGTTGACCGGTCCGAGCTCCTCCTGGGCAGGCAAGGAGACATCCCGTGTCCGCTGCACTGGCGGCCGAACGGCCGGCCGAGCAAGTCGATCGTGCGCTGGACGAGGCGCCGCCGAGCATGTTCCACCTCAAGACCGCGGTCACCGCCGGCATGGGGTTCCTCACCGACTCGTACGACCTGAACGTCATCTCGACCGCGCTGTTGCTGCTCAAACCCGAGTACCACCTCTCCCCCGGCCAGGTCGGGCTGCTGGGCAGCACGTCGCTGATCGCCTCGTTCGTCGGCGCGCTGGTGTTCGGCCGGCTGGGTGACCTGCTCGGCCGCAAGCGCATCTACGGCATCGAGGCGGCGATCATGGTGGTCGGCGCGCTGGCCACCGCGCTCTCGCCCAACTTCGCCTGGCTGCTGGTCACCCGGTTCATCCTGGGTATCGGCATCGGCGGCGACTACCCGATCTCCGCCACGATCATGACCGAGTACGCCAACCGGCGCAGCCGGGGCAAACAGGTCGCGATCATGTTCTCCGCCTACACCGCCGGCCAGGTGCTCGCCTTCACGGTGGCGCTGACCCTGCTCGCCGCCGGGATCGACCACGACCTGGCCTGGCGGCTCATGCTCGGCATCGGGGCCCTGCCGGCGCTCGCGGTGCTCCACAACCGCCGCCGGATGCCGGAGTCGCCCCGCTACACCGCCTCCGTGGTCGGGGACGCCGACCGCGCCGCCAGCGACCTCAACGGGCTGGCCCCCGGCTCGGTGGCCCTGGCCGGCGGCGACCGTGCCGCGCACAGCCGGATGAGCCTGGCCCAGTTCTTCACCGACCGGCGCCTGATGATCACCCTGCTCGGCACCGCCGGGGCCTGGTTCATGTACGACGTCGCGATCTACGGCAACTCGATCTCCCAGCCGGCCATCGTGAACAGCATCGTGGCGCACCCCTCGCCCGTCGAGGTGACCGCGATCAACCTGATCCTGGCCGTGCTGTTCAGCGTCTCCGGCGTCTGCTTCGGGATCTTCCTGATGGACCGGATACCCCGCAAGACCCAGCAGATCGCCGGGCTCACCGTGTGCGGGGCCGCACTGCTGGGCATCGGTGTGATCCCGGGGGTGACCACGAACCTGGGCGTGTTCGTGGTGCTGTTCGGGCTGGCCTCGTTCGGCTCCGCGTTCGGGCCGAGCCCCACCACGATGGTGTTCGCCGCCGAGTCGTTCCCGGTCAGCGTGCGCTCCACGGGGCACGGGCTGTCCGCCGGCATCGCCAAGGCGGGCGCCTACGTGGGTGCCCTCGGCGCGCCGCTGATGCTGGCCGGCGTCGGGCTGCAGGTCACCGAGCTGGCCGCCGGGCTGTTCTTCCTGCTGGGCATCCCCTTCACGCTGCTGCTGCGGGAGCCGGCCGGGCGCAGCCTGGAGGACGTCGGCAGCGGGCGCGTGACACAGGCCGACCGGACGGTTCGGGCACCGGTACCGGCCGGTCAGCTGCCGTAGAGCCAGTCGATGTGGCGGTAGTCGCCCGCGTCCCGGTCGAGCAGCATGGCATTGCGCACGGCGCGGAACAGGCCGTCGCAGTGCCACAGCTCGCCCCAGTCGCGGGCCGTGCGCTGCACCCGCGCCGTGCGGACCGTGCGGACCTCGGCGTAGCCGTGCAGCGCGGCCGGCCAGTCCACCACATCCGGGCCGGCGTGCTTGCCGACCATCGCGGCCAGGCAGTCCGCGTCCTCCAGTGCCTGGCAGGCTCCCTGGGCCAGGTATTGCAGCATCGGGTGGGCGGCGTCCCCGGTCAGCGCCAGCCGGCCGCTGACCCAGTTGTCGATCGGCTCACGGTCGAACATCCGCCACCAGCGGTCCCGCCACAGGTTCGGCAGCGCCATCCGGACCCGCTCGCAGGTGCCCGCGAACGCCCGGTCCAGCTCGTCCGGGGTGCCCCAGTCGGGCTCGCCCGCCAGCGCCTTCGGCGACCGGAACACCGCGACCTGGTTGAAGATCTCCCCCCGCCGCAGCGGGTACTGCACCAGGTGGCAGTGCGGGCCGACGTAGAAGACCACGTCCTCGAGCGCCAGGTCGGCCGTGTCGTCGAGCTCCGCCAGCGGCACCGCGCCCCGGTAGGCCACGTACGCCGAGCTGACCGGCTCGTCCGTGCTCAGCCTCGGCCGCAGCGTGGAGTTCAGCCCGTCGGCGGCGAGCACCACAGAGGCCGCGTCCCGGCGCCCCGCGCTGATCGCGACCGCGCCGCCGCCCGCATCCTCGACCTGCGCCACGTCGGTCACCTCGGCGTCGGTGACCAGGTCCACGCCCGCCGCCCGGCAGGCCTCGACGAGGATCGAGTGCAGGTCACTGCGGTGGATGACCACGTAGGGGGCGCCGTAGCGGCGGTCCACGTCGGCCAGGTCGAGGTGGCTCAGCTCGCGCCCGTCCACGGCATCCCGCATGACCAGTCGGCGGGGCAGCACGCCGCGCGCCACCACCTCGTCCAGCAGTCCCCAGGTGCGCAGGATCCGGGTCGCGTTGGGCGCCATCTGCAGCCCCGCGCCCACCTCGCCGAACCGGGACGCCTGCTCCAGCACCCGTACCCGCAGGCCCGCGCGGGTCAGCGCCAGCGCGCTGCCCAGACCGCCGATGCCGCCGCCGACCACCACGACGTCGGTCACACCGGCACCGCCGGCACGGGGTGTTCCGCCGCCGCGGTCGCCACGTTCTCCAGCCGGCCGAGCCAGTCGATCTCGGTGACCAGCACGGTGCCCTCGGTGAGGTAGCGGGGCGGCTTGCGGGCGTGCCCGACGCCGCCCGGGGTGCCGGTGGCGATCACGTCACCGGGGTTCAGCGTGACGATCCGGGAGAGGTACTCCACGAGCGTGACCGGGTCGAACACCAGGTCGGCGGTGTCGGCCGACTGCACGGTCTCCCCGTCGACCGCGCAGCGCAGGGCCAGCGCCGGGCGCACCCCGCCGGGCAGCTCGTCCGGGGTGACCAGCACCGGCCCGAACGGCGTCGTCGCCTCGAACGTCTTGCCCTGCAGCCACTGCACGGAGCGGTACTGCCAGTCGCGCATGGTCACGTCGTTGAGCACCGCGAAGCCGGCGATCGCCGCCTCGGCCGCCGCCGTGTCCGCCCGCCGCACCCGGGTACCGATGACCACCGCCAGCTCGGCCTCCCAGTCCACCGCGCTCGACTCCGGGGCCAGCACCACCGGGTCGGCCGGGCCGACCAGCGCCTCGGCGAACTTGGCGAACAGGGTCGGGTACTCCGGCAGCTCGCGGCCCATCTCGAGAATGTGCGTGCGGTAGTTCAGCCCGACGCAGAAGATCTTGCCGGGCCGGGGCACGACCGGGGCGAGCTCGGCACCGGCGAACGGGTGGCGGGCGCCGTCGCCGGCCGCCGCGAGTTCCCGCCAGTTCGGCGCGGCCAGCAGCGCACCGACGTCCGGCGCGGCCAGCTCCACCACTGTGGCGCCGTCCGAGGCGCCGTCCGTGGCGCCGTCCGAGGCGCCGTCCACCCGGGCCGCCCGGGTGCCGTCCGGCGTGCGCAGCGTCGCCAGCCTCACGCCGGCGTCCCTTCGATCTCGACCCGGTCCGCGTGCAGCGCCTCGAACAGCGGGGTGTCACTGAACCGGAACAGGTCCAGCTCGGTCTCGGCGGTCAGCCGCAGCTGCACCCAGGACGGCACCGCGACCAGGTCACCCGGCTCCACCGTCCACTCCCGGTCGCCCAGGCTGACCCGGCCGGCGCCGTCGAACACCTGCCACACCGACGAGCCGACCTCGCGGCGGGCGGCGGTGCGGGTACCGGCGCGCAGCCGGTGCATCTCGGCCCGCATGGTGGGCAGCACGTCACCACCGGTCGTCGGGTTGCTGAACCGGACGGCGGCATGCCCGGGCTCCAGCACACCGGGGTGGCCCTCCGCCTCGAGCGCCAGCTGGTCGGCGAGCGCCGCGTCGGTGTGCTCCCACCGGTAGGCGGCGATCGGCGAGCTCGGCGTCGGCCCCGGCTGGGACACCGGCCGCAGCCCGGGGTGCGCCCAGAGCCGCTCGGCCCGCGACCGCGCCGGCGTGGAGTGGTCGTCGACCACGTCCGGGCCGAGCTCGAAGAACGCCGAGCCGACCTGGTGCACGAACGGGATGTCCAGCCCGTCCAGCCAGGCCATCGGGGTGTCGCTCTGGTTGTGGTGGCCGTGGAAGCGCCAGCCCGGGGTGAGTAGGAAGTCGCCCCGGCGCATGGCCACCGGGTCGCCGTCGACGACGGTCCAGACCCCCTCGCCCTGCACCACGAAGCGGAACGCGTGCTGGGTGTGCCGGTGCACCGGGGCGTCCTCGCGCGGGTTCAGGTACTGGATGGCCGCCCACAGCGTCGGCGTCGCGTAGGGCGCGCCGCCGAGACCGGGGTTGGCCAGCGCGATCGCCCGCCGCTCGCCGCCCCGCCCGACCGGCACCAGGTCACCGGAGCGCCGCGCCAGCTCGAGCAGCCGCTGCCAGCGCCAGACGTGCGCGGCGGCGGCGGGCCGGGGGCTGGTCGGCATCAGGTCGCCGATCTCGGTCCACAGCGGCACGAGCAGCTCCCGCTCGAAACCGCGGTAGAGCTGGTCGAGCTCCGGGGACGGTACGGGCTGCCCCGGCGCGTCGGGGGCCCGCAGGGTGACGGGTGAGCTGGTCATGACTTCGAAGCTACGGCGATTCCGAACACCAGGACATACGATTCTGGCATGAAGAACAAGCCGGCGTACAGCATCGAGTCGGTCGACCACGCGCTGCGGTTGGCGGTGCTGCTGGGGCAGGAGGGGCCCCTGCGGGTCGCCGAGGTCGCCGAGCGGCTCGGGGTGGCCAGGTCCACGGCGCACCGGCTGCTGGCCATGCTCGTGTACCGGGACTTCGCCGAGCAGGGCGC
This sequence comes from Pseudonocardia sp., assembly GCA_036272155.1. Classification (GTDB taxonomy): domain Bacteria; phylum Actinomycetota; class Actinomycetes; order Mycobacteriales; family Pseudonocardiaceae; genus Pseudonocardia. Next base: position 23,799 of record DATAZG010000149.1, read on the forward strand.
CGACCGGCGCTACCGGGCCGGCCCGGCGCTGCGCGGCCCCGCCGGTGGCGAGCCGGACGCCCAGCTGCGCGCGACCGCCCTACCCCACCTGCGCGAGCTGGTCGGCCGCGCCGGCGAGACGGTGAACCTGATGGTCCTGCGGGGCGACCAGACGCGGTTCGTGGCCACCGTCGAGTGCGACGCGGTGCTGCGGGTCGGCGACCGGGAGGGCCGGATGCTGCCGGCGCACCTCGCCTCCGGTGGCCGCGCCCTGCTCGCGCAGCGGCCGGACGCCGAGATCAGCGCGCTGTACGCGGACTCCGGCGTCGACCTCGACGCACTGCGCCGCGGCCTGCGGCTGATCCGCAAGCAGGGCTTCGCCGTGAACAACCAGGGCACCGAGGCCGGCGTCACGGCGGTCGGACGGGTGATCTTCCGGGGGCCCGGGACGGCGGTCGCCGCGGTGTCGCTGGCGATGCCCACCGCCCGGTACAAGCGCGCCCGGCTGCCCGAGTGGACCGGCGAGCTGGCCCGCACCGCCACCCTGATCGAACACGACCTGGCCGCCCTCGCCCACGGCTGACCGCGCCGGGCTACTCGGAGTCGCGGCGGGCGCGGGCTCGGCGCTTGCCCTCGTGCATGGCCTGGACACGGGCGATCGGGATGGTCCGGCCGTGCGCGACCAGCTCGGCGGGCAGCTCCTGGGGCGGCGGCATCAGCTCCGCCCACGGGTCCCGGTCACCGAGCAGCGCCGGCGCCGAGCGGACCGTGAAGTCGGCCGGCGACACCCCGTCCAGCTCGTCCCACGGCACGGGGAACGACACCGGCGCGCCGGGCCGCACGCGGGGGCTGTACACCGAGACGACCGTCGCCCCGCCTGCGCGGGTGGAGTCGAGGAACACCTTGCCGCCCCGGTCCTCGCGGATGAACGCGGTGGTGGCCAGCTCCGGGTCCAGGCGCTCGGCCCTGACCGCGATCGCCCGGGTCGCCGCCGCCACCTCCTCCATGCTGTTGCCCGCGCCGACCGGCACGAACACGTGCACGCCCTTCGCGCCGCTCGTCTTCACCGCGCCGGCCAGCCCGACCTGCCCGAGCACCTCCCGGACCAGCCGCGCGGCCCGCACCGCCAGCCCGAACGCCTCCGGCGACTCCGCCGGCGGGTCGAGGTCGAGCACCAGGTGGGTGGTGTGGTCGAGGCGGTCCACCCGGGACAGCGTCGGGTGGTACTCGACGGCTCGCTGGTTGGCGAACCAGAGCAGCGTGCGGCGGTCGTTGCACAGCGCGTAGAACACCTCGCGGTGCGAGCTCTCCGCCCAGAGCGGTACCCGCTGTACCCAGTCCGGCGTGTACTTGGGCAGGTTCTTCTGCATGAACGGGCGCTGGCCGCGCAGCACGCGCACGACCGAGAGCGGCCGGTCCCGCAGCGCCGGGAGGAGCCGGTCGGCCACCGCGTCGAGGTAGTCGACCAGGTCGCGTTTGGTAGCGTCCGCCCCGTCGAACAGCGGCTGGTCCAGGTTGGTCAGGGCCACCCCGTCGCGCGCCTCACCGGTCATCGGCACACCCTGGCGGCCGCCGCCCTCCCCGGCAACCCGGCCGCCCGTTCGCTCTCGGCGGAACGCGTCAGCTCTGGGCGCAACGCCGGCACCTCACCGATCGCCGACGGGACCGCCCAACCCCGAACCGCCCAGCTCCGAACCGCCCAGCCCGGAACCGCCGACCCGCCGGCCGGCGAGCCGAAGAGTCAGCCAGAGTCCGAACGCCACGGTGGACAGCACGGCGCCGGCGATGCTGACCGCGACCCAGCCGCCGGCCGCCCACAGCACGGAGCCGACGATCGAGCCGGCCGCGCCGCCGACGAAGTTGCCGGTGACGTAGGCGGTGTTCACGCGGCTGCGGGCCCCGGCGGAGATGGCGAAGATCTGCGCCTGGTTCAGGATCCGCTGGCCCTGGGTGGCGATGTCCAGCACGACGATGCCGAGCAGCAGCCAGCCCAGCGAGTAACGGCCGAGCCCGCAGACGACCCAGGCGAGCACCGCAAGCAGCCAGAACACCCCCGTCGCGCGGTTCGACCAGCCACGGTCGTGCAGCCGCCCGGCGCCCTGCGCGGACAGCGTGCCCACCAGCCCGGCCAGGCTGAACAGCCCGATCACCCCGGTCGAGTAGCCGTACGGCGGCCCGCTGAGCAGGAACGTCAGCCCGGTCCAGAACAGGGTGAACGACGCCATCCCGATGGTGCCGTAGCCCATCGCCACCCGCAGCGTGCGCTCCCGGCGCACCAGCGTGAGCACCGACAGCAGCAGGGCCCGGTAGGGCTGGGCGGCCTTGGCGGGCGCGGCCGGCACCGCCCGGTGGAGCACCGCCGCGAGCCCGAGCATGAGCACCGCGGCCGTCAGGAAGACCGCCCGCCAGCCGGCCACCCCGGCGATCAGCCCGCTGACGATCCGGGCGAACAGGATGCCGGTGAGCGCGCCGCTGACCACGATCCCGACCACCCGGCCCCGGCTGGCGTCGTCGGTGAGGTCGCCGGCGAACGGGATCAGGATCTGGCCGGCCACCGTGCTCAGCCCGACCGCGACCAGTGCCAGCAGCAGCACGACCAGGCCCGGCGCCACGGCACAGGCGGCCAGGGACACCGCCGACAGCCCCATCATCAGCGGCACCAGGCGGCGCCGGTTGCGCACGTCGCCGAGCGGGACGATGAACATGATGCCGAGGGCGTAGCCGACCTGCGTCGCGGTGACCAGCAGACCGGCCGGGCCCTGGCCGATGTGCAGGTCGGCCGCGACCACGGCGAGCAGCGGCTGGGCGTAGTAGAGGTTGCCGACCGCCGCCCCACTGGCCACCGCGAACAGCAGGACCAGCGCACGGGACACGATCACCACGGTAAAGGCGGCCGGCTCCCGGCGCCTGGCCAGCCACACCCCCGCCGAGGACTCAGCGCTCCGGCGCGCGGCCCTCCAGCAGCCGGCCGCCGGCGAGCCGCAGCCACCGGCCCACCTTGATCTCCGCGAGGAACCGCTCGTCGTGGCTGACCACGATGAACGCCCCCTGGTAGGCGGCCAGCGCGCTCTCCAGCTGGCCGACGCTGACTAGGTCCAGGTTGTTGGTGGGCTCGTCGAGCAGCAGCAGCTGGGGCGCCGGCTCCGCGTAGAGCACGCAGACCAGCGTGGCGCGCAGCCGCTCGCCGCCGGACAGCGCGGCCACCGGCAGGTGGATCCGGGCGCCGCGGAACAGGAACCGGGCCAGCAGGTACGTCCGGCGGGCCTCGGGCAGCCCGGGCGCGAAGGCGGCCAGGTTCTCCGCGACGGTGCGGTCGGGGTCCAGCAGGTCCAGCCGCTGGGACAGGTACGCGACGCGGCCCTCGGCCCGGGTGACCGTGCCGGCCGTCGGTGTCAGGTTCCCGCTGACCAGGCGCAGCAGCGTGGACTTGCCGGCCCCGTTCGCGCCGGTCAGCGCGATGCGCTCGGGCCCGCGCACGGTCAGGGCGGCCCCGTCCCCGGCGAACAGGTCCCGGTCGCCATGGCTGACCCGCAGGCCCGTGCCCTTCAGCACCGTGCGGCCGGTCGGCACGTCGGTGCCGGGCAGGTCCAGCACGATCTTGTCGTCGTCCCGTACCGCTCGGCCGGCCTCGTCGAGCCGGGCCTTGGCGTCGCCGAGCCGGGCGGCATGCGTTTCGCTCGACCGGCCGGCCGACTCCTGCGCGTTGCGCTTCATCGTGCCGGCGAAGATCTTCGGCAGGCCGGCGCTCTTCAGGTTGCGGGAGGCGTTGCCGGCCCGGCGGGCGGCGCGCTCGCGCGCCTGCTGCAGCTCCCGCTTCTCCCGTTTGACCTCCTGCTCGGCGGTGCGCACGTGCTTCTCGGCGATCTCGCGCGCGGCCCGCACGGCCTCGCTGTACGCGGTGAAGTTGCCGCCGTAGCACCGCACCTCTCCCCGGTCCAGCTCGGCGATGCGGTCCATCCGGTCCAACAGCTCCCGGTCGTGGCTGACCAGCAGCAGGCAGCCGGTCCACTCCTCGAGCACCCCGTACAGCGTGCGCCGGGCGTCGAGGTCCAGGTTGTTGGTCGGCTCGTCGAGCAGCAGCACGTCGGGCCGTTTCAGCAGCTGGGCGGCCAGCCCGAGGGAGACGACCTGGCCGCCGCTGAGCGTGTCCAGGCGCCGGTCCAGGGCAACGTCGGTGAGGCCGAGCCGGTCCAGCTGGGCGCGGCCGCGCTCCTCGATGTCCCAGTCGTTGCCGATCGTGGTGAAGTGCCGTTCGTCCGCGTCACCGGACTCGACGGCGGCGAGCGCCCGCAGCACCGGGGCGACCTCCAGCACGTCGGCCACGGTCAGGTCCCCGACCAGCGGCAGGTCCTGCGGCAGGTAGCCCAGCACGCCCTGGGCCGAGGCGGTGCCCGAGCTGGGCCGGTACACCCCGGCGATCAGCTTGAGCAGCGTGCTCTTGCCGACGCCGTTCGGGGCCACCAGGCCGGTGCGGCCGGGGCCGATGGTGCAGGACAGGTCCTCGAACACGGGGGTGTCGTCGGGCCAGGAGAAGGACAGGTTGACGCAGGTGATGAGCGCATCGGACATGCGAGAGACCTCAGGGATGTGGTGGGCCGACCGGAGCCGCCCAGCGGGGGACGTCTGGCAACGAATGGCCACGGCGGCCGCGCGATCGCGCGCCCGCCCACGGCCGGACACTTCCGGTATCACCCGGAGATGTCGTCGTCACCTACCACGTCTGGTCTCCCCTGTTCCCGACTATTCGGCTTCGACCTTAGACCTGGTGTCAAAACTCGGCGTGTCGCTAGGTGTACCAACGGCCCGCCCCTGGCTCCGCACCGCCCGCCTGTGGGCCCGGCCCGACGGACCGCGAGGTCTGTCAGAGAGACTGGGGGCCAGTGCCCGCCCTCTCGACCTGGAGCCTTCGATGCCGCAGGGGACCGTCAGTTGGTTCGACGCCGAACGGGGTTTCGGCTTCCTCGCGCCCGAGGACGGCTCGCCGGACGTGTTCGTGCACGCCTCCGAGATCGTCGGGGACGGCGGCGCGAAAGTGCTCCGCGAGGGTCAGGCCGTCGTGTTCGAGTTCG
>DATAZG010000150.1:0-17761 GCA_036272155.1 Pseudonocardia sp.
ATCACCAACCGGATCGACCGGCTGGAGGCGCGGGGGCTGGTCGGGCGGATCCGGGACACCGAGGACCGCCGTTCGGTGCTGATCCGGCTCACCGAGGCCGGCCGTGACCTGGTCGACGGGGTACTCCAGGAGCACCTGGCCAACGAGCGGCGCATCCTCGGCGGGCTGACCGTCGAGGAACGTCAGACACTGACCGCCCTGCTGCGCACCACGTTGGAGCACCTGGGCGACACCACCCTCGGCTGACGCGGCGGCTGCCCGCGCGTGCCGCCCCGCGCCCGGCGCCCGGCGAGCCGCGTCACCCGTGCGGCCGGCACGTCGTTTGGCTGGGCATGGGCATCACCACGCGGTTGCGCTGGACATCGGTCGGGGTGGCCGTGGCCGCCGTGCTGCTGGCCGTTCCGGGGGCGGCGCAGGCCGCCGGCCGCGGCGGCGGCGAGGCCTACGGGTCAGCGACGAACGGGCTGTTCACGCTGCGGTTCCACGTCTACGAGCGCGGCGCCGACCCGCACAACGTGAGCGGCTGGGTCGAGGTCCGGCCGAACGCGTCAGGAGCCCCCGGGGCGGGGCGGCCGGCGTCGCCCAGAGGGCGGCTGACCTGCGTGGACATCGAGGGCAACCAGGTCGGCGCCGTCTACGTCCCCGACCCGGCCGACGTGCCCGCTGCGTTCCGGGGCCAGGCCCTCTTCGCCACCGGCGTCGACAGCGGCCCCGGTGGGCAGGACAAGCTGGGCTTCGTGGCCGGGCCGCCGTCGCGGTTCCCGACCTGCCGACCGACCTTCGCCCTGCCGAACATGCAGGTCACCCAAGGTGACCTCACCGTGCGTCCCGCCCCGTAGCGGCACCGGTCGTCGTTCCCGCGCACCTGACAGGAGACCGCCGCCGCTGGCTCGCCGGCCACACAGACCGTGTGCGCCAGTACAGACCGTGCACAGTCTGTGCGGCGAGGGAACGGTCTGTGCGGTGCCTCGCACGCGGGGCGCCGGCTTGCCGCGTCCGCCAGCGTGGCCGTGAGCCCTAGAGGTCGTCCTCGCCGTCGTCGGCGCCGCCACCCGGGTCGCCGCCCCGGATCGACCAGAGCAGCCCGTCCAGCTCCTCGGGCTTGACCAGCACGTCCCGCGCCTTGGAGCCCTCGGACGGGCCGACCACGCCGCGCGACTCCAGCAGGTCCATCAGCCGGCCGGCCTTGGCGAAGCCGACCCGCAGCTTGCGCTGCAGCATCGACGTGGAGCCGAACTGCGAGGTGACGATCAGCTCGGCGGCCTGCAGCAGCACGTCCATGTCGTCGCCGATGTCCGGGTCGACGTCCTTCTGCTCGCTGGCCTTCTGCGCGGTGACCGTGTCGTTGTAGTCGGGCTGCGCCTGCTCCTTGGCGAAGCTGACGACGGAGCTGATCTCCTCGTCGCTGACGAAGGCGCCCTGCATCCGGACCGGCTTCGACGCACCCATGGGCAGATACAGCCCGTCGCCCATGCCGATCAGCTTCTCCGCGCCCGGCTGGTCGAGGATGACCCGGCTGTCGGTGAGCGAGGACGTGGCGAACGCCAGCCGGGACGGCACGTTGGTCTTGATCAGGCCGGTGACCACGTCCACCGACGGCCGCTGGGTGGCGAGCACCAGGTGGATGCCGGCGGCCCGGGCCTTCTGGGTGATCCGCACGACCGCGTCCTCCACGTCGCGCGGCGCGGTCATCATCAGGTCGGCCAGCTCGTCGACGATGGCCAGGATGTACGGGTACGGCCGGTACACCCGCTCGCTGCCCAGCGGCGCGGTGATCTCGCCGGAGCGCACCTTGCGGTTGAAGTCGTCGACGTGCCGGACCTTGTTGACCTGCATGTCCTGGTAGCGCTGCTCCATCTCCTCGACCAGCCAGGCCAGCGCGGCGGCCGCCTTCTTCGGCTGGGTGATGATGGGCGTGATCAGGTGCGGGATGCCCTCGTACGGCGTCAGCTCGACCATCTTGGGGTCGATCAGGATCATCCGCACCTCGTCCGGGGTGGCCCGGGACAGCAGCGAGACCAGCATCGAGTTGACGAAGCTGGACTTACCGGAGCCGGTGGACCCGGCCACCAGCAGGTGCGGCATCTTCGCCAGGTTGGCGCAGAGGAAGTGGCCCTCGATGTCCTTGCCGAGGCCGATGACCATCGGGTGCTGCTCTTTGCGCGCGTTGCCCGAACGCAGCACGTCGCCGAGCAGGACCATCTCCCGGTCGGTGTTGGGCACCTCGATGCCGACCGCCGACTTGCCCGGGATCGGGGCGAGGATGCGGACGTTGTCGTTGGCCACCGCGTAGGCGACGTTCCTGGTCAGCTGCGTGATCTTCTCGACCTTGACGGCCGGGCCGAGCTCGATCTCGTAGCGCGTCACCGTCGGGCCCCGGGTGAAGCCGGTGACCTGTGCGTCGACGTTGAACTGCTCGAGCACGCCGCTGATCGCCTCGATCATCGCGTCGTTGGCGGCGCTGCGGGTCTTCGGCGCCGCCCCGGCGGGCAGCAGGTCGGCCGGCGGCAGCGTGTAGTCGCCGTCGGTGACCCGGCTGACGACCGACATGGCGTCCGAGTCCGAGTTCGGCGCCGACGGCGCGGGCGCGCGCTCGGCGGCGGGCGGCTTGGCGGCGACGGCACGGCGCGCCGCGGCCGGGCGGTCGGCCTGCTTGGTCGGCGGGACGACCGAGCCCTCGACCACGATCGGGGGCTGGCGTGGGTCGTCCGGCGCGTCGAACGCGTCGGCCACCGCGTCGGCGAGGCTGCCGGACTGCCGGCGCCGCGACGGCCGGCGCAGCCGCACGCCCTCCAGCGCCGCCGGGTCGGTCGGGTCGGTCGGGTCGGCCGAGTGGCCCTCGGTACCGGCCGTGTCGGTGGCCGACGGATCGGCCTCCGGCCGGGCCGGGCCCCGGAACAGCACGCCGAGCCGGGCCGGCACCTCACGCACCGGGGTACCGGTGAGCACCAGCAGCCCGTACACCGCGACCAGTGCGAGCACCGGCGCGGCGACCCGCCAGGTCAGCCCGGCGGTCAGCGGCGCGCCGGCGACGTAGCCCAGCGCGCCACCGGCCTGCCGCCAACCGGGCAGGTCGACCGGGGCGCCGCACAGCACGTCGATCAGGCCGAGCCCGCCGAACACGAGCAGCAGCCCGCCGAGCACCACCCGGGGCCGGATCTCGGGCCGGGACGGCGTGGACATCAGATAGATCCCGAGGCCGAGCAGGACCAGTGGCAGCGGCGCCGAGGCCGCCCCGATCACCGTGGTCAGCCCGATCTTGACCGCCGCCCCGATCGGCCCGCCGGCACTCCACCAGACCCCGGCGGCGGTGACCACGGCCAGCACGAGCAGCACGATGCCGATGCCGTCACGGCGGTGGGCCGGATCCAGGTCGCGGGTGCGCCCGGCGGCCCGGCGCAGGCCGCCGAACCCCATGCCGATCACGGTGATGATGTCCTTGCGCGGGGCCGTCCGCCGGGCCGGCGGCCGTCGAGCAGCGGGGCGGCCCGCCGAGCCGCCCCGGGGTGCCGGTCGCCCCCGGGTCGTGGTCGTGCGTCTGCCCGTGGTCCGTCCCGCCATGAACGACACGGTAGCCGGCCGGGCCGACGAAGTGGCGCAACCGGCCCGCGCGCGGCTCGGGGTTCCGGACACATCCGGAACGCGTAGCGTGATGCGCATGCGACTGACCAAGTTCGGGCACGCGTGCGTGCGGCTGGAGGAGTCCGGGACCACGGTCGTGCTCGACCCCGGTGGTCTGACCGACCCGGCGGCGGCGCTCGGGGCGGACGCGGTGCTGATCACCCACGAGCACTTCGACCACTTCGAGCCGGCCACCCTGCAGGCCGCCGCGACCGCCAACCCCGACCTCGTGGTGTGGGCGCCGGCCTCGGTCGCCGCGCAGCTGGGCGAGCTCGCCGAGCTGCGCGGACGGGTGTACGCGGCCGCGCACGGCGACGTGCTGAAGGTCGGCCCGCTGGACGTACACGTGTACGGCGAGTGGCACGCGCCGACCCACATGGACCCGGTGACGAACGTGGGCTACCTGGTGGCCGGCCGGGTGTTCCACCCCGGCGACGCGTTCACGGTGCCGCAGGACCCGGTGGACACGCTCCTGCTGCCCAGCAACGCGCCGTGGCTGAAGGCACTGGAGGCGATCGCCTACGCCGAGCAGGTCGGCGCCCGGCAGGGCTTCTCGATCCACGACGGGCTGGTCAACGAGATCGGCCTGCGGGTGCTGGACAACGTGCTGGGCGTGACCTCGAAGCGGACCGGCCGGGAGTACCGCAGGCTGCCGGTCGGCGACAGCGTCGAGCTCTGAACCGGCGGGCGGCCCAACGCTGATCCCCGTCCGGGCGCGGACCATCGGCACGATCGGCCGTAGCCGCGCCCCGGACACGAAAGCCGGCACACGACTTCGCTACCTGGCACACGCGTTCGCGGGCCGGCGCACGGCGTCCCGGGCCGGCACACAGCTTCGCGTGTTGGCACACCGATCGCGAACGCGGCACATGCGTTCTAACTCGTGTGTGGTGTCCGAAGTCGTTGTGCCAGCGCGACGAACTGTGTGCCAGCGCGCCGTTGGTCACCGCCAGAGCCCGTGTGCCAGCGCGACGAACTGTGTGCCAGCGCCGTTGTTGGCCGCCGCACAGCCTGTGTGCGAGCCCCAGCGCTGGGCGCCCCGACGGAGCCGGGCCCCCGACGCGGTTGGGTCAGCCGGCGGCGGCATCCAGCACCGGGCTGAACGCCAGCTCGGCCGCGCCGATCAGGTGGGCGTCGCGGCCCAGCGCGGAGCGCACCACCTGCGTGTCGCCCACGGCCCGGCTGACCATGCTGCGCTCGCGGACCCGGCGGGCCACGACGTCCAGCACCGGCTCCGGTAGCGCGGCGAACAGGTCACCGAGCACCACGACCTGCGGCGCGAGCAGGTTGACGACGTTGACCAGGCCGAGACCTAGCCAGCCGGTGTAGTCGGCCAGCCGGGCCAGCGCGGTGCCCGGGTCGTCGGCCAGCTCGCGCAGCTCGGCGTGCAGCTCACCCCGGCCGATGGACAGCGGCAGGCCGAGCGCGCGGCACAGCGCCACCGCGCCCACCTCGGTCTCCCAGCAGCCCTGGCAGCCGCAGTGGCACTCCTGCCCGTCCGGGCGGACCACCATGTGGCCGAGTTCGCCGAGGTAGCCGCCGGCGCCGCGCATGGTCTTGCCGCTGGAGATCACGCCGCCGCCGACGCCGACGTCACCGGCCACGAACACGACGTCGGAAGCGCCCTTGGCCACCCCCCTGGTCAGCTCGGCCAGTGCGCCGACCTCGGCGTCGTTGGCCACGGTGACCGGCATCTGCAGCCCGGCGGAGAGCTGCTCGCCGAGCGGTACGTCCACCCAGCGCAGGTGCGGGGCCTCCCGGATCAGGCCGTCGGCCTGGCGCACCACGCCGGGCACCGACACCCCCGCGGCGACCACCGGCAGGTCGAACTCGCTGGCCAGCACCACCGCCGACTCGAGCACCCTGGTGACCACGTCCCTCGGTGAGGCCGAGCCGGGGCGCAGCCGCCAGCTCAGCCGACCCAGGATCTCGCCGCCCAGCCCGAACAGGGCCATCGCCACCCGGTCCACCCGGATGTCGGTGGCCAGCACCAGCGCGGCCTGCGGGCTCGGCACGACCAGCAGCGACGGCCGCCCGGCACCACTGCGCCGGGACGGCAGCCGCTCGCTGACCAGGCCGGAGTCGGCCAGCCCGTCCACCACCGCCTTGATCGTGCTGCGGTTCAGGCCGAGCTCGGTGGCCAGCACCGCACGCGTGCAGGGGCCATCGAGGTGCAGCCTGCGCAGGACCGCACCTCGATTGTGGCGCCGGGCATCGTCGGGCCGGGCACCCTCGGTGATCGTGCTACTCAACTTGCACGACGCGTCGGGCTCGCCCGCTCATCGCACTCCGCATGTCCGCCGTTCACTCTCCCCCGTCGCGCCCTCTCGAAGCGGCGCGGTCCATCCCTGCCCATGATCCGCCAGCGCGACGACTCACCGGACGGCGGCCCGTCGCCGCGACAGCGCATCCACGCTCGCCGCCAGCAGCAACACGACGCCGGTGACCACCAGGACCACCGAGGCCGGCTGCTTCAACAGCCCCAGGCCGTTCTGCACCAGCGCGATCACGGTGCCACCGATGACCGCGTTGCTCATCCGGCCCCGCCCGCCGAACAGCGAGGTACCGCCGATCACCGCCGCACCGACCGCGTAGAGCAGCGTGGTGCCGTTGCCGGCGTTCGGGTCGACCGAGCCGACCTTCGACGAGTACACGATGGCGCCGATCGCGGCCATGCTCGCCGAGACCACGAACACGCTGGCCCGGATCCGGGGCACGTTCACGCCGGCACGGCGGGCCGCCTCGATGTTGCCGCCGACCGCGTAGATGTGCCGGCCGTAGCTGGTGCGGTCCAGCACGTAAGTGCCCGCCACGAGCAGCACCAGGATGATCGGCACCACGTACGGCACGCCGCTGATCACGATCAGCGAGCTCTGCGACCGGTTCAGCGAGAGCAGGAAGGTGCCCAGCGCGGCGAGCACCACGACGACCCCGACCTTGGTCAGCACCAGCGGGGTGGGCTGGGTGACCAGGCCGTTGCGCAGCCGCGTGTAGTGCCGGCCGAGCACCACAGCGACGTACCCGCCGCCGGCGATGACGAACAGCACCCAGCTGGCCCACGGCGGCAGGTTGCCGTTGGCCACCGCGAACAGCGTGTCGTTCTGCAGCGCCAGCGTGCCGCCGTCCCCGATGAACTGCAGGATCACGCCCTGCCAGGCCAGGAACAGCGCCAGGGTGACGACGAACGACGGGATGCCGATCCGGGACACCAGGAACCCGGTGAGCAGGCCGATCGAGGTGCCGACGCAGATGGCCAGCAGCATCTCCAGCCACGGGTTCGCCCCGAACCCGATCAGCACGATCACCAGGGCCAGCACCGGTGGCACCGCGGCCGACCAGAGCTTCAGCTGCGCCGCGATCCCGATGGCGACCACCAGCAGCAGGCAGAACAGCCCGAACACACCGATGCCGAGCCGCCCGAGCAGGTTGCCGCCGCTGACCAGGTGCAACGCGAGCACCGAGGCCGTGACGCCGGACGCGGTGCCGGCGGACAGGTCGATCTCGCCCAGCAGCAGGACGAACACCAGGCCCATCGCGATGATCGTCACGCCGGCGCCCTGGGCCAGCAGGTTCGCGATGTTGCCGAGGGTCAGGAAGGTGTTCGAGAGCACGGAGAACAGGATCAGCAGCACTACGAGGCCGAACAGCGCCGGCAGCGAGCCCAGCTCGCCGCCGCGCACCCGCGCGATGTAGTCGCCGATCGCCTCGGTGGTGGACCGGGCGGTGGTGTCGATACCGAAGTCGGATACCGCTTCGGCGCGCGGCGACGGGCCCGAGGTGGGGGGCGCGCCGGCCGGAGTTGTCTCAGTCATGTCCGGTCCTCGCCGCTAGATGGTGACTGTGTCGGGGCGGGCCAGGCCGAGGTCGCCGGACCGGCCGGCGGTGATCAGCTCGACGGCCTGGGTGTGGGTGACCTCCTTGGTGGGCAGGTCAGCGACCATCCGGCCGAGGTAGAGCGTCGCGATCCGGTCCGACACCTCGAAGACGTCGGCCATGTTGTGGCTGATCAGCACCACGCCGAGGCCCTGCTCGGCGAGCCGGCGGACCAGGTCGAGCACCTGCCGGGTCTGCGCGACGCCGAGCGCGGCGGTCGGCTCGTCCAGCAGCACGACCTTGCTGTTCCACAGCACCGCCTTGGCGATGGCCACGGTCTGGCGCTGGCCACCGGACAGCGCGGAGACGAGGGTGCGGACCGACTTCACGGTGCGCACGGACAGCGTCGCCAGCGTCTCCCGGGCCGCCTGCTCCATGCTCGCCTCGTCCAGGGCCCACGGCTTGCCGCGCTCCCGGCCGAGGAACATGTTCTGCACGATGTCCAGGTTGTCGGCGAGCGCGAGGTCCTGGTAGACGACCTCGATGCCGAGCGCGGCGGCGTCCTTCGGACCGTGCACCTTGACCGGCTGGCCGGCGAAGAACATCTCCCCCGAGTCCGCCGTGTAGATCCCGGCGATGCACTTGACCAGCGTCGACTTGCCGGCCCCGTTGTCGCCGACGAGCGCCGTCACCTCACCGGGGCGGATGGCCAGGTCCACGTCGTGCAGCACGTGTACCGGGCCGAAACTCTTGTTCACCGCCTTGAGCTCCAGGATCGGCTTCGTCACCGGGCCCTCCCTATCGTCACTTCAGTCTCACACACCACAGTGGATGGCCGGGGCGCCCGGAGTACCCACGGGAGCCCCGGCCAAGTTTCGGTACCGAACTACTTGATGCCGAGCTGGTCGCAGGCGGCCTGCGTGTCGGTCACGCAGATGTCCGAGGCCTTGACGCTGCCCTGGTCGACGACCTGCTTGACCTTGTCCTTGGTGATCAGGGTCGGGGTCAGCAGCAGCGACTTGACGGTCCGGTTGGACTTGGTGTCCTGGGTCGTCCCGGTGGCCAGCGCGTCGGCGCCCGCCTTGTCGCCCTTAGCCAGCGCGCCGGCCAGCTTCGCCGCCCCGTTCGCCTCGTCCACGATCGGCTTGAACACCGTCATGTACTGGTCGCCGCGCAGGATGGCCTGCAGCCCGTCCGCGGTGGCGTCCTGGCCGGTCACGATGGCCTTGCCGTTCAGCCCGGTCTTCTTCAGCACGGTGATCACCGCGCCGGCCAGCCCGTCGTTGGCCGCGAGCACGCCGTCCACCTTGCCGCCGTTGGCGGTGAGGAACTGCTCGAACGTGGCGCCGCCGGTCTGGTTGTCCCAGTTGGCGATGCGCTGGCTGGCCACCAGCTTGAGCGCGCCGGAGTCGTACAGCGACTTCACCACGCTCTGCTGGCCCTGGTAGAAGAGCGTCGCGTTGTTGTCGGTGGCCGCGCCCTCGATCTCGATGACCTGGGCGCCCTGCTTGCCGGCCAGCCCCTGCGCCAGGCCCTGGCCCTGCAGCGCGCCGACCCGGGTGTTGTCGAAGGAGACGTAGTAGTCCGAGGAGCCGCCCAGGTTCAGCCGGTCGTAGTCGATGGTCGGGATACCGGCGGCCTGTGCCTTCTTCTCCACCGCCGCGCCCAGGTCGGTGTTGATGGAGTCCAGGATCAGTACCTTGACCCCGTTGTTGATCATGCCGTCGGCCAGGGTGGAGAACTTCTGCACGTCACCCTGGGCGTTCTCGATGTCCGGGTCGAGGCCCTCGGCGCGCAGCGCCTTGTCCAGCAGGGGCCGGTCGAAGCTCTCGTAGCGGGCCGACGAGGCGGTGTCCGGCAGGATCACCCCCACCTTCGCGCCGCCACTGGGGGCCGCACTGGCGGAGCCACCGCCGCCGCCACTACCGCCGCTCGAGCTGTTCGCGCCACAGGCGGTGAGCGCGAGCATCAGCCCCGCGCCCGCGGCAACCAGGGCTACGCCGGTACTGCGCATGTGTTTTCCTCCGCTGTGCCTCGACGACGGCGCTCCTTCGAGCCTCCCGCCGAATATGTTGTGGCGCACAACGTACTTCCGACCGCGGGTCAGCAACAAGGTGGCTCGAACGATTCAGGGTCACGGTTGCGCAACGGCGACGACATCCCACTGACACGAACTCCCAAGCCCGACACGGACCGCGCCACGTCCCCGCGCGGGCCGGAGAGCGCCACGACAGCCTCATCCGTCACACCCGTAACCGACCAGTCTCCCGTCGGCACCCACCACCTGTTACCCCCTGCCCCGCGACGACGTTCCCCCGCGCGGGTTTGATCAAGCGACAGCCTGCATGTCTCGGCGGTCGACAACAAGGGGGCGCTCCGGTGAATCCGTTCACCGAACGCCCCTGTCAACGGCCCGCACGGCCCGGTGGCCGGCACACGTGGTGCGGACGTGGCACACGAGTTCCGGCTCGTGCGTGGTGTCGGGAACCGGTGTGCGGCCCGACTGGAACCCGTGTGCGGCGCCGGCGGCGGCCTACGGGTCGCCCACCCGGGCACGGAGCGGCCAGGCAACCGGCACGCCACATACGCAAGTCGGCCTCGCCTCGCCGGCCTGACACACGGCGTGTGGACATGGCACACGCGTTCTAACTCGTGTGTCACGTCTGGACGGCGTGTGCGATACCGCGAACCTGTGTGCGGCCTCGACACGTCGTGCGTGATCTTGAAGCCGCCTGCGGCGCCGGCACACCACCTCTCGCCCCCGCACACCACGTCCCGCCCCCGCACACCACCTCTCGCGCCCGCCCACCACGTTCCGCCCCCGCACACCACCTCTCGCGCCCGCACACCGCGTTTGGCTCCGACTCCCGCACCCGCGGCGCCGGCAGTTCCGGCTACAGCCGGCGGCTCAGCGCAGGCGGGCGGCCCTGGCGGCCAGGTAGCGCTGTTCGGGCAGGCTGGCGGTGCGCCGGGCGGCGAGCTCGTAGGCGTCCCGCGCGGCCGCGGTGTCACCGGCCATCTCCAGCAGGTGTGCCCGCACGGCGGCGAGCCGGTAGTGCCCGGTCATCCGGCGGTCCTCGGCGAGGGCGCACAGCAGCTCGAGCCCGGCCGCGGGGCCGTCCGTCATGGCGACGGCGATCGCGCGGTTCAGCGTGACCATCGGGTTCGGCGCCATCCGCTCGAGGATCCGGTAGAGCACCGCGATCTGCGGCCAGTCGGTGTCCTCCGCCCGGGGCGCCTCGACGTGCACCGCCGCGATCGCGGCCTGCAGCTGGTACGGCCCGAGCGCGCCCCGGCCCATCGCCGTCTCGACCAGCCCGACGCCCTCCTCGATGGCCGCACGGTGCCAGCGGCTCCGGTCCTGCTCGGCCAGCGGGACCAGCGCGCCGTCGGCGGTGGTCCGAGCCGGACGGCGGGCATCGGTGAGCAGCATCAGCGCCAGCAGCCCCTCGACCTCGCCGTCCTCGGGCAGCAGCCGGCGCACCGCACGGGCCAGCCGGATCGCCTCGGCGGCCAGGTCGGCGCGCTGCAGCTGCGCCCCCGAGCTCGTCGTGTAGCCCTCGTTGAAGATCAGGTAGAGCACCTGGAGCACGACCCGGATCCGGTCCGGCCACTCGGCGGTGTCCGGCGGGTCGAAGGTCGCGCCGGCAGCTTTGATCCGCTGTTTGGCGCGGCTGATCCGGGGCCCCATGGTCGCCGCCGGCACCAGGAATGCGCTGCCGATCTCCTCGGTGGTCAGCCCGCCGACCGCGCGCAGCGTGAGCGCGACCTGCGAGGCGGCGGTGAGCGCGGGGTGGCAGCACAGGAAGAGCAGGGTGAGCGTGTCGTCCCGGTCCGGCCGGGTGCCGTCCAATGCCCGCTCGACCGAGGGCGCGACCTGCTCGTCGGCCGGCCGCCGGGCGAAGTCGACCTCCTCGCGCCGGCGCCGGGCCGCCTCGCCCCGGATCTGGTCGACCAGCCGGCGGGACGCGACGGTGGTCAGCCAGCCGTACGGGTTGTCCGGCACGCCCTGCTCGGGCCACTGCACCGCGGCCGCCAGCAGCGCCTCCTGCACGGCGTCCTCGCACTCGTTGAAGTACCCGTGCCGGCGGACCAGCGCGGCGAGCACCCGGGGCGCGATCTCCCGCGTCAGGTCCTCGATGCGCCGGTCCGCCCGGACGGGCTCCGTCAAATCTCCATCTCCATGCCGGCGGAGAACATCACCGGCCGCACCTCGATGCCCAGCCCGTCGACGGCGGCGTCCGGGATCAGCGCGGCCAGCTCGAGGGCGCGCTCCCGGCTGGCCACGTCGACCAGGTAGTAGCCGCCCAGGAACTCCTTCGCCTCCAGGTACGGCCCGTCGGTGACCACCGGCACCCCGGCCCGGACCCGCACCACCGCACTGTTGGCCGGGTCGGCCAGCGCCTGGGTCACCACCAGCTCGCCGGAGTCCTGGATGGTCTTGATGAAGCCGCCGTGCCCGGTCATCACCGCGTTCCGCTCGGCCTCGGTCAGCGACTCCCAGACGGCCGGGTTGTTGTGCATGATCAGCAGGAACTTCACGTCGGTCTCCTCGGGTCGGCGGCGCCCCGGTGGGCGCCGACGCGGGATGGTCGTCGCCGGCCGCCCCACTTTGACATCCACCCGGCGAAATGTTTCTCCGCCCGGGCTCAGCCCGGCACGAGGGTGTTCTGCCGCGCCGCGACCCGCCACCGGCCACCGTCCTTGACCAGCACGTACAGCGCGATCATGGCGTGCCCGACACCGAGCGGCCGGCCGGCTGGATCGACCGCCGTGGCGTACTTCTGCGCGATCGCCACATCCGGGCGCGGGAAGCTGACCTCCCCCACCCGGTACCGGGCGTACTGCTCACGCAGCGGCCCGGCCAACCCGGCGCGGTGGGCCGCCAGCAGCCGCGGCCGGCCGGCGACCCGGACCCCGGTCACCCCCACCGACCAGCCGTCGTCGGTGAAATGGCGGACGCAGAGCTCGGCGTCGTTCGTGTTGAACCCGGTCTCGATGTCCGCGACGACGTCCCGGATCGCCCGGACGTCCTCGGCCCTGTCCAGCTGCACGGCGCCTGTCATGCGCTGAGCCTGCAACCTGAACCATTCTTCAGGTCAAGGCTGGACCGGGCCGAGGCGTCCGGCGGTGCCGAGCCGCTACAGGGCGATGACCGTGGGCACGATCATCGGGCGGCGCCGGTAGGTGTCGGACACCCAGCGGCCGACCACCCGGCGCACGCCCTGCGCGATCCGGTGCGGGTCGGTGACCCCTTCGGCCCCGGCGCGGGACAGCTCCGCCTCGATCAGCGGGATCACCCCGTTGAGCGCCTTCGGGTCGTCGGAGAAGCCCCGGCCGGACACCGTCGGCGGCGCCACGGTGCGCCCCGTGGCGGTCTCGATCGCCAGCGTGATGGCGATGAAGCCGCCCTCACCCAGCACCAGGCGGTCACTCAGCGTGCTCTCGCCGATGTCGCCGACGGCCGAACCGTCCACGTACACCCGACCGACCTCGACCCGACCGGTGATCTTCGCCTTGCCGTCGACGAGGTCCACGACCACGCCGTCCTCGGCGATGACCACCGAGTCCTCAGGCACGCCGGTCTTGACCGCCAGCGCGGCGTTGGCCCGCAGGTGCCGCCACTCTCCGTGCACGGGCATGACGTTGCTCGGCCGCACCGCGTTGTACAGGTACAGCAGCTCACCGGCCGGCGAGTGACCGGACACGTGCACCCGCGCGTTGCCCTGGTGCACCACCCGCGCGCCGAGCCGGGTCAGGCCGTTGATCACACCGAACACCGCGGTCTCGTTGCCCGGGATCAGCGAGGAGGACAGCACGACCGTGTCGTCCGGCTTGATCCGCACCTGCCGGTGCTCGCCGCGCGCCATCCGGGACAGCGCCGACAGCGGCTCGCCCTGGGAACCGGTGGAGACCAGGACCAGCTGCTCGTCGGGCAGCAGCATGGCCTCGTCGATCTCGACCAGCAGGCCGTCCGGCACCTTGAGGATGCCCATGTCGGCGGCCAGCCCCATGTTGCGCAGCATGGACCGCCCGACCAGGCAGACCTTGCGACCGCGCGCGGCGGCCGCGTCCAGGACCTGCTGCACCCGGTGCACGTGGCTGGCGAAGCAGGCCACGATCATCCGGCTCTTGGAGTCGTCGAACACGCCCTCGAGCACCGGCCCGATCTCCCGCTCGGAGATCACGAACCCGGGCACGTCGGCGTTGGTGGAGTCGACCAGGAACAGGTCCACACCCTCGTCGCCGAGCCGGGAGAAGCCGGCCAGGTCGGTCAGCCGGCCGTCCAGCGGCAGCTGGTCGAGCTTGATGTCGCCGGTGTGCAGCACCAGGCCGGCGGGCGTGCGGATGGCCACGGCCAGCGCGTCCGGGATGGAGTGGTTGACCGCGAAGTACTCGCAGTTGAACTCGCCGTGCTTGGTCCGCTGGCCCTCGCGCACCTCGCGCAGGTGCGGCGTCAGGCGGTGCTCCTTGCACTTGGCGGCGACCAGGGCGAGCGTGAACTTGGAGCCGACGATCGGCACGTCCGGGCGCAGGCGCAGCAGCCACGGGATGGCGCCGATGTGGTCCTCGTGGCCGTGCGTGAGCACGACGGCCTCGATGTCGTCGAGCCGGTTCTCGATGGCGCGCAGGTCGGGCAGGATCAGGTCCACACCCGGGGAGTCCTCGGCCGGGAAGAGCACGCCGCAGTCGACCACGAGCAGCCGACCGGCGTACTCGAACACGGTCATGTTGCGGCCGATCTCGCCGATGCCGCCTAGCGCGATGATCCGGAGGCCGCCCTCGGGCAGCTCCGGCGGCTGGCTGACCGGCAGCTCCGGGTTCGGGCCCGGCACTTCGGTGGGGCGATCACGCTCACGCTCGGGGCGGGATCGACGGTTGGAATTGTGTGAACGACTCACAGGGCAACAACTTTCGTGGCCGGCTCGGCCGGCCGGGTCATGGTCGCCAGCTCAGGTGCGGCGACGGTGTTCTGGGGTGGGCCAGCGAGCATCGAGGTGCTCCGGCACACTTAGCGCCGCCAGATCGGCTGAAGGCGCGCATTGACATCTATGGTACCGCCACGCTGGCGACAACTGTTAGCGCCATACCCTGGGCCGACACCCAGACCCTGGGCGGCCGGCCTCCGCGCTCCCCCACCGGGCCGCTCCGGGCGCCGGGCCAGCCGGGCGTCAGAGGCCTCGGGAGGTGGCCTGCAGCGCGGCCACGTCGTCCGGGGCGCCGTCCAGCTCGACCTTGGCCAGCTCGCGGCCGAACGCGTGCAGCGCCAGCTCGCCGGGCGGCCCGGTGACCGTGACCAGGCCCGAACCGCGCTTCGCGCTGATCTCGGCGCCGCGCTCCCGGGTGGGGTGCACCAGGCGTACCGCCACCGGGCTGTGCCGGTACATCAGCCGGGCGGTCAGCCGCAGCCCCGACCAGAGCGCCTCGTCCCGCTCGGGCTGGGCCGTCCGGGGCTGCCAGCCCGGCTGGGCCCTGGCCAGGTCCTCGTGGTGCACGAAGAACTCGAACAGGTTGGCCCGCTCGTCCAGCGCGGCGAGGCGGTACGGCGACCACAGCGGAGCCCCGCCGCGCAGCAGCCGCACCTGCTCGGCCCACGGGGTCTTCGCGTATGACCCCATCGCCGAGTCGGCGAAGCGGGCCAGCGCCGGCACCAGGATGCCCGGTGCGGCGAGCGGTTGGCGCTCCCGCACGAGCAGGTGGGCCAGCAGCTCTTCGGCCCGCCAGCCGGGCAGCACCGTGGGCGCCTCCGGGCCGGTCGCCTCAAAAAGGTCACAGAGCGCCTCGCGCTCGGCGGGTACCAGCCGCATGGCTGCCCAGCCTCCTCGGACCGTGGTCAGCCTTCGCTGACGAGTGGGCTGGAGGCGATCTCGCTGCCATCCTCCAGGGTGCCGATCTCGAAGTCGGCGAACACGTTGGGCACCGTGGCCTGCAGCTGGCGCAGGCACTCGATGGCCAGCTCGCGGATCTCGACGTCGGCGTGCTCGGTGGCGCGCATCGCGATGAAGTGCCGCCAGGCCCGGTAGTTCCCGGTGACCACGATCTTGGTCTCGGTGGCGTTCGGCAGCACCGCGCGGGCGGCCTGGCGGGCCTGCTTGCGGCGCAGCGTGGCGTTGGGCACGTCGGCGAACCGCTGCTCCAGGCCGGTGAGCAGCTGGTCGTAGGCCTTCTCGGCGGCCTCGGTGGCCTCCACGAAGGCGGCGTGCAGCTCCGGCTCGGACGCGATCACCTCGGGCTCCACGATCGCCGAGCCCCGGCCCGGCACGTAGCGCTGGGACAGCTGCGAGTAGGAGAAGTGCCGGTGCCGGATCAGCTCGTGGGTGAGCGACCGGGACACCCCCGTGAGGTAGAACGTCACCGTGCCGTGCTCCAGCACGCTGAGGTGGCCCACCTCGAGGATGTGCCGCAGGTAGCCGGCATTCGTGGCGGTGGCCGGGTTCGGCTTCTTCCAGGACTGGTAGCAGGCCCGGCCGGCGAACTCCGCGAGTGCCTGCCCGCCGTCCGCATCGGTCTCCCACGGCACGTCGGCCGGCGGCAGGAACTCGGTCTTCGCAATCAGCTGGACCCTCAACGGCACCGTGTCAGCCATGTCGGCAGCGTAGCCGCGCGCTCCGACAGCCTGACGAGACACTGTGCCTGACATCAATGCGGCATCAAAATCTTCAGTAATGACGTTGCATGACATCACGAGTGACGCCATAGTGGCGTCATGGACGTCACGCCGTACGTCACCGGGTTGCGCGAGGATTTGATGTCCGCCGCGGCCGCCGGAGACGAGCACACCCAACGCACCGCGGCGCTGCTGGCCGCCGCCATCGAGCCGGCCGCCAGGCTGGCCGTGATGAACGCACTGGCCGACCTCGCCGCCGAGGTCACCGAGGCACTCGACGGGGAACGTGTCGTCGAGGTCCGCCTGGACGGGCGGCAGGTCCGGGTCGCGGTCAGCGAACCGGCCCGCTCCCGGCCCTCCGAGGAACCACCGCCGGCGCCGCCTCTCGGCGACCCCGGTGACATCAGCCGGATCACGCTGCGCCTGATGGAACAGATCAAGAACCGTGCCGAGCAGGCCGCCAACTCCCAGAACATGTCGCTCAACGCCTGGATCTCCCAGGCCGTGCAGGGCGCGCTGCACGGCGCGCAGCCCGACTGGGGCGACTGGGGCCGGGGCGATGGCCGCCGACGCGACCGGCGCGACGGGAACCGAGGGCAGGAACGCGACGACGACCGTCGGCTGCGTGGCTGGGTACAGGGCTGAGAGGGGCGATCATGAGCGAGGACAACACGCGGGACGACGACCGCACCGGACCGTCGGACACCGGCGACGCCGGCAGCACGGGCCACGACGAGGGCGGAGCGGTGCGCACCGAGAGCTGGCCGTGCACCGAGCCGGCCGAACTGGACCTGTCGATCGACCTGGGCCGGATCGAGGTCGCCCTGGCTGACGACGCAACCGAGGTGGACGTCGAGCTGCGGGTCGACGAGCGCGACGCGAGCGGGTCCGGTGCCTGGGGCGGGCAGGGCGGCTGGGGCGCACAGGACGGCCGGGCGGTGCCGGGTGCGCCCGGGGTGCAGTTCACCATGCCGCAGGGCATCGCCGAGGTGCTGAACTGGCTGAAGGACGCCGGCGGGCAGTCCGGCTCGAACCGCACCACCGGGCAGGACTTCCCCTTCGGCGGTAGGAACTTCCCCTTCGGCGGCTCCGACTCGCCGCTCGGCAAGAACTTCCCGTTCGGCGGCCCCGACTCTCCGTTCGGCAAGAACTTCCCCTTCGGCGACCAGGACGCCACGCCGGGCTCCCGGGGGACGGCGACCGGGGGGCAGGGCGGGTTCTCCTCGGGCGGTACGGCCTCGGGTGGTTCGGCCACCCCGGGCGCCGCAGGGACCGAGTTCGACCTGGCCGAGCTGGCCGCCGCCGCGGTCCGCGCCGCCGAGCTGACCTGGTCCGGGGCGAGCCGCCGGCTGGTGGTGCGGTCGCCCGCCGGCATGCCGCTGCGGATGGTGCCGCTGGTGCTCACCGTGCGGGCGCCGGCCGGGTCCCGACTCACCCTGCACACGGGGTCCGGGCAGATCACGGTGACCGGCCGCTCCGGCACCGCCAGCGCGGAGGCCGGCTCGGGCGACATCACGCTGGACCGCGTCGGTGGCGACCTCAACCTGTCCACCGGCTCCGGCGGGGCCACCGTGCGTGCGGTGTCGGGACGGACCAGCGCGAAGACCGGCTCGGGCAACCTCGTGCTGGACTCGCTGGACGGCCCGGCCGAGCTCCGCAGCGGCAGTGGCAACGTGCGGCTGGGCACCACCCGGGCCGACCTGTCCGCCCGCGCCAGCT
>DATAZG010000151.1:0-55271 GCA_036272155.1 Pseudonocardia sp.
TCGCCTTGTAAGCGGAAGGTCGTCGGTTCGACCCCGACCACCGGCTCCAGCTCCGACCAGGGCTTTCTCACGAACAGCGATCGCCCGTTCGCCCAACGTGACGTCCCCTGTAGCGGGGGCCGCCGATCAGCACGGTCGACGTCGAGGTCGGGCAGGGGACATGGGAGAAGAGCGGCCGGACGCGATGCTCGCGAGGGAGCGGGATTCGACCAGCCGGCGTGCGGCGTCCCTGCAACGGCAGATCGAGGAGCTGGCCGAGCAGCAGTCCCTCACCACCCACGACGACGAGCACGACCCGGAAGGTGTCACTATCGCCTACCAGCGCGCTCAGCTGCAGGGCCTCCTCGCCGGCGCCCGTGTCGAGTTGGAGGCCATCGACCGTGCGCTGCAACGCCTGAGGGCCGGGACGTACGGAACCTGCACCCGGTGCGGCGGCGAGATCACCCGGCAGCGGCTGGTGGCACTACCGGCGGCGTCGACCTGTATCGACTGCGCCCGGCACGCCGGGTCGAGCCGGATGCCGCGACGCCGTAGGTAGGACCTGGGTCACCGGGCGTGGGTAGATCCGCTGGTGAGGACACTTCCCGTCACCCCTTGGGGTGATCAGTGGTGACCCGGCGGCTAGCGTGCCAACCGGACAGCACCGACATGTAGCCCGTGCGGCGACCTGATCTTCGGGCACGCGCCGCCGGCGCCGGAGCTCCCCCCGCCCGGCCAAACCGACTGCCGACGCCCACGGAGGAACACACCCGGAATGGCATTGCGATCCGGACTGCCGATCCCCGCTCCGCTGCCCCTACCGACCGCGGAGACGCCCTGCTCGGCCACCGACGGACCCTGGTGCGAGGTCGTCTACCAGGTCACCAGCGCGGACTGGCTGGCCCGCGCCTCGAGCGTCGTCATCGACGGCACGATCAAGACGGTGCTGATCGTCGCGCTCGCGGTGGTCGTTCGGGGTCTGCTGCACCGGGGTGTCCATCGACTGGCGCGCGGCGCCGGGGAGGGCCACCTGCCGGCGCTGCTGCGCCCGCTCCGGGACCGGGGCCCACAGCGGCTGCAGGTCGGAGCCGTGCTGAGCGAGCGCCGGCGCCAGCGCGCGGCCACCATCGGCTCGCTGCTGCGTTCGATCACCTCGCTGGTGATCTACGGGATCGCGTTTGTGCTCATCCTCGGCGAGTTCGGGGTGGATCTCGCCCCGATCGTCGCCTCGGCCGGGGTGATCGGCCTCGCGGTGGGCTTCGGGGCGCAGAACCTGGTGAAGGACTTCCTGTCCGGGATCTTCATGATGCTCGAGGACCAGTACGGCGTCGGGGACACCGTCGACCTCGGACCCGCCAGCGGAACGGTGGAGAGCATCGGCCTGCGGGTCACCACGATCCGCGACGCCGAGGGGACCCTCTGGTACGTCCGCAACGGCGAGATCTCCCGGGTCGGTAACCACAGCCAGCACTTCTCCATCGCCCTGATCGACGTGCCGGTCGGCCACGGCACGAACATCGCCCACGCGACCGCGATCGCCGAGACCGCCGCCCGGGAGGCGGTGACCGAAGCTCCGCTGGCCGAGATGGTGCTCGACGAGGTCACCGTGCTCGGCGTGCAGTCGGTGACCGCGGAGGCGATGACCCTACGGCTGACCGTCACCACCAAGCCCGGCCAGCAGGTCGCGGTACGGCGCGCCATGTTCGGCGCGGTCTCCACCGCGTTCACCGAGGCACAGATCCCGCCACCCGTCACCGCGCCGGCCGCCGCCGCCGTGCAGACCCCGTCCTGACACCGCGGTCCGCGCGGCTATAACGGGTAGCGGTCCTCCGCGACTCGGACAATTCTCACCGCTTATCGCGGCTACCTGCGTGACCACGTCACGCTGCTCGGTCGGCGGACGGCATCACACAGCGATATGAGCTCCTGGCGAATCGGCTGGAGAGCGCGTACGCGAAAGATGGCGGGATTTGTGGCATCCCTGGCGGGACATGTGCATTTCTCGTCGAACTCATCGACTAGCGTGCGTGTTGCGATCTTCGCGCCTCGTCCTGGTCAACTCGACTGGCCAACCCGACTGGGCAAACCTCTCCTCCGTGCACTGAAAAGGATCTGCATCCATGGCGACGAGAAGACTCGACGAATATGATCCGCTTGAAGATTTCGCGCCGCGGAAGCTAGTACTGGAAGAAACGACCAAGATGGTCCATGTTTCGGGTACCGGCCCGGCAGTGATCGTGATTCCCGAGGTGCCGGGCATCAGTCCGCACGTTGCGCGATTTGCTCGCTGGGTGCGGGAGGCGGGCTTCACCGTCTATATGCCGTCGCTCTACGGTCGCGATGGAGATCCCGTGGATCTCGAGGTCGGTCAAGCCACGTTCAAGCGCGTCTGTGTCAGCGCCGAGTTTCGCGCCTTCGGCGCGGGCGGATCGGCGCCGGTGACACAGTGGCTTCGAGCACTGGCGAGGCTCGCCCACGAAGAGTGCGACGGCCCCGGCGTGGGCGCCATCGGTATGTGTTTCTCGGGAAACTTCGCTCTCAGTATGATGCTGGAGCCTTCGATGCTTGCACCCGTTCTGTCTCAGCCCGCGCTTCCGTTGGACGACGACGCGGGGCTGCAAATCTCTCCCGATGAGCTGAAGATCGTCAAGCAGCGCCTTGACGAGGAAGACCTTACAGTGATGGCGTATCGCTTCGAAGGCGACCGCTTCTGTACATCGCAGCGGTTTGCGGCTTATCGGCAGGCGCTCGGTGATCGCTTCGTTTCACGCGTCCTGCCCGACAGTGCCGCCAATTTGGATGTGCCGGAATTTTTCAAGGAAGTGGTTCAGACCCCCCACAATGTCGTCACGGTGCACCTCATCGACGAAGCGGGACAGCCGACGCTCAAGGCACGCGACGAGATCCTTCAGTTCTTCACTCGTCGGCTCGGCGCATAGGGCGCTGTGGCGTCGGGCATAGGCTTTGGCGAGGATTGACGGGTGCGAATAGTGATGGTGGGAGTCGGCGGAACACTGGGTGCCGCTGTGACGGACGCGGAGTTCGCCGACGGTGTGGGTCCCAAGTTGCTGGGACGGGTTGCGCTGGCCCGTCGGGCGATGAGCAGTCTCCGCGACGGAGGTTCGATCACGCTGACCGGCGGAACGTTCGCGGCACCCTTGTCCGGTGACTGGCTGGGCGGTCGGTGACCGCGGAGGCGGGGCCCGTGTCCGAATTGTGATCGGCATCCGCATGAATCCCGCCCTGCCGTTGAGCCAGAACGTGACGGAGTCCGTGATGTAGGCGTGTCACACACATCGGTGCCCCGACAGTCCGACGTGCCGGATGCTCTGCTGTTGGCTGGACTTTGCGCGGGGGATCCTGCCGCGACGGCGGCGTTCGTGGAGCGATTTCAGCGGGTCGTGTTCGGTGTGGCGTTGAGAGTCGTCGGTGACCGCGACCTGGCCGAGGACATCGCGCAACAGGCCTTCGAGCGGGCCTGGTCGCGCGGCTCGACCTACGATGCCCGCCGCGGGTCGGTGGGCTCGTGGTTGATCCGCATCACGCACAACCTCGCGGTCGACACCGCGCGGGTCCGACGCCCGTTCCCGATCGCGCCAGAGGTCCTGGACCTGCTGATATCGACCATCATCGACGGTCCGGAGCATCAGACGGTCGGTGAGGAGACGTCGGCGAGGCTGCGTCAGGAGCTGTCGGCGCTCCCCCCGGAGCAGGCTCGCGCCGTGATACTCAGTGCCGTGCACGGTTTCACCGCTCGCGAGATCGCCGTGCTCGAGGGGATCCCGCTGGGCACCGCGAAGTCCCGCATCCGCGCCGCACTGGCCAGGCTCAACGAGACCATGGCCCACCCCGCGCCGTGGGTGCGGACTCGTCCCACTCGGGCACTGGGACCTACCGGCTGATCCGGCGGGGCACCAGCACCGAGGCCAGCTTGTCCGGGTTGCGCATGGCGTAGAGGTGGGTGATCTTGCCGTCGGTGATCTCGACCGTGACGATGCCCTCGAAACTGTCGCCGACGTAGAGCTTCAACGCGGGCGCGTTGTTGTACACGCCGGGCTCGAAGCGCCCGGCGTCGCCGGCGAAGCGCAGCAGCCCGACGATCACCTTGGCGACACGCTCGGCCCCGGTCACCGGCCGCCGCGCGGCGCTCGCCTTACCGCCGCTGTCGGCGGTCCACACCACATCGGGCGCCAGCATCGCCACCAGTGCCTCGACATCGCCGCTGGTCGCGGTGGCGAGGAACTGTGCGGTGAGATCCATCGACTCCCGGGGGTCGATCGGCGTGAACCGCTTGCGGCGCGACTGGACGTGTTCGCGGGCGCGGTGGGCCATCTGTCGCACCGCACCCGCTGACCTGCCGACCGCCGAGGCGATCTCGTCGTGGCTGAAGCCGAACACCTCCCGCAGCACGAACACCGCGCGCTCGTCGGGGCTCAGCGTCTCCAGCACCACCATCATCGCGACCGACACCGACTCGGCCAGCACCACATCGGCCGTCGCGTCGCGGGACTCGACCAGCAGCGGCTCGGGCAGCCACGGCCCGACGTAGTCCTCGCGCCTGCGGCTCTGGGCCCGCAGGGCGTTGAGGGACTGCCGGGTGACGAGCTGGGCGAGGTAGGCCTTGGTGTCCCGCACCGCCGCCAGGTCCACCTCCGCCCAGCGCAGGTAGCTGTCCTGGAGCACGTCGTCGGACTCCGTGCCGCTGCCGAGGATCTCGTAGGCGATCGTGAACAGCAGCGGCCGGAGCAGGGTGAACCGTTCGGCGTGCTCGTCGGCGCCGGTCACGTCAAGGACTCCGGCACCGACTCTGTCACCGGCTCTGTCACCGGCTCTGTCAAGGACTCTGTCACCGACTCTGTCAACGACTCCGTCACCCGCTGCGCCCGCTTGCCGCCCTTGAGCCAGAAGTAGCTGCCCGGCTTGCGCGCCTCGCGGGTCAGGAAGGAGACGGTGCCCTTGCACACCGCCTCCTTGACGGACGCGGCGAACCGGCCGCCGAGGTGCAGCGGCAGCGGCGCGTCGTCGAGGTGGGCCAGCTGCACGGTGGCGGCGTGGCGGCCCAGGCTGATGCACTGCCCGGTGAAGGCCTGGTTCAGCGCTGCCGGCGCCCGCTCGGCGACCCGCGCGAGGATGGTGTTGGCGGCCTGTGCCCCCATCGGCAGTGCGGCCTGGCAGCTCATCCGCAGCGGCAGCCCAGAGGGGCAGGCCGCGTCGCCCGCCGCGACGATGGACGGAGTGTCGAGGCTGGTCAGGGTCTCGTCGGTGAGCAGCCTGCCGAGGGGGTCGGTGGTCAGCCCGCTCGCGGCGGCCAGCTTCGGCACCGCGAAGCCCGCTGTCCACACGGTCACCGCGCTGGGCAGCTCACGGCCGTCGACGAGCGTGACGCGGTCGGCGGCGACGCGGGCGACCACGGCGCCCTCGATGACGGTCACGCCCAGCTTCGCCAGCCGCTTGGCCACCGACCGCCGGCCGCCAGCACCGAGGGACGGGCCGAGCACATCGGTGGCCAGGCTGACCGGGCGGCCGGCCTCGGCGAACTCCGCGGCGGCCTCGATGCCCGTCAGCCCCCCACCGACGATCACCATCGGCGCGGACTCGGGGACGTCGGCCAGCCGGTCGGCCAGCCGCCGCGCCGGCTCCAGCTCGGAGAGGGGATAGGCGAACTCGGCCGCTCCGGGAACTCCGGCGGGAACCGAGCCGGTGCTGCCGACGGCGTAGACGAGGTAGTCGTAAATGAGCGTGTCGCCGGAGGCCAACCGCACCCGGTGGGCGGCCGCGTCGATGCGCTCGGCGCTGTCGACCACCAGTCGGACGCCGTCGGCCAGCAGGGTCGCGTAGTCCTCGACGGCGTCGTTGGTGCCGGCGACGAGTTGATGCAGCCGGATCCGCTCGACGAAGGCCGCGCGGTGGTTGACCAGCGTGACGTCGATGTCGGTGCGCTGGCGCAGCCGGTTGGCGGCCAGCACACCGGCGTAGCCGCCACCGACCACGACGACCTGAACGTTGTCTGTCATCTCTCTCCCCAGGTCAGCCAGGCTCCCGATCGAACCGGGCTGACCTCGAGACACCGCTGGCCCCCGAAGTGTCACATCGTATGACGGGCATCACACCACTGCGTCCACGCCGGGTCGGGGCCGGTTCACCTGGATCCGGTGACGACCTCTCACCTGCCCGCCGGTGAAAGTAACGCGCCCCGGTCGGCAGGGAGTCGGCAGGGAGTCGGCAGGGAGTCGGCAGGGAACGGGCACGGAGCGGGCACGGAGCGGAGTGGTCGAGATCATGGAGAACCAGCGGTCGGCGCTCATGGCCAAGGCAGTGCGGTTCGATTCGTACGGCGGCGTTGACGTCCTCGAGGTGCGCGACGTGCCCCGCCCGGTTCCGGCAGCCGGTGAGGTGCTGGTCGAGGTCAGGGCGGCCGGCATCAATCCGAGTGAGGCGGTGCTCCGCGCGGGCGTGCTGGCCGACCAGTTCCCGACCACGTTTCCCTCCGGCCAGGGCAGCGACCTGGCGGGGGTGGTGGCCGAGCTCGGCTCCGACGCCGGCGGGTTCGCCGTCGGTGACGAGGTGATCGGGTTCTCCATGCGCCGGTCCAGCCACGCCGAGTACGTGACGGTGCCGGCGAGCCAGGTGACCGCCAAGCCGTCGCAGGTTCCCTGGGAGGTGGCCGGCTCGCTGTTCGTCGCGGGCGCCACCGCCTACGCCGCGGTGCGGGCGGTACGCCTTGTACCTGGGGATACGGTGGCGATCGCCGGTGCGGCCGGCGGGGTCGGTTCGATCGCGGTCCAACTCGCCGGGCGCGCCGGGGCCACTGTCCTCGGTATCGCCGGGCCGGCCAACGATGCCTGGCTCGCCGGCCATGGCGTGGTCCCCGTCAACTACGGCGACGACCTGCCGGCCCGGCTCCGCGCCTCGGCCCCGTCCGGTCACATCGACGCCCTGCTGGATTTCTTCGGTGGTGGTTACGTCGCCATGGCGGTCGAGGACCTCGGAGTCCCGCGCGACCGGGTCGACACCATCACCGACTTTGCGGCCGTGGCGCGGTTCGGGGTCCAGTCGGTGGGCGGCGCGGAGGCCGCGACCGCGGCGGTGGTCGCCGAGTTGGCCGACCTCGTCGCGCGGGGTGAGCTGGAGGTGCCGATCGCCGGGGTCTTCGCCCTCGGCGATGTGCGGGACGCGTACCGGGAGCTCGAGCTGCGCCACACCCGGGGCAAGTTGGTGCTGCGACCGTGAGCGACGGTCAGCGCGGCCGTCTGAGCGGCGGTTTCGGTTCGGGCGCCAGTGGTTCGGGACCTCGATCATATTTGTATACACGGGCGTCCCGGATTCACTTACGATCGAGTGGTGGGGGACTTGCTCGAGTGGTTGAGCGGCTGAGGCGGAGTCGCTGTGGTTGTACGGGACATCGTTGCCATCGCCATGCGGGCCCTGCGGTCCAACAAGCTGCGGTCCGGCCTGACCATGCTCGGGTTGATCATCGGGGTCGCGGCGGTCATCCTGCTGACCTCGTTCGGCCAGGGCCTGACCAACTCGGTCAACGCGGCGGTGGCCCCGATCGCGAACAGCGTGACCGTGGTGCCCAAGCTGTCGGCCATCCCCGGGGGTCCGGCCGCCAAGCCGCTGACCGACGACGACGTACGCGCGCTGTCGGCCATCCCGCAGATCGACCAGATGGTGCCGTTCGTGACCGGGTCCAGCACCGGCGCGGCGGGCCAGGTCAGCCGGGCGGTGACCGCCTCGGTGCCCGGCGCGCAGTACCTGTCCGCCTCGGTGATGGGGACGACGGCCAACTTCCCGGCGGCGGCCCAGAAGACGGTGTCCGTCGGGGCGTTCTTCGACCAGGTGCAGTCCGACCGGGGTGAGCACGTCGTGGTGCTCGGCCCGCTGATCGCCTCCGCGCTGTTCGGGCCCGACCCGTCGGCCTCGATCGGCCGGCAGCTGCGGATCAACCACGCGTTGTTCCAGGTGATCGGGGTGATGCAGTCGTTCGGTGCGACCCAGGACAACGTCATCATCATGCCTGAGCGGGCCGCCCGGTCCGGGGTGTTCGGCTACGGCTACGGCGGCGACGAGGTCAGCGGCCTGTACATCAAGGCGACCTCGACGCTGCAGGTCAAGGACGTCGAGAACCAGGTGTACAGCATCATGCGGCACCAGCACGGCATCCGGAACCCGACCTTCGACGACTTCCAAGTGCAGGACCTGGGTTCACGGCTGGCCACCTTCACCAACCTGATCGGCCTGATCACCGGCTTCGTGCCGGCCATCGCCGCGATCTCCCTCCTCGTCGGCGGCATCGGCGTGCTCAACATCATGCTGGTCTCGGTCACCGACCGGACCCGCGAGATCGGCACCCGCAAGGCCATCGGCGCCACCGACTCGGCGATCCTCACCCAGTTCGTGCTGGAGGCGGGCACTCTCGGCGGCTTCGGCGGGCTGATCGGGGTGATCTTCGCGGTCGGGCTGATCATCGGCGCCAAGGTGGCCATCCCCGCGTTGGGCGGCTCCACCGGTTTCCTGGCCTCGTTCAGCCCGGTGCTCAGCGCCGGCCCGATCACAGTGGCGTTCGCGATCAGCCTGCTGATCGGCCTGCTCGCCGGCGGGTACCCGGCTTGGCGCGCCGCGCGGCTGGAGCCGATCGAGGCACTGCGCTACGAGTAGCCGCCCGCCACCGTCGGAGGAGCGGGTGCGCTCACAGCCGGGCGCCGAGCCGCGCGGAGATCACCGCGGCCGCCGCCCCGACCAGCCCGCCGAGCTCGGGAATCCGCTCCCTGGTGACCCGGTTGGCCGGCCCGGACACGCTGACCGCACAGTCCACCGCCCCGGCGTGGTCGAACACAGGTGCCGCGACACAGCGGATGTCGGCCTCGTTCTCCAGCTCGTCGACCGCGTACCCGCGCCGGCGGATCACCGCCAGGTCGGCCCGCAGCGCGGCCGCCGAGGTGTGCGTGTTCGGGGTGCGCGCCGGCAAGCCCCCGGCGATCACGCCGGCCACCGAGGTCGCTGACGCGTTGGCCAGGATCGCCTTGCCGACGGCGGTGCAGTACGCCGGCTGCCGCCGGCCGATGCGCGAGAACATCCGCACCGGCCGGGGCGCCTCGACCTTGTCCACGTAGATCACCTCGGGCAGGTCGGCGATCACGAGGTGGGCGGTCTCCCCGGTGTCGGACATCAGGCCGGCCAGCACGTCGTGCGCGACCTCCCGCAGGTCCAGCCGCTCCAGATAGACCTGGCCCAGCTGCGCGGTGCGCGAGCCGAGCCGGTACCGGCCCCCGCGCTGCTCGACCAGTCGCAGCTCGCACAGCGGCGCCAGCAGCCGCAGCAGCGTGCTCTTGTTCAGCTGGAGCGCCTCGGCCAGCTCGGCGAGGGTGCTGCCCCGCGCGTCGGCGCCGCCGGGGCCATCTGGGCCGCCTGGACCGTCGCCGCCCAGGTAGAGCAGGACCTCGAGGGCGCGGCGCAGGGACGAGGAGTTGTTCCGCGCCGGCGGTTGCTCCGCCCGGGCGTCCGGCATGCCGCCTCCCTTGACACCCGAAAGTGTGCGTCCTTTACTGCCTGAGACTGCAAAATATCGTTTTGCAGTGCAAAACAGAAGGAGCACTCGTGAGTGATCACGCGGTGGGGGCCGGCGGGGTCGGCGCGGCAGCTCCGGGACTGCGACGGGGGGCCGGCGGGCGGGTCCGCTGGTCGATCGCCCTGCTCCTGGGCGTCGGGGTGCTGGTCAACTATTTCGACCGGGTGAACATCTCGGTGGCGGGCTCCGGGCTGCAGCACGACTTCGGGCTGAGCACCACCGAGCTCGGCGTGGTGTTCTCCTCGTTCGCCTGGTCCTACGGCCTGATGCAGATCCCGATGGGGCTGCTGATGGACCGCATCGGGGTGCGCTGGCTGATGCGCGTGACCACGGTGCTCTGGTCGATCGCCACGCTGCTCACCGCGGCGGTCAGCGGGCTGGGCCTGGTGCTGCTGGCCAGGATCCTGCTCGGGGTCGCCGAGGCGCCCGCCCTGGTCGGCTCGCAGAAGGTCACCGGCTACTGGTTCCCCCGGCACGAGCGCGGGCTGTGCACCTCGATGTTCGACGGCGCCGCGAAGTTCTCCAACGTCATCGGGGTGCCGCTGATGTCGGTGCTGGTGGCGACGTGGGGCTGGCGCTCCGCGTTCCTGGCCAGCGGCGCCGTCAGCGTGCTGTTCGCGGTGGCGTTCTGGCTGCTGTACCGCAATCCCCGCGACGCGAACGCGCACGGCCGGCTGTCCGACGAGGAGCTCGCCTACATCACCGAGGGCGGCGCGCAGGACGAGACGGTGGTGCCGCCCGGGCAGCTGGCCAACCTCGGCTACCTGCTGCGCCGGCGGAAGGTCTGGGGCCTCTCGCTGGGGTTCGCCTGCTACGGCTACGCGTTCTACATGCTGCTCACCTGGCTGCCCGGTTACCTCGAAGGGCAGCTGCACATGACCGTGCTCAAGGGCGGGCTGTACACGGCGGTGCCGTGGCTGGTCGCCACCGCCGCCGACGTGCTGGTGGGCGGCTGGCTGGTGGACCGGCTGATCGCGCAGGGCCGTGACGCCAACCGGGTGCGCAAGTCGGTGCTGGTCGGCGGCATGGTGGTGGGGCTGTGCGTGCTCGGGGCGGCCGGCACCCGGAACCCGGTGGCGGCCGTCGTGTGGATCTCGCTGGGCCTCGGCGGGCTGTCCGCGTCCGCCCCGGTCGGGTCCAGCATCGTCGCGCTGATCGCCCCGGAGGGCAGTGTCGGCAGCGTCGGCGGGATCCTGAACTTCACCAACCAGATCTTCGCGGCCGCCGCCCCCATCGTCACCGGTGTGCTGGTCGCGGCCACCGGGAGCTTCGCCCCGGGCTTCGTGGCGGCGGCGATCATGGTGGGCATCGGGGTGGCCTGCTACGCGCTGCTGCTGGGCCGGATCGAGCAGCTGCCGGGGCGGACGGCGGTCCCGGCCGGGGGCGGCGGGTGAGCCCCGGTGCCGTGCTGGCGCTCGGTGAGCTGACCCGCGAGGAGGTCGCCGAGCTGGCCCCCTCGGGGATCCTGGTGCTGCCCGTCGGCTCCATCGAGCAGCACGGCCCGGACCTGCCGCTGATGACCGACTCGATGCTCGTGGAGGCGGTGCTGGCCGGTGCCGCCGCGCGCGCCGACCTCCCCGGGCCGCTCGTGCTCGCGCCCGTGGTCAGCTACGGCAACTCCCAGCATCACCTGTTCGCCTGCGCCGCCTCGGTGCGCCCGGAGACCCTGGCCGCGCTGCTCACCGACCTGGTGCGCTCCCTGCACATCAGTGGGTTCCGGCGGTTCGTGCTGGTCAACGGGCACGGCGGCAACGACGAGACGGTCCGGACGGTGACCAAGCAGGTGGTGCTGGAGCACAACATCGCGGTGGCCAGCTGCAACTACTGGGACGTCGAGGTGGCACCGGCCGGAGGTTCGGACGTGGCCGTGCCGGCTGGGGTCGTTGTGCCGGCGGGGGTCGACGTGCCGGGCCACGCCGGCTGGTGGGAGGCGAGCCTCGCGCTCGCGGTGCGGCCCGACCTGGTCCGCACCGGCCGGCACACGTCCGCCCCGCTCGGGCCCCGCGCGCTGCACGCGATTGCGCCGGTGCCCGGCCTCAACGTCCAGCGGCACGGCGAGTGGCCGCGCTCCGGGGGCACCACCGGGCCCACCGAGGGCGCCGACCCGGACGCGGGCAGGCGGCTGCTCGACGAACGGGTCACCGCGCTGGCCGGCGCGCTGCGCGAGTTCGACCGGCTCACCCGGGGCCAGGCGTGAAGATCGACGACCTCACCGTGTGGACCGTGAACGTGCCCTACTCCCGGCCGTTCACCAGCTCGTTCGAGGTGCGCAGCGGCACCACCCGCACGGTGCTGCGGCTGCGCACCGACGACGGCGTGGAGGGCTGGGGCGAGACCATGCACGGCAGCCCGGTCGCGGCGATCATCGAGCGGATCTTCCCTCGGCTGCGGGGACTGGACCCGTTCGCCTTCGAGCGCTCCGCCCGGGACTTCCATATGGTGCCGTACTTCTACGGCTATCTCGGGGCGGCGGCGCTGGCCGGCCTGGAGATGGCGCGCTGGGACATCATCGGCCAGGTCACCGGCCAGTCGCTGGGGAACCTGATCGGCGGCCCGCTGACCGACCGCGTCGAGGTGACCACGG
Organism: Pseudonocardia sp.; assembly: GCA_036272155.1. Taxonomy (GTDB): domain Bacteria; phylum Actinomycetota; class Actinomycetes; order Mycobacteriales; family Pseudonocardiaceae; genus Pseudonocardia. The sequence goes on from DATAZG010000151.1 coordinate 12,132, forward strand.
TGCTGACCCCGGGTCTGGTCGGCGACCCGGAGGACGCCGGTGAGCTGGCGGACGGGCTGCTCGGCGAGATCGCCAGGGTCCGGGCCACCGACGGCGGCCGGGTGTTCAAGATCAAGGGCTCCACGGACATCGAGCACGACGTGCGGGTGCTGGAGCGGATCCGGGCCGCCGAGCCGGACATCGCCCTGCGGGTGGACCCCAACGCGCACTGGTCGGTGCCGCGCACGCTGGAGTTCGGGCGGCGGCTGGAGGCCGTCGGGCTGGAGTACCTGGAGGACCCCGTGGCCGGCCTGGAGGGGATGGCGACGGTCCGGCAACGGGTGAACATCCCGCTGTGCACCAACATGTGCGTGATCGAGTTCGACGACTTCGCCCCGGCGGTCCGGCTCGGCGCGGTGGACGTGGTGCACGGCGACGTACACCGGTGGGGCGGGATCCTGCCCACGAAGCGGCTCGCCGGGCTGTGCGAGACGTTCGGGCTGGGCATGAACCTGCACAGCGGCGGCGAGGTCGGGATCTCCACGGCGGTGCACCTGCACGTCGCGGCCAGCACACCCCGGATCGGCTACGCCATCGACACGGTGTACCAGTACCTGGCCGGTGACGTGATCACCGAGCCGTTCCAGATCTCCGGCGGCCGGATGGACGTGCCGACCGGGCCGGGCATCGGGGTCACCGTCGATCACGACGCCCTGGAGGCGGCGGCCCGGCGCAATGAGGCGGAGGGCGACCTGCTGCTCTGACCAGCGGTTCTCGGTCGGCTCGCCCCGGTCAGCTCCGCCGGTCAGGTCGGCAGCACCCGGCACAGCGCGTCCAACGCACCTGACCAGGCGCTGTCCGACGGCGTCGCGTAGCCGACGACCAGCGCGTCCCCGCGCGAGGCCGGCCCGCCGTCCCCGGCCGGAGCGGCCGCCGACGGGTGCGCGAAAGCTCCGAGCCCCTCCACGGCGAGCCCGCGCGCGGCCGCCGAGGAGATCACCGACTGCTCGGTGCCCGGCGGGAGCTCGAGCACGGCGTGCAGCCCCGCCGCGATGCCGGACACGCGCATGCCGGGCGCGCGCTCGGCGACCGCCGCCACCAGCTCGTCACGGCGGTGCCGGTAGCGCAGCCGCATCGCCCGCACGTGCCGGTCGTGGTCGCCGGAGGTGATGAACTCCGCGAGCGTCAGCTGGTCGACGGCCCCCGGGGCCCAGTCCACGTGTCCCTTGGCCTCGACCGCGTCCGGCAGGACCGACCGGGGCAGCACCATCCAGCCGAGCCGCAGCCCCGGGGCGAGCGTCTTGCTCGCCGTACCGAAGTACACGACCCGCTCGGGGTCGAGGCCCTGCAGCGCGCCGACGGGCTGACGGTCGTAGCGGAACTCGCCGTCGTAGTCGTCCTCGAGGACCAGCCCGCCCGTGCCGCGCGCCCAGTCGACGGCGACGGTCCGCCGGTCCGCGCGCAGGGCGCCGCCGATGGGGTACTGGTGCGCCGGCGTCAGCAGGACCGCGCCGGCGCTGCCGAGTGCGAGCTCCTCGGTGCGCGTGCCGTCCTCGTCGAGCGGCAGGGGTTCGGTGCGCAGCCCGGCCTCGGTGAGCAGGTCCAGGTACTGGGGCACGCCGTACGCCTCGACGGCGACGGTCCGCACGCGGCGCACGCTCAGCACCCGGCCGATCAGACGCAGCCCGTGCACGAAGCCGGCGCAGATCATGATGCGGTCGGGGTGGGCGTGCACGCCCCGGGCCCTGGCCAGGTAGTCGGCCAGCGCGGTGCGCAGCTCGATCCGGCCGCGCGGGTCGCCGTAGCCGAACGCCTCGTGCGGCGCGACCGCCAGTGCGCGCCGGGCCGCGGCCAGCCACCGGGCGCGCGGAAAGCTCGCCAGGTCGGGGTTGCCGGGCAGCAGGCTGTGTGTGGTGCCGGGCGCCCGGATCGGCGTCGGCCGGCGGGGGACGACACGATCCGTGCCGGCCGCCGGTGCCCGCCGGGGGGCGGCCCGCCGGGCGATGCGGGTACCCGAACCCTGCCGCGCGGTGAGCCAGCCCTCGGCGACCAGCTCGGCGTAGGCGTCGGCGACGGTGTTGCGGGCGATGGCCAGGTCGGCGGCCAGCGTGCGGGCCGAGGGCAGCCGCGTGCCGGGTGCCAGGCGGCCCGTGCGGACGGCATCGCGCAGCGCGTCCATCAGCGCGGCCCGCAGCCCGTGGCTACCGCGAAGCTGCAGGTGGTCGAGGTGCAGGTCGGCGCCGAGGCCTTCGGCGAAGCTCTGTTCCCTCGGCGGATTGGCCCGCGTTCCCGGCATGGAAATGCACCATAGACCTGCCCCAATTGGTACCTAGCGTTGAGTCATGACAACAGACGAACGACTGCCCGAGAACCCCCCGAGGATCGACATCGCCGCGCTGGCGCCCGACTTCTACAAGGCCATGATCCGCCTGGACACGGTCGTGCGGCAGAGCGTCGGCCCGACGCTGATCGAGCTGGTCAAGGTGCGCGCGTCGCAGCTCAACCACTGCGCGTTCTGCATCGACATGCACACCAAGGACGCGCTGGCCAAGGGCGAGTCGGTCGAGCGCCTCGTGCAGCTGAACGCCTGGTCGGAGTCGCGGCACTTCTACACGGCCAAGGAGGTCGCGGCGCTCGAGCTGACCGAGGCGGTCACCGTGCTCACCGACGGCTCCGTGCCGGACGAGGTGTACGCGCGGGCGGCGAAGCAGTTCGAGGAGACCGAGCTGGCCTACCTGATCGCGGCCATCACCGTGATCAACGCCTGGAACCGGGTGAGCGTCACCTCCCGGAACGTGCCGGGTCACTACACCTCGGCCGCCGCCGCGCACTGAGCGAGCTGCCCCACCCCGGTCGGGCCGGTCCACCCGTCCCGACCACGTCGGTCACAAGGGAAAATCCATGAGTTCGCTCAGCGCCCGGGAGACCCCCGGCGAAGCACCGCCCGGAATCAGCACCGCGCTGGCCGGCCTGCTGGCCTTCGCCAGCGGGGTGGCGGTGGCCAACATCTACTACGCCCAACCCCTGCTCGACCGGATCGGCCACGACCTCGGGGTCGGGCCGGCCGGGCTCGGACTGGTCACGACCGTGACCCAGGCCGGCTACCTGCTGGGCCTGATCCTGATCGTGCCGCTCGGTGACCTGATCAACCGGCGCGCCCTCATCGTGGTGGGCTGCGTGGTCGCCGCGGTGGCCCTGGTCGCCGTGGCCGTCTCACCCCGCCCGGTGCTGTTCCTCATCGCGAGCGGCATCGTCGGGCTGGCGTCCGTCGTCCAGCAGGTGATCATCGCCTACGCGGCCGTGTTGAGCGGCCCCCGGACGCGGGGCCGCGTCCTCGGCATCGTGACCAGCGGGGTCGTCATCGGCATCCTGCTGGCCAGGACGGTCTCCGGGCTGCTCGCCGACCTGCTCGGCTGGCGCTCGGTCTACCTGCTCTCGGCCGCGCTGATGCTCGCGCTAGCGCTCGTGCTGAGCCGCCGGCTACCCCCGGAGCTGACCAGGAACCCGGTCTCCTACTACCGGTTGATCACGTCGGTCGTCCGGCTGACGGCGCGGGAGCGGGTGTTCCGGGTCCGGAGCCTGATCACGATGTTCATGTTCGCCGGGTTCGGCGCGCTCTGGGGCTCGATCGCGCTGCCGCTGACCGCCGCGCCGTGGCACCTGTCCACCAGCGAGATCGGCCTGTTCGGCCTGGTCGGCGCGGCGGGGGCGTTCGGGGCGGCCCGCGCCGGCACCCTGGCCGACCGCGGCCTCGCGCAGTGGGTCACCGGGGTCACCCTCGTCCTGTTCGCGCTGTCCTGGGTACCGATCGCCTGGCTGCCGCGCTCGCTGATCCCGCTGGTCGTGGGCATCATCGTGATCGACCTGGCCGGGCAGGCCATCCACGTCACCAACCAGCAGTTGATCGTGGCGATCGACCCCGAGGCCAGCAGCCGCCTCATCGGCAGCAACATGGTCTATTTCGCCATCGGCACGGGCGGCGGCGCGATCGCCGCGACCACCGCGTACAGCCTGTGGGGCTGGACCGCCGTATGTGTGCTCGGCGCCGGGTTCAGCGTGACCGCCCTGCTGATCTGGGGCATCGACCGGGTCTCCGCCTCCCGGGGCATGGCCCAACAGTCCAGCTAGTCCAGCTAGTTCACAGTGTGAGGAGAAGTTTGATGGCAACCACGAGCGAGCAGGGTTTGCGAGTGTTCCTGGCCGGTGCGTCCGGGGTGATCGGGCAGCGGCTGATTCCCCGGCTGGTCGCGGCCGGGCACGTGGTCGGCGGCATGACCCGCTCGGCCGCGAAGGCGGAGCTGGTGGGCAGCCTCGGTGCCGAACCCATCGTCTGCGACGTGTTCGACCGGGAGGGGCTCATCCGGGCGGTCGGGGACTTCAAGCCGGACGTCGTGCTGAACGAGCTGACCGACCTGCCCGACGACGTGGCGCGGATCCCCGAGCTCGCGGACCTGAACGCCCGGATCCGCACCGAGGGCACCCAGAACATGATCGAGGCGGCCCGGCGCGGCTCGGCGCGGAAGGTGCTGGCGCAGAGCGTCGCCTGGCAGCTGGCCCCCGGGCCCGACGCCGACGCGGTCGCGGAGCTGGAGAGTGCCGTGCTGGCCGAGGGCGGCGTGGTGCTGCGGTACGGGCAGTTCTACGGTCCCGGCACCTACAACGACGGGCGGCTGCCCGACGAGCCCCGGGTCAGCCTGGACCGGGCCGCCGACCGCACGGTGGCCGCGCTGGACGAGCCGACCGGCGTCCTCGTCATCACCGACTGAGCGGCACCAAATGAGCACGACTGCCACCGGCGGGCAGGGCAAGATCGACGGATGACACGCTGGGCGCGGGCGATCGGCACGGGCTGGGTGGTCCGGGACGAGGTGCCCGGCCCCAGCGTCGACGAGTTCGCCGAGCCGGACGCGGTGGTAGCCGCGCTGGCCGAGCAGGGCGCCCGCGACACCCTGCTCGCCGTGCAGCACCCGCACCGCACGCCCCGGGCCCGCGCGGCCGGGCTGTCCCTGGCGGAGGCGCTGCCCTCGGCCAGGGCGGCGCTGGATCGACTCCGCGCCACCGCGTACCGGCCGGTCAACGACGTGGTCGCGGCGTACCGGGTGGCCGGGCCGGACGGGGTGGCGGTCGGTGTGCTGTGCCTGGTCGACCCGGCGGCGGTGGACCGGAAGGGGAGGTCCCGGGTGCGCCACAGCGAGGAGGTCTACCCGGGGGTGGTGGCCGAGCGCGCCGAGGTGCTGGCCGCGCTCGGCTGCGCCACCAGTGCCGCCATGCTCGTGCCGGTGGACGACGGCGACCGGCTCACCGAGCTCGTGCTGCACACCGTCGACGCCATGGCCGAGCCCTCGGTGTCCGTCGGGGACGGCGGCGGCCGTGAGCACCAGTTGTGGCTGGTCGGGCCGGGTCCGGCGCAGGACGCGCTGCTGGCGGAGGTCCAGCGCCGCCCGCTGCTGGTCGCCGACGGCAACCACCGGGTGGCCGCGGCGGCCGGCACACCGTCCGGCCTGCTCGCCCTGGTCACCGCCGGTCCGGAGCTGCGGATCGGGGCGATCCACCGCGCATTGGTGGACACCGCGCTGACCACGGCTGACCTGGCCGCCGCCTGGCGCCGGCTCGGCCTGGTGGTGCGGGAGACCGACGACCTCACCGCACCGAGCACACCCGGCACGGTGGTGGTGCGGCCGGTGGCCAGGCCGGCCGACCCCGGTCTGGTGGTCGAGCTGCCCGGCCCCGAGGTCATCGACGAGCCGCCGCCGCGGCTGGACCACGCGCTGGTCGAGCGCGTGCTCGTCGCGGACGGGCTGGGCCTCGACCCGGCCGGTCCGCAACTGCACGCGCTGCCGGCCGGTCAACCCGCAGGCCCCGGCGTCGACGCGGTGCTGCAGCTGGCGCCGGTGCCGTTCGCCGACGTGCTCGCCGTGCACCGGCAGGGCCGCCGGATGCCGCGCAAGAGCACCTACTTCACACCGAAGCCCCGCGGCGGGCTGCTGCTGGCCGACCTCGGCGAGGACCGGGTCAGCGCCGACCCGCCGGACGGTCGTCGCTAGCTCCCGCCGGTCGGGCGGCCACGGGTCGGTCGATGGTGAGCAGCCGGGCGGGGTTGTCCCGCAGCATCAGGTCCAGGTCCGACTCGGGCACCCCGTGGCGGGCCAGCAGCTCGGCGAAGGGCCCGCCCAGGTAGGCGTAGCCGTAGCGGCCGTGGGTGGCGGGGTTCTGGTACGCCTGCCAGCCCGACAGGTCCTGGGACAGCACGATCTGGCCGGCGTAGCCCTCCGCGACCAGCGCGGCGAGCTGGCCGGCGCGGGTCCGGTCGGACTGCTTGACCGCCCGCTTCGGGTACTCGCCGTCCGGCTGGTCGTCGGCCGGCGGCGGCAGGCGGAAGTCCCAGTGCTGCTTGCCGATGGAGTCGAAGCCGATGTGCACGCCCCGGTCGAGGACCCGGCGGACGTAGTCGAGGTCCGGGTGGTTGTCCATGTGCCCGATCACGACGCGGCTCAGGTCGACGCCCTCCTCGACGAACAGGTCGACCTGTTCGAGGGCCATCGTGCCGTGCGTGGTGTGGGTGTTGATCGCCAGGCCCGTGACGTGGTGGGCCCGCGCCGCCGCCCGCAGGCCCTTCTTGTCGTGCTCGGTGATCCGGTTGAAGCTGCTCGGCTGCTCGCCGAGGATGCCGGCCCGCACGTCGGTGTCGCCGATGCCCGTTGTCGCGTCCGCCACGAACCGGTCGACCAGGTCGTCCACTCCTGCCTCGACAGTCCAGCGCGGGCTGAACTCCTCGCGGTAGGTCGCCGTGCCCGTGACGACGTTGAGCCCGCTGCGCCGCGCGATGTCGCGCAGCAGGCCGACGTTGTGGCCACGCGCGTCCCGGCCGACGTCGCCGTACGGGCTGAGGTCGACCACCGTCCGGAAGCCGAGGTCACGCAGGCCGCGCACCGCGCGCACCGCCGCCTCGACCTGCGCCTCGTCGAACGAGCCGTCCCCGCCGGTGGAGTTGCCGCCGGCGAGCCCCGGTCCTGGCAGCAGCGCCAGCAGGTGCTCGTGCGAGAGCACCCGCCCGAGCTCGCCGGCCCCGACCTCGCCGGTCACGGTCTGAACATGCGACATGAACGTGAGCTTCCCTTCGACCGCGGCACCGACACCGTCGCCCCAGTCTCACGTTCAGATATTTCGTCGCCCGGCAAAACGTCGACGCCGCCGAGGCACCGCGTGCCCCACCGCCGCGCGGCCCGCCCCCGCCGAGTTCAACCTCAGCGGCCTCGGATCGCGTCTGGGAGGCCGGTGTGGCTGAGCTCGGCGATGAGGCCGGGTGTGACGGCGCCCGCGGAATCGGCGTGGAAGACAGCGTGATCAATTGCGCGGAGAAATGCGCACAGCATTCAATGACGAGCCGTCCTAGAGCTCGCCAGCTCCAGGTACCCAAAGTCTCGGGACGGTAAACTTACTTATTGCACTGTTCACAGTACTAGGTCGTTTTGCCTGGTCGAGAGCTCGCGGCAGGTGCGCGAGGGGCAATCTCCGATTAACCTGATGCGATCATGAAGGTTAGTGAGCTCAGCCCCCCACGCCGAATACCCGAACCCCGCGCCGTGAAGATCGAGACGCCAACAGTCGACGACGGAGTCGAATGTTGGCGTATTGCTCGAGACTCCAAGGTGCTCGACGTCAACTCGCGCTACGCCTACCTGCTGTGGTGCCGGGACTTCGCGGAGACCACCGTCGTGGCCAGGGCCGGCCGCCGGGTGCTCGGTTTCATCACCGGGTACCGCAGGCCGGAGGAGCCGGGCACGCTGCTGGTCTGGCAGGTCGCGGTGGACGCCGCCGCCCGTGGACAGGGCCTGGCCGGCCGGATGTTGAATGCGCTGTTCGATCGGGTACCCGAGGTGGACCACCTCGAGACCACGATCACGCCCGACAACGACGCCTCGATAGCGCTGTTCACCAAGTTCGCCCGGCGCCGGGGCGCTCCGGTGGAGGTCGACGAGCTGTTCAGCGGCGAGCTGCTCGCGCCCGGGGACCACGACGACCACGCGCCGGAGAACAAGTACCGCATCGGTCCCATCCCGATAGTTGACCGGAAATCCTGAGGAGCGACCTGTGACGATCACCCAGACGACCGCCTCGGTGACCGCTGAGCCGCCGGACGGTTCCCCGCTCGACATCTTCAGCGCGCTCGAGTCGGAGGTGCGCAGCTACTGCCGCAGTTGGCCGGTGGTCTTCGACACCGCCGTCGGCTCGCGGATGACCGACATCGACGGCCGGAACTACCTGGACTTCTTCGCCGGCGCCGGCGCGCTCAACTACGGGCACAACAACCCGGCGCTCAAGGGCGTGCTGCTGGACTACCTGGCCCGCGACGGCGTGGTGCACGGCCTCGACATGCACACCGCCGCCAAGGCCGAGTTCCTGAAGACCTTCGACGAGCTGGTGCTCAAGCCGCGCGGACTGAACTACAAGGTTCAGTTTCCGGGGCCGACCGGGACGAACGCGGTGGAGTCCGCGCTCAAGCTGGCCCGCAAGGTGACCGGCAAGATTGCAATGATCAACTTCACCAATGCGTTCCACGGCATGACGCTGGGCTCGCTCTCGGTGACCGGCAACTCGATGAAGCGCGGCGGCGCCGGCATCCCGCTGGTGCACGCCACCCCGATGCCGTACGACAACTACTTCGACGGCAAGGTGCCGGACTTCCTGTGGTTCGAGCGCGCGCTCGAGGACGCCGGCAGCAGCCTGAACGAGCCGGCCGCGGTGATCGTGGAGACCGTGCAGGGCGAGGGCGGCATCAACCCGGCCCGCGCCGAGTGGCTGCGCGGCCTGGCCGACCTGTGCAAGAGCCACGGCATCCTGCTGATCGTCGACGACGTGCAGATGGGCTGCGGGCGGACCGGCCCCTTCTTCAGCTTCGAGATCGCCGGCATCCAGCCGGACATCGTGTGCGTCTCCAAGTCGATCAGCGGCTACGGGCTGCCGATGGCGCTCACCCTGATCAAGCCCGAGCTGGACGTGTGGGGGCCCGGCGAGCACAACGGCACGTTCCGGGGTCACAACCCGGCCTTCGTGACCGCCAGCGCCGCGCTGCGCGAGTACTGGGCCGACGACCAGCTGGAGCGGTCGACCCTGGCCAAGGGCGAGCGGGTGGACGTCGCGCTGCGCGAGCTGGCCGGCACGCTGCCCGGGGATCTCGAGGTCAAGGGGCGCGGGCTGGCCAGGGGACTGGGCTTCGCGCAGGCCGAGCTGGCCGACCAGGTGGCCGCCGCCGCGTTCGAGCGCGGGCTGCTGCTGGAGACCGCCGGCCCGTCGAGTGAGGTCGCCAAGCTGATGCCGGCACTGACCATCACCGACGCCGAGCTGGACGAGGGGTTGGAGATCTTCGCCGACGCGGTGCGCGGCGTGGTCCTGGGAGGTTCGTCATGATCGTGCGCACGCTGGACGAGATCACCGACACCGAGCGGGACATCGTCACGCCGAACTGGCGCAGCAAGCGGATCGTGCTGGCCGGCGACGGTGTCGGCTTCTCGGTGCACGAGACGGTGCTCGACGCCGGATCGGTGAACGACTTCTGGTACGCCAACCACATCGAGGCCGTCTTCATCACCGAGGGCGAGGGCGAGCTGTACGACAAGGACAACGACAAGACGTACAAGCTCGGCCCCGGCTCGATCTACGTGCTGAGCGGCAACGAGAAGCACCAGCTGCGGCCCTCCACGCAGATGCGCACGGTGTGCGTGTTCAACCCGCCGGTGACGGGCCGCGAGGTGCACGACGAGAACGGCGTCTACCCGCTGATCCGCGAGTAGGCCGGCCCCACCGAGGGCACACAGGATCCGGTGACCGGCGGCTCCCGCCGGTCACCGGATCGACCATGTCGGACACGAGCCGCAGCGGAGGTGTCATGCGCAACGGCCCGGACCGCAAGAACCAGCCGGTCGACCGGCTGGAGGACCTGGTGCTCGGCGAGATACTGGCCGGCCGCGCCGAGACGCACCGGTCGGAGACGTTCCTGCAGTTCCGGGACGGTGAGTTCACCTTCGGCGAGGTGGACGAGCAGTCCAACCGGACGGCCCAGGGGCTGCTGGCCGCGGGGGTGCGGCCGGGGCACCACGTCGCCGTGATGCTGCCGAACTGCCCCGAGCTGGTGTTTGTGATCTTCGCGCTGGCCCGGATCGGCGCGGTCGCGGTGCCGGTCAACACGGCGTACCGGGGTGAGCTGCTGCGCCACGTGCTGGCCACCGCGAACGTCTCCACGTTCATCGTGGACGGCCAGTACGCGGACCGGGTGGCGCCCGCCGCACCACTGTTGCCCGACCTGCTGCGGGTGATCGTCCGGACCGAGACCGACGCCGCGGCCGCGACCACGCTCGACGGGCTGGGCAAGCCGGCCGTCCCGCTGGCCGGCCTGCTCGTGCACGGCGCCGAGGCGCCCAAGCACGAGGCCAGCTTCTCCGACCTGCTGGCGATCATGTACACGTCCGGCACCACCGGGCCGTCCAAGGGCGCCATGGTGCCGCACGCGCTCGCGCTGACCTGCGCGCTCGACTCGCTGGACTTCCTGGACCGGTGGGGCAAGAAGATCTACTGCCCGCTGCCGCTGTTCCACGCGGCCGGGCTGTGGGACGGCATGATGGCCGCGCTGCTGTCCGGGGTGGCCGTGGCGGTGGTCGAGCGGTTCAGCGCGTCCCGGTTCTGGGACGACGTGCGCCGGTTCGAAGCCAAGGTCGCGATGAGCGTGTTCTCGATGATTCCGATCCTGCTCAACCAGCCGCCGACGGACCGCGACAGGGACCACCCGCTGGAGATCTTCTACATGGGCAAGTCCACCCTGGACGCGCCGCTGTACGAGCGCTTCGGGGTGCGGTCGGTGGAGACCTACACCAGCACCGAGGCGGGGATCCCGCTGGCCAGCCCGTTCGGCGAGGGGCGGCTGGGGTCCTGCGGGCAGGCCAACTCGGAGCGGTTCGAGGTGGCCGTCGTGGACGACTGGGACCGGATCCTGCCGCCCGGCCAGCCCGGCGAGCTGGTGCTGCGGCCCCGCCAGCCCTCGGTGATCACCGCCGGGTACTACGGGCGGTTCGAGGCCACCGCGCACGCGTTCCGCAACCTGTGGTTCCACACCGGGGACCGGGTGTGGCAGGACGACGACGGCTACTTCTACTTCGTCGACCGGATGGCGGACGCGATCCGCCGCCGGGGCGAGAACATCTCCGCCTTCGACATCGAGTCCGAGGTGAACCTGCACCCCGCCGTGCTGGAGTGCGCGGCGATCGGGGTGCCCTCGGAGCTGGAGGAGGAGGAGGTCAAGCTCGCGGTGGTGCTGCGCCCCGGGGCCACGCTGTCGGAGTACGACCTGGCCGCGCACTGCCGGGTCAAGCTGCCCAGCTTCATGGTGCCCCGGTACCTGGAGTTCGTCGACGCGCTGCCGCGCACGCCCACCGACAAGATCGCCAAGCACGAGCTGCGGGCGGTCGGCCGGCGCGGGCTGACCGGGACGACCTGGGACCGCGAGCAGCAGCGGTTCGTCCTGCTCGACGGCGCCATCCCGCCCGGTCCGCCGCTCCCGGCCCAGGGACCCAACGGTGTGGCCGCCGCGCAGGCGGGTATCCGGACCGGGAACCAGACGGTAGGTGACACAGCATGAACTGGGCGGACACGCCGGAGCAGGCCGCGTTCCGGGACGAGGTACGGCACTTCATCGGCGAGCACTTCCCGGCGTCCTACCGGCCCGACCCGGACGCCGAGCAGAGCCTCGAGCCGGAGGACGTGCGCGGCTACAACTGGCCGGTGGACCGGCTGTCGCCCGACCCGGAGCGCCGCGCCGGCGCCCGTGCCTGGGCGGCCGTACTGGCCGAGCGGGGCTGGATCGCGCCGCACTGGCCGGTCGAGTACGGGGGTGCGGGGCTCTCCGCGATGGAGGAGTTCATCCTGCACGAGGAGATGATGCGGGCCAGGGTGCCACCGGTGAACGGCATCGGCGCGTTCCTGCTCGGCCCGACCCTGCTCGCGCACGGCACCGAGGAGCAGAAGGCCCAGCACCTGCCGGCCATCGCGCGGGGTGAGCGCACCTGGGCGCAGGGCTTCTCCGAACCGGGCGCCGGGTCCGACCTGGCCGGCCTGCGCACCCGGGCGGTGCTCTCCTCCGACGCCGACGGTGACCACTACGTGGTCAACGGGCAGAAGGTGTGGACCTCGCTCGGGCACCAGGCCGACTGGCTGTTCGTGCTGGTCCGCACGGGTACCGACCCGGAGGCGCCGCGCCACCGGGGCATCACGTTCCTGCTGGTGGATGTGCACACGCCCGGGGTCACGGTGCGCCCGATCACCGACCTGCGCGGCGCCGCGCCGTTCGCCGAGATCTTCTTCGACGACGCGCGCATCCCGGTGGCCAACCGGGTCGGCGAGCAGGACCGCGGCTGGTACGTGGCGATGGACGCACTCAGCTTCGAGCGGGCCGGCATCGGCGCCACCATCAAGTTCGAGCACGCGCTGGCCCGGCTGGTCGACTACATCGGCTCGGACGTCGGCGCCGACCAGCTGCGCGAGGGTTGGACCGGCCGCGCCCGCGGTGAGATCGCGCGGCGCTACACCGAGGTGCGGGTGCTCTACAACATCGCCCGCCACACCGTGTCCAAGCAGGCCGCCGGCGCGGTGCCCGGCTACGAGGCCTCGGTCAACCAGCTGTTCAGCGCGGAGCTGCACCAGCGGCTGGCCCGCACCGGTGCCCAGGTCTTCGGCCAGCACGGGCTGCTCTGGCGCTCGGCCGACGGCGCCCCCGCCCCGCTCGACGCGGCCTACGCCCACCTGCGGCTGGACTCGGTGGCCGCCACCTTCCTCGGTGGCGCCTCGGAGATCCAGCGCAATGTGATAGCCACCCGGGGACTCGGGCTGCCCCGTTCCTGAACCTAGCTCGAGGAGGAGCACACATGTACGAAGGACTGGACGTCACGGTCAAGGACCGGGTCTGTTGGATCACCCTGGACCGGCCGGACAAGCTGAACTCGCTGACCCCGGAGATGATGCACGCGCTGCGCCGGGTGTTCACGGAGATCGACGACGACCCGGAGGTCTGCGTGGCTGTGCTGCGCGGCGCCGGGGAGCGGGCGTTCTGCGCCGGCATGGACCTGAAGTGGTCCGAGTCGCTGACCAAGGCCGACCGGATCGAGCAGGGCCGCCTCGGGGAGAAGACGTTCGCCATGATGGAGCGGCTGTCCATCCCCGTGTTCGCCGCCGTGCACGGTTACGCGGTCGGCGGCGGGCTGGAGCTGGCGCTCGGCGCGGACTTCATCGTCTGCCACGAGAACGCCAAGATGGGCCTGGTCGAGATCACTCTCTCGGCCCGCCCGCCGTACCGGCCGAAGATGACCGAGGACGGCGACCCCGACCAGCCCGAGTTCGGCGGAAACGCCCCCGGCTGGGGCGGCGTCAAGCGGCTGCCGGCGCGCGTCGGCAAGGCGATCGCCAAGGAGATGCTGTTCACCGGGGTCCGGCTGGACGCCCAGCGCGCCCTGAAGGTCGGCCTGGTCAACGACGTGTTCACCGCCGACGAGTTCGACGCGAAGGTGGCCGAGCTGGCCGAGCGGATCGCCGCGATGAACCGCTACAACCTCCGCCTGGTCAAGGAGCTGGTGACCGGCGGCTACGACTGGATCGAACCGCACCCGGTCTAGCCCGACCAGCTGAGAGGAGCACGCACGATGTTGCGCATCTATCGAATCGACCACGTGGCGGCGGTCGCGCCGGACCTGGACAAGCAGGTCGCGCTGCTGGAGAGCCTGTTCGGCTTCCGCCGCACGCACGCCTGGGACAACCCGTCGGCGGGCGTGCAGGGGGTGCGCCTGCAGGTACCCGGCACCGCCGCGCACACCTGGGTGGTGCTCGCCCCGTCCGGTGCCGACTCGTCGCTGCAAGCCTGGCTGGACGAGCACGGCGGCCGGCCCGGGCTGCACCACGTCGGCGCCGAGGTGCCCGACCTGGATGCCGCCGTCACGGTGCTGGAGGGCCACGGGCTCAAGATCACCGACTCGGCGCCCGGCCGCTGGGTGGAGGCGTCGCTGTCCCCGCCCGAGCACGGCCCCGGGGTGCTCTGGCGGCTGCGCGGGCCGGGCAACCTGGCCATGCTCGGCGACGAGGACGCCCAGCCGGTGTCCGCGCCGGAGCCGACCGCGCCGGAGCCGACCGGGCCGGTCCTGGGCATCCGCAACATCGACCACATCTGCCAGGCGTTCCACGACCGCGACGAGCTCGCCGACTGGTACACCGAGCTGGCCGGGTTCGTGCAGGTCTGGCGCACCGCCGACGACGAGATCCCGGACATGGCGGACCTCGTGCTGAACATCCCCGGCTCCAGCATCTGCTGGGAGGTGATCACCGGGCGCGGCGAGGACTCGTTCGTCGACAAGTTCCTGGCGCGCAGCGGGGCGGCCGCGCACCACGTCACCTTCGAGGTGGCCGACTGGGACGCCGCGCTGGCCGCCTGCGCCGCCCACGACGTGCCGACCTTCGACGACGAGGAGGGCGTCAAGGACGGCGCCGCCTGGAAGCACACGTTCATCCACCCCAAGCACACCGGCGGGGTGCTGGTGCAGCTGTTCTGGGAGGAGCGGCCCGGCGTGTGGGTGCGCTCGGACAAGATCCCGCCCGCGAACTGACCGACGAAGGAGGACCCGTGGACCTCACCCTGACCGACGACCAGCAGCTGATCCAGTCCACCGCGCGGGACGTGCTGCGCGCGTGGGCGGGCTCGGCCGGCGCGCGGGCGGTGCGGGACGGTCGCGACGGGCCCGGCCACTCGACGCGGCTCTGGAAGGAGATGGTCGAGCTGGGCTGGACCGGGCTCGCTGTGCCGGAGTCCTACGGCGGGGTCGGCGAGGGGTTCCTCGAGGTCTGCCTGCTGATCGAGGAGATGGGCGCCGCGCAGGTCCCCGGCCCGTTCCTGAGCACTGTGGCCTGCGCCGCGCCGGCCATCGCGCGGTTCGGTACGCAGGCGCAGCGCACCGAGTGGCTGGGGGCGATCGCGGCCGGGCGCTCGGTCGGCTACCTGCGGGGTGCGCCCCGGGGCGGCTGGGGGGCCACCAGGTCCACGCTCGGTGCGCGGGCGGCCGGGGGCGGCTACGTGCTGGACGGCACCGCGCTCTTCGTGCCCTGGGCGGCGGCCGTCGACGGGTTCCTCGCGGTGGCCGAGACCGACGCCGGCCTCACCGCGTTCCTGCTCGAGGCCACCTCGGCGGGGCGCACGGTCGAGCCGCTGGACGTCGTCGGCCCCGACCGGCAGTACCTGGTACGGCTGGACGGCGTCGAGGTGCCGGGCGGCGCCGTGCTCGGTGAGGTGGGCGGCGGCGAGCGGGTCGTCGAGCTGGCCGATGCGCACGGCGCCGCGGCGAGCTGCGCTGAGATGGTCGGCGGTGCCCAGCGCGTACTGGACCTGACCGTCGAGTACGCCGGCCAGCGTCAGCAGTTCGGCCGGCCGATCGGCGCCTTCCAGGCCGTCCAGCACCACTGCGCCGACATGGCCAGCGACGTGCTCGGCTCCCGGTTGATCGCGTACGAGGCGATCTGGCGGCTGTCCGCCGGCGTGGACAGCCCGCGCGAGGTGGCCCTGACCGGCGCCGCCGCGAAGGCCTGGGTGTCCGACGCCTATCAGCGGGTCTGTGCGCTCGGCCAGCAGGTGCACGGTGCGGTCGGCTTCACCGCCGAGCACGACCTGCATCTGTACACGACGCACGCCACCAGCACCGCGCTGCGCTTCGGCGACGGTGACTTCCACACCGACCGGGTGGCCAGCGCGATCGGCCTGCCGGACAGCTGAGCCGCGCCCGGGAGTTGCGGCTCAGGCTCCGGGTCAGCTCGTGCGGGGGGTCGCGCCGGGCAGCGCCTGCGCGTACGGCAGCAGTTCGGTGTGCTTCGGCGCGTAGCCCTCGCCGGTCTGCCGGCCCCTTGCCCAGTCCTTCAGGAACGGCACCAGGTAGTCGCGCGCCCAGGACAGGTCCTCCTGGCGGCGGTACTGCCACGGCCGGGGTACCTCCGCCGACAGGGGCTCCCGCCAGTCCTCGGTGACCGGCACGCCGAGCACCTCGAGCGTGCGCAGCGCGACCCGGCGGTGCCCGTCCGTCGTCAGGTGCAGCCGGTCCCGGCCCCAGGAGCGCGGGTCGGACAGCGGCTCCATCGCCCACAGGTCCACCAGCCGGCAGCCGTGCTTGTCCGCGATCATGCGCAGCAGCTCGTTGAAGGTGGCGATGCGACCCCGGATGCGGCTGAGCACGGGCACCCGGCGCGTGTCGAACCCGGCGAAGACCACGACGTCCGCGCCGATGGCCATCACCCGGCCCAGCGCCGCGTCGAACCGCTCGGCCACCGCGTCCGGCGAGCAGCGCGGGCGGATGATGTCGTTGCCCCCCGCACTGAAGGTGATCAGGTCGGGGCGCAGCTGCTCGGCCACCGGAATCTGGTCGGCGACGATCTGGTCCAACCACTTTCCGCGCACGGCCAGGTTGGCGTACCGGAAGTCGGGCACGTCCAGCGCGAGGCGCTCGGCCACCCGGTCCGCCCAGCCTCGGGGCGTGCCGTCGTCGCGCCGGTCGTCGAGTCCCTCGGTAAAGCTGTCGCCGAGTGCGACGTAGCTCGTCCAGGCTGGCCGCACCACGCCTCCCCCTCGTTCAGGACCGATTCACCAACCGGTCGTCCTACGGCCTTCCAGGATTCCCCTTTCGGCACGCCCGCGCCAGGTGTTCTTGATGTGCCCTACCTCAGGTAGGGCACAGTGAGGGCATGACTCGCGAACCGGATGTTTCGGGTTCGTCACTGACCGAAGTACTGGGTGGTCGGACAGGGGCCATGGACGCCGGGATCCCGGCTGTGGCATTCGTCACAGCGTGGGCGGTGGCCGGCGCGGTGGTGCCACCGGACGACGGCTCGGCGACCGCCGCCGTGCTGTGGGGCGCCGGCGCGGCCTTCGCCGCCGGCGTCGTGCTGGCCGGGATCCGGCTGGCCAGGGGGCGGCGGCCGGCCGGGGTGGCGCTCGGCCTGCTCGGTGTGGTCCTGGCGGCGCTGATCGTGCTACACACCGGGCGGGCGGCCGACTTCTTCCTGCTGCAGATCGCCTCCAACGCGGCGAGCGCGCTGGCCTGGGTGGCTTCCATCACCGTCCGGTGGCCGCTGCTGGGGGTCATCGTCGGCCTCGCGCTCGGCCAGAAGACCAGGTGGCGCCAGGACCCCGACCTGCTGCGCGGCTACTCGAGGGCGAGCTCGGTGTGGGTGGCGCAGTACCTGGTCAGGCTGGCCGTGTTCATCCCCCTGTACCGCGCCGACGAGGTGTTCGCGCTCGGCATCGCCCGCGCGCTCACCTGGGTTCCCGTGGTGGCCTGCGTCGCACTGTCCTGGCCCGTGATGCGGACCGCCCTGCCCGAGGGTCACCCCGGTATCCGATACCCTCGGACGCGGTCGGGTGAAGCCACTCACGATCAGTGATCATCCGGATGGTCGTGGGGGGCTGGCCCGTTGCTACCCGATACATGCACCCACCGCACCTCGGAGCTATGACCGTCGAACCGGACCCAGCCGCCCAGTCCGCCAACCGGGCCGAGGACGCTCCCCAGAGCGCTCCGGCCCAGCCGCCCGTCGACCCACCCGTGACGTCGACGCCGGCCGAGTCGGTGAACCCGGAATCGGCCGAGTCGGGTGATGCCAAGCCGGTCGAGTCGGAGTCGGCCGAGGCGGAGCCGAAGTCGACCGAGGCGATAGCGGCTGAGTCGGGAGCGGAGCCCACCGCATCCGAGCCCACCGCATCCGGGCCGGAGGCCGCTGAGCCGGAGTCCGCTCAGCCGGAGCCGGAGCCGGAACCCGCCGATTCGGTGTCCGAAACGGTGAAGTCGCAGGTAGTGGCGTCGCAGGGAGTGGCGGAGCCGGTCGCGGCGGAGTCGACGCCAGCGGAGTCGACGGCAACCGAGTCCACAGCAGTGGGGTCGACGGCAGCCGAGCCGACCGCGGCCGACGCGACGGACGAGTCGTCGGCGGGACCCAAGCCGGAGCCGAGCGCGGCGCCCGAGCCGCTGGCCGCGGGTGAGGCCACGGTCGCGATATCGGTCGAGGCGCTCAGGGCCGCGATGGGTGGAGAGTCCGAAGCACACCGTGACCAGCCGAGAGAGGACCGAGACGAGCAGCAGGCCGACCAGCAGGTCGAGCAAGCCGACGAGCCGGCGTCCGGCGCCACCGCGCCCGAACCGCTGGCTGAGGAAGTAACCAACGTGATCCCCCGACTGCGCGGCGTGACCCGCCGACCGATCGCACCACAGCGCTACCCCGCGCCCAACCCGGCGCCCAACCAGAGCCAGCCGCCCCGGCCGGCGCCCGCTCCGAGGCGACCCAGCCCCGGCCAGGTGCCCGGACAGCCGTTCCCCCCGCCGAGGCGCCCGGTGCCGAACCAGCTAGGCCCCGTGCTGGGCCCGAGCGCGCCGGTCAACCCGAACCCGCTGGTCAACCCAGGGCCGCCGAACCAGGGGGCCCGCCCGCCGATCGGCCCGCCGAGGCGCTGGTCGGCGGCCACCCCCCGACCGGGCCGGCCGCCGGTGCGGCTGCCGATCCAGCCGCCGGGCGTGCCGCCGGTGTCGCTGCCGCCGACGCCGATGGTGAACCGGGTCATCGGGCCGCTGCAGCCGGCCGAGGAGACCCCGGCGGAGCCGAGCGCGCTCAAGAAGGCCTCCGACGCGCTGTCCATGAGCAAGGTGCTGGCCGGTGGCATGGCGGCGGCGACCTCCGCGGTGTTCGGCTCCTACTTCGGCACCTTCGGCACGGTGGGCGGCGCCGCGGCCGGCTCGGTCGCCACGACCCTGGTGACCCGCTTCTACCAGCGCTCGCTCGAGCACACCCGGGACCTGGCGAAGGCTCGCGTGCTCTCGGTCGGCGGCAAGGCGGAGGACGAGCCGGTCGAGGAGCAGCGGACCGTCCAACTCGACCCGGAGAAGGCCGCGCCGGCATCATCCGGGGGCAATGGACACCGCTCGGTGAAGCTGCTGGTCAGCGGCACACTGGTGATCTTCCTCATCGGCCTGGCGCTGGTCACCGGCATCGAGTGGGCGAAGGGGTCACCGCTGTCCGGCGGCCCCAGCGGCACCAGCGTCGGCCGGATCGTCGATCCGCACCCGGCACCCAGGCCGACGCCGACCCCGATGCCGAGCGAGCGCGAGCGGTCCAGCTCGGAGTCCAACAGCGACGACGAGGACTCAGAGGACTCGTCGTCGGATTCGAGCAAGCACGAGAAGAAGAAGCACCTCGAGGACATCCTCCCGTCGGACTCCGACAGCCCGGACCCGTCCGACTCGGTGGCGCCGAGCGCCCCGCCGTCGAGCCAGCCGGGCCTGCTGCCGGGCCTGGGCAAGCGGCAGTCCGGCGGCGGCGACCTGTTCCAGCAACCGTCCTCGACCAGCCAACCCGAGCAGTAGCCACCGCGAGCAGTGCCCACCGCGAGCAGTGCCCACCGCTTCCGCGAGTCGGGATTTTTGTCAGGGTGAGTCGGGGTTTTTGTCAGCCGGGACCGGCCTGACAGATTCCACGACTCACCCTGACCGAATCCCCGACTCGCGGGAAGTCACGGGGTGACGGTCGGTCGTGGTCAGGGGGTGGCGCGGAGGCGGTCGGCGAGGGCCTTGGCGGCGGCGGTGGGGTCGGCGGCCTCGGTGATCGCGCGGACCACCACGATCCGGCGGGCGCCGGCGGCCAGCACCTCGTCGAGCCGGGACTCCCGGTCGATGCCGCCGATCGCGAACCAGGGCCGCTCGGTACCGGTGGCGGCGACCGTGCGGATCAGGTCGAGGCCGGGGGCGGGCCGGCCGGGTTTGGTCGGCGTCGGCCAGGTCGGACCGGTGCAGAAGTAGTCCACGCCGACCTCCACCGCCGCCTCGGCCGCCTCGGTGACCGCGTGGGCGGAGCGGCCGATCACGGGCTCGTCGCCGATGATCCGCCGCGCCACGCCGACCGGCAGGTCGTCCTGGCCGAGGTGCAGCACGTCGGCGCCGACCGCCGCGGCGATGTCCGCCCGGTCGTTCACCGCGAGCAGTGCGCCGTGGCGGGCGCAGGCGTCGGCGAGCACCTCGAGCGCGGCCATCTCCGCGCGGGCCTCGAGCGGCTCGCCGTGCGCGGACTTGTCGCGCAGCTGCAGGATGTCCACCCCGCCGGCCAGCGCGGCCTCGGCGAACTCGGCCAGGTCGCGGGTGTCCCGGCGGGCACCGGTGCAGAGGTACAGGCGGGCGTCGGCGAGTCGGGCGCGTAGTTTTCCACCGTCGAGAGCAGGCACGTCCGCGACGGTACGCGGGGGCGGTTTCGGCGCGTAGGGTGTGGGTTGGTTGCGCACGGGAGCCCGGGGCATGCGAATGCCAGCGCACCGGGCTGAGAGGGGACTGTCGCGGTCCCGACCGTCGAACCTGATCCGGGTCATGCCGGCGCAGGGAGCGGGAGTGATGAGGGAACAGAGAGTGACACCGGGGGGCCGCCTCGCGATCGTCGGCGCCGGGGTGATCGGGCTGAGCTGCGCCTGGCGGGCCGCCGAGGCCGGCTGGACCGTCGAACTGGTCGACCCGGCGCCGGGCAGCGGGTCGTCCTGGGTGGCCGGGGGCATGCTCGCGCCGGTCACCGAGGCGTGGCCCGGCGAGGAGGACCTGCTCGAGCTCGGCGCGGAGTCGCTGCGCCGCTGGCCGGCGTTCGCCGCCGAGCTGGCCGACGCCGCCGGCCGGCCCGCCGGGCTGCGCACCGAGGGCACCGTCGTCGTGGCGGCCGCCGCCGGGGACCGCGCAGAGCTGGACGACCTCGCCGGCTACCTGGCGAAGCTGGACCGCGAGGTCGACCGGCTGACCGCCCGCGAGCTGCGCCGGCTGGAGCCGTCCATCGGCCCTGACGTGCGCGGAGGGCTCTCCGTACCCGGCGACCTCGCGGTGGACAACCGGGTGCTGCTCGCCGCGCTGCGGGCGGCCGCCGACCGGGCCGGGGTGCGGTTCGTCCAGGCCCGGGCCGTGCGGGTGGCGGCCGACGGCGTCGAGCTGGCCGGCGCCGAGGGGGATCGCGCCGATCCGACCCGCGCGGACCGCGAACCGGCCGGCGGGCGGTGGCTCCAGGCGGACGCGGTACTGATCGCCGCCGGGGCGCACAGCGCGACGCTGCACGCGGGCCTGGACGGGCTGGTGCGCCCGGTCAAGGGGGAGATCCTGCGGCTGCGGCACCGGGCGGGCGCGCTGCCGCCGCCGAGCCGGACGGTGCGCGCGGTCGTGGACGGCCGGCCGGTGTACGCGGTGCCCCGGGACGGCGGTGGGCTGGTGATCGGGGCGACCCAGTACGAGACCGGGTTCGACACCGAACCGACTGTCGGCGGCGTGCGTGACCTGCTGCGCGACGCCGAGCGGGTGCTGCCGGGCGTCGCCGAGTACGCGCTGGTCGAGGCCGCCGCGGGGCTGCGCCCTGGCACCCCGGACAACCTGCCGCTGATCGGCTCGCTGGCCGGCGGATCAACCGGCGGGCCGTTCGTGGCCACCGGGCACGGCCGCAACGGCATGCTGCTCGCCCCGATCACCGCCGCCGCCGTGCTGGCCCTGCTGACCGGCGAACCGGGGCCGCCGGCCGCCGCCGTCGCCGACCCGGCCCGGCTGACCCCGGCGACCGCGACCGCACCGAACGGGCCGGCGGCGCCGGCCGAACTGGCCGTGTCCACCGGCCCAACCGCGAGGAGGTAGCCGATGCAGATCCTGATCAACGGAAAGGCGCACGAGGTCGCCGAGCAGGCGACGGTGACCGATGCGCTGACCGCGTTGGGCGCGCCGGCCACCGGAGTGGCCGTTGCAGTGGACGACGAGCTGGTGCCCCGGGCGGACTGGGCCCGGTACCGGCTGGCCGCCGACGCCCGCGTCGAAGTTCTGACCGCAGTGCAGGGAGGCTGACGATGAGCGAGTCCACCGTGGACGACCCGCTGGTGATAGGTGGCCGCAAGATCGCTTCACGGCTGATCATGGGTACGGGCGGCGCCTCGAACCTGGCCGTACTGGAGCGCGCGCTGATCGCCTCCGGCACCGCGCTGACGACCGTGGCGATGCGCCGGGTCGACGCCGCCGCCGGCACCGGGGTGCTCGACCTGCTGCGCCGCCTCGGCATCGAGACGCTGCCGAACACCGCCGGCTGCCGGACCGCCGCCGAGGCGGTGCTCACCGCCCGGCTGGCCCGCGAGGCGCTGGAGACCGACCTGGTCAAGCTCGAGGTCGTGGCCGACGAGCGCACCCTGCTGCCCGACCCGATCGAGCTGCTCGACGCCGCCGAACAGCTCGTCGCGGACGGCTTCACCGTGCTGCCGTACACCAACGACGACCCGGTGCTCGCCCGCAAGCTGGAGCAGGCCGGCTGCGCGGCGGTCATGCCGCTGGGTTCGCCGATCGGCACCGGCCTCGGCATCCGCAACCCGCACAACATCGAGATGATCGTCGCGGCGGCCGGCGTGCCGGTGGTGCTGGACGCGGGCATCGGCACAGCGTCCGAGGCGGCCCAGGCGATGGAGCTGGGCTGCGACGCGGTCCTACTGGCCACCGCCGTGACCCGCGCCGGCGACCCGGAGCGGATGGCGCACGCGATGCGGCTGGCCGTCGAAGCCGGCCGCGCCGCCCGGGGCGCCGGCCGCATCCCCCGCCGCTACTGGGCCCAGGCCTCCAGCCCCGCCACCGACTAACCGCCACCCGCGGTCGCAGCCGCCGCCCGACCGCGCCGCCCCCGGTCGTCCCCACCGTCCGACTTGTCGTGGCTATTGGGCACGACAAGTGCCACTTGTCGTGCCCAATTGTCGTGACAAGTGGGACGGCGGTCGGCCCAGGAGGACGGCGGTCGGCCCAGGAGGACGGCGGGCGACCCCGCGAGGACGGCGGGCGACCCCGCGAGGACGGCGGGCGACCCCACGAGACGGCGGTCGGGTCCCGGGGCGGCGGACGGCGGACGGCCTTGCGAGATCGGCTACGGGGTGTTGCGGGGGCGTTGTTCGAGGTCGGAGTTGAGCTGGCTGAGGCCGTTGACGAAGTCGGCCAGCTCGTCGGTGTCCCAGTCGTCCAGGCGGCCGCGCCACTCGTTGCGCCG
This sequence comes from Pseudonocardia sp., assembly GCA_036272155.1. GTDB lineage: Bacteria > Actinomycetota > Actinomycetes > Mycobacteriales > Pseudonocardiaceae > Pseudonocardia. Next base: position 35,187 of record DATAZG010000151.1, read on the forward strand.
GGCGGCGGCCGCGCCGGTCAGCCGGTGCATGCCGTCGGAGGACGGCCGGAGCAGGAACGCGCGGCCGTCCAGCGGGTCAGGGTCGCGCTGCACGAGCCCGAGCCGGATCAGCGCCGTCACGTGCCGGCTCATCGTCGACTTGTCGAGCCCGAACTCCTCGGCGAGGTCGTTCAGCCGCAGCGGCGCGCCCTGCGCGATGACCAGCAGCACCGCGTAGGTGCTGGCGTCTATGCCCGGGTGCACCCGGGAGGCGAAGCTGCGTAGGAAGCGGCGGGACCGACGGTGGAACACGGAGAGCTGTTCCTCGAGGCGGTCGACCTCTTTCTCGCGGGCGGCGTCCCACGTCACGCGGTGACCATAGCCGTCGCCCCCGGCACCCGCGCCGGGCGCACCCTCGAACGGGTTGGTGAAAACACCTCGATCGTGTTGCGGACGGGGTTCACGATGTCTTTGACCCCGCCGACCGGGTGACGCAGGAGACAAGCGGTGTCGCTCAAACGGGTAGCACCGGTTGTGTTGCGCAACTAACATAGTTCGCACGGCGAGAGAAAGGTTGCGGATGTCCAGCGGTCTGGCGGAGCGACCCGGTACCAACACCACGACGAACATTTCACCGCGGCGATGGTCGCGGGACCATCCCGGTTACAAGTGGATCGCGCTGTCGAACACCACCGTGGGCATGCTGCTGGCGACGGTGAACTCCTCGATCGTGCTGATCTCGCTGCCGGCGATCTTCCGGGGCATCGGGCTGGACCCTCTCGCGGCCGGCAACTTCAGCTACCTGCTGTGGATGATCATGGGCTTCCTGCTCGTGTCCGCGGTACTGGTGGTGACACTCGGCCGGCTCGGCGACATGTTCGGCCGGGTCAAGATCTACAGCCTCGGCTTTGTGGTGTTTGCCATCTCGTCGGTCGCGCTGGCGCTGGTCCCGTTCGGTGGCGGCGCGGGCGCGATGTGGCTGATCAGCTGGCGGGTGGTGCAGGGCATCGGCGGTGCGATGTTGTTCGCCAACTCCACCGCGATCCTGACCGACGCCTTCCCGGCCCACCAGCGCGGCCTGGCGCTCGGTACCAACCAGGTGGCCGCGATCGCCGGCTCGTTCCTCGGGCTGGTGCTCGGCGGGGTGCTCGCCGAGTGGGACTGGCGCGCGGTGTTCTGGGTCAGCGTGCCGATCGCGGTGATCGGCGCGATCTGGTCGTACCGCTCGCTGCACGAGCTCGGTGAGCGCCTCGCCGGCAAGATCGACTGGTGGGGCAACATCACCTTCGCGGTCGGGCTGGGCGCGCTGCTGGCCGGCATCGTCTACGGCATCAACCCGTACGGCGGCCACGCGACCGGCTGGACCAACCCCTGGGTGCTGTCCGCGGTGATCGGTGGTGTGCTGGTCCTGGCCCTGTTCTGCGTGGTGGAGACCAGGGTCGCGCAGCCGATGTTCCACATCGAGCTGTTCAAGGACAGGCTGTTCGCGCTGGGCAGCCTCGCCGGCCTGATGACCTCGATCGGCCGGGGCGGTCTGCAGTTCATGCTGATCATCTGGCTGCAGGGCATCTGGCTGCCGCTGCACGGGTACAACTTCGAGCAGACCCCGCTGTGGGCGGGTATCTACCTGCTGCCGCTCACCGTCGGCTTCCTCGTCGCCGGGCCGATCTCCGGTGTGCTGTCCGACCGGTTCGGCGCGCGCATCTTCGCCACCTCCGGCCTGAGCCTGGTCGCGGTCAGCATGGTGGCGCTGATGATCATGCCGGTGGACTTCCCGTACTGGCTGTTCGCGTCGGTCCTGCTGCTCAACGGCATCGGCTCCGGGCTGTTCACCGCGCCGAACACCTCCGCCGTGATGGGCGCGGTCCCGGCCAACCAGCGCGGCGCCGCCTCCGGCATGCGCGCCACGTCGTTCAACTCCGGCTCGGCGCTGTCCATCGGCATCTTCTTCACGTTCATGATCGTCGGCCTGGCCAGTACGCTGCCCTCGGCGCTGAGCTCCGGGCTGCGCGGCCAGGGCGTGCCGGGCGCGGTGGCCGACCAGGTGGCCGGCCTGCCCCCGGTGGGCAGCCTGTTCGCCGCGTTCCTCGGCTTCAACCCGATCCAGGCGCTGCTCGCGCCGAGCGGCGTGCTCCAGCACCTGCCGGCGGCCAACGTGGCCACCCTGACCGGCACGGAGTTCTTCCCCCGGCTGATCTCCGGGCCGTTCCAGCACGGGCTGTTCGCCGCCTTCCTGGCCGCGCTGGTGATGACCCTGGTCGGCGTGGTCGCCTCCGCCCTGCAGGGCCGGGAGGCCAAGCACGAGCTCGAGCTGCCGGTCGCGGCGGCCGCGCCCGGTCCCGAGGCCATGCCGGTCCCGACGCCGACCGGGGCGGGTCTCGCCTCGGTGGTCGAGTCGGCGCTCGGTGGGTCGGAATCCGGGGAGTCGGCCGAGCCGGCGGCCGGCACGTCCGCCGAGCCGGCGGCCGGTACGAACGGTGCAGCTACGAACGGTGCAGCTACGAACGGTGCAGCTACGAACGGTGCCGCGAACGGGGCGGACGGGGTCGAGCTGGCGACGGCCAGCGGCGCGATGAAGGACCGGCTGCTCCGGGTGCTGCTCACCGATCCCGCTCAGGCACTGCGCGCGGTCGACGACCTGGAGACCAGCAAGGGGCAGCTCGCCCAGCTGAGGGAGTCGTTGGACGTCGAGCGGGCGCAGCTCGCCGGCGCCGCCAGCCAGCTGCGCCAGGCCGGCCTGACGCCGGTCCAGGTCGACCGGCTGCTCGGCCGGGGCGGCGCCGAGGCGGGGGAAACTGCACGGCGCAACGGCCGAGGGGCGACCTCGACCGAGCATGCGCCCGGCTCGAACGGGTCGGCGCACTGGATCGAGCCGCTCGCCTCGGAGGGCTCGGCCGCCGCCTCGCCCGGCAACCACAACTGAGCCGGTCCCGGTCGGGTGCCGTCCCGCCGGGTGACGGGTGGTTTCTGGTAAGCCTTGCGGATGCCAGAACATCCGCTTCGGACGCCCCGCCGCACCTCGCGGCGGGGCGCCGTTGTGCTGGTCGCCCTGTTTGCGGGGGCGGTTGCGGTCGGTTGTGGGCCACCGGGTAGCCCGGGTTCGGGGCCGGCGACCGGGTCGACCGCGCCGAGCGATTCGGCCGGACCCAGTAGCTCGGCCGCGCCCAGCAGTTCCGCCACCGCGGCCCCGGACGGCGGTTCGTCGGGCGCGGAGCTGGCCGATCCGGAGCACGCCGCGCCGGGTACCCGGGCGGTGCCGGTCTACTTCTACGGCCACACGCCGGCGGGGGACCGGCTGTACCGCGAGTTCCACCAGGTACGGGCGGATGGGGAGCTCGGCTCGCCGGCGGTCCGCGAGCTGCTGGCCAGGGCGGGTGGGGTCGATCCGGCGTACCGGTCGGCCTGGCCGCGCGGCTGGACGCTGCGCGCCCCGGTCCGGCACGCGGCCGGAGTGATCACCGTCGACCTGGCCGGGCCCAGCGGTGGCGGCCAGGCACCGGGCAGTCCGGCGGTTGCCGAGCTGGCCGTGCGGCAGCTGGTGTACACGGTCCAGGGGGCGCTCGGCTCCGTGGATCCTGTGCGCATCCTGGTCGGCGGCCAGCCGGCGCGGCAGCTGTGGGGTCGGGTGGACGTGGCCTCGCCCCGGGGGCGGGATGACCCGTACCAGGTCCGCTCGCCGATCCAGATCGACAACCCGGGCTACGGTGCGCGGGTCGGCCGGACCTTCCGCGTGACCGGCGAGGCGGCCGTGTTCGAGGCGACATTGGACTGGCAGGTGCTGCGCGGGTCGACGGTCGTCCGGCACGGGTTCGCCACCACGGCCGAGGGCCAGAAGTTCAGCCCGTACTCGTTCGAGCTGACCCTGGACCCGGGCAGCTACACACTGCGGGTGTCCCAGGAGGACCTCTCCGGCGGTGAGGGTCGGCCGCCGATCACCGACAGCAAGTTGATCACGGTGGGCTGACGGCGACTCAACCGGAACGCTACGGGCGGGGCGCGCGCAGGCCGAGCCGGCGCAGCTCGAGCGCGGCCAGCGCGCGCACCACCTCCGGGTCGTTGCGCCGCCAGCCGGCCGCCGGCTCCTCGGTCACCAGGCGCAGCCGGCGCACCGGGACAGCGGTGAGGGCGCGGAGCGCGAGCAGGTCGGGGTTGCGGTCGCGGCAGGCCACCGCGGCGCCGGCCAGCCGCGCGTACCGGACCCGCAGCGGCAGCCAGAGCACCAGGGCGGGCAGCGCGCCGACCATCGCGACCAGCACCGCGGTGCCCGTGGCCAGCGACGCGATCGTGGTCAGCTGCTGCTCGCCGACCCCGGCCAGCGACTGGCCGGCCGCCCGGCCGGTGTCCAGCGCGGCGGCCAGCTGGGCACCGACGAACGGCACCTTGGCCGCCGTGCGGGCCGCGTCGGCGAACGCGTCGCCGATGCTGGTCCCGGCATTGGTGAGTCCGGTGGCCGGGGACTGCAGGCGCAGCATCAGCGCCCGGCCCTGCTCGGCCGCGAAGCCGAAGCCGGCCAGCCAGGCCAGCGCCAGCAGGTCGGCGAGTAGCTGTCGAGCAACCCGGGCGGGCCGCTCGGCGTAGAGCTTCACAGCTGCTTCGCCCCGACCTTGTGCCGAGCGGCCAGCTCGCGGTACACGCTCGGGTTGCCCCGGACCCACCAGTTGGCCGACTCGGTCATCGGGCGCAGCGTGGCCGGGGCGCCGAGCGCCATCTGACCGTCCGGCACGACCATGTTCGGCGGGATCAGCGCGCCGGCCCCGACCATTGCGCGGTCGCCGATCCGGGCGCCGTCCTGCACGGTGGCGCCGTTGCCGATCACCGCCTCGGTGCCGACGATGCTGTTGTGCACCACGCACTGGTGCCCGACGGTCGAGCCGGGGCCGATGATCAACGGGTCCTCGCCGCCGTGCAGCACCGAGTTGTCCTGCACGTTGGCGCCGGCCCTGATGATGATCGGCCCGAAGTCGGCGCGCAGCACCGCGCCGTACCAGACGGAAGCCTCGGCCTCGACGCGGACGTCACCGATCAGGGTCGCGGTCGGCGCGATCCAGGCCGACGGGTCGACGGTGGGCGCGGTGCCTTCGAAGGCGAACAGTGGCATGCGCCGAACTCTATGGTCCGATCTCCGGGCGCCGAGCTCCCGTCCCCGGAGGAGGAGAGGCGGGCACAGACATCAGCACGGACATCAGCACAGACACCAGCACAGAGATCAGGACCCGGTCAGGAACTCCGTGATCCGGGTGGCCGTCGCCGGCAGGTGCTCCTCGCCCTTCCACGGGTCGACGAGCTGGGCGCCGGGCACCGAGCTGGCCAGCAGCCGGGACACGCTCGGCGGGTGGTACTCGTCGTTGCCCTGCAGCACCAGCAGTGGGGTCTCGATCGTGGGCAGGAACGCCTCGGGCACGCTGAACAGCACGTCGTCGCCCTCGTAGAGCGCGGCGCGGTAGGCGTCCCACTGGGCCGGGCCCGCCTCCGGGTGGTGCGGCGCCAGCTCGCCGCGCCAGTGCTCGAACATGTCGTGGAACGCCCGGTGGTTGTTGTCCAGCCCGATCGACTGCAGCACCACGGCCCGGGCCACCCGGTGCGGCGCGGTGCGCAGCAGGTTGAGCACGAACGGGCCGCCGATGCACTGGCCGACCACGTGGCAGCGCTCGATGCCGAGGTGGTCGAGCACGGCGAGCTGGTCGGCGGTGTAGGTCGCCCAGGACTCGGCGCCGGTCACCGGGGCGGTGGACGCGCCGGCGTTGCGCTGGTCCATGGTGATCACGCGGAAGCCGGGCAGCTGCTTGACGGGGTTCCAGACCTCCCCGTCCCAGTACGTGCCGGAGGAGTGCATCCCGCCCGGCGCCAGCGTCAGTACCGGGAAGCCCGACCCGTGCTCCTCGTAGTGGATGGTGGCGTCGTCTCGCTGCAGCACGGGCATGCCCCATTCGACCACGGCCGCCGCCGACCCGCCGCCCGATCCCGCCAGGATCGCCAGCCCTCAGCGCCGCTGGCGCGCGAGCGCGGCGCGCACGGCGCGCTGCGCGATCGGTCCGAGGTCGTCGAGCACCGCGACCAGACCGGCCAGCTGTTCCAGGGCCGCGAAGGCGCGGGTCGCCCCGTCCGGGTCGACGCCCTCGTACAGCTCCAGGCCGACGAAGGCGGCCGAGACGGCCTTGGCCAGCCCGTCGACGTCGATGAGCTCGGCGATCGGGTTTCCGGACAGCACCCGGCCCAGCACCTTCTCGATCTCGTCGGTCCACAGCGCGAGCCCGGCGGCGGTGGCCGGCGCGAGCCGGGGCTGCGTCTGCGCACCGGCCAGTAGCTGGCCCAGTACCGCGACGTGGCCGCCGTCGCGCTCGGCGGCGTGCAGGTCGTGGGCGAGCTCGAGCAGCTCGGCGAGGGTGCGCACCCTGCCGAGGCGCTCGCGGTACACGGCGACCCGCTGCTCGGCGCCGCGCCGGCACGCGGCCGCGAGCAGTTCGTCCACGGTGCCGAAGTGATAGAAGACCAGCGCCTGGTTGACGCCGGCGGCGGCGGCGATGGTCCGGGCGGATGCCTTCGTGATGCCGTGCTCGACGAGGGTGGCCAGTGCACCGGCGAGCAGCTTGTCGCGGGTGTCCTCGCTCACCGCACTCGCTCCCGCACACCGCGCTCCCTCGTTCATGGCCGCCGCCGGATCGCTCAGGCCCGCACTTCCTCGCGGACCGGTCGCAGATCCGTCCGTACCCCGCATTCAGCCACATCGGCGTAGTCGGCGGCGAACGAGCCCGTGTAGCCGAAGAGCGGCCCGAACCGCCGGTTGGAGACGTGCACCTCGATGCGGAAGCAGCCGGCGCTGTCGTCGTAGGACTCGCGGACGACGGCGTCGCCGGCGACCAGTTCCGGCACGCGGAAGTTGACCCGGCCCTCCCGGAAGCGGTGCTCACCGGAGCGGATGACCAGTGCGCCGGCCGGGTCCGCGGTGAGATGGAGGTCGGAGGCGACGTGCTGGTGCGTCCCGAGATAGTCCACGATGCAGCCTCGCTCAGCGCTGAACACCATCGTGGCGTCGAACCGCTCGGGCCCGCGTGGAAAGTCGAAGGTGCGCACGAAGGTGACCGTCTCCCGTCCGTAGGAGTCGACGTACGGCACGTTCTCGATGGTGAAGGGGATGTCGTGGCCGCCGTGCGGCAGCAGGATGTGCCGGCTGGCCCCGAGCGCGAGGAACGGTCGGACCCAGCCGCCGGCGTGCCAGATGCGCCGCATCACCCCCCGGCCGACGCAGGCTTCCCCGCTGCCCAGGCCGACGGAGAACCGGCGCTGGATCCGAGGGTGGAGTCGGTCGAAGTCGGCAGCCATGGCGAGTTGGAAGATCGAGGTCATGACGGCTCCAGAGTGGTGAGGATGGCGGGCGCGACGGCGGCGGCGCGCTCGGGAGGACGGCGTAGGCAGCGCCTGGCCGAGGGGGTGGTGGGCAGTGGTCGGACGGCGAGCGCGGCGAACGCCACCGGCAGCGCGACCAGTGGGCCACCGGCCAGCAGCGCGGCGGCAACGGCCAGCAGCCGGGCCGAGCTCTCGGCGAGGCCGTAGCGCAGCGACCGCTCGGGCGGAGTGCCGCGCTCGCACCACAGCCGCAGCCGGTCGAACGACCAGGCGGTGCCCCAGCCGATGAGCGGTCGGAACAGGCAGCGGTCCACCACCCGGCCGACGCGCCCCCAGCGCGGCTCGTAGTCGTAGCCGGTGAGGAAGCGGACGCCGTCGCCGTCCGGGACGTAGCGCCAGTAGCCCCGGCCCGCCGCGATGAGGGAGAGCGGATGCGGGGAGGCGAAGCGCAGCGCCGAGGTCCTGGTCCCGTCCGGGCGCTGCCGCTCCCCAGCGGTGATGCCCGTTCCGGCGACCCGGAGCCCCGGTAGGACCCGCACCGCGTAGGTGAACCGCTGTGGTTCCCCCGCCGCGCGGGGCAGGTAGCTGATGTGCGTGAAGCGCAGGTCCCAACGCTGGTGCCGGGCCGGTTCCTGGGTACGGCTCCAGAGCCGCTCGATGTCGGTCCTGATCCGTGCCTCGATGTAGAGACCCACCCCGTTCCCCCTTCTCTTTTGAGCAGTCGCTCAAAAGAGAAGGTACGTCGGTTTGAGCGACTGCTCAACGGAATTTGCGCCGGGTCGCGATCGCGACCGGGTTCGCCGCCCTGACCAGGTGAAACGAGGTGAGCGGCGGGGTCAGGGGCGGGTGATGCCGGCGAGCACGGTGTCGAGGAACCAGCGGGCGCGCCGGTGCCGGTGACCAGCGCCTCTCGTAGCCGGTAGATGTTCGGGTACCGCTGTGGGGGCAACGGATGGGCCGGTACACGCCGGCGCCGATCGTCCAGTCGCTACTGAACTACCGGGCCGCCGCGCTGACCGGGCCGGTCGACGCATCCGCCCGGGCGCAACGGATCACCGGCCGGCCCGGCCGGACCTTCCGGGAGTGGGCCGGCCAGCACCTCGTCGCGTTCGCCTGACTCCCCGCATTCGCCTGACCGATCCGGCCGGGTCGACACCGTCAGATGGGCTCGGGGCGCACCCGCCACAGCGAGGACACCGGGCCGTGCCCCGCGCCGAGTGGGTAGGAGTGCCGGACCGCCTCGACGATGTACCGCTTGCCGAACGCCACCGCCTCCGGGACCGGCAGCCCCCGAGCCAGCCCGGCGGCGATCGCGGCCGCCATCGTGTCGCCGCCGCCGTGTGTGTTGCCGGTGTCGAACCGGGGCCCGGGCAGCTCGGTGAAGGTGTGCCCGTCGTAGAGCAGGTCGACGCAGACGCCCGCGTCCTCGGTCAGGTGGCCGCCCTTGACGAGCACGTTCCTCGGCCCGAGCTCGTAGAGCAGCTTGGCCGCCTCGTACTGCGCCGCCCGGTCGTGCACGTCCAGTCCGATCAGCAGCCGCACCTCGTCCAGGTTCGGGGTGATCACCGTCGCGCGTGGGAACAGCAGGCCGCGGAAGGCGTCCAGCGCCGAGTCGGCGAGCAGCGGGTCGCCGTGCATGGAGGCGGCGACCGGGTCGATCACCAGCGGCGTCCGGTGTGCCGCCCCGATCCCGGCCCGGTCGCACGCCTCGGCCACCGCCTCGATGATCTCCGTGCTGGCCAGCATGCCGGTCTTCGCCGCGCCGAGGCCGATGTCGCCGGCCACGCTGAGGATCTGCGCGGCCACGGTCTCCGGCGGGATCGGGTGGAACCCGGTGACCCCGATGGAGTTCTGCACGGTCACCGCGCAGACGGCGAGGCAGCCGTGCACCCCGCAGCCGGTGAACGCGCGCAGGTCGGCCGCGATGCCGGCACCGCCGCCCGAGTCGGTGCCGGCGATCGTCATCGCGGTTGGCGGGGTGACCCCCACGGTGGCCTCGGCCATCAGTCGCTCGTTATGGGTAGGTAGACCCGGTTGCCGGCGTCGCCGAACTCCTCGGACTTCTCCACCATGCCGGCCTCGATGGCCTCCACGCTGGTCAGCCCGTGTTTCTCGGCGTACTCCCGGACGTCCTGGGTGATCTTCATGGAACAGAACTTGGGGCCGCACATGGAGCAGAAGTGCGCGGTCTTGGCCGGCTCGGCGGGCAGCGTCTCGTCGTGGTAGCTGCGCGCGGTGTCCGGGTCCAGCGAGAGGTTGAACTGGTCCTGCCAGCGGAACTCGAACCGGGCCTGGGAGAGCGCGTCGTCGCGACCCTGCGCGTGCGGGTGCTCCTTGGCCAGGTCGGCGGAGTGCGCGGCGATCTTGTAGGTGATCACGCCGACCTTCACGTCGTCCCGGTTGGGCAGCCCGAGGTGCTCCTTGGGCGTGACGTAGCAGAGCATCGCCGTGCCGTGCTGGGCGATGATCGCCGCCCCGATCGCGCTGGTGATGTGGTCGTAGGCCGGCGCGATGTCGGTGGCCAGCGGGCCGAGGGTGTAGAACGGCGCCTCGCCGCACCACTCCTCCTCCAGCCGCACGTTCTCCGCGATCTTGTGCATCGGCACGTGCCCGGGGCCCTCGATCATCACCTGGACGCCGCGCGCGCGGGCGATGTGGGTGAGCTCGCCGAGGGTCTTCAGCTCGGCCAGCTGGGCGGTGTCGTTGGCGTCCGCGATGGAGCCCGGGCGCAGGCCGTCACCCAGGGAGAACGTCACGTCGTACTCGCGCAGGATGTCGCAGAGTTCCTCGAAGTTCGTGTAGAGGAACGACTCCCGGTGGTGCGCGAGGCACCACGCCGCCATGATCGAACCGCCCCGGGACACGATGCCGGTGACCCGCTTGGCGGTCAGCGGCACGTAGCGCAGCAGCACGCCGGCGTGCACGGTCATGTAGTCGACGCCCTGCTCGCACTGCTCGTAGATGGTCTCCTTGTAGACCTCCCAGGACAGTTTCGCCGGGTCGCCCTTGACCTTCTCCAGCGCCTGGTAGATCGGCACGGTGCCGATCGGGACGGGGGCGTTGCGCATGATCCATTCGCGCGTGTTGTGGATGTCCTTGCCGGTGGACAGGTCCATCACGTTGTCCGCGCCCCACCGGGTGGCCCAGACCATCTTGTCCACCTCCTCCTCGATGGAGGAGGTCACCGCGCTGTTGCCGATGTTCGCGTTGATCTTGACGAGGAACTTCTTGCCGATGATCATCGGCTCGGACTCGGGGTGGTTGCGGTTGGCCGGGATCACCGCCCGGCCGCGCGCGACCTCGCTGCGCACCAGCTCCACGTCCACGCCCTCGCGGACGGCGATGAACCGCATCTCCGGCGTCACGATGCCGGCCCTGGCCCAAGCCAGCTGGGTGGCGGCGCCGTCGACCGGCTCGCGCGCGTCGATCCAGGGTTGGCGGAGTTTCGGCAGTCCCTTCCGGACGTCGATCGTGGCCGCGTCATCGGTGTACGGGCCGGAGGTGTCGTACAGGTCGAAGTGCTCGCCGTTGGTCAGGTCCACTCGGCGGACCGGAATCCGCAGGCCGTCCGGACCCTCCACGTACACCTTGCGCGAGCCCTGGATCGGGCCCGTGGTGACGGTGGGGGTGACCGTACGGTCGTCAAGTGCTGTCATGGCGAATCCTCCCTACGCCGGCATTACCCGGACAGGTTCGTGCGGTCGGCGGCACTCTGCTGCGAACAGCTAGCCGCCCTCTCAGCCCGATGAGTTACGAGCTCCCGCGATCTGCAGTTGTGCCAGTGACCGTAACGCGCCGACGCCCACCCCGCCAGCCACCCACCCTCAGCCACTCCCCTCAGTCACCCGCCGCCCTCCCCCCAGCGCGTCGGGCTCCGCCCTCCTCCCGCGAGTCGGGGATTCCGTCAGGGTGAGTCGGGGATTCCGTCAGCCCGACGCGCGCACCCTCACCCGTCGACGCGCCCACCCAAACCGGCGAGTCGCTGGATTTTGCTGGCCGTGTCGCTGGATTCCGCGGGGTCGGTGCGGGTCAGCCCGTGAGCTCCGAGGGCACCGCGACGACGTCCACCATCGCGCCGTTGCGCAGCACGGTCACCGGCAGTGCCACCCCGATCGACTCGGCGAACAGCTGGCGCTGGATGCCCTGCGCGTCGGTCACCGGCTCCCGCCCGACGGACAGCACCAGGTCACCCGCGCGCAGTCCGGCCTTCGCGGCGGGGCTGCCGGCCACGACCTCGACCAGTCGCAGCCCCTTACTCCGCTGGTAGCGCTCGGCCACCGAGGCCGGCACCGGCGCCGGAGTGCCCACCAGGCCCAGGTAGCCGCGGCGCACGCGGCCGTCGTTGAGCAGCGTGGCCACGATCCGGCGGGTGGTGGAGTTCACCGGCACGGCGAGCCCGAGGCCGACGCCGGCCACCGCGGTGTTGATCCCGATCACCTCGCCTCGGCCGTTGGCCAGTGCGCCACCGGAGTTGCCGGGGTTCAGGGCGGCGTCGGTCTGGATGACGTTCTCGATCACCCGGCCGGTCCGCCCGCTGCGCGTCGGCAGCGACCGCCCGAGCGCGCTGACCACGCCGGCGGTCACCGAGCCGGTCAGTCCGAACGGGTTGCCGACGGCCACCACGAGCTGGCCGACCACCAGCTGGTCGGCGTCACCGAGCTTGGCTGCCGGGGGTGTGCCGCCCCGGGCGCGGAGCACGGCCAGGTCGGAGAGCGGGTCCGTACCGACGACGTCGAACGTGGTCTCGGTGCCGTCGGTGAACTCCGCCTCACCCCGGCTGGCGTCGGCGACCACGTGCGCGTTGGTCAGCAGCAGGCCGTCGTCGGTGAACACCACGCCGGAGCCGGCTCCGGTTGATCTCCCTCGGCCGACCCGCAGGCTGGCCACGTGCGGCGTGACCTCGGCCGCCACCGCGCTGACCGTACGTGAGTAGGCGTCCAGTTCGTCCATCTCGCCCCACCGCCTTGATTACAGCTTTACAGCGGTAAACGTGCGGGTGGGGCGTGGTGTTCCGGCCTGGTTGGAAGTGCCGGCCGAGCCGCGGAATCCAGCGACACGGTCAGCGGAATCCAGCGACTCGCCAGGGTTGGGTATGAGCATCGGGCTGACGGATTCCGCGACTCACCCTGACAAAATCCCCGACTCGCGGGAGGAGGGCGGAGCCCGACTCGCGGAGTGCGAGGGTCAGAGTTCGGCGGGGTGGGGGGCGGCGGGGTCCCAGGAGAGGCCGGGGACGCCCCAGCCCTGCTTCTTGAGGGCCTTGCGGGCGGCCCTGTCGTGCCGGCCGACCAGCCGATCCACGTAGAGCAGGCCGTTCAGGTGGTCGGTCTCGTGCTGCAGGCAGCGGGCGAAGAAGCCGCGCCCCTCGATCTCGACCTGGGCACCGTCGAGGTCGACGCCGGTCACCCTGGCCCACTCGGCCCGTCCGGTGGGGAACTGCTCGCCGGGCACGGAGAGGCAGCCCTCCCAGTCCTCGTCGGGGTCCGGCATGCCCTCGGGCAGCTCGGTGGTCTCCAGCTGGGGGTTGATCACGACGCCCCGGTGCTGGATGTCCTCGAAGTCGTCAGGGCAGTCGTAGACGAAGACCCGCAGGGCCACGCCGACCTGGTTCGCGGCCAGCCCGACGCCGTCCGCGGCCGCCATGGTGTCGAACATGTCGGTGACCAGCGTGCGCAGCTCGTCGTTGAACTCGGTGACCGGCTGGGTTGGCGCGTGCAGCACCGGGTCGCCGATGATTCGAATGGGACGGACGGCCATGCCCGCGACCTTATCGGGTTGGCCGGAGTGCCGGCCGAGGGTGCGTCGGTGCCGGGCTCTGTCGCCCACCCGTGGTTGAATGGCCATCGAATCACATGGTTGTTGTTTGGCTAGGTTGCTCGGTTCCCGATCCGTCGAGGTGCGTGAATGGATTCCGTCGAGGTACTGCCGGACCACCGGGCGGTCAGCGACGAGCTGGCCCGCCGGGAGCGCGAGGTGCTCGCCTTCGAGGCGCAGTGGTGGAAGTACGCGGGCGCCAAGGAACAGGCCATCCGCGAGCTCTTCGACATGTCAGCGACCCGCTACTACCAGGTACTCAATGCGCTGATCGACAAGCCAGCCGCGATGGCCGCCGACCCGATGCTGGTCAAGCGCCTGCGGCGGCTGCGGGCGAGCCGCCAGCGGACCCGGGCGGCTCGTCGGTTCGGGGTCGACGCGCGCTGATCCCGCGCGCAGCCACCGCACCGACATCACGAGCGACCGGGAGGTCGAGATGACCGAACCCAATCCGCTGGGCGGCGGCCCGTCCCCGCTCCGCATGGGTGGGTTCGTGATGCTCGGCGTCGCCGCGGTCGCGGCGGTGGTCGGCCTCGTCTCCGCCGCCGGCGGTGGCGACAGCGGGAACCCGGCGCCGGCCTCCCCCTCGGTGAACTCCGCCGCGTCGTCGGCCCCGGTCAGCGGTCCCGCGCCCAAGCCGGAAGCGGCCCCCGCGCCGGCGCCGAAGCCCGAGGCGGCCCCCGCGCCCCCTCCGGCGCCCAAGGCCGAGCCGGCTCCCGCGCCCAAGCCGGAGGCGGCGCCCGCGCCCCCTCCGCCGATAGTCGTGCCGCCCGCGCCGCCGCCGGCCCAGAAACCGGCCCCCGCCCCGCTGGCAGCCCCGGCGCCGCCGCCCGGCCCCGCCGCCCCGCCCCCCGCCGCTCCGCCGCCCGCCGCACCCCCCGCGGCCAAGCTGCCGGGCGCCGGCCTGCCGGCCGAGACCGGCCCTGGACCGGCGGTCGCCGCACCCCGCCCCCAGGCGCCGCGCCGCGCCGCGGTGAAGGCGCCGGTGCGGGTCTACAACAACAGCCGGATCCGGGACCTGGCCCAGCAGGCCGCCGCCGACTTCCGCGACTCCGGTTGGCAGGTCACCGAGGTCGGCAACTACCCGTTCGGCGCGATCGGCACCAGCACGGTCTACTACCAGCCGGGCAACAGCCGCGAGCAGGCCGCCGCGCAGTCGCTGGCCAGCAGTTTCGGCATGCACGCCGCGCCGAGGTTCGGTGGCATCGCCAACGCCACCCCGGGCCTGATCGTGATCGTCACGCGGGACTACCAGCGGCGCTGACCGACCGGGCATGATCACGCGGTGACCGCCGACCCCAGCCCGCTAGACCACGGCAACCCGCACGGCGCGCGCTGGACCAGGGTGATGCGCGCCAGGGAACCCGCCGAGCCGTACCGATCGTCCACGCCGCTGGAGCTGTTCTACGACCTGTGCTTTGTCGTCGCCGTGTCGCTGGCCGCCGCCCGGCTGCACCACGCGCTCGGTGAGCAGCACGTCGGCGCGGGGCTGATCGGCTACCTGCTGGTGTTCTTCGCGATCTGGTGGGCGTGGATGAACTTCACGTGGTTCGCCTCCGCGTACGACACCGACGACGCGCTGTACCGGTTGACCACGCTGGTGCAGATCGCCGGCGCGCTGGTGCTGGCCGCCGGGGTGCCCGCCGCGTTCGACCGCATCGACTACACCGTCATCACCGTCGGCTACGTGATCATGCGGCTGGCCATGGTGGCGCAGTGGCTGCGGGCCGGGCGGGCCAACCCGGAGCAGCGGCGCACCACGCTGCGCTACGCGGGCGGCATCACGGTGGTGCAGGTGGGCTGGGTGCTGCGGCTGCTGCTGCCGCCGAGCCTGGGGCTGGCCAGCTTCGTGCTGCTGGCGATCGCGGAGATGGCGGTGCCGGCGTTCGCGGAGCGCGCCGGGTGGACCACCTGGCACCCCGGGCACATCGCCGAGCGGTACGGGTGCTTCACGCTGATCGTGCTCGGGGAGGTGGTGCTCGGGTCGGCCTCGGCGATCCAGGAGGGGCTGGCCGAGGGCGAGCACCTGGGTACCCTGCTCGGCCTGGCGGCGGCCGGCGTGGTGATCGTCTTCTCGATGTGGTGGCTGTACTTCGACGAGCCGGCGGAGCCGCTGCTCTCGTCCCAGCAGATCGCGCTGGGCTGGGGTTACGGCCACTACCTCGTGTTCGCCTCGGTGGCGGCGGTCGGGGCGGGGTTGGAGGTCGCGGTCGACTTCGACACCGGCCGGACGGAGCTCCCGCCGCTGCTCGCCGGCTTCGCCACGGCTGTACCGGTGGCGGTGTTCCTGCTCAGCGTGTGGCTGCTGCACGTGCGGCTGCGCCCGAGCGGGCGGGTGCGGGCACTGAACCTCGCCTACCCGGTGGTCGTGGTGCTCGTCCTGGCCACGCCGTGGTCACCGGCGCCGATCCATCTGACGGCGGCGCTGGTGGCCGTCCTGGTGGTGCTCAACCTGGCTGTCAAGCGCCGGTCGGACCGGGCGGCAGGCGGAGTCGACTAGCCAGCGGCTCAGCGGGGGCGGCGGATCTTGCGCAGGCCGAGCCGGCGGCCGCTGCGGCGCGGCAGGTGCTCCGCCGGCCCCGGTCCGCCACTGACGCCCGCTGCACCCACCGGGCCGGTACCGCTGTGCTGGCCGTTGGTCGTGGTGCTGTCCTCGCGGCGGCGGCGGGTGTTCAGGGCGGCGGCCCTGGCCATCGCGGCGCCGGCCACCCGGCGGCGCAGCGGTGCCCGCAGGCCGGCCGGGCGGGTGGTGCGCAGCGCGCGCACGGCGGCCCGGCGCTGTCGCGCGGCTACGTACCAGGCCTCCGGGTGCCGGCCGAGCCAGCGGTACCGGTAGACGCCGTAGGGCAGGTGCCCGAGATAGATCACGACGGCCAGCGCGAGGGCGAGGAACGGCACGGTGATGATCGCCGCGCCGGCCAGCCCGACCAGCACCAGCAGCGGCGCGATGAACTCGGCCGGCACCCGCACGGTCTTCATCGAGAGGGTGCGCAGCCGGCTGATCATCAACGCCGCGACCAGCAGCATCCACACGCCGACGACCAGCGGGGAAGTCCAGAACCCCGGGCCGAACTGGCGCGCGATGAGCAGCGGCAGCACCGCGACCAGGGCGGCGGCGGGCGCGGGCACCCCGACGAAGAATTCCTTGGCGTACGGGGGCTGCTCGGTGTCGTCGAGCAGCGTGTTGAACCGGGCCAGCCGCAGCGCCGCGCACACCGCGAAGACGAGCGCGACCACCCAGCCCAGCCGGTTGCCCTCCAGTACCCAGATGTAGAGCACCAGCGCGGGGGCGACGCCGAACGACACGCAGTCGGCCAGCGAGTCCAGCTCGGCGCCCATCTTGCTGGTGGCGTCGAGCAGCCGGGCGATCCGGCCGTCCAGGCTGTCGAAGATGGCGGCCGCGGTCAGCGCGGCGATGCTCAGGTCGAACTGCTGGCTGAGCGCGAACTGCACCGCGGAGAGCCCGGAGCACAGCGCCAGCACGGTGATGGCGTTCGGCAGCAGCCGAACTCCCCGGTTGCCGTTCACGGCCATGGGTCAGCTCGTCGCTTCGGGGCCGGCCGACTCGGCCAGCACGGTCTCGCCGCCGATGGTGCGCTGCCCCGGCGCGACCAGCACCCGGGCGCCGGCGGGCAGGTAGGTGTCGACCCGGGAGCCGAAGCGGATCAGCCCGTACGTCTCGCCGGCGGCCACCTCGGCGCCCTCGCCGACCTGGCAGACGATCCGCCTGGCCAGCAGCCCGGCGATCTGCACGACCGCGACCTGCTGCCCGTCGGTGCCGCGCAGCAGCATCGAGCTGCGTTCGTTGTCCTCGCTGGCCTTGTCCAGGTCGGCGGAGAGGAACTTGCCGGGCCGGTAGACGATGCGGTCGACCCGGGAGTCCAGCGGGACCCGCTGCACGTGCACGTCCAGCACGGAGAGGAAGACGCTGACGCGGGGCAGCGGTGTGTCCGGCAGGCCGAGCTCGGCCGGCGGGGCGCACTCGTCGACGATCGCCACCGTGCCGTCGGCCGGCGACACGATCACGCCGGCCCGGTCCGGGCTGACCCGGGCCGGCTCGCGGAAGAAGGCCGCCACGGCCGCGGTGGCGGCCAGCCCGAGCACGGTGCCGCGCCCGGTGAGCGCCCTGGCGAGCAGCGCGGCGGCGCCGACGCCGGCCACGATGGGCCGGCCGCCGGGGTGCATGGGGGGAATCGCGGCACGGACCAGGCCGACGAGGTGGCTCAGTCCGGTAGCTGCGGGATCGGTGCCGGCCATCAGGGTGAGTCGAATCCTCCACGGTGCGGCGCCAGGATGGCCGCCCGGCCGCTCACGGTACGCCGGGCGGGTCCGCCGGCCCACGGCGGTCTGATGGCGATCACCTTAGCCATAACCGGCGGCGGGGGGACGAACAGCGCGATCCGGGAGGGCGCGATACGCGAAGGGCCCCGGGCAAGTAAAAGGCCGGAGCCGCCATCCCCCGAGACAGCGACCCCGGCCGTGGAACCGCTCGTCCGCTCCCCAGCGACAAGCGGTAGGTCCGTTGGCGGTGGGGTTACCCACCGTGCGTCAAATTATTCCCGAGCGCCCGCTCGGTGGTCCAGCCCAATCGTGGGAAACACGCTGCACATGGACCGTTCGGACGAACGCTGTAGTGATGTTGACGCCTTTGGGGGGTCAAACGTTGCCCTTTTGGCCTGTGATGTTAGTCACACTCGATGAAATGACACCTCATCACGCTGTGTCGAGCACCACTTGGAGTATCGCCGTGGCACCACTCGATCAGCGATCGAGGCTCCAGGTGTCGACCTCCTCGCCGGCCGGATGCACCTGTATCGACTCGTCGAGCACGATCAGGCAGTTCGCCCGGGCCAGCGCCGAGAGCAGGTGGGAGCCCGGTCCGCCGATCGCGCGGACCACTCCGGTGGCCTCGTCCAGCTCCCCTCGGCGGAACTGTCGGCGGCCCGGCGGGGAGTGCAGCGTCTCGGCGAGGCGGGCGCGCACGACTGGCCTAGCCGGCCTCGGATGGCCCATCGCGGCCCGTAACGCAGGGCGCACGAACACCTCGAAGGACACCTGCGAGCTGACCGGGTTGCCGGGCAGGGTGACCACGGCGACCTCGGCCGTCCCCGCCAGGCCGGTCAGCCGTCCGGCGCCTTGCGGCCCGCCCGGCTGCATGCCCACCTTGACGAACTCCACGCCCCGGTCGGCGAGCGCGTCCTTGACCACCTCGTAGGCGCCGGCGCTCACCCCACCGGAGGTGAGCACCAGGTCCGGCGGGTGGCCGTGCTCGGTGGCCGAGGCGATCCGCTCGGTCAGGGTGGCCAGGAACTGGGGCACGTCGTCCGGCACGAACCGCAGCTGCTCGGCGTACCCGCCGGCGTCGGTCACCGCGGCCGCCAGCATCACGCCGTTCGACTCGTAGATCTGCCCGTGCCGCAGTGGCTGCCCGGCGGCCACCAGCTCCGACCCGGTGGACAGCACGAGCACGTTCAGCGGCCGCCGTACCCGGACCGTGGCGGCCCCCACCGCGGCGGCCAGCCCGAGCCTCGGCGCGGACAGCGGGGTGCCCGCCGGCAGCACCAGCGCGCCGGCCGTGGTGTCCTCGCCGGCCCGGCGCAGGTGCGTGCCGGCCGCCACCGGCTGGTCCACCCGCACCTCGTGCACGCCGCCGTCGGTGTGCTCGACCTGGACCACGGCGTCCGCCCCGGGCGGCAGGGGTGCGCCGGTCATGATCCGGTGGGCGGTGCCGGGTCGCAGCGGCGGCGAGTCGGTGCGCCCGGCCGGGATGTCCTCGGGCACCGGGAGCCGCACCGGCCGCTCAGGCGAGGCGTCCGCCACATCCTCGGCGCGCACCGCGTACCCGTCCATCGCCGAGTTGTCGAACGGCGGCAGCGGGATCGCCGAGTGCAGATCCTCGGCGAGCACCAGGCCAAGCGCGGCGGCCAGCGGGCGGTCCTCGATCGGGGTGCGACCGAGCAGCGCGGCGACCGCCGCGCGGTGTTCCTCGACGGTTCTCACGTTGCGCATCCTGCCCTCCCGGACTCTGAGACGGGGCTCTCGGGAGGCGGTTCGGATGGGTAGCGTCGGCTGCGGTTCGTCCGCAACAACAGGAGGATCGCGTGGCCCAGGGCACGGTCAAGTGGTTCAACTCGGAGAAGGGCTACGGCTTCATCGCCACCGATGGCGGGCCTGATGTCTTCGTGCACTACAGCGCCATCCAGATGGATGGCTTCCGGACGCTCGAGGAGGGCGACCGGGTGGAGTTCGAGACAACGGCTGGCCGGGATGGTCGTAGCCAGGCGGAGGCAGTGCGCCGGCTCTGAGTTCGAGTACAGCGAGGGACCGATCGGCACGCCGTTCGGTCCCTCGCTCGCGAGTGGGGCAGGTTCGGCCAGCTCACGGTGTCATTTGCCGGGCTCTCGGCAGGTGCCCTCGGCGTCCCCCTGAGGGGGTGTGGACCTGGCCTGTCGCCTTGCACTCGCCGCGGGAGAGTGCTAAACACGGCATTGGCACTCGACACCTGTGAGTGCCAGGTCGGGTCGGTGAGGCCGAGCGCAGGGTTGCCGGTCGTCCGTCGCGGGCACCGCGTCCGACCATCGCGTCATCCCTATCGGAGGACCACACCGCATGGCCAAGATGATCGCGTTTGACGAGGAGGCACGCCGCGGGCTCGAGCGCGGCATGAACACCCTCGCCGACGCAGTCAAGGTGACGCTCGGCCCGCGTGGCCGCAACGTCGTGCTCGAGAAGAAGTGGGGCGCTCCCACCATCACCAACGATGGTGTGTCGATCGCCAAGGAGATCGAGCTCGAGGACCCGTGGGAAAAGATCGGGGCCGAGCTCGTCAAGGAAGTTGCCAAGAAGACCGACGACATCGCCGGTGACGGGACCACCACGGCCACCGTGCTGGCCCAGGCGCTCGTGCGCGAGGGTCTGCGCAACGTCGCCGCCGGTGCCAACCCGATG